>CALLAF010000026.1 GCA_938002605.1 uncultured Paracoccaceae bacterium | reverse complement strand
ATGTCGGCACCTTAGAGCGGGTGCGTGCGTTTCTTCACAGACATGCGCACCCAGACGCCCAGTATGAGGTGGTGAACCCTGCATTTGATCGCCTCCATGTTCGGGCCGCCCTGCGCTTTGTCCCTTTCCAAGACGATGGCGCCCTGGCCAACAAGCTGCAGCACTACGTGTCGCAGTGCCTATCGGTTTGGACCGGCGGTGATGACATCGCCAGGTTTGGTTGGCAGTTGAACGTACCGATGCTCAAGGCACAAATCGCCGCACACCCCGATGTGCTTGGCATAACTGATTTTTCAGTTTTGCATTTCGTCGCGGACGACAGCCAGCATTACGCGCTTGGCGATACTGCGCAGGTGGATGGGCGCGGGCCGCTTGGGCCCATCATACGACCATCGCGGCCATGGGCCCTGCCCCTTTCCGCCAAAACCCACGCCATTTCGACATCAGAACGCAAGCAACCCATCGCTCCAACCCAAAGCGGCATCGGCCGTTTGCGGATCGGTGACATGCTTATCGTAGGTCAGGAGGGTCACCCATGACCAAAAAAGATCGCACCACGCTCAAGGCGTTCTTTCGCGATGGGGCGCTGCCCACCGCCGAACATTACCGCGATTTGATTGATAGCGGCGTGAACCAGATCGAAGACGGGTATTCCAAAACTGCCGCCGATGGTTTGCGGTTGACGTCTGTCGGTGGGTCACAACGGGTGCTCAGCCTTTATGAAAGCCTAAGCGCGCATTACCCGGCGTGGGTCATTGATCATGGCGAAGACAGTAGCAGCCTGCATTTTCGGCGCGGCGCTGATGTTACGGGCGACAATCTTGGGGTCAGCTTTTCGCCCGAAGGGCGGTTGGGGCTACGCAATGACGCGCCGGAATGGCAGCTTGATGTTAACGGGGTGCAACGCGCACGCGGGCGCATTGGGTTTGCCAGTGATGATATCCCGCATGTGCCTGCCGATGGTAAATGGCATGATGTCACGCCAGAAATGACCGGCTGCCAAGCGTTTGAGATCATGGCTGGCGCCGGGGCCGAATTGACCCAAGGCCGCTATTCCATGATTCATGCAATCGCGATGAATGCGTTCCACCCGCGCAATTGGGTCCTAAATTGGCTGTTTGGACGGCGGCGGATCAAATCCCAAACCGCCGTTTACGGCAGCTATGCCGACCGCATTCGGCTGCGTTGGGTCGCGACCAAAAACAGCCATCATTATAAGCTGCAAATGCGCACCAACGCGAACTTCGGCCCCGACAAGGTGATCCGCTACTATCTGACCCGCCTTTGGTTTGACCCCACAATGGCCGGATCACGTGGTGGCCCCACGCGCGAGGCTGAGCTCTCATGATGGATCCGCCGCTCACATTTGACGATCTTCGCGCCCGTGCCATTGCCGCCGCCCAAGACGCATCCGGCAAAATCTGGACCGATTTCAACCTGCATGATCCCGGCGTGACCTTGCTTGAACAATCGGTCTTCGCTCTCTCTGAAATTGCCTATCAAGGCGACCATGATGTGCGTGATCTGCTAACGGATCGCCACAAAAACTTAGATTTGACGCAGCGCGGGATATTTCCTGCCGACGATGTTCTACCGGGCCGTCCTGTCACCTATACAGATCTGGCGAGTTGCCTATCTGAACTGCCAATGCTCGAGCGTGTTTTTGTCACCCCCGGCCCTGCTGCAGGTCTGGTAGATCTGGTGATTATTCCACGAAACAGCGTTGACCCACAGCAAGAGACTTTGCGCACTGCCAGCGGATGGCAAGACGCGCTTGTCGCCCAGACGCGCGCCCGTTTTGATGAAAATCGGATGCTGGCGACAGCGATTAACCGCATTGATATCGCAACACCTAAACCCGTCGTTGTAACGGGCGAAATCGCCATTGGCCCCTTTGCCCAGCCCGACCGCATCGTCGCCGAAATTTTTCATCAACTCAGACTATTGCTCAAAGGGTTGCCCGCACAACGCGTGCAAGGCTCTGAATCGTCGGGCGCGACACGCAGCGATATTTTTGACGATGCCGCCGGATTATGGCCGGATTTGCCTGCGGATGCGCGCGATAGTGCCCGATTTGATGCGGTACTTGCCCAGTTTCGCGATATCGCAGGGGTTTCCCATATCGGCGCATTCGACATTCTGGATCCAGAAACGAATACAACGATCGCGCAACTGCCGCATGACCCGCGCATATATTTTGATCCGATTTTACCGCAAATCGATCATCTCGTTCCGCTGCGCGTGACGCGAGATGGGGGGGCGGTTGTCCTGAACCCAAATACCATCCAAGAAGAATTGGGGCGTATCACTGCCGCGCGTATCGCCGGACAAAGCAACCGAAAAGCGCAATCCGATTGGGAGGTGGGCTATGCAGGCAAGCACCGAAGCTTGCAGGACCGCTCTACCAACGACAGCCTGCCAAACCCCTACCGGGTTGCCGCCGCAACCCAAGATAAAAACGGTGGGCTGACATCCTATCGGCAGATGATGGATCGCCATCTCGCCGAGATGCGCGCCCCCTTGGGCAATATTCCAGCCACATACGCGCAACACAATCCGCAAGACCTGCTTGATCCGGCCCTACTGCGCGCGCGGATCACGATGCTGGATTATTTGATTGCGCTGCAAGGCGAAGAAATGCCGCTGTGCGATCCCGATTGTTTGCACCGCTATCGCGGCGTCGCCGACCGATTGGCGTGGGAAGTGACATGGCGCGAGGATTACTTGCGCGACCTCCCCGCGTTTAACCGCTTTTCGGGTACCAATCATCCTGAATACGGTTTTGCAGCCCGGCTAGCGCATTTGGCCGATCTTGGCGTGGCGACCCATCAAGGGGTGGATGCGATCACGGTCGACGCGCAGATGCAACCGCCCCCTCCTTCAATTAAATCCGCAGATGTTATTTTACCGTCCCGGCCACTTGATGCATTTGTGAAACGCGACGATACGGTCGCGCCGTTGTCACTCGCGAAACTCGCGATGAGCTGTCCTTGGGTCGTGGATGCACGCACAACGCCCGCATTATTCCAACGCGCAGCCCAAAGCGATGCCTATATCGTCGCGCGCAATCGGCAAAGCGATTGGGAAGTCATGTTTCAACCGCATAGTGGCGGTGATCTCTATCCCTGCGGCAGCAGCCACACACGCAAAAACGTCGAAGAATGGGCCAATCGGCTGCGGGTTAGTTTTGTTGAAATGCACAAAGACGCGGAAAAGCTATGGCTGTTTGAAGATATTCAACTACGCCAAAAGCAAACAGATTTCGCACCAGCACGGGCCGCGCTTTTAATTCCCGGATGGACCGCGCGGACTTGTAATAGCAGCTTTCGACTGTTCGTTACCGATTTGGTTACACGGCTCGCGCCCGCGCATATTTATGTTCAAATCTTATGGCTTAGCCCGGAAGAAACCCACGACCTGCGGCCAAAACTCGGTGATTGGTACACTGCGCCAGAGGATCACGCGGCCCAAATTCGCCATGCCATCCAAACCCTGACGGCGCGCGCCACATGAATAACATGACCGCACCCAAAAAAATCAACCAAATAGGCACGCTTGAGTTTGATCTGCAGGTCACCAGCACAGCGCAGGCCGTGAATAGTCCAGATCGCCTCTTGCTGGCGCTGCGCCAAGAGGTGCTAACAACCGTTGATCAGGTTCTCACTGCCGCTGGGCGTGATCATGCGCCTGCACAGATTGCCGCGCTTTCGGTTGATATTGGGCAGTTCGACGACCCGCTTGATTGGGATTTGGTGCGCACACGACTACGCGATGGGTTTGTCTCGGCGCTTCAGCCCTATTTAACCCCGCGCAAACAACAATCACCGCGCGCTGCCTTTGCAGGGCAAAGCCTTGCACAATTAAAGACGATGGCAGCCGCGCGCGGCTTGGCCATATCTGGCACAAAATCCGCACTGATCACCCGTCTTGTCGATCACGCTGGTCGCCCATGGGATTTTGCAACAAAAACCCTAAAGCGCGCGCAATCGCCCGCAGATCTAGCCCTTTTCCTCACGGGACAAGACCGACCGTCCGCAGAGACCGCAGCCCGCAGCGTCGCAAGGATGCGCAAACAAGATATCGAAACCGCACTTTTGGTCGCAGCAGTTGAGTTCCCGCAAAATGAGGACGATCGGCCCACTTCCCTTGCACAGATCATTTGCCAAGAAAATCCACCCAAACCAGCCCCTGCGCCGCCTCCAGAACCAGAGCAATCCCCACTAGAAATCGCACGTGCGCGCTATCGTGAATTTCAGCAAACCAGATTTATCCCAACAGATAGCAAGGAAACCAAAACAAATTCACTTTATTCGCATGTTATTAGCTACTTACCATCCGAAATGGATGTTACAAATGAACTAAATGCGCGCATACCACCGAAGGCAAAGCGGCTTTTACAGACCATTGCCGCGCTTGATGACGCCCCAGATCCATTGGCAGCAAAGCGTCATGTCTTAGCTGCAGTTATCGCCGATGCCCCGGTTGATATTGCCGCAGCGCGCAGTGCAACCCATGACGCTGATAGCGCAGCGCACGCCGCATTCACGCGCGCGATGTACGCCTTGGGCGACAACATGAGGCAGGCAATCGACCGCGCAGAGGCGCTTACTGACCCTGATCAGCCAACAATCACTGCAACAGACAAGCCAGAGGCGCCTTGTAGACAAGCCGTTATAGATGCCATCGGACCAACGGCCCCCGATTTGATGGGTCAGATTGAGCTTATTTACTCTGCATTGCGCCCGGCCTTACCGCCAGAGGCGCCACATACCGTTCTGTTTTGGGGGCATTTGGTTGAAACAGTTTTAGATAACAATAACACGCAAGCCTCTGACCTAATTAAAGACTTCACGCACCGCCTGATACCCGACGCCAAGAAAAGAGACATCGCCCTGCGCGCCACAATGGCGCGCCTAAATTACCCTGCCGTTGCAAGTGCGACTGCCCGTGCCGAGGCCCGCGCAATGCTTAAAACAATTTTGCAACCACAACCGACCGCTGTACAGCCAACGCCACACGGGTCAACACGGCGCGCAACGCAGATTGCCGGGCTTGTCCTTTTCCACCCTTACATTGCGATGCTGTTTGACCGGCTTGAAATCCGCCGCGACGGCACAAAAATCATCACCGAAGATCTTCCACTTGCGCGCGCCGCACTTGGGCGTCTGGCACAGGGTGACACCGGATATGGCGGCGCGACTGATCCGCTTTACGGCTGTCTTTTGGGACGGCCAAGCGACGCTGACGCCCTACCCGCCCATGTGCTTAACCCGGCGAACCACGCTTTGATTGACGGGCTTATCCAATCGGTGATCGCGCAATGGGGGCGGCTTGGAAATACATCGCCCGATGGGTTGCGGTCCGCCTTTGTGCAGCGCGGCGGGGTGATGGACTTAGACGATCCGACCCAACCAAAGCTAACCGTGAATAAAGGCGCCTACGATATGTTGCTGGATGGGTTGCCTTGGGCTTTTAACGTGATCGCCCTGCCTTGGATGCCCGCACCGCTGCACGTTGATTGGAGACAGCGCGATGACTAGCCAAGCCCCGACACAAGATATCCACGCCCAAGCCGTCACGGCCGAAGTCACCTGGTTAAGTGCTGTGATCAGTGCACGGCTGGAGCATTTCTTTGGCGGGGATGACGGGCAATTTTCGCCCCCCGCAGCACCACAGCACGATGCGGGTTCGGCATTGGGGCAAATGATCGTTCGGGCGCGGCTTGATACATCTGCGCGGGTCGTGTTTGCACTGGCACTCGCCACGCAAGTCAATCCGGCGGTTTTAGATCCGTTTTTTGTGCGCAACACCGCCATTGATCGGCCTTTTTCGGAATTCGGCGGGCTACGCACCGAAACCAGCAGTTTTATCCCGACAGCGATTACCGCGCTGTTTTTGCTTGGTGGCAGCAGCACGACCCGGCGGATTGCGGCGATGGCGCTTTTTGCCCCCGATCATCCGCTCCGCACGGTTGCCGGGCTTAGTCTTGGGCAACTGCCCGCGGCAGGGGCTGCGCCCGGTGCGCTTTATGCTGGGCCTCTGTTGGTTGCAGCCCATCGGGTCGCTGAACTATGTGCAGGTCACAAACCCGCACCCGATTTTTCACCTCAGTTCCCAGCCAAGCGGCTGCGCAGCGGGTTGCAATGGGATGATCTGATCTTGCCGCGCGAGGTGAAGCATAATCTTGACCATATCTCGGCTTGGCTCGCCAATCGCGATACAATTTTGAATGATTGGGGCATGAAAGCCCGTCTTGGCATCGGATTTAAGGCGTTATTTTACGGCCCACCCGGCACGGGAAAAACGCTGACAGCAACGATGCTTGGGCAACGTACCGGGCTTGAAGTGTACCGCATCGATCTGGCCATGGTCGTGTCAAAATACATCGGCGAGACGGAAAAGAACCTCGCGCAGGTCTTTGATATGGCAGAGGAAAACAATTGGATTTTGTTTTTCGACGAGGCGGACGCGCTATTTGGCGCGCGCGGGTCGACGAGTTCCGCAAACGACCGCCATGCCAATCAAGAGGTCGCCTATCTGCTGCAACGGATCGAGGAATGCTCGGCCCTTGTCATTTTAGCGACCAATCTGCGCAGCAACATCGACGAAGCCTTTTTTCGCCGTTTCCAGATGGCGGTTGGCTTTCCAAAACCCGATGCGGCGCTTCGCACGGCCCTTTGGCGCAGTATTTTAGGAAAAATGCCGCTTGAGCCCGATGTGGATATCGCAGCCCTTGCCCGCGACACGCCGCTTGCGGGTGGGCCTATCACAAATGTCGCCCGTCACGCCGCGATTTCCGCGCTACGTCGGGACGCAACCCATGTCAGCGCCCGTGATCTGCAACAAGCGATTGCGGGTGAGATGCGCAAAGAAGGACGCACCCGATGACCCGAATTTTCGCCGCAGCTTTGCTTTTCCTTCCGACATTTGCGCAGGCCGATTGTCGCGATTTACGCGCGATCCCTGATAATCCACCCGCCTTTACGCAGGTTGACGAAATTCAACTCGGGCTGCGCACGGCGTTGGATGACGACAATATATTGCTGTCCGATAATTGGTTGGGGTCCTACACAAAGCAGGCTTTGGTGCGCTTGTGTCAGCAGGTACCCATGGTTTCAACGGTCACACAGGTCGAAGCAACCCTGCACCTCGCGGATGAATATGGGCGTTTGGCAGGGTTGGTCCCCGAATGGAAGCGCCTTGCGGGGGACGCAGGTTTTGCAAATGCAATCCTGCCAAGCGATCAGGATATGTTTAATATCAATATCATGGCGCTTGTTGGCGCGCCCGAAGGAACGGCGGATTGGCTGCTCGACCAAACCGGACCTATGGACTGCACGGATCTTAACGATACGGGGCTTCCTGCCTTGGCGCGCACCGGGCAACTTGCGCTGACAGCGCTTGATCAAACCACTTGGCCAACTGCTGCGGCCACATGCACGGCCCTTGACCTTGCAAGCGGCGCACAGGCCACGACCGATGTTTTATCCAGCCTCGGGCGGATTGAAACCGCGCTGCCCGGTGGTGTGCAACAAATTCTGGGCCCTGATTTCGCGCTTTGGCTTGGCGAAGATATTGCCGCGCGTGGCCCACGATTGGTGGGCAGTGATGATGCGGTCATAGCGCTGGTCACGGATTACCGCGCTGCAAACCGCGCCGCCACCCCACGCGATTACAGCGTGCTTTACCAAACCCTACCGGCAAGCTGCAAACCCGCCACAGGCGCGCTGATCACCGACTATATCAGCTTTGATCAAACGGCACTTGATGGGCTGGTCGACCCTATCGATGTCAAAGGTTTGTTGGCTGATCTCGAAGAGCAAACCTTTGATACCGCGACAGATCTTTCGCAGGCGATTGATACAGCCTTGGCCGGTCAAGTCAGCGCATGTACGCGCGATCAGATTATGCGCGCGGTTAATAGCCCTGACAATTTGGGGCGTGCGTTTCAGCTCAACCCTGAAAAGGCAGCGAACCTGGCTTTGGTGCCAGAATTCGCCGAAAGTGCGCCTGTTGTGGCCGAATATATTGGACTAACCGCGCCAAGCCGTGCTGCATTGCTGACCGGCCTGCGGGCCAATTTGCAAACGGCGACCAGCGCGCGCATCCAAGCCGAGGTTGAGGCCGCCGCAGATGTGCTGGCTGCCGCTGCAGAACCAATGTCTGACACGTTCGACACTTTGCCCGAAGGTGTGCCTGAATTTGAACCGCTTGAGGTCACACCAACCATCGGAGTGACCGATGCGACAGACAGCGCAATCGCTGCGACCGTCACAGACGCGGAGTTTCGCGCGGCTTTGCTGGGAGCATCCTATGTCCCTGCCCCAAATGCCGAAGTGCTTAAATCAGACGCGCGCAAACTGCTTGCCCCTATCGCCGAAGATAAAATCGCCACCGCCGTGAACCGCGATATGATCCAAATATTGGGCGCGGTAGAAACCCGCTGGGGGCTGACGGAAAGCTTAACACAGGCGATCGCAGCCGCCCCCGCCGCCACCGCAATTCAAGAGGTGATCACCGACCCTGACGCTGCCGCCGAACTTACAGCACTTTTGGGTGTCGAATATCCAAATACACGGCTTTTGGACGCAGCACTTGCGCAACTGTCGCCTGCACCTTCGGCCGCATCCATCGCGGATATCCGCGCCAACGCAAGCCGCAATATAGCCGACCCCACGGCCGATTATGACACTGCGATTGCCCTGCCTGATTGCGGCTGCGTCAACACACGCGATGAGAACTCAGAAATCTATAGTTTCTACCCGTTTTGGTTTGCCCCACAGCTTAACGCGCCCGAGGATGCCGCCCCCGGGCGCAGCGTTGATTTCAGCATCGTCAGCCGGGCTGCGTTTTACGGGCTAGAATTTGCGCTTAGCAGTGAAGGCACATTGGTGTTGCACAATGAAGGGCAATGGACCCAAGGCCAGCGCGATTTTGTGAACGCCGTACATCGGCACCGCGCCCAGGCCGACCTTGCGATAAAGCTGACAGGATGGGAAAATTGGTCTGACGTCCAAATCGCAACCGCCGTCCAAAAAATCCTGACTTTGACAGCACCTTACCACCGCACTGACACAAATGATCTTGCCGCTTGGCGCGCCGCGTTTCCCTATCTATTGGATCGCCCACAGGTGGATGGCGTCACCTTGATCATCGACGGCTATGACGGCACGACGCAAAGCGTCCACAATATCGAACGCCTGATTTCTCTCGTGACTTTGCTGAATGCAGATTTGGCGCCGCGCGATCAGACAATCAACCTCGCGTTTGATTTATCACTTTCTCAGGCGCCGCCCAGTGATCCGGTTTTCACTGATATCAAAGCCCTGTTAACGGGAACCAATCCGGTCGTTGATTACGTGCTTCTTTTCCTTGAACGCCCGACAACGGATAGTAAAAAAACTTTGCGCGCGCGGATGGAAAACGGCGCATTTCGCGGCATCGATCGCGCCCGCGTCTTGCGCCGTATTATTCCGGTACTGCCGCCCGCAGGCCATGAACATGTTTTGCAAAGCCCTGCCGCTGGTGCGCCCGCAGATGCACCTGATCCGGGACCATTTAGCCAGTTTGCCGATGATTTGGTCTATTTTCACGACAATTTCGCAGGTGTCGGATTTTGGCCGGCACCCGATCCAAACGCGCCCGAAACTCCAACAATCAACGCAATGTTTAAACAGATGTGGCTTCCGCCACGCTTGCCGCAGTTTTTAGCAAACTATCAGGCCGATATGGACCGCGCTTGCACCTTCATTTGCCCAAACCGCGCCTATGTGGCTGCCGTTGCGGCCCTCATATTTCTGGCCACTGCTTTGCTTGTCTGGCGGTCGTTTTATAGTGGCTTTGTCGACCGGCTGGCATTTCGTCTCGGCTTTGCTTGGCTTGGCGGCGCTGGCGTATTTGCTGCGCTATTGGCGCTCACCATTTGCGATGCCGTTGCGATTTGGCCGCCTGTGCTTTTGTTTATGCTCATTTTGGGGATTGGGTTCCTAATTGCGTTTCACATCTACCAAGGGGCGCGCAACGGCCCCAAACCATAAAAGCAACAGTTCCGTGTCGTCATATGAAAATAAGCAATGGGGCTATTCACGCCAGCGTTGGCCATGCATAAGTGCGCCAGTGACCAAAGTATAGACAGGGCCTGCATCGGTGATTCTTTCCAATTACGACCTTTTTGTTCTTTCCTCCGGTGCCATTATGTTTGGCCTGTTCTTATTGATCAAAGGTGGCGATTGGACCATCGATTCAGCCGTATTTATTGCGGAACGAACCGGATTATCGCCGCTGTTCATCGGCGCAACAATCATTTCTTTTGGCACCTCTGTGCCCGAACTATTCACATCCGTGAACGCAAACCTGCAAGGGTTTCCTGGAATCGCGCTTGGCAATGTGCTAGGGTCGAATATTGCGAATATTTTGCTGGTGCTTGGAGCCACAGCCATCGTGTTCCATATTGAAGGCAAGGCCAAAGACCTGATCAAAGACCTTGGAATGATGCTTCTCGCGACTGCGATCATGGTTTACGGGATGTATCAGGGAGTCTTTTCTACCCAGCTCGGGCTGATCATGTTCGGCATTCTTGTTTGCTTTGTTTTCTATCAGTTTAGAACCGATAGCCTCGAAGTCGAAATTGATGATCACGCTGATGACGATTGCCCGATTTCATCAATGGGCATGGCCTTGGTCATTTTGCTCGCGGGGCTTTGCGCGCTCGCTCTTGGCTCAGAAATGCTTGTGAAAGGCGCGGTCGTCACGGGCACCTTGATCGGTGTGCCAGAAGCCATCATCGGCTTGACTGTTGTCGCCTTCGGCACGTCGCTACCTGAACTATCCACATGTATCGCCGCCGCGCGCAAACGCTCTGTCGGGTTGATTTTGGGGAATATTATCGGGTCAAACACCTTTAATATTCTGTCGATTGTTGCCCTGACTGCGATCATCAAACCGCTCGAAGTGACGCCGGTATTGATGGGGATGCAACTTTGGGCGACAGTCGGAATTGCGATTGGGTTTAGCATCTGGATGCTGACAGTTGGCAAAATTACAAAACCCGTCGGGATCGTCATGGTGACCGCATATATCGCGTTTATTGCGCTGCAGTACATTGTGCCTACGGGCGCGTGACCGCACCGATTTAACTTTTCACCTTTGGCCCGTTTCCATCCCTGTATTGACAGCCTATACCTGCCACAAATTGACAAACCTTAGGGGTCCGAACAATGAGCAAAGCGGAAATTGGCCTGATTGGTCTTGGGACTATGGGCGCAGCCTTGGCATCAAACATTGCCGATAACGGCTTTGACATCGCCGTATGGAACCGCACCAGCGAAGTCACACAAGCGTTCCACGCGGAAGCAGGCCCATTGGCTGATAAAATCACGCCGACCCAAACGCTTGAAGAGCTTGTCGCAGCGATTGCAGAACCCCGCGCGATTATCTTGATGGTGCCCGCCGGGCAGCCTGTTGACGATCAAATTGCCGCTTTGCGCCCTTTGCTAAGTGACAATGATCTGATCATCGACGCAGGCAATGCGAATTTCCACGACACAAACCGCCGTGCGATTGAGGCGGGCGATTTGCCCTTCTTGGGCATTGGCGTGTCAGGCGGCGAAGAAGGTGCCCGTTTTGGGCCATCCATCATGGGTGGCGGCAAACGCGAATATTGGGACCGGGTTGCCCATATCCTAACGGCCATTTCTGCAAAACACGAAGACACCGCCTGCGCCACATGGATGGGCGAAGCCGGAGCGGGCCATTTTGTCAAAGCCGTTCATAACGGCATTGAATACGCGGATATGCAGATGATTGCCGAGGTATATGGCATCATGCGTGATGCTATGGGCATGGATAATGCCGAAATTGCCGCGACATTTGCGCAATGGGACAAAGGCCCGTTAAAATCCTATCTGATCGAGATTTCGGGCAAAGTCGCCGCTGCGATTGATCCAAAAACGGGCCAGCCTATGTTGGATGTAATCGTCGATGCCGCTGGGCAAAAAGGCACAGGGCGCTGGACCGCAATTGAGGCACAGCACCTTGCAGCCCCCATTCCAGCAATCGAAGCCGCAGTTGTCGCGCGCAACCTATCATCGCAGCTTGAAACCCGCGCAGCCGGTGAGGCGCTATTTGGCACCGGGCCGCATAAAATGCCGCATGACGCGCTGACGTTAGATACGCTCGAGCAAGCGCTGATGGTCGGTAAAATTCTGTGCTATGCGCAAGGGTTTGATATGATCAGCAAAGCCTCTGTCGAATTTGGCTGGAATCTTCCGCTGCCAGAAATTGCCCAAGTTTGGCGCGAAGGCTGCATTATTCGTTCCGATATGCTTGATGATATGGCACTTGCATTGGGCGAAGACGCAAGCCGCAACCTGATGTTTGCGCCACGTTTTGCTGAGACGGTCAAAGCCAACCATGACGCGCTGCGTCAAACGGTTGCGATGGGTGCACTGCATGGTGTCGCCCTGCCCGCACTGTCGTCTGGGCTGGCCTATTTCGACGCGATGCGCACCGCCCGCGGCACAGCTAATATGATCCAAGGCCAACGTGATTTCTTTGGGGCACATGGGTTTGCCCGCACAGATGGCGGATCTGGCCATCATGGCCCTTGGGGGAACAATTAAAGACGTAGGGTGGGTTTAAACCCACCTTACTTTTAGCCTAACGCGTAGCCCGCACCGCGCACCGTGCGTACTGGGTCTTCGCCGCCGTGCTGGGTCAACACCTTACGCAACCGCCCGACATGCACGTCAACAGTGCGCGTATCGACATAGATATCGCGCCCCCAAACCCGGTCCAGCAACATATCACGTGACCAAACCCGACCAGGCTTTTCCATGAACGTCGTCAGAAGCCGAAATTCGGTTGGGCCCAGTTTCAACGGGTTTTCATCGCGCGTGACACGGTGGGTTTCCGCGTCCAGCACAATATCATCATAGGTTAGGATTTGGCCAACAGTCGCCGGGCGCACCCGGCGCAGCTGTGTACGGACCCGCGCCATCAGTTCAGAAACGGAATAAGGTTTGACGACATAATCGTCAGCGCCCGTTTCCAATCCACGAACTTTATCGACCTCTTCTGAACGCGCAGATAACATGATCACCGGAATGCCACGCGTTTCTGGCTTTACCTTGAGGCGCCGACAAACCTCGATGCCCGATAGATGCGGCATCATCCAATCAAGAATGATCACATCGGGCGTGTCTTCCTCAACACAGATGAGCCCGTCTTCGCCGTTTTCGGCACGTGTCACGCGAAACCCTTCGGCCTCAAGATTATAGGCAAGAACTTCGCGCTGAGCGGCCTCGTCTTCAACGACCAAAACATGTGGTTGCTGTGCCATGTGATTTATCCTGTTTCAAACACATAAGCAGTTTTATCGCCCTTTGGGCGGGCCTCGTCTGGCATTTCACCGGTGACAAGATAGATGACTTGTTCTGCCATATTGGTAGTCAGATCGCCCATGCGTTCGATGTTTTTTGCCATGAAATGCAAGTGCATACAGGCCGTGATGTTACGGGGGTCTTCCATCATAAAGGTCAGGAATTCACGGAACAATGCATTATACATTTGATCGACTTCTTGATCGCGCTGGCGCACGACCTCGGCCAATTCGGCGTCGCCGCGCACATAGGCATCCAGTGTGTCTTTCAGCATCTGTTCAACTTCGCGGGCCATGCGGCGCAGGGCCGCGTCTGCACCGCTCACTGGGTTCATCTCGACCAAAACGCTTGTTCGTTTTGCGATGTTTTTGGCATAATCACCAATCCGCTCAAGCGCGGCAGAAAGCCGAAGCACGGTTAGGACTGTCCGTAAGTCTTTTGACACAGGCGCACGCAACGCGATGGTGCGCGCAGCCTCTTCGTTGATTTGCTCTTCAAGAGCATCAATCGCTTTGTCGGCTTCACGAACGGC
Source organism: uncultured Paracoccaceae bacterium (assembly GCA_938002605.1). Classification (GTDB taxonomy): domain Bacteria; phylum Pseudomonadota; class Alphaproteobacteria; order Rhodobacterales; family Rhodobacteraceae; genus Yoonia. The sequence continues at coordinate 63,629 of CALLAF010000026.1, read as the reverse complement.
CTCGGCCAATTCAACATCGCGGTTCGCAAGCGAATTGGCTGAGCGTAAAATAGCCTCTTCGACCAAGCCACCCATTTGCATAATCAGTGTGGTGATGCCTTCAAGATCGCGGTCATAGGCGGATGAAATATGTTCGTTCATCTGTTGGGCTCCTTACCCGATCCGGCCGGAAATATAGCTTTCCGTGCGGGGGTCTTGGGGGTTGGTGAAAATTTTGTCAGTGTCATCAAATTCAACAAGGTTCCCGAGGTGGAAAAACGCTGTTTTCTGGCTAACACGCGCGGCCTGCTGCATTGAGTGGGTCACGATGACAACCGAAAAGCTTTGACGCAATTCATCAATCAATTCTTCGACTTGCGCGGTGGCAATCGGGTCAAGCGCAGAGCATGGCTCATCCATCAGCAAGATTTCAGGCGCTGTTGCGATCGCACGCGCAATACACAAACGTTGCTGTTGTCCGCCTGACATGCCGGTGCCTGGCTGGTGCAAACGGTCCTTGGCTTCGTTCCAAAGTGCTGCTTTGCGCAGCGAGCTTTCGACGATTTCGTCAAGGTCAGCCTTGGTTTTTGCCAGCCCGTGGATTTTGGGACCGTAAGCCACATTGTCGTAGATCGACTTTGGGAACGGGTTTGGTTTTTGGAAAACCATACCCACCTTGGCGCGTAGTTGTACCGGATCGACCCGCGGATCATAGATATCTTCATCATCGATCAAAATATCGCCTTCGACGCGGCAGATATCGATCGTGTCGTTCATCCGGTTCAGGCACCGTAGGAAAGTCGATTTACCGCAGCCAGAGGGGCCAATAAAAGCGGTGACTGTTTTATCCGCGATATCTACGTTCACGTCTTTAATCGCATGGGTGTCGCCATAGAACACTTGGACGTTTTTTGCTGTAATCTTTTTGTCTTGCATGGTGCCTACTGCCCGATCTGCGTGATATTTATCGTCTAACATGATCTCTCCTACCACCGGCGCTCAAAGCGGCGGCGCAAAATGATCGCTATGATGTTCATCGTCATGAGGAACACTAACAGGATGATGATACCGCCCCAAGCGCGCTCGTAATACGCAGGGTCGGCGCGTTTGGCCCATTCGAAAATTTGGGCGGGCATAGCCGAGTTTGGATCAAGGAACCCCGAAGCAATCCCATCTGGATAGTTGGAAGCGATGTAACCAACCATCCCGATCAAAAGGAGCGGTGCGGTTTCACCCAAAGCTTGGGCAAGACCAATGATGGTTCCGGTCAAGATGCCGGGCATCGCCAAGGGCAATACGTGGTGGAACACCGTCTGCATTTCCGACGCCCCGACCCCCAATGCCGCAGAGCGGATCGACGGTGGCACGGCTTTCAATGACGCCCGTGTTGAAATCACGATTGTTGGCAACGTCATCAGCGTCAGCGTCAGACCACCAACCAACGGTGCCGATTGCGGCAAATGCGCAAACTGGATGAACACGGCCAAGCCAAGGATACCAAACACAATGGATGGCACGGCGGCGAGGTTTGAAATGTTCACTTCGATCAGGTCGGTGATCCAGTTTTGCGGTGCAAATTCCTCAAGGTAGATTGATGCAGCCACACCAATTGGCAAAGACAGCAACAACACAACCAGCATCATAAACACAGATCCCAGCATCGCGACCCCCATGCCAGCCTGTTCTGGTCGGCTTTCAGAGGCATCAGCACCAAGAATGAAGTCCCAGTTGAATTTGCGTGTCACGCCCCCAGTTTGTGAAAGCGCATCAACAATATCCAAATGTGCGGCATCAAGATTGCGGTCACGTTCCAGATCTTCGCGCTCAACGCGGCCTTTCATATAGCCGTCTACACGTGACGAGGCCAAGACTTCGAACTCAACCGTTTGCCCGATCAAATCGGGGTTTGCGATCACCGCGTTGCGCACAGTGGCACCCGCTGAAGATGACAGCATCTTTTTCAGATCACCATCAGCCACGTCGGTTTCAATGTCAGCCGTTGCCGCGACTAGCGCATCTTGGATCAGGGGGTTGTACCCAAAGGTCGACACTTTTTTGATGTCATCAATGTCGCGGTTGCCGTTCTTGTCCAAGACATCTGCGGGCAGTTCAACTTCGATGGTCACAAAGGTTTGTGTAAACGCAGGCACCCCGTTGCGGACAATTGCGAACAACAACATCGCCAGAAACAAGATACTAAAGGCAAGCGCGGCGATGCCGTAAGCTTTAAACCGTGTTTCGGCAGCATTGCGTTTCTTGGTCCGGGTGTCCTGCGCCAGCAGTGATTTACCCTTGCCACTTGGTGTGGCTGGAGGGGTGATATCGGCAGTCTCAAGGGTCATTCGTACTGTTCCCGGTATTTGCGAACGATATAAAGTGCGAGGATGTTTAGCGCCAAGGTGATCACAAAGAGCGTCATGCCCAGTGCAAAGGCTACCAGCGTTTCGGGGCTGTTAAATTCACCGTCACCTGTCAGCTGGCTGACGATTTTGGCGGTCACGGTTGTCATCGCGTCAAAGGGGTTCATAGAAAGGCTGGCGGCAGCACCTGCCCCCATCACGACAATCATGGTTTCACCAATGGCCCGCGACGCGGCAAGCAAGACCGCACCAACAATCCCAGGCAAGGCCGCAGGCAAAATCACCTGACGGACAGTTTCTGACTGGGTCGCCCCAAGCCCAAGTGAACCGTCACGCATTGCTTGCGGCACTGAATTGATGATGTCGTCTGACAGCGAAGACACGAATGGGATCAGCATAAAGCCCATGACCAACCCTGCGGTCATCGCCGCGGTTCCGCCTGACATCCATCCAAGATGGAACGATCCGTTTGCGCCAAAGGCGCTTAGCAAAAGTGGACCCACTGTAAGAAGTGCGAACAGACCGTAGACAATCGTTGGCACCCCAGCGAGAACTTCGATCATAGGTTTGGCAATAGAGCGTACGCGTGGTGATGCGTATTCTGACAGGTAGATCGCTGCGAAAAGCCCGATCGGCACGGCCACAATCAACGCGATAAGCGAGATAAACAGCGTGCCCCAGATCAGCGGCAAGAAACCTAGATCCGAATTCCCGCCACGACCAGAGAAGCTAGGTTCCCAGCGTGTGCCGAAAAAGAAATCAGCCGCGGGAAAGGCCCGGAAGAATTCGATCGTGTTAAACACCAGTGATAGTACGATGCCCACGGTTGTCAAAATCGCAACCGATGCAGCCGCAATCAAAATCAATTTCACCGCGCTTTCAACATAGCGGCGGGCGCGGAAATCTTTGTTGGTCATGGCATAGGCAATCCCTGCCCCAACCAATGAAAGCCCGATCACAACAACCGCTTTTAATATATCGCCCAATGCGGTCGCGCCACGGTAACGCTGTGCAAGCGCCAACGTCGCGGCATCAACATCAGACCCAAGTGCGACACCAACGGCAGCCAGCTCTGCGCGGATATCTGTTGTCTCGACTGAGAGATTTCTAGCCTCCTCAACCGTCATCGCGCCTTGGGCGACCGCGAGGTCAAGCCCATCTGCGATCCGGTTTACATCGGCCATCGCGAGCGATGTTTCGCCCGCGTCCCCCCTGATCTCAGTGGGCAGATACTGCGTTAATGAATTGTTGATCAGCAAAGGCTGGGCAATCAACCAAGCCAAAAGAATAAGCAATGCGGGCCCCGCAGCAGCCATCGCTGCGTTGGTTCCATAATAAACAGGCAGCGAGTGCATTTTTCGCGGGTCAGAACCTGCAGAAGCGAGCGCGCGCCCACGTGCTAAGAAGTAACCTGCGATTGCGATCACAAAAATGACCGCGATGATCCAAATTGCCGACATGGCAGCGCAACCCCTTTTAGGTTGTTAATCCGTTTGGCACAGCACGTTTCGGTGCGGTACCAAAAGCAAAGATGGGGCACCCCTGATGGGGTGCCCCGAAACGTCATACTCTGATTAAAGAGTGTCTTCGTTTGCAACAGTCGCTTGGGTGTCTGACAGTTCAGGGTCAGCAACAAGACCGTAGGCAGACAATGGGCCAGATGGACCAGCGATTTCGTCAGAGATGAAGAATTCTGCGAATTCTTTCAGGCCTGGGATTACGCCGATATGTGCTTTCTTGATGAAGAAGAACAATGGGCGTGATACAGGGTATTCACCAGAAGCGATGGTTTCTGTTTTTGGCTCAACACCACCGATTGTCGCAACTTTCAGCGAGTCAGTGTTGTTTTCGTAGAATGCCAAACCAAAGACACCGATACCGTTCGGGTTTGTGTCAACACGTGCGAGTGTTTCTGTGTAGTCACCGTCGATGTCGACTGTGATACCGTTGCCGCGCACTTCGATGCATGCGTCTTCTGCGTCGTCTTCTGACATGCCGCCAGCGATCATTGCTTCGAATGCGCCAGTGTCTTCACAGCCCTGAAGCAGAACCTTATCTTCGAACACTTCGCGTGTGCCGTGCTTGGTGCCCGGGATGAACGCCAGAATGTCAGCCGCTGGCAATTCAGCGTTGAATTCGGACCACTGTGTGTAAGGGTTTGCAACAACTTCGCCGTCAACCAATACAGTTGCGCCAAGTGCGTTAAAGATGTCGCTTGCCTCAAAGGCAGTGAACGCAGGGCCGTCGATTTGTGACGCAAAAACGATGCCGTCATAACCGATGCGTACTTCGATGATATCGTTCACACCGTTTTCTGTGCACAGCGCGATGTCGCTTTCGCGGATCGGACGTGAAGAGTTTGCGATGTCGATGGTGTTTTCGCCAACGCCTTCGCAGAAACGCTTCAGACCAGCAGAAGAACCGCCAGATTCAACAACAGGTGTTGGGAAGTCAAAGTTTTCGCCAAATGCTTCGGCTACGATAGAGGCGTAAGGCAAAACAGTTGAAGAACCAGCAACCTGTACGTTGTCACGTGCAGTAGCAGAAGTTGCGGTAAGTGCGGCAAGTACTGCGGTTGTCGCAGTCAGTTTCATGATCGACATCAAATCACTCCAGTCAGTCAAACATCGACCACGCGCGGGTCGCGTGGTCATCCCGGCCCGTCTAGGGCCCGGCTTCAAAGCTTTTGTGACACTTATGTAAATCTTTTATGACAGCCTAAGAAATTGGCAAAAAAACTGAAAAGGTCGTGCCCTTGCCGACGTCGCTTTCAATCAAAAGCCGCCCACGGTGCCGATTGACAATATGTTTTACAATCGCCAGCCCAAGCCCCGTGCCGCCAACAGCGCGCGAACGGTGGCTATCAACCCGGTAAAACCGTTCTGTCAGCCGCGCGATGTGATGATTTGCGATGCCTTCACCGTAATCCGCGACTGATATCTGTATCGCCGGGCCGCGCAGGCGCAAATCTTCTGCCTGCGCATGTATAGTGACATCGATCTTTTCACCGGATGCGCCATATTTGATCGCATTTTCTACTAGGTTCGTAAAAACCTGCACCAATTGCCCCGCATCGCCAGGCACCATATCCCCCGCGCCCAATGTTGTCAGCGTCACCGACACATTCGCGGCAGACGCCTGTGGCTCCAGCCCCTTAATCACCGAACTAAGCAACGCGGTGACATCAATATGTTCGCGAGGGCGCACGCGTTCGTCTTCTTCGACACGTGAAAGCGACAAAAGGTCATCAACCAGCCGCGTCATGCGCGATGCTTCATGCGCCATTATCTGCAAAAATCGGTCACGGGCCTTTGCGTCATCGCGCGCAGCCCCGCCCAAGGTTTCAATAAATCCCATCAATGCAGTCAGCGGCGTGCGCAGTTCATGACTGACATTCGCAACAAAATCGCGGCGCATTTTACCTGCGTCTTCTGCTGCGGTTTGGTCTTCGAAACTTAACACAATATCTTGGCCTGCAGACGAAACCGCCACGCGGTAGACTGTATCTTTCGCGCCATCACGGCTGCTAAAACGGATATTGCTGGGCTCCCCTCCGCCACGCAATGTGGTGATCGCGGCAACAACTGCGGGCTGGCGCAATGCAGAAATATAGTGTTTTCCAACTAATTCAGTGCCCAATATACCTTCAAGCACCGGATTCACCGCGCGCACACGGTCTTCGGGTCCGATCACAAGCACCGCCATGGGCAGGGTCGCAATAACGTCGGCAATGTGTCGATAGTCCACGTAATTTATCCACAAATCTGTTTTAGGAATGTGTAACCGCGAAAAACACATTGCGCCAACCCTGAAATTGGGCAATATATTTACGCGTGTAAATGTATTGATAGGTACCGAGATAAATATGCATCCTTCCAATGCTGCGGCGCAGATTGTCGATTTTCCTCACCGCACGTCAAAGCCAAAAACGATCGTTATTGGTGATGTGGCACGCTGGCAGGCACAAGGCATGAATGTGGCGCCAATGGATGGCTTACGGTTTGTCGCAATCGACGCTATTTGCGCCGAAACGCTTGCAAATTTCGCGCCGGAAACGATTTTTTCGCCACTCATTGCAGATACGTTCGACGCGCTTGAGGTTGCTCAATTCCTTGCGACTTCAACCTTTTCTGGACGATACTGCGCTATTTCAGACCCGCTCCCTGACCGTGAAAGTGTCATCGAAGAGATTTCGAAACATGCGCCCAGCATATCGTTCGATATCCTTGTCGTTCCAGTTTAGATCGGGTTCAGATCGCGGGCAAATCGGGCGGCGTTTTCTTGGTAATGCAAGGCAGATGCCCGCAAACCAGCAAGGGCGGCCGTATCAAGTGTACGCACAACCTTGCCCGGAGCCCCCATCACCAATGATCCATCCGGGATAACCTTGCCTTCGGTGATTAATGCCCCGGCCCCGATCAAACAGCCTTTGCCAATGACCGCGCCATTCAAAACTGTCGCGCCCATGCCAATCAAACTATCCGCGCCGATTGTGCATCCGTGCAGCATCGCCTTGTGGCCGATGGTACAGCCTGCCCCGATGGTCAGCGGGTAGCCCATATCAGTATGCATCACACAATTTTCTTGCACATTGCTGCCTGCGCCAATGGTGATCCGCTCGTTGTCGCCACGCAGAACCGTGCCAAACCAGACCGAAGCCTTTGCAGCCACTGTCACCTTGCCAATCACGAGGCAGCCCGGTGCGATCCACGCATCTGCGGCCACTTCGGGGTGATCGTCTCCAAGTGCATAAAGGCTCATGTGCGCTCTCCAAATTCTGATTGTAGTTTGCGCACATGATCCACAAGATCGGGCTGTTGCGCGCGGCGCAGGCGTTCAGCGCTGATAATCGTTTTCAGCTCTGCCTCTGTTGCGTCCAAATCATCGTTCACCAAGACATAATCATAACCATCCCAATGGCTGATCTCGTCCCAGCTTTTTTGCATCCGCTGTTCGATCACGTCGGCGGCATCTTGACCACGGCTAACCAAGCGGCGATGCAATTCAGTGATCGACGGCGGCAAGATAAAGATCGAAAGAACATGTTCTTGCAGGTCGGAATTGCTGATTTGCTGCGCGCCCTGCCAATCGATATCAAATAAAACATCGCGGCCAGATTCAATCGCGGCCTGTACCGGGGCTTTGGGCGATCCGTAGTAATTGCCAAATACCCGCGCATGTTCAAGCATATAATGGCTTGCGACCTGATCTTGGAACTCGAGAACAGAAACAAAGTAGTAGTCTTTACCATCCTCTTCACCAGGGCGCGGTTCGCGCGTCGTGGCAGAGACCGAAAATCGCAATGTGTCGTCCCATTTGCGTAACCGCGCCGTTAAGGTGGATTTACCTGCCCCAGAGGGCGATGAGAGGACAATCAATAGGCCACGACGGGACATGCGTTACTCCACGTTTTGAATTTGTTCGCGCATCTGGTCGATCACGGCTTTCAGGTCAAGCCCAATCGCGGTCAACGCCGTTGACTGTGCTTTCGCGCAAAGCGTATTGGCCTCGCGGTTAAATTCTTGCGCCAGAAAATCAAACTTGCGGCCAGATGGGGCATCTTGCGCCAGTAATTCGCGCGCGGCCTGCACATGTGCTTTGAGCCGGTCAATTTCTTCGGTGATATCCGCCTTCATCGCGACAACGGCCAGTTCTTGGACAACACGGTCTTCTTCAATCAGGGCGGCATCTTCGGTGATGCGCTGCAAGGCCGCAGTCATGTTGGCACGAATCTGCGGCAAACGCGCGGCTGCGGCTTTTTCAGCAGCGTCAGTGAGAGTAGTAATCTGGGTCAGCTGCCCATCGACAACACCATGTAAATAGGTCCCTTCATCACGTCGCATGGCACAAAAGTCAGCCAAGAGCGGTGCGATATCTGCTTGGATGGCGGTGGCAAGTGCGGCGGCGTCATCTTGCACCTGCGCTGCGACTAGCACGCCCCGTTGGTTCAAAACATCCGCCGCAGTGGGCTGCCCCAATGTGACACCTTTTGCAAAGGCGCGTTCTTGGATTGCATCAAGCGCGGATAGCACAGCATCAAGCCTTGGCTCGTCCAATGTCAATTGGCCTGCAGTTTCTTCGCGCGTCAGGCGTAGATTTACAGTCACATTGCCGCGCGCAACCACATCACCCACAGCTTTGCGCAGTGCGGGCTCTAACCCGTCGATACTGTCTGGCAAGCGGAGCCGCAAATCATAGCCGCGCGCATTCACCCCGCGCATTTCCCATTGCCAAGACACCCCGGCATGCGCGCCTACCCTGCTCGCAAATGCTGTCATTGAATAGGTCATGGGTCATCGCCTCGATTACAATCTATCCCGGTCTTATGGGATGAAGGGCGCCGTGGGGCAAGCCTGCGCGCATTAACCTGTTAATACTTTGTTAAGTGAAATCATGACTAAACTATGTTAAATTTGATTTAAGGGCGCAAATATCCCGCGCCTAAAGACATTGTATCACGCAAGAACTGAGGTTCAGATGACTGTTGTTAATGATTTTTCTTTTCGCCGAAGTGGCGCCATGCCGGGAGCGGATAACCCGACCCTTAATAGCTTAGAAACATATTGGCGCGCGCTGCGCCATGCCCGTCATATTCCTGCACGCAACGATATTCGCCCGCATGAGATCGATAGCGCCCTTCCCCATGCCTTTATTTTGCAGCGGGTTGCACCCGGAGTTGCGCGTATGCGCGTTGCCGGGCAACAATTGCATGATCTGCTTAAAATGGACGCGCGCGGCATGCCGATCAGTACTTTTTTTCAGACATCCGCGCGCGATCAAATAGCAGAGCTTGTTGAAAAAGCATTTTCAGAACCTGCGATCATCGCTGTGCCATTGGTGTCGCAAGGGACAATCATCCGGTCAACGCTCTATGGAACAATGCTGTTATTGCCGCTGCGCGACGAAGAAGGCCAAACAAGCCGCGTGTTGGGCGCGCTTGTCACCGAAGGGAACCATGGTAACCGACCGCGGCGGTTTGCGATCGACCAAACAGCTAACATCCGCGTTGACACATTAGGGATCAAACTCGCCACCGCACAAACGATGCCTTTGGTCACCAAAGCAAAAGGGCCAGACGCTGAACGCCCGGCCCTTCGCCTTGTGGTCAATAACGGCTGATTAGCCAGCTTTAGCTTGCTGCAACTTGCTGCGGCGGGCCGAAAGCTCTTCAGACACCAAAAACGCCAGTTCAAGAGATTGCGACGCATTCAGGCGCGGATCACAAGCAGTGTGATAACGGCTTGAAAGATCTTCATCTGTCACGGCGCGGATACCACCCGTACATTCGGTGACATCCTTACCTGTCATTTCAAAATGCACGCCGCCTGGCACAGTGCCTTCAGCATTGTGAACCGCAAAGAATTCTTTGACTTCACGCAGCACGCTGTCGAACGGACGGGTTTTGTATCCCGTTGTTGATTTGATCGTGTTCCCGTGCATCGCGTCACAAGTCCAAACCACGTTTGCGCCCTCTTCTTCGACGGCTTTGATCAGACGCGGCAGGTGTTCGCCGACAGAGCCCGCGCCAAAACGCGCAATCAATGTCAAACGGCCCGCTTCATTTTCTGGGTTCAGCGACGCCATCAATGATTTCAAGTGACCAGATGTCATTGACGGTCCGCATTTCAGACCAATCGGGTTTTGCACGCCCTTACAGAATTCAACATGCGCGCCGTCAGGCTGACGTGTACGGTCACCGATCCAGATCATGTGACCAGAACCCGCCAACCATTTGCCCGATGTCGAATCCAAGCGGCATAGCGCTTCTTCATATTCCAACAGCAGTGCTTCGTGGCTGGTGTGGAAATCAACCGTTTGCAGTTCGTGGTTGGTATCCGTGGACAGGCCAGCGGCCTCCATGAAATCAAGCGTGTCGGAAATACGAGCGGCCATGTCGCTGTATTTTTTCACCTCATTGGCGTCCGTAAAGCCCAAGGTCCATTTGTGAACCTCGTGTACGTTCGCAAAACCACCCGTTGAAAACGCGCGCAGCAGGTTCAACGTCGCAGCGGCCTGCATATAGGCTTGAGACATGCGCTCTGGATCTGGAATGCGCGATTCTGCGGTAAAATCGAAACCGTTGATGATGTCGCCACGGTAGCTGGGCAGTTCCACGCCATCCACAGTTTCAGTCGGCGCAGACCGTGGTTTTGCCATTTGGCCAGCCATACGGCCAACTTTGACCACAGGCACCTTCGCGCCATATGTCAAAACCATCGCCATTTGCAGCATCACTTTGAAAGTGTCGCGAATGCCGTCAGCGCCAAATTCAGAGAAACTTTCTGCGCAATCGCCGCCTTGCAGCAAGAATGCTTCGCCACGGCTGACCGCCCCAAGCTGTTTCTTCAATTTGCGCGCTTCACCAGCAAAGACCAAGGGCGGATAACTGGCAAGACGACCTTCGACAGCGCGAAGCGCGGCTGCGTCGGTATAGTCGGGCATCTGAACCCGGGGCTTGTTGCGCCAGTCAGATTTTTGCCAGTTGGTCATTTTCTTGCTCCATTTGCATGATTATTGATCGAAATTTAGACGGCCCGTATAGCGCCAACAAGCCCAAGCGCCAATACGAAAGTGAGAAAGCGTCACGAAACATCTTTTCAGGTGCATTTGGGCTTGATCGCCACTGGTAAAACTGGTTCCGTCCTTTGATACTTTTTTCCGGAATCCCCACATGACTACCCAGCCTCAAATCGTCGATGTTGAACACAGCGGTAAGCCTCGGCATTTTGTCTTTGTTTTGCTGAATGAATTCACCATGCTTAGCTTCGCAGCGGCATTGGAATGTCTGCGGATCGCAAATCGTACATCCGGCAAAACACTGTATACTTGGACAATCGTGAACGAAGACGGCGAGGACGCGCAGTGTTCAAACGGTTGCACGTTTCGGGTTGAACATAGCCTGAATGAAACCACGCGTGATGACACGATTATGCTGTGCGGCGGTGTAAATGTCCAAAAGGCGACCACCAAACGCATGCTTAACTGGCTCCGCCGCGAGGCACGCCGCGGTGCCACGATCGCAGGCCTATGCACGGCAGGCTATACGATTGCAAAAGCCGGGCTTTTAGATGGCAAAACCGCCGCCATCCATTGGGAAAATCACGACAGTTTTCTTGAAGAATTTGAGGATGTCACCCTGACCAAATCTGTGTTCGTCGTGGACGGCAACCGGATTACGGCCGCTGGCGGCACTGCCGCGATTGATTTGATGATCAAACTGATCGCTGATGATCACGGCGAAGATTTGGCCAATGCGGTGGCGGATTTGTTGGTCTATTCGGCCATTCGCACCAGCAAAGACAGCCAGCGTCTTTCGATCCCGACCCGGATTGGGGTGCGCCATCCCAAACTGTCAAGCGTGATCCAAATGATGGAAGCCAATATCGAAGACCCAATCAGTCCCGCCACATTAGCGCGTGACGTTGGCATGTCGACACGTCAGCTCGAACGATTGTTTCGGCGCTATCTGTCACGGAGCCCCAAGCGGTACTATATGGAATTACGCCTGCAAAAGGCGCGCAATCTGTTGATGCAAACGGATATGACCGTGATTAACGTGGCGCTTGCCTGCGGCTTTGCCTCTCCCTCTCATTTTTCAAAATGCTACCGGTCACATTACGACACAACACCCTACCGTGAACGTGGCAGCCAGGGGGCGAAAGTTTCGCATTAGAGTATTCGTAGAAAACCCCAAAACACTGGGACTATATCTGTATGACCACATTCATTATCCTGCTTTACTTTGCAGCACTTGTCGCCCTAATTCTTGCCCTTCCGGTCTACTTATATAAGACAATCAAGCACTTTTTGCGTGTTTTCATGACGATACACACAGACAAATCCAGAATGAAACCCGACGATACCGACTGGCTCAACGCACCCTTCGACGGCGTAGAGACAGAGAAAAAACTAAGGGAAAGGGCTAAGGTCAACTATAAGAACGCTCCCACAAAAATACCCAGCGATGCCGAATTCAAGAAAATGGCGATCGCAATGGATGAATTCGTTCAAAAACATGACGCATTTCAAGAGACACAGGCAATTGCAATTACACGCCAACCACGCCGTGATATTGACATCACGACAGACGGAACCAGTTGGCTTGGAGGGCTACCCGCGCTCGGAGACAACACGTGGCCTCTCGGGCGACACGGAAGGCCAATGCATCACGTCGCTCAAATTGATCTGCGCGCATTCGCCAGTTGCAAGGCACCTGATGGCTTTCCTATCACAGGTAGTCTCGCATTTTTCTTGAGCACCGACGACGACTGGCCCTATGAAGGAAAAGTTGTCTACATTTCGTCAAATGATCAGCCCCCAACAGCTGCTCCGGACAACCTGCCAAGGTTATTCGGGGGTTCCGATTGGGGATATCATATCAAAGGTCATACGAAGGAAAACGCCCCCCGCACCTTCACGCGATGGCCCGTCGATATAATTCCCCTGCCCTTAGCGGCCGACACCATGCCAGATCATCCCATCCACAAACAATTGACGGCTGGAAAAAAGGGAAAAATAGGGAACAACCTCTCATGGTATGGGTACCAAAAAGATTTCCCGGGGCTTACCAACATTATTTGGTGGGACACGGCTCACCGGGTGGTAAACTCTTTGATCAATGCCAAAAATCATATTGAGGAAACAATTGCAGGTGCCAAAAAAAACGGCAAGAAACAGCTAGAAGAAAACTTGATAGCAGAACAGGATTCGTTTCGAAACTTCGTAGACGAAACTGTCTTGTGGGCGCACGCGCACAGCCCATGGGACCAAATGACCGCAGTAGATATCGGGAAACTGAATGATATAGTTTCGTGCGTAACACAACGTCAGTCAAGCGGCCCAACGGGCTTCCATATTTTTCGAAACGATTTCGTCAGAAATTTAAGCGACCTACGCTACGCTGCAGATGAAACGTTGTGTGCATTGGCCGTAGAGAAACCACATTTCTATGAGCTGCTACCCACCCAAATCAAACACGACATCGACGAAAAACACTTGTTACCCGCACCACAAAGCTGGCACCAAATGTTCGGTCAGCCCGCCCTCATACAAGAAGTCGCCATTGACCATTATCACGACTACCTTTTGCTCCAATTAAAATCCGACCACCTGATGAATTGGATGTGGGGGGACGTAGGGAACGTTCACTTTTGGATCGATCCAATCTCTTTAAAAAACCACGATTGGGACAAAGTCACGGTCACAATGGAAGGTCATTAGGTTCGCACCAGTTTATAACATAATTTCTTTGCGCTGCATGAAATTAACCTTTCGTTCCGACTTTCCTTTTGGAAACACGCTGATAAGCTGCTGCGCAGGACAACAAGATCCAATTGGGAGTTTAGAAATGAAAAAACTAATGATGGCGACAACCGCGATGACCATGCTCGCGGGTGCCGCAGTTGCGGAAGACGTAAAAATTGGCGTGATCCTTGGGTTCACGGGACCGCTTGAATCGATCACACCAGCGATGGGTGCGGGTGCAGAATTGGCGATGGCCGAGGTCAATGATTCCGGTGCGCTACTTGACGGGTCAACAGTGACATCTGTACGCGGCGATAGCACATGTATCGACAGCGGCGCGGCGACCACTGCTGCCGAACGTCTGGTCACATCCGACAACGTCAACGCTATCATGGGTGCTGACTGTTCTGGTGTAACTGGCGCAATCTTGCAAAACGTGGCGCGTGCAAACGGCGTTGTAATGATTTCACCATCTGCAACTTCACCGGGCCTGTCATCTGCAGAAGACGACGGTCTGTTCTTCCGCACGGCCCCATCAGACGCGCGTCAAGGTGTGATTATCACGAACATCTTGCAAGATCGCGGCGTTGAAGAAGTCGCCCTAACATACACAAACAACGACTACGGCAAAGGTCTGGCTGACGCCTTCCAAGCTGCATTCGAAGAAGCTGGCGGCACCGTCACGATCTCAGCAGCGCACGAAGACGGCAAAGCGGATTATTCGGCTGAAGTTGGCGCATTGGCATCCGCGGGCGGCGAAGTTCTTGTTGTTGCTGGCTATGTTGACCAAGGCGGCTCTGGCGTTGTGCGCTCATCACTTGATTCTGGCGCGTTTGACACGTTCTACTTCCCTGACGGGATGGTTGGTGCGAAACTGAACGAAAACTTCGGTGAAGAACTTAACGGATCCTACGGCGCCTACCCCGGCACAGATAGCCCGGGCGCGGCGAAATTCGTTGAACTTGCTGCCGCTGCAGATTTTGACGGTACAGGCGCATTTGCCCCTGAATCATATGACGCGGCCGCACTGATCATGTTGGCGATGCAAGCTGCCGGGTCTAGCGATTCAGCAGATTTCAAAGACCACGTGTTTGATGTTGCAAACGCACCCGGCGTTGAAATCTTCCCGGGTGAACTGGCCAAAGGGCTTGAGCTGCTCGCCGCTGGCGAAGAGATCGACTATGTCGGCGCATCTGCGGTTGAACTGATCGGACCCGGCGAATCTGCGGGGAACTACCAAGAAATCGAATTCGCCGATGGCGTCTATGCGACAATCGGTTACCGCTAAATTAGCGTATTAAAAATAGGGCGGCGCGGGAAACTGCGCTGCCCTAGCAACAGACATGCCAAAAAGGCGTGCGAGGGGAAGATATGATCGTTGTTGAAAATCTGGTGAAAACCTTTGGTGGTTTTCACGCCGTTGACGGTGCGTCGTTACGCATTGAGCAAGGATCAATCACCGGATTGATCGGGCCCAATGGCGCTGGAAAAACGACCCTTTTCAACGTGATCTCGGGCGTTCTTCAACCCACATCCGGGCGCGTGACGATGATGGGCGAAGATATCACAGGCCTGCCGCCGCATGAATTGTTCCACAAAGGCCTGCTGCGCACCTTTCAAATCGCGCATGAGTTTTCATCCATGACGGTTCGCGAAAACCTAATGATGGTGCCCGGCGCACAGTCTGGTGAGACGCTTTGGAACGCTTGGTTTGGGCGCAAAGGCATCGCCGAAGAAGAACGTGCGTTGATGGCCAAGGCTGATGAGGTTCTTGAATTCCTCACTATCGACCACCTGAAAGACGAAAAAGCCGGGAACCTGTCTGGCGGGCAGAAAAAACTGCTCGAATTGGGGCGCACCATGATGGTCGACGCCAAGATCGTGTTTCTCGACGAAGTCGGCGCAGGCGTGAACCGCACCCTACTGAATACGATTGGCGATGCGATCATTCGACTGAACAAAGAACGCGACTATACTTTTGTCGTCATTGAACACGATATGGATTTTATCGGTCGCCTTTGCGATCCAGTAATCTGTATGGCCGAAGGCCGCGTTTTGGCCGAAGGCACGCTGGCTGAAATCAAAGCCAACGAACAAGTCATCGAAGCCTACCTCGGTACCGGGCTTAAAAACAAAGATAAGGTCATGTCATGAAGTTTTTCCTAACTGTCCTATTAGGCGCCGTTTTGGGTGCAGCGGGGGCGTTCTACTATATTTATCTTTACCACGCTGATGGGGCTGAACAGGCGCTCATGCGCGACACAATTACCACCTATCTGCCCTTCCTGTCGGAGTATATTAACCCGTGAATGACCCGTTTCTGATCGGCGACGCCATGACCGGTGGTTATGGCAAAGGTCCTGATATTTTGCATGGCTGCACCATTGCCGCCGAAAAGGGTGAAATCGCCGTGATTGTTGGCCCCAACGGGGCTGGTAAATCGACCGCGATGAAGGCCCTGTTTGGCATGTTGAATGTGAATTCAGGCGCTGTCCGGTTGGATGGTGAAGACATCACCGCGCTGTCACCGCAAGAACGCGTGGTTAAGGGCATGGGGTTTGTACCGCAAACATCCAACATCTTTACCTCGATGACGGTTGAAGAAAACCTTGAAATGGGTGCCTTTATTCGCCGTGACGATTTCAGCGATACGATGACGCAGATCTATGATCTGTTTCCGATCCTGAAAGAAAAGCGCAACCAAGCTGCTGGCGAATTGTCGGGCGGCCAACGCCAACAAGTCGCCGTGGGCCGCGCGCTGATGACCCAGCCAAAGGTTCTGATGCTGGACGAACCCACCGCAGGCGTGTCACCCATCGTCATGGACGAACTTTTTGACCGCATTATTGAGGTCGCCCGCACCGGCATCCCGATCCTCATGGTCGAACAAAATGCACGACAAGCCCTTGAAATCGCAGATAAAGCCTATGTTTTGGTGCAGGGCCGAAATGCGCATACTGGGACGGGTAAAGAGTTACTAGCGGACGAAGAAGTACGACGGAGTTTCTTGGGAGGATGACAAACGTCTTAAGCGCCTTTGCTCTTGTCATGCTCGCACCAACAAGTGCGTTGGCCGTAGTTGATAGCTATACAGAGTGCAAAACGCTGATGGGGTTCACCGTGGAACTAGAGCAAGCTCTTCATACTGTACCCGCCAGTAGTACATTCACCATAGTTCACAGCCATGCACTGACAGCCACGCAAATTGCGGCGCAAAATATTGCCTTTGACGATATGCTTCTTCGCAAAGTTGAAATTAATCTCGAACTCAGCGAGCAATCATTGCCCATGGTACTCGTCGACTTGCTTTATAATTTTCCTTATCCGCAAGATGCCAATTCATTCGCAGTCTATGACTTTACTGCGCGCGAATTTCATTCAAGCGAAGATCTAACCCGCGACGGAATGTATAGTGTCCCTCTCAATTGTTACCCAGTTAGTGGATTGTACTAATGGACTATCTTAACGCCCTTGTGGCCTTCTTGAATTTTGTTTTTGTGCCGGGCCTCGCATACGGTGCGCAGTTGGCCATCGGGGCGCTGGGTGTCACGTTGATTTACGGCATCTTGCGGTTTTCCAACTTTGCTCATGGCGACACGATGGCCTTTGGAACGGCGATGACAATTATCGGGACCAATTCGCTTTTGGCGCTGGGGATCACCTTTGGGTCCTTGCCGACTGCCCTGCTCGCCCTGCCCTTTGGCATTGGCGTAACCATCCTATTGGTGCTGTTTACCGATTGGCTAGTCTATAAATTCTACCGTGATCAAAAGGCCAAGCCTGTGATCCTTGTTATCGTGTCTATGGGCGTGATGTTTGTGATGAACGGCGTTGTACGCTTTATCATCGGGGTGCGTGATATCCGCTTTGCTGATGGCGAACGGTTTTTGATTACCGCGCGCGAATTCAAGGAAATGACGGGTTTGCGCGAAGGGTTGGCCATTAAAACCACCCAAGCGATCACTGTGGTTGTCGCGCTCATCGCGATGGCACTGCTGTTTTGGTTCCTGAATAAAACCCGCACGGGCAAATCCATGCGCGCGTTTTCTGATAACGAAGATTTGGCGCTGCTATCAGGCATTAACCCTGATTGGGTGGTGAAGGTCACATGGATGATTGTTGCCGCGCTCGCGACCACTGCCGGTGTGCTTTATGGCTTAGATAAATCATTCAAAGCATTCACCTATTTCCAACTCTTGCTGCCCATTTTTGCTGCGGCCATCGTGGGCGGGCTGGGCAACCCGCTTGGCGCAATTGCGGGTGGTTTTGTGATCGCCTTTAGCGAGGTCACGATCACCTATGCGTGGAAAAAGGTGCTGGTTTATCTGCTTCCCGAAAGCCTCGAGCCTGACGGGCTCGTGCAACTCATGTCCACCGATTACAAATTCGCGGTTAGTTTTGCGATTTTGATTATCGTGCTGCTGTTTAAACCCACCGGCCTATTCAAGGGGCAATCCGTATGAACCCTGCATTGAAAAACACGCTTCTCTTTGGCCTTGTCGCCGTTTTGCTGATCGGAACGGGGTTTGTGCAAGGCTGGAACTCTGCCCTGTTTATCCTAAACATGGGGTTGGTTTCGGCGATTTTGGCCTTGGGCGTAAACCTGCAATGGGGCTTTGCAGGGCTGTTTAATATCGGCGTGATGGGGTTTGTCGCGCTTGGTGGGCTGGCGGCTGTTTTAGTTGGCATGCCACCGGTGGGCGAAGCTTGGGCGGCAGGTGGATTTCAAGTGTTTGCAGGTCTTGGCCTTGGGGTTGCAACCGTTGTTGGGGTTGTGTTTTTACGCAAAAAACTAACCGGGCGTGCAAAGACGCTTGGGACTGTGGCCATGCTGATCATCGGTTTCTTCGTCTACCGTGCCGTGTTTGACGCGGGCGTCGCGGCGGTTGAGGCGGTAAACCCCGCCCTGACCGGGAACCTTGGTGGGATCAATTTCTTTGGCCCGCACCGCGATGCCAATGATATGCTATTGCCTGACTATTTCATCCTTTTGGCTTGGCCGATGGGTGGGCTTTTGGCGGCGGGTGCTGCTTGGATCATCGGCAAAACTGCGCTTGGGCTGCGGTCAGATTATCTGGCGATTGCGACGCTGGGCATTGCCGAAATCATCATCGCCATAATGAAAAACGAAGACTGGCTGGCGCGCGGCGTCAAAAACGTGAACGGCCTGCCGCGCCCTGTCCCATACGAGGTCACGCTGCAAAATGATCCGGGGTTTATCGCCCGCGCCGCCAGCTTTGGCATGGACCCGGTGACGGCATCTACGATCTATACCAAACTTTGCTATTCGGTATTGTTCGCTACAGTTCTGCTGATCCTGCTTTGGCTTGCGCAAAAGGCGCTCAACAGCCCGTGGGGCCGCATGATGCGTGCGATCCGCGATAATGAGGTCGCAGCCCAAGCCATGGGCAAAAACGTCACTGCGCGGCATTTACAGATTTTCATTCTAGGGTCAGCAATCTGTGGCATTGCAGGCGCGATGATGACCACGCTTGATGGGCAACTGACGCCAACATCTTATCAGCCGCTCCGCTTTACCTTCCTGATTTGGGTAATGGTGATCGTAGGGGGATCGGGCAACAATTTTGGCGCGGTTTTGGGTGGTATGCTGATTTGGTGGCTGTGGGTACAAGTGGAACCATTGGGGCTTTGGCTGATGAATCTGCTGACGAGCGGCATGGCTGATGGCAGTGCGCTTAAGGAACATATGATCGAATCTGCGGCGCATATGCGGCTGCTGACGATGGGTGTTGTTCTGCTTTTGGTATTGCGATTTAGCCCACGTGGGTTGATCCCTGAACGCTAGCTTGTTCTTTGGCGCAGCATTGATACAACGGGGCCACCCTAACACCCCGAGGATCCCATGGCGCTGATTTTTCGCTGGCTCATCCGGCTTGCAACTGCATCGGTTTTCCTGTGCGTCGCGGCTATTTCATTGGCCTATTACTTCGCGTCTCGGTCGTTGCCTGATTACAATGCGCAGGCTGATGTTGATGGAATCAGTGAAACGATAGAAATCGTGCGCGACAACGCCAATGTGCCGCATATTTTTGCCGCCAATGACGAAGACGCGTTTTTCGCACTTGGATATGCCCATGCCCAAGATCGGCTTTGGCAGATGACAATGCTGCGCCGGACAGTTCAGGGGCGATTGTCGGAACTATTTGGCGAACGTACGGTCGAAATTGACGAGGTCATGCGCCGCTATGATCTTTATAACCTCTCGGTTGCCTCTGTCGCAGCGCAAGACGCACAAACGCTGGACGCGTTGGATGCTTATTCTGCAGGTGTGAACGCATGGTTGAACGAAGTAAACGCCGGCGCGCGTGGGCGCGGCGCCCCCGAAATGTGGTTGTTCAGCCATCCGATGTCACCGTGGCAACCCGCTGATTCCATTGCGATTATGAAACTGATGGCGCTGCAACTTTCGCCGCATCTTGAAAACGAAGTTTTGCGCGCCCGAACATCGCTGCTGATTGATCCCGACCGATTGGCCGATATCATGCCCGATGACCCCACCAGTGGCATTGCCGCCCTGCCCGCCTTTGCCAGTTTGGTGCCCGGCGTCGCCCCATATAGCCCCGACACGCGTATGGCTGCTGATCCGCTATCGCCCTTTCATCCGCCAGAGCTTGCGGGTGCATCCAACGCTTGGGCGGCCAACGCATCGCGTTCGGCAACCGGATCGACATTGCTTGCCAATGATCCGCATTTGGGACTGACCGCACCGACGATCTGGTATCTCGCGCGGCTAGAGCTAGAAACAGGCGGTGTCATTGGTGCGACCATTCCAGGAATGCCGATTGTGCTATCGGGACGTGGCGACGGTATCGGCTGGGGGATCACTGCAGCCTATGTTGATGATGTTGATATCCTGATAGAAGAGATCAATCCCGATGATCCCACGCAATACCGCGCACCTGATGGCTGGGCGTCATTTCGGACGCGCGACAGTATCATCAACGTCAAAGATGCACCCGCTGTCACGCTGCGTCTGCGCTGGACGGCCAATGGCCCCGTCTTGCCGGGCAACCAGTTTAACCTAAGCACAATCACACCGCCGGGGCATGTGACCTCTATCGCGTGGAGCGCACTTTCAGACCGCGATACATCCATTTCGGCCGCGATGGGAATTATGCACGCGCGCACCGTCAATGAGGCCATTCGCGCCGGCGAGACATTTATCGCCCCTGCGCTGAACCTGACCATCGCTGATCGCAATAGGATCGCGATGAAAACAATTGGTGCGCTGCCCGCACGCGATGCAAACCACCAAAGCCAAGGGCGCTATCCGTCCTTTGGCTATTTGACACAAAACCGCTGGCAGGGCCGGTTCGCCTATTCCGACAATCCGATTTTTCTTAACCCAGAAGGCGGTATTATCGGCAATACTAACAATAAAACCGTCGACCGCCCATTCCCGCATCACCTGTCATTCCTTTGGGGGGATACACAGCGGATCAACCGCTGGCGGCTGCTCATGCAAGCGCGCGAAGTCCACACCCGTGATAGCTTTATCGAGGCACAGCAAGACACCGTCAGCTTTACCGCCCGCACGCTATCGGCGCTCATGGGGGCTGATCTGTGGTTCACCGGCGACGCCGCCCCAGAAGGAACACCCGCGCGCAAGCGCCAAATCGCGCTTGATCTATTGTCGGCGTGGAATGGTGAAATGAACGAACACCTGCCTGAACCATTGATTTATGCAGCATGGGTCCGTGCGGTCCAGCAACGGTTGATCCGTGATGAATTGGGACCGCTGGCCAGCGCCTATACCCATGTCGACCCAGTGTTCATCGAACGCGTGTTCCGCGATATTGATGGGGCTGGCGTCTGGTGCGATGTGATCCAATCTGCCCCGGTCGAAACCTGCACCGATATCGCGCGGCAATCGCTTGATGACGCGATTGTCTGGATCACCGAAAATCACGGAACCGCAATCGAGGCCGTGCGCTGGGGCGACGCCCATGTCGCGACCCATGACCATCCTGTGTTAGGGAAAACGCCGCTGTTGCATTGGTTTGTAAACCTTCACCAATCCACCAGCGGTGGCGACAACACTCTGCAACGCGGCAAAACATCCGGCGTTGGACCTGATCCATTTCAAAACGTGCATGCGGCGGGCTATCGTGGGGTCTATGATTTCGCGGACCCTGACAGTTCAGTCTTTGTGACAGGCACCGGTCAGTCAGGGCATCCGCTATCACGCTATTACGACAATCTTGGCGAACTATGGCGGCGCGGCGAATACATCCCCATGTCACTTGACCCGGCATTGGCACGCGCTGCCGCTGTGGGCGTAACCGTGCTGACGCCAAGCCAATAACACCTAAATGGATGCAAGAATCCAGTCGTGAAGCACCTGCTGTGAGGCCGCCCCGGTCCGATTGGCGACGGGCGCGCCGTCTTTGAAAACAAATAGCGCGGGAATGCCGCGTACCCCCATACCCGCCGCTGCGGCCGGCGCATCATCTATATTTACTTTGACAATTTTCACCCGTCCTAAAAACCGATCAGAAAGTTCATTGAGAACAGGTTCAATCTGTTTGCATGGTGCGCACCAATCGGTGCCAAAATCCACAAGAACTGGCATCGTCGCATTGCGTACATGATGGTCAAATGTGTCGTCGGTTGCAGTAATGATTGGCATCAGGTTTCCTTTAGAGTTCGTATGTTCGGCTGCATTTTTGAGGGCCTTACAAATCTTTGACACAGGCCATATTATGATCAAGAACATAAAAAGAATAAGGCACACAAATCCTTGCCCTACACGCCCGAACACCGCGCCAAATCAAAACAGAGAATTATCGACGCCGCACGTAAACAATTCAACATTCACGGCTTTGACGGCGTTTCGATCAAACAAGTGATGCAAGCGGCCGGACTATCACACGGCGGTTTTTACCATCATTTCGATAACAAAGACGCGCTATTCGCGGAGGCTGTCGCGAGCTTCAGCGCGCTTATGCAAGAACAAATTAGCGCAGAGGCGGCACCATCTGGGAATTTGTTAATCAAGGCCGTTCTAGACGGCTATTTGAGCGATGCGCACCTTAATGACCACGGCAATGATTGCCCGATGATCGCGGTACCATCCGATGTTGCACGCGCAGGCACAGCAGCCAAACAGGCTTATCAACAGGTGTTTGAAACGATGCTGCATACATTTGAATCCAACCTGGAAAACGGTTCAAACCGCGCTAAGCACAACGCGGCTTTAACACTGAGTATCCTCAGCGTGGGCGGGATGGTTTTGGCACGTTCTCTTGAAGATGACGCACTTATTGACGAAATTAGGCACATCGCACGCACAGCCACGAATTCATTGGGCATATTCGACGAAAACGACACGTCGACGAATTGAACCATTCAACATTTATAATGCAAATGCGTTACTTTTCGCCGAATTAGTCTGAACATTTCACAGCCGCGCGAACCGTTCGCGTTGTAATTCTGTCCAGAACACGGTCAGATCATAGCCGGTTTCGGTCTGTGTTTCCCCGGTCACGATCCCAGCGTCGAACAGCCACGCGCGTTTTCGACCCTCTGCAAAGCTGAGCGTGATGTCTGCCTCTGACCGCGGGTCTTTGAGCTTATCAGGGATACGCGCCAAAAGCGCATCCATGCCTTCACCGGTGATCGCGGAGACGGCAAATAGATCATCGGTGCGGTCGGCCTGTGTGACCATCGCGTCGTGGTCTTCGGGGGACAGTAAATCGATCTTGTTCCAGACTTCGATGATCGGGGCCTCTTCGGCGACACCAAGGCTTTGCAGGATTGTCATCACGTCTTGCGATTGTTCTTCGGTCTGTTCGTGGCTGATGTCGCGGACATGCACGATCAAATCAGCGTCTAACACTTCTTCGAGCGTCGCACGGAAAGCCGCAACCAATTCTGTGGGAAGGTCACTAATAAACCCCACCGTGTCAGACATGATCACCTCATCACCCGTGGGCAAGACGATCTTGCGCATGGTGGGATCGAGCGTCGCAAATAGCATGTCTTTGGCGAATACTTCAGCCCCGGTCAGACGATTGAACAGGGTTGATTTGCCAGCGTTGGTATAGCCAACAAGCGCCACAATCGGGAAAGGCACCTTTGCACGCGACGCGCGGTGTAGTTCGCGGGTTTTGACGACCTTTGCCAGCTGGCGGCGCAAACGCCCCAACTGTTCGTCAATTGCGCGGCGGTCAGCCTCGATCTGGGTTTCGCCGGGGCCACCAACAAACCCAAGCCCACCACGTTGCCGTTCAAGGTGGGTCCAGGCCCGTACAAGCCGGGTGCGCTGATAAGAAAGCGCAGCCATTTCAACCTGCAACACACCTTCAGATGTACGCGCACGATCGCTAAAGATTTCCAAGATCAACCCGGTACGGTCGAGCAGTTTGACGCCCCAGTCTTTTTCGAGGTTGCGTTGTTGTACTGGCGTCACCGGGCCGTCGATCAGGACCAGTTCAACGTCATTAGCCTTGAACACGGCTTTCAGTTCTTCGATCTTGCCTTTGCCGAATAGCTTACCGGGGTGGATTTTGGGCAGGCGAACAATATCCGCACCCACAACATCTAAATCCGGCAATGCCGCAGCAAGCGACACGCCCTCTTCAAGCGCGGGGCCAGCGGCACGGCGAGAATGGTCGGATTTAAGATCAGGGTGAAGCACCCAAGCCCGTGTGACCGGACGATCATGTTCGAGCAATGCTATTCTTCGCCTTCATACAGGCTGATCGGCTGCGACGGCATAATGGTCGAAATCGCGCTTTTATAGACCAGTTGCGCTTGCCCATCGCGACGCAACAACACACAAAAACTGTCAAACCATGTGATAACACCCTGTAGTTTGACACCATTTACCAAGAATATCGTGACCGGAATTTTCGCCTTACGCACATGGTTCAGGAATGCATCTTGCAGATTTGCTTTGTCGGCGGCCATTGTGACACCCTTTTTTTGTTATTGTGGCCATGCAATTGGCCCCCACTGTTACCGTCACTATGTCGTGGTGGTTCTTAATATTCCAGCCCCAAAATCTAAACAAAATCGATGCGTGTCACCTGCGCCAGATTTCGGGGTTAAACAGTGCAATAATCGCCAATGTCTCGAGCCGCCCCAAGACCATCGCTGCCGCAAGAATGATTTTCGCGGCGTCTGGAATGCCTGAATAAGCAATAGGTACTTCGGCAGCGACCGCTGCCAATGGACCCGTCGTTGATAACGCAGATACGGCTAACACCATTGAGGTTTCAAACTGCACCCCTGTCAGCGACATCAAAGTCATCACTGCCGCAATGCTCAGCGCAAAAAGCATAAAGAAAATCCACGAAATATAAGCCCCTTGTTTACGGATACGCCGTGCCTCGCGCCCGCCGCCGCCAATGGAAGACGGGTGCAAAAGCCGTTCTTGTTCGCGTTCGCTGTGCCGAAACAATGCGTAAATCCGCAAAAGCTTGACCCCGCCAGCCGTCGTCGCAACCCCGCCGCCGATTAACGCCATGCCCGTCAGAAATAGCCCCGGTGTACGCAGCCCTGACCACCAAGTCGCCCCGTCCCAAAAACGCGATTCAAATCCGGTGGTCGTCAAAAACGAGGTTACGGTGAACAGCGTCCCCCAAAGCGCAGAGGCCGTCTGTTGTAGCGTGACAATTGTCTGCCGATCGGTCGCGGCAACAAAATTGCGCAAAAATAGCCCGGCAGTGACCAAGCCGATCAAAACGAGCGCGGTGCGAAATTCAGGGTCACGGCGCAGCCCTTGGCCACCTTCACCGATCATCCCACGACTAAATGTCAGCCGCGACAAGGCGAATATGAAAAAGCCAAAAATCAGCACCTCGCCCCAAAAACCAGAGCCCGCGTAGTACAGACCGTTGATTGGGGAAATGCCTGATGTCGCCAATGTCGACATCGCATGACACAGCGCGATATAGGGCACTTCGCCCATGATAACGAGCCCGAGCCATAGCAAAAATGTCAGTGCGGTATAGAGCGGCGCGAGTTTAAGCGTATAGCGCACCAACCGTTCTGAAGGATCCGCAATACGTGTTATTTGCGAAAGACCACCCGCAGCGCCCTTGCCAATGTTAGACGTGGCGCGGACTTCGAACCCGCCAAGGTTCATTGGGGCAAAAATGGATACCGCGGTCACCCAGATTAGCAACCCACCTAGCCAGCCAACCAAGGCACGCCACAAATGCAGCGACGGGGTGAGCCGCCCGTAGGTATCATACAGCGTGGCCCCCGTGGTAGTGAAGCTGGACACCATTTCGAACCACGCGTTCAAATAGGTCGTGTTCCCAACCGCCTCGTAAAACGGCACAGCAAAAATCAACGGCAGTACGGTAAAAGCCGCCAAAAGCCCCATCAACTGGCTGAGCGCCACGTTCATCGGCGCATAGCCAGCAGTCGCAAGCCCCACGACGAGTGTAAGGATTGAAAACAGGATAAACCCGTAAAAGAAAACGCGCATTGCTGTGAAATCTTCGACGACGACACCATGCGCGGCGGGCACCAGCATCGCCAATGACCCGAGCCCCATCAACACCACAAAAAAAGGAAGCTTAACGATCCAATTCATTAGAAGAAATCAATCGAAACCTGCAACAGGCGCTCAACTTCGGGGACGTCTGGGCTCATGGCGAAGATCGTAATCACGTCCCCCTCTTCGATCCGCGTGTCGCCCGTTGGCTTCATGAATTTTCCTTGTTTGATCAAGCCGCCCACCATGGTGCCTTCGGGGAAATCAATTTCTTTGATCATTTGACCTGCAATCGGTGATGTGCCCAACACTTGGGCTTCGATCACTTCGGCCTCAGCGTCACCAATGGAATAAACCGCACGCACGCGCCCATGCCTGATATGACGCAAGATCGAACTTACGGTTGTGGCGCGCGGGTTGATATAGGCATCAATATTCAGCGGCGTCATCAAGGGCACAAGCGTCGGATCATTAACCAAACAAATTGCCATCGGGCAGCCCAGCTCTTTGGCGCGCACGGAAACCAAAATATTCGTCTTATCGTCGTCGGTCACGGCAAGGACGGCATCAGCGGTGCCGATATTGGCTTCTTCTAGCAACCCCGAGTTCAGCCCATCCCCATGCAATACAATGGTCCGGTCCAGCGCATCGGCGGATCTCTCGGCGATGCTGCGCTCTTTCTCGATCACCTTGACGCGCACGCGTTCAGTGCGGGCTTCAAGCGCCTGCGCAACCCCCAAACCAACATTCCCGCCGCCAATGATGACGATACGTTCTTGCTTAGACTGAGTTTTTCCAAAAATTTCCAGCGTGCGTGTAGCGTCTTCGGTGATCGTAAAAATATAGCATTCGTCGCCCGGAAATATCTGGTCGCCCGCCGAAGGCACAAATAGAACGCCATCGCGACGGATGCCGACGACCACAGCGCGCAGGGTTGAAAACAGGTCCGTCAGTTGCCGCAGCGGCGTGTTGATGACGGGGCAATCTTCATCAATGGTAATCCCCAAAAGCTGCGCACGCCCTTCGAGAAAACTCTCTGTGTCGAATGCGGCAGGCGCTGCCAGCCGTTGCAGCGCGGCCTCGGCGACTTCTTTTTCCGGAGAAATCACCACATCAATCGGCAGGTGGTCGCGGCGGTATAGATCCGAATAAATCGCATCAAGATAGCTTTGCGCGCGCAATCGCGCGATTTTACGCTGAACCGCAAACACGGAATGGGCCACCTGACAGGTGACCATATTCACTTCGTCTGAATGGGTGGCCGCAATAATCATATCAGCGTCGCGCGCGCCCGCACGATCCAGCACATCCGGATAGCTTGCATGGCCCGCAATTCCTTGCACATCCAATGTATCCGTAGCGCGGCGCACCAATTCGGGATTGTTATCAACAACTGTCACATCGTTCTTTTCACCCGACAGATGCCGGGCAATCTGCCAACCGACCTGACCCGCACCACAAATGATCACCTTCATTCTGCGTCGTCCTCGACATAGGCAACGCGACCGCCCGCCTTATTCGACGTAACGACACCCAGCGACTTTAGCTTGCGGTGCAACGCCGAGCGTTCCATGCCCACAAAGGTTGCCGTGCGGCTAATGTTGCCACCAAAGCGGTTAATCTGGGTCAGCAGATATTCGCGCTCGAATAATTCACGCGCTTCACGCAAAGGCAATGTCGCCAATCCGCCCGCCAAAACAATCCGCCCTTCATCACTGCCTCCGCCTTCATCGCCTGATGGCAATTCTCGCGCAGCGATGTCACCGGAATTATCTCCAAGGATTAGAACACGTTCGATGACATTCTTAAGCTGACGCACATTGCCTGGCCAAACCATCGTTTGCAGCAAGGCCCGCGCATCATCAGCCAATTTACGCAGGGGTAGACCCTGGGCCTTGTTAAAGACCTCGATGAAATGCTCAGCCAATACCGGGATATCTTCGCGGCGTTCTTCCAAAGATGGGACCGCAATCGGCACCACGTTCAGGCGGTGATACAGTTCTTCGCGGAATGTCCCAGCCTCAATCGCGGCAGGCAGATCGCGGTTGGTACTGGACACGACACGTAGGTCCACTTGAATTTTGTCGTTGCCTCCAACACGCTGGAACCGTTGATCGACCAAGACGCGCAGGATTTTTGACTGCGTTCCCAATGGCATATCTGCGATTTCATCGAAATAAATCACGCCACCGTTGGCTTCTTCTAGCAGCCCAGGTTCAACGCCACGCGTGCTGTCTTCGCGTCCAAATAGGACCTCTTCCATCCGGTCAGGTGCAATCGAAGCAGAGTTGACCGTGACAAATGGCGCACCGGAGCGGTTCGAATGCGCATGAATATAACGCGCAGCAATTTCTTTCCCGACGCCTGCCGGACCAGTCAGCATCACACGCCCATTTGATTTTGTTACCTTATCAAGATGGGATTTTAGCAACCGAAACGCCGCACTATCGCCAAGCATATCCGCGCTTGCAACATCACCACGTTTGAGCGCAACATTTTCGCGACGCAGCCGAGATGTCTCCATCGCGCGCCGAATTACAACAAGCAGCTGGTCGATATTAAACGGCTTTTCGATAAAGTCGTATGCGCCTTGCTTAATCGCAGCGACCGCTATCTCAATGTTGCCATGCCCCGAAATGATCACGACAGGAATGTCAGGATTGTCGCGTTTGACGGTTTTTAGAATATCAATCCCGTCCATCCCGCTATCCTTAAGCCAAATATCAAGGATCATCAGCGCCGGTGGGGCTTTGGCAATTTCGGCCATGCAGGCGTCAGATGTGCCCGCCAGCCGCGTTGTATAGCCTTCATCAATCAGAATGTCCGAAATCAGTTCCCGGATATCGCGTTCGTCGTCGGTGATTAGAATATCGCCCATGATTGTCCTCATGCTGGTATTTTTATGGCCTGCGTCGCGGCAGGCGTTATTGGTAGGTGGATGATCGCGCAGGCACCTGCATGGTCCTGCCCGTCAAAAATTTCGGCATCAACAAGCGACAGGGTGCCGCCATGTTCTTCGATGATCTTTTTCACAATTGGCAGGCCAAGCCCGGTGCCCTTGTCGCGGGTCGTAACATAAGGTTCAAACAACCGCGCCCGGTCACTTGGCAGGCCAACGCCATTGTCTGAAATGCGTATCTGCACCTGATCACCCACATGAGCCATGGCAATACGCACCTGAGGTTCGTAACCTTTAGGATTCATTTTTTCCATATAGGTTTCAGTTGCTTCACCTGCGTTTTTAATCAAATTCATCAAGGCCTGACTGATCATCGTACCATCCATATCAGCCAAAATGACGGTTTCTGGCAGTGCCGCAGTTATCTGAACATCCGGTTGTCCTGCCTTTTGCAAGGTGACTGCATCCGCGACCAGTTTCGTCAGGTCAGCGACCGCCAGTTGTGGCTCGGGCATGCGTGCGAATTTTGAAAAATCATCCACAATGCGGCGCAAGTCATTGGTTTGACGCACAATGACATCGGTCATTTGTTCTAATTTTTCCGCGTCATCCCCCAAAGATTTCGCGAACTTCCGTTTGATCCGCTCCGCTGACAATTGAATCGGAGTCAGCGGGTTTTTGATTTCATGCGCAATCCGCCGGGCGACATCCCCCCAAGCGGCCATGCGTTGCGCGCTAACAAGATCGGTCACATCATCAAAGGCCACAACATAACCTTCAAGCGCCCCATCTGCGTTGCGCCGCGGCGACATACGGACTAGCAGGCTTTCTTGTTGCCCTTTGCGCACTAGGTTCACTTGATCTTGCAAATTATCGGCCCCATCGCCGCGCAGACGCCCAAAAAGATCGGCAAATTCGGGAATCGCGACGGGTAACGCGGTTGGGCCTTGATCATTAGGATCAACAGATAAGAGCCGCTGTGCGGACGGGTTCATCATCGTCACACGCCCTTCCGCATCAAGCCCAATCACCCCAGATGTGACTGAACTCAGCACGGAATCAAACAGGCGGCGGCGCTGTTCTGTCATACGGTTGGTTTCGAGCAATTCATCGCGCTGCCCCTTCAGTTGCCCGGTCATCTGGTTAAAATACCGCCCCAGCTGCGCGATTTCGTCGTCGCCATCGTCTTCGATGACGCGGACATCCAAATCCCCCGAGCCCACACGGCGCGAAGCAGACACAAGCCGCCCAATAGGGCGTGACAGGCGCTCGGCGAACCAAAGCCCCGCCCAAATCGCGGCCAAAATCAGAATGACAGCAAACCCAAGATACAAAAGCCCGAACTGAAACAGCATTTTGCCTCGTTCAGAGGCTAAAAGTTCATATTGCTCAACAGTTTGTGTCGTGTCGTTTAGCAAAGACAAGACATTCCCATCCACGCTGCGCGTCACATATAGATAGCGATTGCGAAAGGCGGAAAGCACGACAAGCGCCCGAAATTCATTATTTTGCGCATCCTCAATGAGAATCAGCCCCTCAGCATCCGCACGTGTGAATTCTTCGGCGCTTGGGCGTTCATAATCAAAATCATAGGAATTTGCGCCGCGCGCTTTGATCTCTCCTGCGCCGTCTATGACAAAGGATTCGGTCAGCGACCGTTCGATTTGCACCTCAACCTCTCCTAGCGCGCGGCGCACTTCGCCATCGTCCATAAACAAATTGGCCTGCCGTTCGCGGTTCAAATATCCCGCAAGCCCGCGCGCATCACGCGTGAGTTCTTGGCGGTGCTCGGCCTCATAGGCTTGTGCGGTGGTTAAGGATGTGCGCAACACGTTGCCTACCGGCTCTGAAAACATCCCATCGAGCGCGACGGAAATCAGCAAAACCGAAAATACCGCCACCAGCACGGTCGGAATCAAGGCCCATGCAGCAAACACCCCGGTCAAACGAAAGTGCAGCCGCGACCCCGCAGATTTTGCACGCCGCGCGGCCACCATACGTGCAACTTGCCGCATCACGACAGCCATAACAATCAGCACATAGACCAAATCGACCAGCAAGACAGTTCGCAGCTGCGCTGATGGCGCACCCTGCCCCAATGGGCCAACGACAACATAGGTCAAGATAGCAAGCACCGGCCCCGCGACAACCAAGGCCCCGGTTACCAAGCTTTGTACGTGCCGCCTGCGCTGCCAACGCGAAAGCTGCATCAAGTTAGAGGCCCAAAAGGTACGCCGCACGCTTCGGTCTCGATCTTTCTTAGGGTGGGTTAGCCCCACGTTACCGCCGGTATCCGTGACCTGCCTGCATCATTGACGCAGAACGGTCACGGTCCTGTTGCGGTTTTACATCAATTTGCGGCGGCGTGTCACGCGAATATCAAGGTCGGTAATCTTCTTGCGCAAAGTATTGCGGTTAATGCCAAGTAAATCAGCGCATTTAGCCTGATTTCCGCCCGTCGCGTCGAGAGCAATCTCGATCAGAGGCCCTTCGACCTCTTTGAGGATACGGTTGTAAAGCCCCGGCGCGGGTAAAACCCCGCCGTGCAGGTCAAAGTAGCGGCGCAAATGTTTGGCCACACTGACAGACAGTTTTTCGCCCTCGCCGCCTGAACGCAGCGGCTCTATCGCGGGCTGATTGCCAAGCACCGTTTCGACTTCGGCGCGCGAAATTTCTTCTTCGGCGGCGGTAAAGACCAAGCGACGCACCGCATTTTCAAGCTGGCGGACGTTTCCAGGCCAGCTATAGGCGCGCACCAATTCAAGCGCCGCATCGCCAAAGCGCCGCAGAGGCGCGCCATCGCGTTCAGAACGCGCGAGGAAATGCTCGGCCAGTAGCGGAATATCATCAACACGTTCCCGCAAAGACGGAACATCAACCGTCACACCGCCCAAACGGTAAAACAGATCCTCACGGAACTGGCCGTCTTCCATGCGTGACATCAGATCAGTCTGTGACGTCGCCATAATGCGCGGCGCGTTATCGCCAAGCGCATCCAACATACGTACGATACGACCTTGGGCCTCGTCGGACAGATCGCTGACCTCGTCAAATAGGATCGTGCCACCTTTTGCGCGGCTTAGCACCGCAGAGGGGCCATCCATTCCTTCAAGGTCACTGGCAGACACCACTACAAACGGCAGGCTGCGCCGGTCTGAAAAATCATGTACCGCACGCGCGATCAGCGATTTCCCTGTGCCGCTTTCGCCGGTGATCAGCACTGGCAATTGTGTGTTCATAACCCGCGCAACCAGCCGGTAAAGCGATTGCATCACGGGTGTACGGCCCACAAGCGGCAGCTCACCCGCTTCTTGTGTGGCCCCTGCGTCGGCAGCGCGGGCCTGTTGCGGCGCACGGCGTTTCACCTCAAGCGCACGCGCGGCGCGCTTCATCAGGTCGGGCAGGTCAAAAGGTTTCGGCAGATAATCATAAGCATCCGCTTCGGCAGCTTGGATCGCTGTCATAATCGTGTTCTGCGCCGAGATCACAATCACTGGCAATCCGGGACGAGCGGCGGCAATTTTTGGCAATTGATCAAGCCCGTTACCGTCAGGCATAACCACATCCGAGATGACAAGATCGCCTTTACCTTCATCCACCCAGCGCATCAAGGTGACCAGCGATGACGTCGCATGGACCTTGCACCCCGCTCGCGTGAGCGCTTGGGTAAGCACCGTGCGGATCGTCCGGTCATCATCTGCAACAAGAACGGTACCGTCCATTAGTTTTCTCCTACTTCGCTGTCTTTAGGGGCCAAGGGTAAAGAAATGCGGAACACCGTGCGGCCCGGGACGCTATAAACAGAAATCCAGCCTCCGACATCGCCAATCAACTTAGAAACAAGCGCAAGGCCCAGTCCGGTTCCATTTTCTTTGCCCGAGACAAAGGGTTCAAAAATATCGTCTGCGATCGCCGGCGGTAGGCCCGGCCCATCGTCAATGATCTCAACTTGGAGCGGCAACCGCGCCTGCGTCCCATCTGATCGGCGCACCCGCAATGAGGTGTCGTAAAAACTATGCAGGCGGATGGTGCCGCCTTCTTTGTTTGCTTCGGCCGCGTTCTTGAGCAGGTTCAAAAAGACCTGCAATAGCTGGTCGCCATCGGCCAAAGTTTGCGGCAGTGAGGGATCGTAATCTTCGACGAAAAGCATATGTGCGCCAAATCCAACAGAAGCCGATTGCCGCGCGCGGTCTAGAATATCATGGATATTTACGGGCTTAAGTAGCGGTGGCCGCAGGTTCCCGAACTGTTCAACCTGTTCAAGCAGCTTCACGATCCGGCGGCTTTCTTCGACGATCAGATCGGTCATTTCCTGATCTTCACTGCTAAGCCCCATTGACAAAAGCTGTGCGGCGCCTGTGATCCCGGCCAGCGGGTTCTTGATTTCATGGGCCAGCATTTCGGCCATGCCAATGGCCGATTTCGCAGCTTTTTCCGAAGAATGGTGCTGATTTATGCGGCTCGCGATTTCACGCGGGCTGATCATGACGATCATCATTTCGTCGCTGCCCTGAAGTGGCGCGAACTGCACGTTGCAGGTCAGTGGCGCGCGTTCACCGCTGCCGACATCCACGTCATTGACAAACAGTGACGATCGATGCGCGCGCGCGCGCGCAAAGGGCCCCTCAAGCGGCGCATCAATCATCACTTTTTCCCACAACCGCTGACCTGACAGCGATTTTGAAGACATATTTAGAAAGCTTTCAGCGGCAGCATTGCTTGAGATAATCAAATCATCTTTGTCGAGCATCAAAGCAGGTACGGGAAGCGACGCCCAAAGCGCTGTATCAAGTATCATGCGGCCACCTTTTGGGTCAAAGCATCGGGAAGATCGCGCAACACATCGCGCGGGTGAACATGGGTCAATATGGCCTTGCGCAAGACCGGGTCTGTTTGCGCATCATCCATGTACCAACCCAAATGTTTGCGTGCGACGCGTCGCCCAAGGACCGTGCCGTAAAACGACAACATTGCCTCGTAGTGCGTGCTGATCAACGCCACCAAGGCCGCCCCTGTTGGCACATGAACCTTTGCGCCGCCATGCAATGCCTGCGCAACTTGCGCCAGCGCCCAAGGGCGACCTTGCGCACCGCGCCCAATCATCACACCATCCGCGCCGGACAGTGCCAGCGCGCGCCGCGCGCTTGTGGCATCAATGATATCGCCATTGGCAATCACAGGGATATCGACCGCTTCTTTGATGGCCGCAATCGCCGCCCAATCAGCGGAGCCTTTGTAAAACTGGCAGCGCGTACGCCCATGAATTGTCACTAATTTGATGCCAGCACCTTCGGCGCGTTTTGCCACATCAGCCGCATTCAAACTGTCATCATCCCAACCAAGCCGTGTTTTCAACGTGACAGGGATATCAACTGCGGCCACGACCGCCTCGATCAAGGAAAGCGCGTGATCAGGCGTGCGCAATAGCGCAGAGCCTGAATAGCCATTTGTGACCTTTTTGGCCGGGCAACCCATGTTGATGTCGATCATTGCAGCGCCGTTGTCTTGGATCATGCGCGCAGCTTCACCCATCCAATAGGCGTCACGCCCGGCAATTTGCACCGCTGTGCCCTCTTGGTCATATCCCAGCTCTGCGCGTTCACGCACCCCGGGTTTTGCCTGCACCATTTCTTGACTGGCGACCATTTCGCTCACGACCCAGCCCGCGCCAAAAGATGCCACAAGCTGCCGAAACGGCAAATCTGTGATCCCTGCAAGCGGCGCGAGCGCAACAGGCGGCTGCAAAGCCACGTCGTCCAATCGAAGAGAATCGTCATTTGCCAAAGGAACGGTCATTCGCCTAAAGGGTGTGCACTACCGATGATCTAAGCCGAAATAGCTGTTTTCACAACGAAACACCCGGTAACATTTTCAGAAAAAATGGCATATGCACAAAAATTAGGCGCATTTCTGAGCGAACTGTCGAATTGCGCTGCAAGGGCACGCGGCATAAACCTATAGGCAACAAGGGGTACAGGATCATGACCACAGCCGCCATAATTGTCGCTGCCGGACGGGGAACACGTGCAGGTGGTGACACTCCAAAACAATGGCAAAAACTGCGCGGGAAAACGATCGCTGCGCGCGCCATGCAGCCCTTTGCCGACCACCCCGCAATTACGCAGCTAGTCCTTGTTGTACACCCGGATGACGCGCCTAGCCTTTGGGCGGATACCCCCGCTGCAACCGTTGTTGCGGGCGGGGCAACTCGGCAGGAATCTGTGCTTGCGGGGCTTCATGCGGCCGATGGTGCGTCGCAGGTGCTTATCCATGACGCCGCCCGCCCGATGCTACGCGCGGCGGTGATTGACGCGGTGCTTAACGCGCTTGATCACCAGCCGGGGGCGGCCCCTGCGATCCCCGTGACTGATACGCTGTGGCATGGCGCGGATGATATTGTCATTGGCACACAAGACCGCGCGGGTTTGTACCGCGCGCAAACCCCGCAAGGGTTTCATCGCGCACCGCTGCTTGCTGCGCATCTTGCCTGTAAAACCGAAGCAACCGATGACGTAACCGTCGCGCGCGCTGCAGGCATGCAGGTTGCGATTGTTGCGGGTGATGACGACAATATAAAGATTACAACGCCCGGCGACTTCGCCCGTGCAGAACGACAGATGGGGTCAAATATGGATATAAGATGCGGCAATGGTTATGATGTGCATCGGTTTGGGCCAGGTGATCATGTCTGGATTTGCGGGGTCAAAATCCCGTTTGATCGCAGCCTTCAAGGCCATTCGGACGCCGATGTCGGCATGCATGCAGTCACGGATGCGATTTACGGTGCGCTTGGCATGGGCGATATCGGCCAACATTTCCCGCCATCTGACCCCCAATGGAAAGGCGCCGAGAGCCACATCTTTCTTAGGCACGCTGTCGCGTTGGCCGCAGAGCATGGTTACGGGATCAGCAACATCGACTGCACATTGGTCTGCGAATTCCCCAAAATCGGCCCACATCAACCCGCGATGAAGGCCGCGCTTGCACAGATCATGGGGCTTGGCGCAGACCGGATCAGCGTCAAGGCGACCACATCTGAGCGGCTTGGCTTTACTGGACGCGGCGAAGGGATCGCCGCACTCGCAACCGCAACATTGGTGAAACCATGACCCATTTGATCGCAACCTTCTTTTACGTCGGCCATATCCGCCCCGCACCGGGAACATGGGGGTCACTTGCCGCCCTGCCCGCTGGATGGGCAATCTACCTGCTATTGGGGCCTTGGGGGCTGATTGCGGGTATCGTCGCGTCTTATGTGTTGGGCGTTTGGGCCACCGCGGTCGAGACTCGCGGCAAAGACAATCATGATCCTTCTGAGATCGTCATCGACGAGGTTTGCGGGCAATGGATTGCCTTGCT
Organism: uncultured Paracoccaceae bacterium; assembly: GCA_938002605.1. Classification (GTDB taxonomy): domain Bacteria; phylum Pseudomonadota; class Alphaproteobacteria; order Rhodobacterales; family Rhodobacteraceae; genus Yoonia. The sequence continues at coordinate 27,319 of CALLAF010000026.1, read as the reverse complement.
GCCGCTTGCCTTTGGGGCCGCAAACAACGGCGTTGCGATCACCGCACTTTGGCCGGGTTGGATCGCGGCCTTTGCGCTGTTTCGTCTGTTCGACATTACCAAATGGGGGCCGGTCGACTGGGCAGACCGGATGCACGGGCCAACGGGCGTGATGCTTGATGATGTTATCGCAGGGATATTCGCCGCAATCGGCGTTGTCGTACTTGCCGCAGTCTACCATCTGTCATGACCGATCTGGTCCAGAACATTCTTACATCTGCACGCGCCAAAGGCGTGATGATCACCACGGCCGAAAGCTGCACAGGCGGGATGGTATCTGCCGCGCTCACGGATGTTGCGGGCAGCTCTGCCGTGTTCGAACGAGGGTTTGTCACCTATACCAACACGGCCAAGATGCAGATGCTTGGCGTACGCAAGGCCAGCCTTGATGCTTATGGTGCCGTATCCGAACAGGTCGCGCGCGAAATGGCTTTGGGTGCGCTTGCCCATGCCGATGCGCAAATCGCTGTTTCGATCACCGGAATCGCAGGCCCCGGTGGATCAGACCACAAACCCGAAGGGCGCGTGTGTTTTGGGATTGCCACCGGGCAGACCTGCAAGACCGAGACAGTCGAATTCGGGGCGCTTGGCCGTGCCCAAGTCCGGCAGGCCGCACGCGATCACGCACTGCAATTGGTTTTATCAACCGTCGATTCACTTGCGCTCAAAAATTAGACAATGCGCTAAATTTTCGGTCAATTGACGTGCAATATTCGAAGTGACGCATATTTAGGCAGCAAAATCCACATCCGCCACTTTATTTAGCAGATCAAATCCGCACTAAGCCTGTCCAACTGGGAAATCCCAACGGAGGGGAAATTATGAACGGAGCCGACACCGCGTGGATCATCGTTGCCACAGCGCTTGTATTATTCATGACATTGCCGGGGCTTGCATTGTTTTACGGCGGGCTGGTGCGCGCGCGTAACGTGCTCAGCGTCTTTATGCATTGCTATGCGATTGCCTGCTTGATGAGCATCCTTTGGCTCGCCTTTGGCTATTCAATCGCCTTTGGCGGATCAGGCAATGGCTATTGGGGCGGCTTGGACAAGATGTTCTTGCCGGGAATCGACGCCGACACGCTTGCTGGCACCCTGCCCGAAGTGCTGTTCTTTGCGTTTCAAATGACCTTCGCGATCATTACGCCTGCGCTGATTGTTGGCGCATATGTCGAACGGATCGGCTTTGGCTTTGTGCTGCTGTTTTCGGGGCTTTGGATGCTGTTGTGCTATGCGCCAGTTGTACACTGGATTTGGGGCGGCGGGTTCATGGCTGATGGCGGCATCTTTGGTGACGTCGGCGTAAAAGATTTTGCCGGCGGGATCGTTGTGCATGAAACTGCTGGTCTGGCTGCTTTGATCTTGGCTATTTTCCTTGGTGCGCGGCGCGAGGCAACGAAACCACCGCATAACCCCGGTATGGTGATGATCGGCGCTGCGATGCTCTGGGTTGGTTGGTTTGGCTTTAACGGCGGGTCACAATTGGCAGCTGACGGTGGCGCCGCTATGGCCATCACGGTCACGCATATCTCGGCGGCAACTGCATCGCTGACCTGGGCCCTGTGGGAGCGGATTAAATTTGGCCGCGCGTCACTGGTGGGTATCGTAACTGGTACGATTGCGGGGCTTGCATCAATCACGCCCGCATCCGGCTTTGTGGGCCCCGTTGAGGCGCTAATTATCGGGGCAGTTGCCGGGGTGATGTGCCAAGAAATGGTCAACCTGATCCGCAACACTTTCAAGATCGACGACACATTGGATGTGTTTGCGGTGCACGGGGTTGGCGGTATCTTCGGGACCATCATGATCGCCGTCTTCGGCGCTGGCGCTTGGGCGGCACAATTGGGCGCGCTTGCGATTGTTGGCGTATTCACAACCGTAGTGACCATTGCGCTGATCTATATCTGCAAGGCCATCACGCCGCTGCGCGTCGACCACGAGTCAGAAAATCTTGGGCTTGATATCACCGTGCATGGTGAAAGCGCCTACCACCTGAATTCGTAAATAGAACAAGGTGCTGCGCTTTACGTGCAGCACCTGATCTTAGCTATAAAGATCGGCGGCACGGCCTTCGAATGCACGCACGACACGCTGCATGGCCTCATTAAAAAACATGCCGGCCGCACCTTGCAGCAAGCGGTTCTTGAACTCAAAATCTACTTCAAACGATACTTCACAGCCGCCATCAACATCACGAAACACCCATTGGCTTTCGAGATGTTTGAACGGGCCATCCAGATAGGCCGTGTCGATTTTTTGCGCCTCTGGCCAAAGTGTGACCCGACTAAGAAAAGTTTCGCGAAACACTTTGAACGAAATCACCAAATCCGCCAGCATCACCTGTTTTTCGCCTTGGTCATCGATGCTGCGCACCCGCGCGGCAGCCGTCCACGGCAGGAATTTCGAATAGTTCGCGACATCCGCAACCAGATCATACATCTGCTTGGCCGTGTACGGCAGTGTCTTCGTTTCTGAATGGCTCGGCATGAGGCGTCTTTCGCAGGTGACTTCGCGCCCTGATGTCGTAAACTAGCGCCGAAATTGCAACCCTTGTCTAAGTCAGAGGCCCCTATGCCGCACCGCCCTTATGAAATCGACGTGATGATCAGCGCAAAAGCCATTGCCGCGCGCATCGAAGACCTCGCACGTGAGATTGGCCGCGAATTTGCCGATACCGACAAATTGGTCGTGGTCGGGCTGCTGCGTGGGTCTTTTGTATTTATCGCCGATCTTGTGCGCGAGCTTGATATGCCTGTTGAGGTCGATTTTCTTGAGGCTTCATCCTATGGCGATGGGATGGAAAGCAGCCGCGAAGTGCGGATTTTCAAGGATCTACGCGGCCAGATCGAAGGCCGCGATGTGCTGGTTGTCGAAGATATCGTCGATACGGGCCACACGCTGAAACATGTGACCGAATTTCTGCAAACGCGGAACCCTGCTAAAATGCGCTGCATCGCCCTGCTTGATAAACCCGCGCGGCGCGAAGTTGACTTTAAGGCCGATCTCATCGGCTTTGAAATCCCAGATGAATTTGTTGTCGGCTACGGCATCGACTTTGCACAGCGCAACCGCAACTTGCCATTCATCGGCAAAGTAAGGTTCACCGATCCCGCATGAATATTCGCTGGCTTATACGCGCGAAACGCATGGCCGAACGGCCTCCATCAGAGGCCAAGTTCTGGCTTGTTGTCGGGATTATTCTGTTTTGCGCCCTGCTTTATGGGATCGAACAGTTCTTTGGCTGGCCAGAATGGCTGACCCCAAATGAAGGCCAGCAGAGGCGCGCGATTCCGACGCTTTAAGCCCCGAATTTTGCCAGTCGCGCAGCCCGCAATTGCGCAAAATCATCGCCCGCATGGTAGGATGACCGTGTCAGCGGCGTCGCAGAGACCATCAAAAATCCTTTGCCGTAAGCGGCCTTTTCATAGGATTCGAATTCCTCGGGCGTGACAAATCGGTCCACCTTATGGTGCTTTGGCGTTGGTTGTAGATATTGGCCGATGGTCAGAAAATCGATGTCGGCGGCGCGCATATCTTCCATGACCTGCACGACGGCTTGGCGGTCTTCGCCCAGACCAACCATGATGCCAGACTTGGTGAACATCGTTGGGTCTAGTTCCTTCACCCGCTGCAAGAGGCGCAATGAATGGAAATAACGTGCGCCGGGACGCACCTCGGGGTAGAGCCCCGGCACTGTTTCAAGGTTATGGTTAAACACATCAGGGCGCGCTTTCACAACAACTTCAAGAACCTCTGGCTTACAGCGAATAAAATCGGGCGTCAGAATTTCGATCGTGGTGCCTGGTGACTGCCGCCGCACCGCGCGGATGGTCTGCGCGAAATGTTCGGCACCGCCATCTTCGACGTCGTCGCGATCCACGGATGTAATCACAACGTGGTTTAGGCCCAGTTTTTTGACGGCATCCGCGACGCGCCCCGGTTCAAACACGTCCAAAGCTTCGGGGGGCTTGCCTGTCGCGATATTGCAGAATGTGCAGGCCCGCGTACAAACTTCGCCCATAATCATCATGGTGGCGTGGCCCTGCGACCAGCATTCGCCAACATTGGGGCAACCCGCCTCTTCGCAGACAGTGACCAGCTTATTTTCACGCATGATATCACGGGTTTGTTTGTACCCGTCAGACGTTGGCGCCTTTACCCTGATCCAGTTTGGTTTTTTCGGCTGCGCGGAATCCGGGCGGCGCTGCTTTTCTGGGTGGCGCTGCGCTGGGATTTTCAGATCACGAGTGGTCATGGCGGTCTCCGCTAATTTGACTGATTATTTAGCGATGACAGCCATGATTGTCCAACGCTGAAAGGCAAGACATGCCGGGCCTGCATCAGGCGCATAGTGCTAGCCAATCAGCGGACCAAATTTTCCACCCGTCTTTTCATAATGACGCTGCAAGCGTTCAAGTGCGATACGCAGGACGATTTTTCCCGACCGCGCCGACCAACCCATTGATTTTTCTGTCTGTTCTAGTCCCTCAAGAAAGCAACAACATTGCAAAACGATATCGCCAAGCCCCGGTCCGAGATCACCCAAAGCGGCGCGGACACGTTTGCGCGCATCATCAACCGGTTCTTCCTCTCCCATAATATCCTCCCACTTCGTGATCGGATCACCAGAAAGCTGCGCCAGTTCAAAATCCTCGCGCAAGCGCTCGCCCACAACGACCAACGCGCGGTCCAAAAACGGGCTACCGTCGCGATCTTTACGCCGCGCAAGGCCGATCAGTGGGCTTTCCGTTCCGTGATAGCGGCGGGTGCGGCGCGATCCGCCGTCTATCGCATCCAAATCCCATGCGGCTTCGGCCTCTGGGTCGCCGCGGCTATGGCCCAAACCCTGCGCACGGTTTTCATCCTCGGCCGTTAGGCGGCGCAGGGCAGCACGCCCCGTATTGGTGATGAAATACCGCGCGACACGGTTTTCAGGGTCCGGGCAGGTGATCCAATCCTTGAGCGCCATGGCTTGTGCGATTTCGCGGTCAACGACAGCTGTGCGTAATTGGTCATCGTGCCCTGCCGCGCGCACAACCACAGCAGTCTCCATTTCACGCGCCACTGCCAAGACAGCGCCCGGTTCGCATAGGCGTCGCAAAATCCGTTTTGCTTCTTGATCTATGCGCCGCTGCGTTAGCTCCTCGTTTGGATCCGTGCGGTCTTGTTTTCGCTGCAATATCATTTCCTTACTTCCCCAGTTTTTTGTGGTTTCTTCCGGTCCAACCTGATCAGAAAGCGCATCAAGTGCCGCATCAATCAACGGATCATCGCGGCGCCCTTCAAAACGGCGCACTTGCCGTAAAACGGTTGACGGATGACATGCGTTTTCACGCGCAACCGCCCGTATCGACAAGCCTTTTTGAGTATGAGCTAAATAATTGCATGCCGCATTCGGCACCCAAACCGGGAACCTCTCGGACCGCAGCGGTCCCTTTTGAGCAGTCATCTTCACGCGTCCTCTTTCGCAGGTTTCAATGCACCAGCACAAAGCCCAGACACCCGACAAGCACATTGAAAAATCAACCTATGAGTGCTTGGTTACCTAAGTGTTAACGGCCCTATTGGCCCGTCAACTATTCTTGCCAAAAGATAAACAAACCTGACCCAAGCGTTCTTAACTAACCAGCTTCCCGCAACACCCGCCCCGGCCATGCAATGGTTGGACGACTCGACACGAAGCGTTGGAAGGAAAGAATATGCTGGATTTGGACACACGGATTGCAGGGCTCAAACGGCCAACACTGCTTGCACGGGCCGCGCGCTTTGGCGCAGATGACTACCGGCGCGATGTGCATTTGCACCGTATTTTGGGGGCGGGTCACCTGCCCCGACACGCCGAAGCAATCATGCGCTTGCTTGATATTGAGGCTAGTCTCAATACCCAGCGGAAAGAGCGTAGTGGCGACTACCGCATTGCACAACATGTCGATGTGTTGATTGCGATTGCGGGTGAAGCACAACTGATGCGCGCCACCCGCCTGCGGTTTGTCACGCCCTAGCCAAAGGCATCAGGCATGCTGGCTTTTTTGTCGGCCACATAGGCACGTAACTTGGCCTCGATTTCAGGATCAAGCGCGGGTTGTTGATAGGTGTCGATCATCTTTTTGACCCGCGCAGTGGCAAGCGTTTGCGTGTCACGCGCGCCTTCTTCGTCCCAGGTCTCAAATGGCTTATAGTCAAGCAGATCGGTCCGCCAAAACGCATCCTTGAAATTGGCTTGCGTATGTGCGCAGCCCAGATAATGCCCACCCGGGCCAACTTCGGCTATGGCATCCATCGCTTGGCCATTTTCGGACATATCCACGCCCTTTGCAAAATGGTGCAACGTGCCCAGCTGATCCGCATCCATCACGAATTTCTCAAACGATGCGACCATGCCGCCTTCGAGCCATCCGCAGGCGTGCAACATAAAGTTCACGCCAGATAGCAGCCCCATTTTCAAGCTGCTCGCGGTTTCATAACCGGCTTGCGCATCGGGCAATTTCGAGCCACAAAACGACCCCGCAGAGCGATACGGCAGCCCCATACGGCGGGCCAATTGCCCAGCCCCATAGGTGATATGTTCGGCTTCGGGCGTACCGAATGTCGGCGCGCCAGAGTTCATATCGATGGACGTAACCATAGTTCCGAAAATCACTGGGGCACCGGGGCGCACCAATTGCGAATAGGCGACACCAGCCAAAACTTCGGCCAATGTTTGGGTCAACGTGCCGGCGACAGAAACCGGGGCCATCGCACCACCCACGATGAACGGGCTAATGATCGCGGCCTGATTATTGGCGGCGTAAATCTCAAGCGCGCCCATCATCGTATTATCAAACGTCAGCGGAGAGTTGATGTTGATCAGTGAAGTCATCACCGTGTGTTCTTGAACGAATTCCTTGCCAAACAAGATTTCGCACATCTCAACGGAATCTTGCGCGCGCACGGGTTCGGTCACAGCCCCCATAAAGGGTTTATCGCTGTAAACCATATGCGCAAGAAGCATATCCAAATGCCGTTTATTCACTGCAATATCAGTAGGTTCACAGACGGTTCCGCCAGAATGGTGCAGCCATTTCGACATATAGCCCAGTTTCACGAATTTTTCGAAATCCGCGATCGTCGCATATCGACGTCCACCTTCGGCATCACGCACAAACGGCGGTCCGTAGACTGGGGCCAACACAAGATTGTTGCCACCAATTTCAACGTTGCGCGCAGGGTTGCGCGCGTGTTGGGTGAATTTAGATGGGGCAGTTTCGCATAGCTTGCGCGCCAGCCCACGCGGGATACGCACACGTTCGCCGTCGATCGCGGCACCTGCAGCTTTCCACCGCTCAAGTGCTGCCGGGTTATCGACAAAGTTCACCCCAATCTCGGCCAAGACGGTTTCAGCATTTGCTTCAATGACTTGTAGGGCCTCTTCGGTCAGAACCTCGTAGTTTGGCACATTACGTTCGATATACTTCGCGGTCTCAATGCTCACAGCTGTGCGTTCGGCCCGGCGCGCGGCCCCGCCGCCACCACGTGCGCGACGTCCTGATCTGACTGGTGCATCTGACATTTCGTGTCCCCTTTGGCCTTGTTGCAACAGTTTTAGCCGCCCAGACCTTGCCTTTGTGTATTTTTTGCGCCGTTTTCGACCTGAAAACGACATCGCGCGTAGAATCCCCTTAATCACGCCCCAGAATGCTGCGCGCCCTCTTGCACAAATTCCAGACTGGCATTACCGAAGCGCCATGGAAAACAGCACCCACGAACGCCTTCTCATCATTGATTTTGGCAGCCAGGTAACGCAGCTGATTGCGCGTCGCCTGCGCGAATTAAGCGTCTATTGTGAAATTCATCCTTACCAATTGGTAACGGACGCCTTCTTGGCAGATTTCGCACCTAAGGCGGTGATCTTGTCAGGTGGTCCCGACAGTGTAACCCGCGAAGGATCGCCGCGCGCGCCGCAATCAGTCTTTGATTTGGGCGTGCCTGTTTTAGGCATCTGTTATGGCCAACAAACAATGATGACCCAATTGGGCGGCAAGGTCGAAAGCGGCCACGGCACCGCCGAATTTGGCCGTGCCTTTGTGACACCAAATTCCAGCCTTGATCTACTTGATGGGTGGTTCATCGAAGACAAAGAACAAGTCTGGATGAGCCACGGCGACCATGTATCTAAAATCGCACCGGGTTTTGACGTCTACGGCACATCCCCGAACGCGCCCTTTGCGATCACAGCTGATGTTTCCCGCCATTTCTATGCAGTGCAATTCCACCCCGAGGTCCACCACACCCCCAACGGCGCAAAGCTGTACGAAAACTTCGTTCGTATCGCAGGGTTTAGCGGTGACTGGACAATGGGCGCCTACCGCGAACAAGCGATTGCGGCGATCAAAGAACAAGTCGGCGACAAAAACGTTATCTGCGCGCTTTCGGGTGGCGTTGATAGTTCGGTTGCTGCAGCCCTGCTGCACGAAGCCATCGGCGATCAGCTCACTTGTGTCTTTGTTGACCATGGTTTGCTGCGCCTGAATGAGGCCGAAGAAGTGGTCAGCATGTTCCGTGATCACATGAACCTCAAGGTCATTCACGCGGATGAAACTGAGCTTTTCTTGGGTGAACTTGACGGGCAATCTGACCCAGAAACCAAACGCAAGATCATCGGTAAACTGTTCATTGATGTATTCCAGAAATACGCCAATGAAATCGAAGGGGCAGAATTCTTGGCCCAAGGGACGCTTTACCCCGATGTGATTGAATCTGTGTCATTTTCTGGTGGCCCTTCGGTAACGATCAAATCGCACCACAACGTCGGCGGCCTTCCCGAAAAAATGGGCCTGAAACTGGTCGAACCCCTTCGTGAATTGTTCAAAGACGAGGTCCGTGCGCTTGGTGTTGAACTGGGACTTCCACCCAGCTTTATCGGGCGGCACCCCTTCCCTGGCCCAGGTCTTGCGATCCGCTGCCCCGGCGAAATCACCCGTGAAAAACTTGAAATCCTACGCAAAGCTGACGCGGTATATATCGATCAAATCCGCAAACACGGGCTTTATGATGATATCTGGCAGGCCTTCGTCGCAATCTTGCCTGTGCGCACCGTTGGTGTGATGGGTGATGGGCGGACGTATGATTTTGCCTGTGCATTGCGGGCTGTTACGTCTGTCGATGGGATGACGGCAGATTACTATCCGTTTTCTCATGAATTTCTTGGCGAAACCGCCACGCGGATCATCAACGAAGTCCAAGGTATCAACCGCGTGACTTATGACATCACATCAAAACCACCCGGAACAATCGAATGGGAATAATGGGCAAAGCAGGGAACGTGCGTCTGACCGGCACGATTACAATTCCGGCGGACCAGCTTGAACAGTTGGTCCCACTTTTGGAGCAGCACATCGCGCTCACCCGCGCAGAACCAGGCTGCCTACATTTCGAGGTCACCCAAGACGCTGAAACACCCGAATTATTCCATGTCAGCGAATTGTTCACGGATGAAGCGGCTTTTGCAGCTCATCAGTCCAATGGTGCTGCGCGCCCTTGGGGTCCAGCCAGCAAAAACCTCATCCGTGATTTTCACAAAGAAACGCTTTAGAAGGTTGCAATTTCGGGCAGACCCGGCGCAACTGGCGGCATGAACAATACCCTCAAAGCCGGGCTGTGGATGCTTGCCGCCATTGGTTCTTTTACCAGCATGGCCGTCGCAGGCCGTGCGGTCAGCGCCAATCTTGATACCTTTGAAATCATGCTCTTTCGGAGCGTGACCGGCATTATTTTGGTGCTAGTAGTTGCCAGCTTTTCCGGAAATTTGGGCCAAATCACGCGCAATCGCTTCGGCCTCCATCTTTTGCGAAACCTATGCCATTTCACGGGCCAAAACCTTTGGTTCTTTGCGATTGCGACCATTCCATTGGCGCAAGTGTTCGCGCTTGAGTTCACGACCCCAATCTGGGTTATTTTGCTGTCTCCGCTCATTTTACGCGATAGGCTGACGCCGATCGGCCTGCTAAGCGCGATCATCGGCTTTTTGGGGGTGCTAATCGTCACGCGGCCTGACACCGCTACACTAAGTCCCGGACTGATCGCCGCGGCTGTCTGTGCAATTTTTTTTGCGCTGACAGCGATTTTCACCCGCACGCTTACGATGACCGAACCGATCACGGCAATCATGTTTTACCTTACCGTAACCCAGGCGGTATTCGGTTTGCTTTGTGCTGGGTATGACGGCAACATCACCCTGCCCTCCGGGGCTGGCATTCCGCTTGTTATCTTGATTGGATTTGCCGGGCTCTTTGCGCATTTTTGTCTAACTACCGCACTTAGCCTTGCGCCGCCCAGTATCGTGATGCCATTTGATTTTATCAGGCTTCCGACCATCGCAATCGTCGGCATGATCCTCTTCGGTGAGCCATTGGAAATGCTGGTATTTGTCGGGGCTGCGCTTATTTTCGGGGCTAACTATCTGAACATCAAGCACAGCACAGGCACGGTTGTTAGCGAAAAAATATAACTAAACCGTTCAGTTTATTGCAATTTTATGACGTCACGTATAGAAGAGATGCATGACGTAGCGTCAAGAATTGACGCAAACGTAACCCACTCCTTAGGGTCGTTCCACGAGGAGATTCATGACAGGGATGAGGACATGAAAAACGCTATTTCAGCCAGCGCAGCGCTGCTGCTTACGACAACTATCGCGAATGCGGGGGGGATTGAACGCGCAGCACCATCAGCCGCGTTGCTTTTTGAAGACGGCGACTATCTTGAGTTGACGTTCGGGTATATCTCGCCAAACGTAAGTGGGGCTCAGGCGTTTTCGGTAAGCCCCGGCTCACTTGCCGGCGCCGAAACCGGTGACGTTGCCGAAAATTACTTACAGATAGGCATGGGTTACAAAACGGATTTGAGCGATAAGTTTTCTTTGGCTCTTGTCGTCGGTCAACCCTACGGTGCTGACGTAAACTATGATGCGAGCACAACATATGTGTATGGCGGTGGCCTTACCCCATTAGGTTCAACAGCTTCAATTGATAGCCTTGGTTTCACCACGCTGCTTAGCTATGCCGCACCTAATAACGTTACCGTTTACGGCGGTTTTCGCGCACTCCAAACCTCTGGCGAAGTTGCCCTGTTCAACACATACACAATGTCCACAAGTAAAGAGACCGACTTTGGTTACGTCGTGGGCGCAGCTTGGGAACGTCCAGACATTGCCGCGCGCATATCTTTAACCTACGAAAGCGCCATTACACACGATTTTACAGCAACTGAATCTATTGCTTTGGGTGATACATCATTTTCGACAACCATTCCTCAGGCATTGACCCTCGAAGGCCAAACAGGTGTGGCAGCGGATACGCTGTTGTTTGGGTCAATTCGTTGGGTCGAATGGTCGGAATTTGATATTACTCCCACAGCCTATGATAGTGCTTTCGGCGGCTCGCTCGTCGATTATTCTGACGACGTCATTACATATAATTTGGGGCTCGGTCGTCGCTTTAACGATCAATGGTCTGGCGCGGTGACTGCGGGTTATGAGGCATCAACCGACGGTTTCTCTGGGAACCTTGGGCCGACCAACGGCAACACGTCGCTGGGACTAGGTGTAACCCACACGATGGATAACGTTCGGATTACTGGCGGTATACGCTACATCTGGATCGGAGACGCCGAAACTGAAGCGCCTGCGGCACTTGGTGCACCTGCAGGCACAACACTTGGTGATTTTGATGACAATAGCGGCTGGGCTGCTGGTCTGAAGATCGCTTATAACTTCTAAGTCAGTCGAAATTCTGACATTCAGCCCCTCCAAGAAATTGGCGGGGCTTTTTTATGTACCCAAGCGATCCAACACAGCTTGTGCTGCCCGCAATCCTGGTGGCTGCCCACCTGCCCCAAGCCGTTTCATTGTTTCAGCCATAGCATCCGATTGCGCGGTTGGATTACCAAGTGTCGCAATAACCGCATCTGCAATGGGCACAGGCAGGCAATTCTTTCCGATAAATTCAGGCACAACCCGTGTCTCAGATACCAGATTGACCAGCGTCACCGTATCCACCCGCAACATGCGCCCAATGATGATCCGGCTTAACCACGCCATGTCATAGGCGATAACCATCGGCGTGGCGTTCGCCGCCAGTTCAAGCGAAACAGTTCCTGAAGCTGCCAGCGCGACATCAGCGCGCCGAAACCATGCAGCCTTTTCCGGCGATCCCGGCGGTATAATCGTCACGGGCACATCCCATTGTGTCGTCTTTTCACGCACTAAATCCACGACGCCCGCGGTCGTTGGGATCACAAACATTGCGTTTGGGACTTTCGCTGCGATCTGGGCTGCGGCCTCTCCAAAACGGTCAGCAAGCCGCCCGACCTCGCCCTTGCGGCTTCCGGGCAGTACCAGCACTACAGTGCCCTGCCCGACCGCATCCGCCTGTTCTTGTGTCGCGACCTGTTCAGCGACAACCGGATGTCCGACAAAGTCACAATCCATGCCAGCCGCCTGCATCAACGGTGGTTCAAACGGAAAAAGTGCGAGCACATGATCAATATGCGCCGCCATTTTCTGCGCGCGCCCGGGTCGCCATGCCCAGACCGTTGGGGCCACATAATGCACTGTGCGAATATCACTTTGCGCTTTGACCAGCTTTGCGACGCGCAGACAAAAATCAGGGCTGTCGATGGTAATCAGAACGTCGGGCTTGGTTTCAACAATCGCATCAGCCATTTCCCTGATACGCGCCTTAAGCGCACGGTATTTGGGAAGAATTTCCGCAAGTCCCATCACGCTCAGTTCATCCATGGGAAAACGGCTAACCAGCCCGTGCGATTGCATCAACGCTCCGCCGACCCCGTCAAATGTGACGCCTGGACGCAGCTGTTTGAGCCCATCCATAAGCGCCCCACCCAGCTTATCGCCCGATGCTTCGCCAGCGATCACAAAGACCTTCATGCCCCGCCCCTGGGGCGCACCCATAAAAACATACCTTGCGCGTCCAATACTTTGCGGACCGTTGGCAGGTCCAAAACCATCACGCCGCCTGCTTCAATCACAATACCGTCGAGTTCAGCCTCAGCGGCCATCATCACAGTGCGAAGCCCAATAAGTGGCAGGTCAGCACGTTGATCTTGATCCGGTTTTGGGGCTTTGAACAGAATGCCGCCATCAGCAGCATCACGCCGTGCCGGGCGGCCAGCAAGCCAGCCTTTGACCGACTTCGCAAGATCAACTGATCGATCAATCGCCCAATTTAGCGGATCATCTGCCATCTGTTTGTCGTCGTAATCTTGGCATACCTTCTTAAGCATCGCATCGGTGCCCCCCGCGTCTTCGCGCACGATCACTGCGCCGCGGCGAATGACACAAGCCTGCCCCGTGTCCGACAGCCCCATTTGGATGACGCATGTTTCCCCGGCAAATGCATCATTTGTATGATCTGATGCAGGTCCCAGTTTTGTGCGCACCCCGGGTTGGGGCAAAAGATCGGGTGCGATTTCATGTGCGGCCATCACGTGAAACCCGTGCTCTTCCATGATTGCAATGATAATACGCAGCGCGCCATCGTCGCCTTGTGTTAAGGCAGCTTGGACCTTTGGCACCAAAGGCATGGTCGCGGCGTCAATCTGGGCAGGATCGATTTGCGGACGACGGACAGCCCCTGCCATGCAAATCTGTGTCACCCCACGCGCGCGCAAATCTGCAAGAAAGCTGCCAAGATGCTCCATCCGGAATGTGATGTCGGGTTTCAGGCTAGGTTCAAATCCGCGCATCGCACAAATCAGCGGCGGCTCAGTCAGGCGCGCAACCAATGCGGGGGGCAAATCCCCCGTCCCTGCAATCAGCGCCAGCATCAGCCCGGCGTCAGGAAATTGCGATCAGTATCGCCAAGGATAAAGGCAACCATTTGCTGCACGTAGTCGCTGTCGCTTTCTTCGCCAAGACGGCGGGCGCGGTCTTGGAAATTGCCGTCGCCATCGCGCAGCATCTGAAACGCGGCCCGCAACGCTGTGATATCAGCACGCGCGACGCCTTTGCGTTTCAGCCCGACAAGGTTAAGCCCATCCAACACACCGCGCGGCCCTTGGACCAGCCCATGCGGGACGACGTCATTGGTGACCATGGTAACAGCCCCGATGATCGCACCTTTGCCGATCCGCACCCATTGATGTACACCGCAAAGACCGCCAATGATCACGTCGTCCTCAATCACGCAATGCCCTGCAATCGCAGAGGAATTCACCACAATGACCCGGTCGCCAATTGTAGCATCATGCGCGATATGGCAGCCGGCCATAAACAGCCCATCGTCGCCAACGCGTGTTTCACCGCCACCCTGCACCGTGCCTGTGTTCATTGTCACATGTTCACGAATCCGGTTGCGCGCACCGATGCGCAGCCGGGTTTGTTCGCCGTCGAATTTCAAATCTTGTGGGATTTCGCCGATCACAGAGAATGAAAACACCACGGTGTCGTCACCGATATGCGTATCGCCATCAACAACCACATGGCCTTTAAGAACCACCCGGTCGCCCAAAACCACGTTTGCGCCGATCACGCAGAACGGCCCAATGGTGCAATCGGCACCGATCACGGCGCCCTCAGCAATGACAGAAGACGGGTGGATATTGCTCATTCTTTGGGGATATCCATCATGGCTGTGAATTCTGCCTCGGCGGCCATTTCGCCATCTACAGTTGCGACGCCCTTAAAGCGCCACACCTTGCCACCGGGTTTGCCGCGTGTGGTTTCCACATGCATTTCAAGCACATCACCCGGCACGACCTTGCGGCGGAATTTACAGCCATCAATCGCCATGAAATAGACCAGCAGATTGCCCTCGGTCAGGCCAAGTGTCGCGCCAACCATCACGGCAGTAGTCTGCGCCATGGCTTCAACGATTGTGACGCCCGGCATGATCGGGTTGCCTGGGAAATGGCCCTGAAAATGAGGCTCGTTCATCGTGACATTCTTAATGCCGACAGCGGATTTTGTCCCATCAATACTGTGAACCTTATCGACCAGCAAAAACGGGTAGCGGTGCGGCAAGATTTTTTGGATCAGCAGAATGTCGGCTTCGGTGACAGGATCGGACATTGGTGGGGTATTCCTTGTATTTCGCTTATGCTGAGTAGCAATTCCACAGACTGCGGGCAAGCATGAGCCTACTGCGTTCCGTCGCCCAACTCGGCATCGACCCGCACAATCACATCATCTGTGATATTGGCTGCGCGGACCGACATAACGACGCTGCGTTGTTCAAGTACGATGACCGCGCCACGTTCAAGCATTACATTGGCAATGATGCCCTGCACTCGGTCTTCGAAGGTCGCGCGCTGTTCGGCGTCGGCAGTTTGCAATTCGATGTTTTTGGCATCCCGAACCCGGCGGACCTCTTGGACCTTCGCATCAAAGGCATCGGCTTCGGCACGAAAGTCCTCTGGCGTCATCTCTGGGCGTCGCAAGGTCAGGCTGCGTTCTTCTTCTGTTAAGGTTGCGACGATTTGTTCGTTTTCTTCCTGCACAGCTGCGGCTGCTTGGTTCAGATCTTCTGCGATCCGGCGGCCGTATAGGGTCTCAAAGTAGATCCGGTTCATATCAAAAACCAAAATCTGCGGCGTGACCTCTTGCGCGCGCGCGGGCAATGCCGCGCACAGACAAATCAAAAGGACACGCCAGAAGGTCATCAAAAGCTCGTTGAGATGGTGACGTCAAAAGCCTTGGTGTTGTCGCGGTCTTGCGCGTCCAGAGCTTCGGTAAAGTTAAACCGCAGCGGGCCAATCGGCGTGGTCCAGAATAGGGATAGACCTGCAACCGCGCGCGGCGTGAATTCATCGTAGATCACATCTTCGCCGTAGGTTTCGCCAACATTCCAAACCGATCCGTAATCGATGAACGCCCCACCAGTCAGCCCGTATTCTGTCGGTAGTCCAAGCGGGAACTCAGATTCAAGACGCAGCACCGCAAAGGCATTCCCCCCAAGCGCGTCATCCGTATCATCATCACGTGGACCAATCCCGCCAGCCTCAAACCCGCGCATCACACGGCTGCCCATGAAGAAGCGGTCGGTCACACGGCTGGACCCATCTTGATAGTCAAGATAGCCGCCTTCAAGGGTCGCCCGCAGAGTGACCTCTTCGTTCAGAACCTTGGCTTCGGCCCCAAGCAACGCGGTTGATTTAATGAACTGCGTATCGCCAAATCCGAATTCTTGACCAAAGCGCAGTACAACACCTGCCGTTGGGTTCAACCCAGACCGGCGAGTGTCATAGCTATAGGTATAGCCAAGCGCATGTGTACCAACTCCGCCTTCATCGGCCTCATTGTGAATAATCTGGCTGGCGCTGCTGTCGACATCAGAAATATCGCTGTAGTCAAATGCGTAAAGCACAGTCAGGCGCCCATTTTCACTGACCGGGAATGTCAAACGAGGGCTGATACGTAGGCTTTCCGTGTCGTAAAGCGCGCTTTCGTTATCCGTGGTGGCATAAGAAAGGTTCACCCCAAGACGCAAATCGCGCCCCAACAAACGTGGCTCAGCAAAACTAAACGATAGGTTCCGGTTGGTTTCAGCCGTCGAAAGGTTGAAGCTTAAGCTTTGACCGCGTCCTTGAAAGTTCGATTGATTGTAAGACGCAACCAACCCAATGCCAGTATCGGTATTGTAGTTTGCACCAAAGCTCAGACTACCAGTTGGGCCTTCGACAACATCAACGTCGACAATCCGCTGGTTTTCGCTACTGCCCTGCCGCGTGTTCACAGACACATCCTGAAAGAAACCCAATGCGCGGATACGGCTTGCGGAATCGCGAATTTCACGCGGATTAAACGGGTCGCCTTCAACCACATCCACACGGTTACGGATAACGCGGTCTAATGTGGTGCTGTTGCCCTCGATATCGATGCGTTCCACAAAAATGCGTGGGCCGGGCACCAAGACGTATGCCAGATCAAGCGTCAAATCGCGTGGGTTACGGGTGATGCGGGTATCAACCTGCACAAAATTCACACCCCGGCTCACGGCAAGACGTTCAAGCCGCACGATATCCGTCTCAATAGGCACGGGCGAATAGGTCACGCCTTGGCGTACACGAATAGCGTCCTGGAATGGCGCTGGATCTAGCCCTTCAATTTCGCTGGTGACCGTCACTGTGCCAAATTCAAACTTTTGGCCCTCGCGCAGGTTGTAAGTAATCAGATAGGCATCGCGTTCGCGTGTCAGTGCCACATCCACGTTTTGTACGACAAAGTCAGGGTAGCCACGTGAATGATAGAAATCTGTGAGCAATTGACGATCCGCCGCCAGACGCTCTGACGAATAGGTATCACGGCGAACCAATGCACGCAGCGCGCCCGCCTGTTTTGTGTCTAACACACGCTGCAGGCGCGATTCAGAAAACGTTCGGTTGCCAAGGAAAGAAATCCGTTCAACCTCTGTGACGGCAGATTCCGTCACCACAAACACCAGATCGACCCGGTTATCAGACAACGGAATAATGCTTGGCGTGACCGTCGCGTTGATCCGGCCCTGCTCTGCATATGCTTGCGTAATCGCAGCGGTATCGGATTCTGCCTGCGTCGGGTTATAGGCGCGGCGCGGTTGTGATTGCACAAATGGCAACAATTCGGAATCACTCAGTCGCGCGTTACCTTCGATATTGATCCGGTTCACTGTCGGGTATTCGACCACGCGGATAATCAACGTATTCCCGCTTGGGATAACGTCAACGCTTTCAAATAGACCGGACCCGCGAATGGCTTGCGCGGCATCGTTCAATTCACCAGTGCTCAGCGCCTCGCCTTGGGAAATACCTGCATATGTGAGGATTGTACCATCAGCGACACGCTGGTTACCCTCAATTGATACGCTGTTGAAAACAAAGCTTTGCGCAAATGCGGCACCTGCTGTGAATGTTGCCACCACGGTGATGGTCGCAATCCGGCGGACATTCGCCCCGCCCTGCGCCATCAGACGCCCCACAAATCTATGCATATTGTTCGCCTGTTTTCGTTATTCAGTTCCCTACGAATTAGCCCGATTAAGGGGCAATGTCAAAACGGCAAACACGCAAACGGGGTGTTTATGGGCACAGAATGGTATCGTTGAGCAAAGTGAATAGCATCATGGTCAATATCAGCGTCAGGCCAATCGACATAAACACTTGAATCGCTTTTTCTGAGGGCTTGCGGCGGGCCACCGCCTCATAGCTATAAAGGACGAGATGCCCCCCATCCAAGACAGGGATTGGCAGCAAATTCATGATGCCAACTGCCGCCGAAAGCATACCGATTAACCAAATGAAGCTTTGTGTGCCCTGACGCGCCATCGACGCGCTGGTTTCTGCGATTCCAACAGGGCCGGACATGTTACATGTCGATATATTTCCCAAAATCATGTGTTTGACTGCGGAAAACGTCGTTGTGGCCGAGTTCCAAACACCGTTTACGCCAAAAGTTAACGCATCCGTGACCGAGATACCTTCAACCATTGCATCAAAGAAAAAATCGCTACTCACACCGATCAAATAGCGGGTTTGAAATCCACCTTCGGGCAAAGGCGTATCGGTTTGGCGCGCGGTTAGGGTCACTGTCCGCGTCTCACCCTCGTTCCAAAGGTCTAGCACAACAGGTGCGCCTGCGGCAGCGAATACCTTTTCTTGCACCTGTAAAAACGAATAGACTGGTGCGCCATCAATTGCGGTAATCACGTCCCCCTTAACCAATCCGGCCTCATCTGCGGCGGTTCGCGGCGTCACACTGCCAATCAGCGAAGGCATCACAAATGGCCCAGTCACGATCATCTCAGCCCCGTCACGCAGGATGGTATAGTCAAGCTGCGGCGCACTCGGCACGAGATCTAGAATGTTTTCAGTGCGATCTGGGTCATCAAACAGCACACCGTCCACGGCGATCAAGACATCGCCCTGTTCAAGCTGGTTCACAATCCCATCTGGCAAGGGTTTTGCACTGTCATAGGTCAACGGATCGACCGCCTGCCCTTGCACCATCACTGACCCCGCAAAAACCAAAATCGCGAGAACGAAGTTAAATACGGGGCCCGCAAGGACCGTCGCGGCACGCGCCCATAGCGGCGCACCTTCCATCGTGCGGCGTGGATCGACCTCTGGCGCGACCTCTTCTGATCCGACGCTCGCCGCATTCGCATCGCCTAGGAATTTGACGTAACCGCCCAATGGCACCGCCGCGACCTGCCAGCGCGTGCCGCGCTTATCAATCCAGCCAAACAAGCGCGGGCCAAAGCCAAGCGAAAACACTTCGGCATGGATACCACACCAACGACCGACGATGTAATGCCCGTATTCATGCACCGCGACGATAACTGATAAGGCTACAACAAAAGCCGCAATCGCAAAGGCAAGATTGCCGAACATCAGCACAAGTTGGTTGATTAAATCCAAGGGTCTATCCTAGCTTTGCAATGGCTTCGCCCGCGTGGATACGGGCCAACCTGTCTGTCTCTAAAACATTATCAAGTGTAATGGCACCCGCTGTGATTGCCGGGTCTGATGACATTTTATTTAACGTTGTTGCAACAACGGCTGCCATGTCCAAAAACCCGATCTGTCCCGCGATAAACCCATCAAGTGCTTGTTCTTTGGCTGCGTTAAACACAGCCCCCGTCAGCCCGCCCGTTTCCATCACTTGATGCGCGATCTCTAATGCCGGGTAGCGTTGCATATCCGGGGCTTCAAATGAAAGCTGGCCAATCTTGGTAAGATCAAGCCGCTCCACAGGAAGTTTGCGCCGCTCGGGCCAATGTAGCGCATAGCCAATGGCGTGCCGCATATCCGGCGGGCCGACATGGGCCATCAACGCCCCATCATTAAACCCGACAAGCGCATGCACCATGCTTTCACGATGCACCAGCACTTCAATCATCTCATGTGGAACGCCAAAGAACTCTTTGGTTTCAATAAGCTCCATCGCCTTGTTAAACATTGACGCACTATCAATCGTGATCCGTTGCCCCATATCCCAATTGGGATGGTTTGACGCCTCGGCCAATGTTGCGCCCGCAAGTTTTTCAAACGGCCAATCGCGAAACGCGCCGCCGCTGGCAGTGATGATTATCCGCTCAACTGCGGCCATATGTTCGCCGACAAGCGCCTGAAAGATCGCGGAATGCTCGCTATCAACAGGCAGAACGGTTGCCCCATGCGCCTTGGCACGGCCAAGCAATAGCGGCCCCGCAGTCACCAGCGATTCCTTATTGGCAAGCGCCAGCGTCGTGCCATGCGCCAATGCGGTCAGCCCCGGCACCAATCCGGCGGCACCCACAATGGCAGAAAGCGCCCAATCAACAGGACGCGCGGCGGCCTCTGCGATTGCCGCGTCGCCTGCTGCAACCTCGATCCCGGTGCCAGATAACATTTTTTTTAGATCGTCATAGCAATCTTCATAGCAGGTCACGGCAAGATCCGCGTTTAATGCGATCGCATCCGCCGCCAATTGCGTGACATTGCGCCCGCCTGTCAGCGCCACAACATCATAAGCATCCATGTCGCGCTTGATCAGATCAACGGTGCTTTGGCCGATGGATCCAGTAGCGCCAAACAGCGTGATTTGCCTCAAAGGGCGCCTCCTACGGCATATTTCACGAAGGTAAAGAGCAGCATAAAGAGAGTCGCGCCCAGCACCGCATCAAAGCGATCAAATAATCCGCCGTGACCGGGGATCAGGTCTGAGCTGTCTTTCACACCCATGCGCCGTTTCACGGCACTTTGCGCGATATCACCCATTTGTCCCGCAAAACTGACGACCATAGAAATCACGATGATCCCTACGCCGGCGTCCGTATATAGGCTAAAAATGAACCCAACCAGCGCAGCGCCGATCCAGCCAGCGATTGTGCCGCTCCAGGTTTTCTTGGGGCTGATTTTTGGCCAAAACTTTGGCCCGCCAAGCATACGCCCTGCGAAATAGCCGCAAATATCGGTGACGATCACAACCAAAAGCAGCCAAAGCAGCCACGAGACACCGTTGCCCAGCCGGAAATGCACGAGGCCCCAACCCGCAATCTGGATCGCAAGCACAAAGACAAAGAACGTTATGCGTTCTTTTTTCAATTGTGAGGCCCCAATCAGCGGCACCACAACGAGCAACAAAAAACCGATCACCGTGCGGTCCGCGATCGCGCCCGAAAGAACTGCCGCGCTAAGTGCGGCCAGCAACATGCCTTTGGTCGGTTCATCATGGATCATCGTCCACAGTTCCCAGACCATCACAGCAGTGACAAAAACCACCAGCATTTGAAACCAAATGCCGCCCATAATTATGCCAGCCGCGCCAACAATTGTCATAGCAATGGCCGAAAGCACACGCGGTTTTAGGTCATCCCAATTGCTGGCCATCTAAGCGTTCACCCCGCCAAAACGCCTTTCGCGATTGCCATAATTGGCCAGCACATTGGCAAATTCTTTGGCCGTAAAATCTGGCCATAAAGTATCGATAAATTCATATTCCGCATAGGCCGACTGCCAGAGCAGAAAATTCGAAATCCGGGCTTCGCCGCTTGTACGGATGACCAGATCAGGGTCAGGCAAAACATGGGTATCCAAGAAGCCAGACAAAGTTTCGGCATCGACGTCTTTGTAAGACAGACGCCCTTGTTCAACCTCATGCGCCAATCGTTGAGCAGCGCGCGTGACCTCATCGCGACCGCCGTAATTGATCGCAACGGTCAGATGCACCAGATCACTATCCGCCGTCAGCAGTTCCAATTCATCCATCAGACTGACAAGCTTATCATCAAGCCTGATCCGATCGCCAATAAACCGCACGCGCACACCGTTCTTAAGCAGCGCCTTGGCTTCATTCTCAATATACTTACGGAACAAGGTCATGAGACCAGAAACTTCGCTCTGGGTGCGTTTCCAATTTTCTGTCGAAAAGGCAAAGATCGTCAGGTATTTCACGCCTTGATCCGGACAGGCCGCTACGATTTCACGCACACGGCGCGCGCCCGCATGATGCCCAAACAAGCGCGGGCGCCCACGTTGCTGTGCCCAACGCCCGTTGCCATCCATGATAATCGCCACATGGTTGGGCCCAGTCTTGGAGTCGTTTTGATCCTCGGGCATCACAGGCCTCCTGACGTGGCGATTAGACCTGCATGATCTCTTCTTGCTTGCTTTCAAGCGTTTCATCGACCTTTTTGATATGCGCGTCGGTCATATCTTGTACTTCGGCCTCCCAGAACTTCTGGTCATCCTCAGACAGCCCGTCGTTCTTGGCCTTTTTGATCTGATCCATCCCGTCACGACGCAGGTTACGGATCGAAACCCGCGCGTTCTCGGCGTAGCTTCCGGCAACCTTGCCCAGCTCGCGACGGCGTTCTTCGTTCAGTTCGGGGATCGGCAACATGATGATTGTACCGTTCAGCTGCGGGTTAATCCCCAGACCGCTTTCACGGATCGCTTTTTCGACTTTGCCGACTAGACCCTTGTCCCAGACATTGATCGTCACCATCCGTGGTTCAGGCACGTTCACCGTACCCACTTGGTTGATTGGCGTCATGGACCCGTATGCGTCAACCATCACCGGCTCTAGCATCGAACCAGAGGCACGCCCTGTCCGCAATGACGCAAATTCTGTGCGCAGGTTGGCAATCGCGCCATCCATACGACGGGCCAAATCATCTGTATCAAGTTCAAAATCGTCTGACATTTTACTGCTCTTCCTTGGCGGGCATCGCCCGGCTTTTATCCGTTCTATGCGAAACACCTGTGATTGTATAGCTTAGCAAATGTGCAGCATTTGTGCAGAACAATCACAAGCCCTTGCTACTCATGCACAATTGTATGGGTGCCTTCACCGGCCAAAATACCTTGAAAACCGCCCGATTCATCAAGTGAAAACACGATGATCGGCAGGTTGTTATCCCGCGCAAGCGCAATGGCGCTGGCGTCCATAACCCCAAGATGCTTTTGCAGCACTTCGTCGTAGGTCACTTCGGAATAGCGCACCGCATCGGCGTGTTTTGCCGGATCTTTATCATAGACGCCGTCAACCTTGGTGCCTTTAAAAATCGCTTCGCAATTCATCTCGTTTGCGCGCAAGGTCGCGGCGGTATCGGTGGTGAAATAGGGGTTTCCAGTTCCCGCTGCAAAGATACAAACACGCTTCTTTTCAAGGTGGCGTACGGCGCGGCGGCGGATGTAGGGTTCTGCGACTTCGTTCATGGTGATGGCGGAAATGACGCGGGTGTGGATACCCAATTCTTCAAGCGCAGACTGCATGGCTAGCGCGTTCATCACCGTCGCCAGCATGCCCATATAGTCAGCCGTTGTGCGCTCCATCCCTTGAGCAGAGCCTTGCAGCCCGCGGAAAATATTGCCGCCGCCAATGACCATGCAAATCTCGACACCCATATCGTGCACAGATTTCACTTCTTTGGCGACCCGCTGCACCGTCGGCGGGTGCAAGCCAAAACTCGTATCGCCCATCAGGGCCTCGCCCGAGATCTTTAACATGACCCGCTTATAAGTCGTGTTCTCAGTATCGCCCATGATAGCCCCCAAGCTGTCTATTGTTGTGTGGCGCAAAATGTCGCAAAACGGCGCTGATTTCAATGGCACCTTGCCGACAAAACGCAAAGCTGCGCAAATAGAGCGATGATCACTATCCCCCCTCATAAACCTGTGCTGATCGCGGGGCCGACGGCCTCTGGTAAATCCGCGCTTGCGCTGCATATCGCGCGCACCCAAGGCGGAGTGATCGTGAATGCAGACGCGCTACAGGTCTTTGACGGCTGGCGCATTATTACCGCGCGCCCTGACGATACTGATCTAGGTCTGGCGGAGCATGCACTCTATGGGCATATCCCCTATGACGCCGACTATTCGGTTGGACACTGGTTGCGGGACGTGACGCCATATTTGCAAGGCGATGCGCGGCCAATCATCATCGGTGGCACTGGGTTAAATTTCGCAGCACTCACGCAAGGATTGGCAGAGATCCCCGCCACGCCCGATACATTAAGATCGCAGGGCAATGAGTTATCATTAAATGATTTATTACGTGAACTTGATCCCAAAACATCAGCCCGTATCGATGTGCAAAACCGGATGCGCGTACAGCGCGCTTGGGAGGTACTCAAAGCCACGGGGCGCCCACTGGCCGAATGGCAAGACGAAACACCGCCACCACTGCTACCGGAAAGTCAGGCCGTTTGCCTGAACCTAAATGCAGTCCCTATCTGGCTTAATGATCGGATTTCGCGCCGCTTTGACCAAATGATCGCGCAAGGCGTGCTGGATGAGGCCCGCGCGATGCTATCGTCGTGGGACCCGACGCATGCGTCTTCAAAGGCAATCGGCGCGCCTGAATTAATTGCCCATCTAAATGGCAGTTTAAGCACGGAACAAACCCGCGAAGCGGTGATTATTGGTTCCAGACAATACGCAAAACGCCAACGCACATGGTTTCGTTCGCGACACAGAAACTGGCATCAACTTCAAGTTGATCGACTTGACATATCCGCAACACTCGATCTGTCTAAGTGACTGACACATTGATTTGAAACACTTTTCGGTCAAACTGAGAAAAACAGTCAGCATTGGGACGATGTAATGACGCTTCTGACCGAGATAAAAGCAGCGGTAACGCTTGCGCCAATAAAGCATACCGGCCCCCAAAGCCGCTGGCGCAATGAGGCCATGCGCAGCCACGCGACACCACGCCTGATCCATATCACCAAAGGCCAAGGGCGGATCACCGTCGCAGGGCTGACAAATGGCTACGGCCCCAATAATCTGATCTATATCCCCCCACATACGATGTATGGGATGGAGGTCGGCCCGACCGTTTTTGCACAAATCATGACCCTGCCCGACACCGCTGGCATGCCTGCCGCGCCGTTTCATCTACGGCTCTTGGATGTTGGTCCGCAAAAGGAACTGTTGGGGCTGTTCGAAGCCATTGAGCAGGAATTGCAGCCGGGAGGGGATCCGCGTGCCGTGTCTTGCCATCACGTCTTGCTGACAATTTTCATCGAACGGCAACTGCGCGAACGCGATGAAACAGCCACCGATCCGCGCCGCAATTCGGCTGCGGCCAAGCTTGTCGCCCGGTATACCACGTTGATCGCACAAGATTTTCAGTCAGATCGCACAGTCACGGATTATGCCGAAAACCTAGGGGTCACGCCTACCCATCTGACGCGCTGCTGCCAGCAAACCTGTAATCGCTCGGCGTTGAAACTATTGAATGAACGTATTCATTTTGAGGCTTGCACGCTTTTGCGTGAAACCCGACAATCCGTGCAGGATATCGCGCAGAACCTTGGGTTCCACTCGGCAGCCTATTTCACCCGCACCTTCAAGGATCGGACGGGTGAAACCCCTACCCATTTTCGCAATGCCGGGCTTACTGCCCTAAAATGACCTGCACATAGTTTTGGGTTTCGGCATAGGGCGGAACATCACCGTAGCGTTCAACCGCCCCCGGTCCTGCATTATAAGCCGCAAGCGCCAACCGCCAGTTGCCGAATGTGTTGTATTGTTGGCGTAGATACCGAGCGCCGCCTTGCAGATTTTGCGTAGGATCCGTTGGATCGACCCCCAAAACAGCCGCCGTTTGTGGCATCAATTGTGCCAGTCCCAGCGCGCCCTTGGACGACACAGCCTGCGCATTCCAGCCGCTTTCTTGCTGGACAAGCCGCAAAAACAAATCAACCGGGATGTTGTGGTTTTGGGCCGCGGCCCGCGCAATGGCCAAATAGGGGCCCGCGTAGTTGCCTTGATAAGGTGCGACAAACGCCGCCACATCCGCGCGCGGCGGCAAAAGCCGTTCAGATCCCGCATATTGCGTCGCGGCCCGGTCGTCCAAAATCGAAACCTGGTTTTGCAAAAGCTGGGTGCGCGTCCTAGTCGATACTTGTTCTTGCGCCCAAAGCGGCGCAACGCTTAAGCACAAAATCGCCCCGATCACCCCTATTTGAAACCGCATGAAACTATCCCGCATCCGTTGCTTAGGTGCCTATGTAGGGTTTCTTGCGCATTTAGCCAACCCATCTGGCCGCAACCATTCCTTAACCTTGTTAGCGCATCCCCAGTCTGTCACAAAAGCGCAAATAAGAATCGTGGGAGATACCGCAATGGCCGGATCAGTGAACAAAGTCATCCTTATCGGTAATCTGGGCGCTGACCCAGAAGTCCGCAACTTTCAGAATGGCGGCAAAGTGTGTAACCTGCGCATTGCGACCTCTGAGACTTGGAAAGACAAAAACACCGGCGAACGCCGTGAGCGGACAGAATGGCATTCGGTTGCGATCTTCCAAGAAGGTCTTGTGCGCATTGCAGAACAGTATCTGCGCAAAGGCTCAAAGGTTTATGTCGAAGGCAAATTGCAGACCCGCAAATGGCAGGATCAGTCCGGCGCTGACCGCTATTCAACCGAAGTTGTGCTGCAAGGGTTTGACGGCACGTTGACCATGCTTGATGGGCGCGGCGAAGGCGGCGGCCAAGGTGGCGGTGGCGGCAATTATGGCGGTGGTCAATCTGGCGGCGGCTACGGTGGTGGCAGCTCTGGTGGTTACGGCGGCGGCAATTCAGGTGGCGGAGCCCCTGCTGGCGGCGGCAGCGATATGGGCGATGAAATCCCGTTCTAGTCCCAACCATATCGCATTTGTAAAATCTTCATAATTAAACAAACAGTATCAGTTATTTAGGCGATTTCTGTAGACAAATAGCGATATGAGATTTGGGCACAGACTGGTACTATAAGTGTATGTAAACTTTTGGGCGTTCATCCGTGAGTTTTGATCGCCCAAAAGTATAAGATAATGATGAGGTCAAACTCGCAACGTTAGTAAAGGCGGGAAGCGCGTAGACCTCAAATATCGCAGCGTTTCTCGCCTTTACGGTAATTTGAGAGCCGTAGTCTTGGTGCTTACCAGATTCTGAACATTCCATTGAACATTCAAATTCATCGAGCAAACTACGACTCCACAAGACTCGTATCGGTTCTGTAGCATTTCAAAGCGCACTGAGCGATAGATCGCCAGTACAGTAGGATTAGGTTCTCAAAGACGAGAGTATAAGTGACGCCCCAAAGGAAGACTAGTGTTATGGCAAATCATAAAAAATTTGCCCTTACTAAATTGAGGCGCAAAATCACCCTACTGTCTCTTCCGAGATCAACAAGGCCCTTGAACCGCCCCGGTTTTGCCGGAGACTGTTGAGTTCGTATTTCAAGCTGCAATTTTGTCTGACTTCAATGCTTGTTCGTATTTCTCCTCCGCTTCGATTGGTGTGATGTAGCCGAGAGGTTCGAGCAAGCGTTCCCTATT
>CALLAF010000025.1 GCA_938002605.1 uncultured Paracoccaceae bacterium | reverse complement strand
GCAGGTCGCAGAGATCCAGATCCGCGCTGCCATTCTCAATGGCTTCACCGCACTGGGCATCCCGAAAACCGTCGCCGCAGCATAAATCCGTCTGAGGTAAGGGGTACTCAACCCAAGGCTCCATTTGTGCAACAAAGCCCCATGAAACCCAAACACGGTGTCGGCGCTAACGCAAAGATTTTCCGCCCCCAAATACAAGGTACAGGATGAATAACAGATACGACCGCGCAGCTCTATGCGCATGTGATCGGCATTGGCTTGTGCAATTGCCAGTACACGTTCCCCGATTGCGCCCCCGCGATCATTTTGGATGATCAAAGCCGCGCGGTCTTGCGCCTGAACGGGCCCGCCGCCAATCACCAAGCCGATAATCGCGGTCTTTATGAATTGAGTGGGAAGCAAGAATTTGGGCATTGGGGCTCCATGGCTTGGGGCGACCATTGGAATAAAACGCATACAGGTTAAGGACTGGTTGCGCCAAATATACGGGTAGCTTAACACAAAAGGCCTATTTTTCGCCGCACCCATTACAAAACACACGGTTTTTTCGGCTGGCATTAAACAATCCTTAACCATGAGTCTGCAGGCTTAATTTCCGAAGCGGTTGCAAAACTGCGTTTGGTAAATGGTGAGCCGCGATGTTCGATTTTCACAATGACACAGCCTTTGTCGCAAGGGCTGATCCACCGCCCAAGCCCGCGACCCCCCGCACAAAATTCATCTTTGACCGCACCGTTGCATTGCTGCTTTTGGGACCGCTTGCGGTTTGCGCGGGTGTCCTTCTCTTGCTGAATCCATTTCTGAACGCGGGGCCGCTTTTCTTTGTGCAAGAACGCATGGGGCAGGGCTGCAAACCTTTTACCATGATTAAATTTCGGACAATGCGCGTGGCGGATCAGAAACGCGGCGCTTTTGATCCGCTTGATACGGATCGGGTGACGCCCTTGGGGCGGTTTTTACGGTCTTATCGCATCGATGAGCTGCCGCAGGTTATCAATGTTTTGCGCGCTGAGATGAGCCTGATTGGGCCGCGCCCTGACTGCTATGATCATGCGCGGGTCTATATAAATGCGATCCCGGGTTATGCAGCGCGCCAAGCTGTCTTGCCGGGGATCAGCGGCTATGCGCAGACTGAATTGGGCTATATTGACGATGCGGATGCGATGCGCCGCCGCGTCGCGGCAGATCTGTATTATCTGGATCATGCAAGCTTTGGCTTTGATCTGCACATTGCATGGCGCACCTTGGCGGTGGTCGCGGCGCGGCGCGGGGCGTAGCACCGTTGCGGCACGCAACGTGCGGTGGGCGCACAGCTTCGTAAGCTTCCCAGTTTAGGCATGGCTGGGTCTTATTAACCGGAGCATTCCATGTCTGATCCATTTGATTCTGATTACGTCAACCTGACATCCCCTGCGGTGTCGCATTTCCAAATTACCCCAAATGACGCGACTGATTTACCAGTGCGCCCCCGGGCGATTTTTGTCAACGTGGGCGGCACGGCGGTACTGCAGGACAAGGACGGCGTGGTCGTTAGCTATGATCTGACAGAGGGCGCGGTGCTTAGTATCCGGCCCCTGCGGATCTTGGCAACGGGCACAACTGCCCAATTGATCGCGTGGTACTAACGTGATCGGTCTTGAGCTTTCGCCCGCCGCCACCGCAGGTGCCCCTTCACAGCCTTTGGCGGGGTTCTTTGCGCGCGGAGAGGGGGCGCATGTGGCGCTTGCGCAGGCGCCCGCAGGCGGGCTGACAATCTGGACCGAGGTCGGCGCAGGCGTCGCTGCGGCGATGCGATTAGATGCAACCGATCCGGGCAACCGTTATTCATGGCGCGAAACCTTGATGACAGAGCTGCACAATATCTACCCGGTTGGCGATCTTGCGCTAACCGGATCATGGTCGCAATTGCAATCCTCTGGTTCAGGCTTGCAGGGAAGCTATACAGGCAATCGCGCGATCAGCACGTCGTCGCAGACATCTACAGCATCGGTGACGGTAGACCGTGCTGCGCCCTATGACCTTTGGGTCTATTTTACGGGGCGCACAGGCGGCGGTTATTGTCGTGTGGATATTGACGGCGCGCAAATCTTAGTCAACGAAATTGACGATCCGGCAGGGCTGGGGTTCAAAGCGTTCTCGACTTACACGGCCGTCGATCTGAACCGCAGGCAGGCAGTCAAAGTCGCCAGCGGTTTGATCGGTAGCCATTTGGTAAGCCTTTCCAATGGCGGCGCTGCCAGCCCCGGCGGCACTATTTTGATGATCGAGGCCGTTGGGATCACAGGCAGTTTAGACGACCCGCGCATTTTGCCGCCTTCGTGGGGGGCATCAACGGCCTATACAATGGGGGATGAAGTCCAGCACGGCGGAATTTTTTATACCGCGCGCGCGACAGGGACCAGTGGGGCGACTGCACCGACGCACACTGGCGGGATCGCATCAGATGGGGCGTTGGATTGGCGCGCAGATAATCGCCCGAGCTATCCAAAGTTCGTTGCAATTGATTATGCGTCAGAACGTGAATATGCGGCCGAATTTTCGATTGCGGGTAATACCACTATTTTGGGTGGGCAAACGCACGGCAATGAAAGCCTGATCTCGCGGAGTATCTTGCTTGATGGCGCGGCATGGACACCTGCGCAGGGCACAAACGGGTTGTCAGTTGGCACAACTGTCACAATCACCGAAAACACGACATGGCAGCGCGCAGAAGGCGGCGATATCGGCGAATGTCAACTGCTTCGCCGTGTTACGCCGGGCGAGGTGCGCCATAATGTCACCGTGATTGGCACGGGTGCCCAAGCAAGTTTCGCGTGGGCTTATGTCGGAATGGCGCCATTTGTACATTGGGACGGTGAAAGCCAAAGCCTTGTCTTCAATCAGGTCTTGCCAGCCAAGACCACGCCGATTGACCTGCATGTCTACGATGGCGTGAACCCTACGAACATTGATATTGCGGATGTTGCGCGGATCGGGATCACCGGGGAATTTGGCTCAAATTCGGTCTCCTATGGCATTGAGGCGGGATCGATCCCTGTGGCGGGCAACGTGCTTAATGGTTTTGACACCATTTTGCGGCCTAATCTGGATGCCAGCACCGCGAGCGGCGGGTTGGATTGGGTGGCAAAGACCTATGTAAATGCAGGCAAGTTTTCTTTTGGAACGGGGGACGCCTTGGGCTTTTACAACCGGCATGTTCTGCGCGTGCCATAGGGTCTGTCATCGTCATTGGTGAAAGCGGTCGCTTATGCGGTATTTTGTTTCATGGGTTTTGATGGCCATTTGGCCAAGCGAGGGACAGGCGCAACACTATAATACCTATGGTATGCCGGGTCTTATCGACATGCCCGTGGCCAGCTCTGCCCCCGATGCAGAGCTGGTATTTTCCGTTGCGCGTTTTGCCGACCAAACGCGGGGCAGCGCGACATTTCAGCTGTCTGATCGCATATCGATGAGCCTGCGGTATGCCCGGTTAAAGAACCTGCGTGACTCCGATGGCCGCCTCTACGATCAAATTTATGACCGTAGTTTTGGGCTGCACTATCGGCTGGTTGACGAAACGACACACGTGCCGGCGATTGCGATTGGGGTGAATGATTTTGTCGGCACAGGGATCTATGCAGGTGAATATATTGTGGCAACCAAAACACTCTCGTCTCAGGTCAGCGGCACGATTGGGCTGGGCTGGGGGCGGTTAGCGAGCCACGGCAGTTTTCCCCATCCGCTTGGGGGGGCGCTGGGCGACCGCCCTGATGCCCTAATCGGAGAGGGTGGGGCCGTCACCACTGCTGCGCTGTTTCATGGGGATACGGCGGTTTTTGGTGGGCTTGCCTATCAGCCGTATGATGATTTGACCGTCATTCTTGAATATTCATCCGATGGGTATTTGGCTGAAAATGGCAGCGCGTTTGCGCATCAAAGCCCTTGGAACTTTGGTCTGAGCTATAGGCCGCGCCCTGATCTTCAGCTATCGGCGCAATATCTTTACGGCAGCGAATTTGGTCTTAGTGCCAGCTATGGATACAACCCAAAGTCAGCGCCTGTCGTTCGCCCCTCTGCGGTGCAACATACGGGGCCGTTCGACTGGCAATTCAAACCCTTTATTGTACCCAGTTTGTTTGACCCTGATGCGCCGCTGCGCGCCGATTTTGGTCTTGCGTTGACAGGGGAATGGCGGATCGCGCCGGGGGTTACCGCGGGCGGGGACTTGCGCCAACATATTGCGGGGAATTTGCATAAGATAACCCGCGAATCCGATAGTGTGCTGCCGCATGTCCGCAGTGATTTTGCCAAATACAGCCAAGAGGGTGATCTGGACCTCAATCGCCTCACGCTTGCTTGGTATGAACAACCGCATCCGAACGTCGCCTCGCGGTTGACGTTTGGTTTGCTTGAAGAAATGTATGCGGGGGCATCTGCTGAGGTGCTTTGGCAACCGCCCGATAGCGCGGTTGCCTTAGGAGTCGAATTGAATGCGTTGCAACAGCGCGGCTATGAAAGTGATTTTCGGTTGCGTGATTATCAAGTGCTAAGCGGGCACGGATCAGTCTACTGGGACGCTGGCGGTGGCTATCACGTGCAGCTGGACGCTGGACGCTATTTGGCCAAAGATTGGGGCGGCACGCTGACCTTTTCGCGGCGGTTCGAAAATGGCTGGTCTTTGGGCGCATTTGCGACCCTGACGGATGTGTCATTTGCAGAATTCGGTGAAGGATCATTTGACAAAGGGATCATGTTTACCATTCCTCTTGGAGAGGCAGGGACATTGTCGCAAACTATTCGCCCTGTTACCCGCGATGGCGGGGCGCGTGTGCATGTTGCGGGGCGGCTTTATACGTTTGACTAAAATTCAGTTGGTGAGCACAATTAACGGCTGTTGTGTCACCGCAATTTGACGAAGGGCTGTTTGTGCAGTCTCCCAATCGCGGATGCGTGTTTTACGGTCGCGCAACGTGATAATCATGGCATCGCTGTGTGGCGCGATTATCGCTGCGTCAGGAAACGAACAAATGGGCGCTGCAACTATAATGATATGGTCGTAGATGCTGCGCGCATCGTCCAAGAATTGAATGAATGCGGGCCTACTGAATAGGTCTGCCGGACACTCTGATGGGGCGGTTGCGCGCATGCATGTGATCCCTGTTTGATGGCCTGGCGCCATTATTGGGTCGCCGGTTGCGATGATATCTGTGACGGTTGTGGTGTTTGTGCGCAGGCTTGGTTGTGGTAAGATCTCTGTCGTGATCAACAGCACAGACCGTTCGAGCCGGGCAAGCGATTGCGCCAGAGCATTTGCGGCGTGGGTATGCCCATCGTCGGACCGACAAGATGTAAACATAATGACCCGCGCAGGGGCGGCTGACTGAGGTGATAGAACGGCTGCACGCAATTGGTTTGCTGCGTTTTGCGCGGGGCAAGGCTGTGCTGATCTGCTGAATTTTGGGGCGACAGTCGCGGGCAGAAACGCGACAACAGGCCAATCTGCCTGATCCGCAAGGGTATCGCCTTGAATATGACGTTGCCTTTGCAAAAGCACATAGGCGGCACCCAAAATAGCCCCCAGCAGTGCAGCAACCGCAAGGATATAGGTCTTGCGCGGCGCTACATAGCGCCCCGGCGTGGCTGCGGATAAGATGCGGGCTGTCGGAGCGTCACTGTCATGGGTGATCTGAATCTGCTGCAATTGTGCCAAAAGCGTCGTATAAAGCACGCGGGTGCTTTGCGCTTCGCGGCGCAGCTGTTGAAGTTGAATAAGCCCTTCGGATTGTGCGGTTAATTCGGCAGCTAGCCGTTCTTGAAGTGCCCGTAATGACGTGATTTGCGTCGCGTTATCGGGGGATTGTTGTGCTTCGTTCAGGCGCTGATTGGCATCGTTAAGTTGATGGCTGAGCCGATCAAACAAGGTTTCATCCGTCATCTGCCCGGCTGAGAGCATTGCGTTGATTGCGGCCTCTTTGGCCAGCAAGTCGTGCTGCAATTGCGAAACACGCTGCGTTAACCGTGTGACAGAGGCATCTGTTTCGGCAATACGGGCGCGCCGCTGATCCCCAAGATATGCGTCGGCGACCGCGTTGGCGATGGTTTGGGATTTGAGCGGGCTTGATGTTGTGGCGGTCACGGTCAATAGATAGGTGCCTCGTTCCGGTCCTGTCCGCAGCATGTTTGACAGGTTTTCAATCGTCTTGTTGCGCAGATCACTTTGTGTGATCTCAGGTGCGGGTTGCCCCAAGATCAGCGCGCGGGCACGATCGCGGATTCCGTTGATCGACCAAGGTGCATTGGGCAACAGGTAGCGATTGAACTCGGGATCGCTTTCGAGGTCGAGCGTGTCGATAACCTGTTCAAGAATATATCGTGATTGCAAAACGGCTGCCTCGGTATTTAGGCGCGTCGGGCTAATTTCCAAAAACGCAGGGTCGCTTAGCTGCGAATCCGCGAGTTCGAGTTTAAGCGTTGTGGTCGCCGCATAGGAAGGAACAGCGCGGGCAAACGCATAATATCCCGCGAAGATAACGGTGCAGATCGTCGTGAAGGTTATGATCCATTTTCCGCGCCAAAGACCCCGCAACAGACCCGCGACATTCATCGGCGCAACGGGTTGATAGGCGCCCATGCGCAGGTAGGCGCGGCCCGCGACCCTGTCAAAACTACGATTTGTCATGGATGTCAGCACCTTTTGTCCTGCAACGATGGGCACTAATTGATCACATCAGGGTTAACCGAAAATTAATCTCAATGAACGACGACTAAACAAGAGCCCGGCAAAGTTAACGGGCCGCGATGGGGTGCGTTTATGTTGAGGACAAAGTTGGGCAGGTTAATTAGTACAAAAGCCACATTACCAATGGCCGCGCGCGCCGCGATTGTTGCTGTGAACTTCGGCGTAATGGTTTGGTTGGCCACCTGGCTTGGGTTCGATGCTTTTGGGTCACTCGCGGTCGTTTGGGGGATCGCGCTTGTGGCAGCGCCGGTGGTGTCATTGGGCGGTCCACTTCTTTTGTTACGCGCCTTGACGGATGGTGGTGGGGTGTCACCCGCGGGCCTGCTATTGCATATGGTCACATTGCCTGCGGCCGTGGCCGTAATCGGCGTTCTGATCTGCCCGCTGTTTTTACCTTTGCTCCCTTGGGGCGCCATTTTGGGGGCTGCGTTTGCCGTCAACTTATTGAGCTGTCTAGCAAGTCTGATGCGCGCGTTGGGCAGCGTTAATATGTCGATGGTGCTGCGTGATTGCGGCCCGCATATTGGCCTTGGCTTGGCTGCGTTGACGACGGATCAGTATTTGTCAGTTACCGTCATTTGGTTGGTGGGCTTTGCGATTGTTGCCATAATCTGGGCTTGGCTACATCCGCATCGGAGCAAGGTAATTGATGCGTCTTACCCCATCCCGGGGCTGTCGCCGTCGCTTTGGGGGACATCGGTTTTGGGGGTCGGGCTGTCGCAGGTCGATATCATTATTGGCGGAGCGATCCTTTCTCCGACACAAATTGGGACATATGTCGTGTTGCGCCGCGTGGCCAATCTGGTGGCGCTTCCTGTCAGCGTGGCAACTTGGGTCAGCGCAAATGCTGTGTCACAAAGCTATGCGGCGCGCGATCCTGTAGGGCTGCGTGCGGCCAGTAAATTGGGCAGCCGGGTTGCGCTTTTTCCGGGGGCTGCGCTGTTCTGTTTGGGGATCATGGTACTGCCTTTCTTGCCGACGGGGACACCTGGGGTGTTTGCGGCCCTTCTTGGCGGCGCGGTTTTACAGGTTGTGTTTGCGTCAGGTTTCACTGTCGCGACACTTTGCGGGATGGCGCATCTATCGGCCATTGCGCGCGGGGTGAGCCTGCTTGCCTATCTCGGGCTGGCGGCATTTGTAACGGGCCCGTTTGAAAATGCTTTGGCCTATGTCAGCGCGATTACATTTGGCAGCGCGCTATTGTGGTGGATGATCTGGCAGCGGGTTGGCGTCGATACTTCGGCATTCGCATTGGGGCGGCGATGGAATCCGTCTTGATCACTGCCGTTGCCCTGACTTGCACCCTGTTGCCTTTGGTCATCGGTCAGCGCATGGGCGGTGCTCCCTATGTGTCGCCGATGCATTTTCTGGGGTATTTTTGCGGGCTCGGTTTCTTGCTCAAGGCTGCAGCCTATGGGGTCGCCCCCGATTTGGCGTTTTTTCAGCAATTTTCGCCCGCGCCGTCGGCACAATTGCGTGGTGCGCTTTACCTGAGCCTATTTATCATACTGATTTGCGCCGGATATATCGCCTTTGCCCGTCCCATAAGCCATGCGCATTCTCAAGAGACCGCGCGTTTAATCGCGTCGCAAATCTGCCGCCGCGATTGGTTGTTTGCGGGGGCGTTTACATTTACGGCAATGACATTCGCGCTTGTCTTGCGCGCACGTGGGGTCGGTTTGTTTGACCCCGCATTGCTAGCCGGATTGAACGCGACAAAACAGATCAATGTGAATGACGCAGGCGTGGGGGCTACGCTGGCGGGGATTAAGACGTTCTTTGTCATCCCCAAATTTGCCTTTGTGCTGCTGCTTGGCAATGGCATCGTGCTGCGCGCGCGCCGGGTGATGGTGCAGGCCGGCGTTGTAGGCGTTTTGCTGATTGGCATCGCCGTGGTTTCTGGCGATAGGTTTGAGCTGATAGAGCTGCTTGTCTACGCGTTTGCGACCCATGCGATATTGGGCGGGAGGATTGCTGCGCGGATAGTTTTCTTAACCGTTCTTTGCATATCTGCCGTGATGGCCGTGTCGGCCTATATGACACATTTGCGGTTTCACGGTGCGCAGATATCATTGTTTCAACAGATTGTTGGCTCGACTTATTTTCTGGATCTGAACGTGGCGGTGATGGTCACGGACCGCACTGAATTTGAACAACTTCTTCATGGTGAAAGCTATACGTGGTGGCTGTTCGGTTGGGTGCCGCGCGCGATTTGGCTGGACAAACCTGCCATTGATTTGGGCGTCTATTTCAAGCGCGAAATCATGCAAACTTACACCGGCGGCGCGTTTAACGTGACCGGCCCGGGTGAAGCGTTTATCAACTTTGGCTGGTTCGGGCTGGGTGTCGCGCCTGTGTTGGGCGCGATTTATCGCAAGGGCGAAGAAATCCTGCTAAGCCCCGTGCTGGTTCTGCGCTACGGATCATATCTGCTGTATCCGATGCTATTTTATCCCTTTGTGCAGGCCACGCTACAGTCATCGTTTAGCGCATTTATCGTCGGGGCAGCGGCGCAATCTGTTTTGTTGATCTTGATGGTTGCGCTGTTTGTGCCCCGTTTCAGGCCCTGCCTTACGCCCAAATCTGGGGTGTCCTATGCGCTATAACCCTTTGATCGCAGCTTATTGGTTTGGCCGTGCAGCGGGCGCAGTTTACCGCCGCTTCGGGATCATCTGCGCGACGCAGATACACGTCGCGACGTTGAAATCAGTTGGCAAAGGATCGCGGTTTCAGCCGGGGGTGCGCTTCGCTGACCCGCGCTGCGTACAGGTTGGTACGAACTGCTATTTTTGGAAAGGCTGCAATGCTTCTTCTGAATTGCCAGGCACAAGCCTGCATATCGGCGATCAGGTACAGGTGAACCGCAACGTGCATTTAGACATCACCGGCGGATTGCGCATTGGCGATGGATCGATGATTTCCGAAGATGCGGTAATTTACACGCATGATCACGGGCTTGATCCGCACGCCCGTCCACAGCCATGCGCCAAAGAAATTGGCGCGGATGTTTGGATAGGGATGCGGGCGGTGATCTTGCCGCAATGCACCCATATCGGGCGTGGCGCGGTGATCGGTGCGGGCGCGGTTGTCGCCGCAGATGTTGCCGCGAATACCGTGGTTGCAGGTAACCCGGCCCGCGTGATCGGGCAGCGGCTTCCTATGGCGCGGGCAGCAGAATGAATATTTTGCACATCACCCCGACATTCTACCCCGCGACCTATTGGGGTGGCCCGATTTGGTCGACAAAGGCGATCTGTGATGGGGTTGCACAGCGGCCCGATTTTACGGTGCAGGTACTGACGACAGATGCGGCGGGGCCTGACAGGCGGGCGCGTGTGACACCTGCCCCTCTGCCATATCTGGTGCGATATACCCGACGGATGATGGGACATGCGATTGCGCCGGGGCTTCTGGCGCGCCTTCCGAAGGCGATCGCTTGGGCGGATGTTGTGCATCTGACCGGAACCTATAGCTTTCCGACATTACCTGCCTTGGCCTGCGCCCGTGCGTTAGGCAAACCATTAGTTTGGTCGCCGCGTGGCGCGTTGCAGGCCACCGCTGATTGGCCCGATACCCCACATCGCAATTCAAAACACATGTTTGAACATCTGGCACAATTCTTGCGCGGGACGGATGTGACCTTGCATGTAACCTCCGAAGACGAGGCGCGCCAAAGCACGCAACGTTTGAGACGGGCGCAAACCGTGATAATTCCTAATTGCGTCACGATTCCGCCAGTCGCACCGCGGTCAAATCGCGCGCCAAGTCGGCTTTTGTTTTTGGGACGGCTGCACCCCAAAAAAGGCTTGGATCTGCTATGCGCGGCTATGGCCGAGTTGCCAGCGCATGTCTGTTTGGATGTTTATGGCACGGGGGATGCGGCATATATCGCGCAGCTCAAGCGGGAATCTGGCCCACGCATATGCTTTCACGGGCACGCAGATGAGGCCGCAAAAAAACGTGCCTTTGCCAATGCGGACCTATTTGTCCTGCCAAGCTATTCTGAAAATTTTGGGATCGCCATCGCTGAAGCGCTGGCCCACGGCGTACCCGTTTTGACCACAACGCAAACACCGTGGCAGCGGCTTGATACGTTGGGGTGTGGGGCCTGTATTGATTTGAATACTGCGGATTTAGCATTAGAAATCAGCAACCTATTGAAATGCGATCTGCGGGTAATGGGCGCACGTGGGCGCGCATGGATGCAGCAAGAATTTTCAGCTAAAGCCATGACCGCGCGTTTTGTGGAATTGTATCAAGGAGTTGCAGCCCGGCGCACCACGGCGGTACCTGTATGATGACCCATATTGATGTCAGCGCAAATCGCAGCGCCCAAAAATACGGATTTACCACCCAGCTGCGCCGGGTAATGTGGGCACTGGTTTCGCCGTTGTTTCGATGGAGCCCCCGGCCGCTTTGGGGATGGCGGGCTT
Source organism: uncultured Paracoccaceae bacterium (assembly GCA_938002605.1). GTDB lineage: Bacteria > Pseudomonadota > Alphaproteobacteria > Rhodobacterales > Rhodobacteraceae > Yoonia. Next base: position 146,916 of record CALLAF010000025.1, on the reverse strand, counting down.
TGATTTTGCGGATATTTGGGGCGCAGATCGGGCGCGGCGTGCATATTTACCCAAGCGTGCGGATCACCATGCCTTGGCATCTGCGGATCGACGATCAGGCGGCTGTTGGTGCGCACGCCATTCTGTATGCTTTGGGTGAAATTCACATCGGCGCGCGCGCGACGGTCTCGCAATATGCGCATTTATGTGCGGGAAGCCATGATTGGCGTCAGCCGCACCGTCCCTTGGTCACTGCGAAAATTCGGGTTTGTGATGATGTTTGGGTTTGCGCTGACGCCTTTGTCGGGCCGGGGGTGCATATTGGGACGGGCGCCATTTTGGGCGCGCGCGCTGTTGCGATGAAAAATTTGCCAAAGGGCCATATGGGCGTCGGAAACCCCTTGCAAATCAGGCCATTGAAATGACCCCGCTCACCGTCATTATTTTAACCAAAGACGAAAGCCTGCACATCGTGCGGGCAATTGCATCGGTTCAGGCGATTGCGACAAAGGTCGTCGTTGTCGATAGCGGGTCGACAGATAATACGGTGGAATTGGCGCGTGAAGCTGTGGCCGAGGTGCTGTGCCATGCTTGGACCAATTATGCGACGCAGTTTAACTGGGCGCTGCAGCAAATTGCGGACAGCCCGGGTTGGGTGCTACGCCTTGATGCAGATGAGGTGGTCACTGCGGAACTGGCTGCCCAAATCAGCGCAGGCCTGCCGGATGTGGATGGCGTTTATGTGGGGCGCGCGATGCATTTCCTAGGTCAGCCTGTGCGCTGGGGTGGGGTGTTCCCGATCCGGGTGTTACGCCTGTTTCGCAATGGCGTTGGTCATTGCGAAAATCGCTGGATGGATGAACATATTGTTGTGTCAGGGCCTACGGTTTCATTGCCGGGCTTGATCATCGACGACAATCGCAAAAGTCTTGATTGGTGGATCGCCAAACATAACGCCTATGCCAGCCGCGAGGTTGTCGATATCTTGAACCGCAAACACCGCTTTATGCCGCAAGAAACCATTGGGACATTGCGCGGAGGTAAACAAGCAGCGGTGAAGCGTTGGATCAAAGACCGCATCTACGCGCGTTTACCCGGCGGGTTGCGTGCAGGTCTGTATTTCTTTTACCGATATATCCTGCTGCTTGGTTTTTTGGATGGGCGTCAGGCCCGACCATTTCATGTGCTGCAAGGGTTTTGGTATCGCTATTTGGTCGACGCAAAACTAGCTGAGGTCTGCCGTCATATGGCGAACACAGGTGATGACCCAAAAGCAGCAATCCAGGCGGTGCTTGGCATTGATCTTGGGGCGGGGGTGTCATGAAAATATCGGTCGTGACAGCCGTTAAGAACGGCGCGCAGACGTTGCCAAGGATGCTCGATAGCCTTGCCCAGCAGACATACCCCGACATCGAACATTTGGTGCAAGACGGCGGATCATCGGATGGGACCTTGGATATTTTACAGTCAGTCCGCCCTATCGCACCCAAGGTTATTTCGGCCCTCGACGGGGGCATTTACGCAGCGCTTAACGCAGGGATTACGGGCGCAATTGGGGATGTCATTGGGGTGCTTCATGCGGATGATCAGCTGGCAGGTCCAGATGTGCTGGCGGCCGTCGCTAAGGCGCTTGAGGATCCGGCGATTGATGGTGTTTACGGTGATTTACAATATGTGGCGGCGGATGGATCGGGCCGGGTGGTGCGGCACTGGTCTGCAGGGACATATCGGAAAACCCGTCTGAAATGGGGGTGGATGCCGCCGCATCCAACACTGTATCTGCGCCGTCAAGTGTTTGAAAATATGGGGGGCTATGACACCGGGTTCCGTATTTCTGGCGATTACGAGGCGATGCTGCGCTATCTGTTAGCGGATGTGCGTTTGGCCTATTTGCCGCAAGTAATGGTGCAGATGCAGGTCGGCGGGGTCAGCAATCGGTCGTTCAGGCAGCTTATCCGCAAAAGCGGAGAAGATTACCGTGCGATCCGCCGACACCGTATCGGCGGGGCAGGCACGTTGGTTGCAAAAAACCTATCGAAACTGCCGCAGTTTGTACGTCATCCATAGAAATATGCGGTCAGATGATAAAAGATCGGAGCGGCAAATATCACGCTGTCTAATTGATCAACAAACCCGCCTTGACCGGGGATCAGATGCGACCAATCCTTGACGCCGCGGTCGCGTTTGATGGCAGCAAATACAAGACTGCCCAACATGCCGACAAACGACGCAACCCCTGCCATACCCGCAGCACCTAAGATACCAAATGGGGTAATCCAATGTAGCAATGCCCCAATACACATCGCGGATATGACACCGCAGAAAACACCTTCGCGAGTTTTGGGGGACAGGCCCGGGGCGATTTTGCGCCGCCCGATCCGCCGCCCAAAGAAATATTCAAGCAAGTCACCAAACTGTACGACCATGACCAAAAAGGCGATCATCAGAACAGATCGGTCGCTGCTTTGTCCCAGTTCCAGATTGATCAATGCGGGTACGTGGCTGACGCAAAAAACCGCAATCATCAGCGCCCATTGTGTCTCAGCCACACGTACCAAGAACCGATCCGCATTGCCGCGTAGTGCTGACATGATTGGCAAAAGCAAGAATGCGTAAACCGGAATAAAGACCGTATACATCCCGGTCCACCCCATGCCGACAAAGACATATTGCAACGGCAGCACCACGAAAAACGCAAGAGCAAGCGACTTGTGATCGGCCAGTGCTTTGGTCGTCAGTGTCAAAAATTCACGCAATGCCGCGAATGAGCAAAATGCGAACAGCAGCATCACCCCAAATTTCCCCAAAAGCAGCGCGCCACCGACAAATGCGACCATGCCCCACCAGCTTTGGATGCGGGTCATGAATGTTTCAAGCACCGGGTTTTGCGTGCCGGGGGTTTGGCGCGCGCGCAGGACTTCACCTAAGAATGTCAGCCCAATCAGAATGCCAGAACTGCCAAATGCCAGCAGCAGAATATCAACCGTTGTAGGGCTCATTGTGTCACCTCAGGTGCCAGCGCGACCAACGCGTCTGACGCGCGGGCCAAAAATGCGTCTTTGTCTTCGCCGTCTTCAACGTGGATTGGTGCGCCAAATGTGACAGTGCAAATCAGGGGAAGGGGGATTACCTCGCCTTTGGGCATGATTTCGTTAAGATTGGCGACCCAAGTGGGCACTAAATCAATATCAGGGCGCGCAAGCCCCATGTTATATAGCCCCGCCTTAAACGGCAAAAGCGGGTCGTCGGTCATGTTACGATTGCCTTCGGGAAAGATAATCAACGACGCCCCTTCATCTAAGGCCGCAATGATTTTATCCATCGGCTTGTCTTTGACCTCTGGGCGGCGGTCGACCAAAACACAGTTGAACACTTCAGGGCCGACAAAGGCACGCAGTTTGTTTTTCAGCCAGTAATCCGCTGCCGCAACGGGGCGTACTTCACGGCGCAAGGCGGGGGGCAGCGCGGCCCAGATCATTGGCATATCGCCATTGCTGGTGTGATTGGCAAAGTACACGCGTTGACGCGGAACCGGTTCGATCCCTTGCCAATCTGCGCGCACGGCGGTGATCGCCCGTGCGAAAATTCGGATGGCATGGCCCACAATCCGGGCCGCGAGGCGGCGTAAAAATTTCATGGACCCAACCTTGGTGCATATCGATCGTGTTGAAAAGCGCATTTCCCTGCCCGTGCGATTGCGCGGGCAGGGGGTAGACAGTTAGGATGTTTCACCAACGTAGTCTGACAGCAACTTTTCGTTCTTCGCGTCTTCGATCCGCTGGATGCGGTCCTCGGACATTTTGTCGTCAAAGCGGTATTTTACAAAGTTGACCAGCGCCAGTGTCAGCATCATCACCGACATCGCCCAAAAGCCCTTGGTGGACAATGGAACCTCTGTTGACAGCCAAAGCGAGATCCCCAGCATCCCATAGGCGACCGCAACACCTGCGCCGTTTACAAACATAATCAATGTGTTGTCTGATTTATTATGTGCCATTTTATCTAATCCTTTTTAGAGTATCTTGAATTGGTTTTGTTATTTCTTTGATGACTTGAGCCGCGCCAAGACATCATCTGCGGTTGATCGTGTGGCCGCTCCAAACCCGGCGTCAGCCATGCGGTCGGTGATCGTGCCGCCATCAAGTTCGTGGTTGATATCGGCCAAAATTTCAGTGCGCTCAAACGGATCGTCACGGCCCAAAACACGCTGGATCAGTTCTTCTGCCTCTTCGACGCTGCCGTGGGTCGCGCCGGTTTTGACCATCTTCATTTGGATCGATTGTTCACGACGCACCGCACGGGCTTGGATCGCGCCTTGCTTCAGGTCGATAATCCGGCGGTGCCCGGTTTCGATAGATGACCGCAAACGCAGCACCTTTTGGTCCAAACGATTCAGGGTCTCGGTCCGCACGGTTAATTCGTTTTCCATCGTCGCGATGGCGCGGGCGGCCTCTGCGGCCATATCTTCGCGGTCATTGTCCAAGGCTTCTTGCGCGCGTTTGGTTAGGTCGGTGATCCGGACGCGCAGGGCACCATGCTGTTTTTCTTCTGACCGCTGACGCTGGATCAGGTTGGCCAAAGTTGATTTTGCAGCGCGCAGGCTGCCTTCGGATTCGCGAATTTTCTGGTCAATGAGTTCAATTGCGAATGCGTCACGTACACGGTCTTCGGCGCGTGCATTCTGTCCGTTTATCAGGGTCGCGAGTGTCTTAAACATTGTTATCATCCTTTGTGAACGTTGTTCATGAGGTGGTGATAGCGGGACCTAATCTTGGGGTCAATAAAAAAATGAACAAAGTTCAAAAATTTATGCGCGGCCCGCGAATTGCTTTAAAACAAGGGCGATCATTCGGTCGATATCGTCGGATGGCACCCCCGCGCTGGCCCCATCAAGCGCCAAAATCACGATTCCATGTACCGATGAAAATAGCGCGCGCGTCAAAAGGGCCAATTCTTGCGGATCGCGCGCAGGGAAAATCACAGCAAGCGGATCAGAGATATAGGTGAACAGCTGCCCCATCTCGTGCAGGTACCAATCGGGGGCGGGGGTGTCGGGTGCGCGCTCTACATCGAATAGGGCGCGCCAGCTGTGCAGGTGTGCGGCCGCAAAATGGTGATAGGCTTGTGCCATGACAACCAATTGATCCACCGGGTCTTGTGGTGCATCGGCAAGGGCGGCTGCGACATCAGCCCCCAATTGGTGGAATGTCCGCGCGTTGACGGCCAGCACCAAATCATTCAGATCGCCAAAGACATTATAGATCGCCCCCAAGGCGCAACCTGCCTCGGTCGCGAGGTCCCGCGCACGTAGCGCTGAAAGCCCATCAGCTGCGATCCGTCGCTGTGCTATGTTAATAAGATCTTCGCGCAATGCCGCGCGGCGCAGTGCAACTTTTCCAGCCATAATACCCTCATCTGAACGCAGTTCACCGTACCAAGGGGAAAACGCTATGAAAACCCTATGAAGCGCGTTTTCGTGATGGCCGTGGCGTTTGCATAAACACAAGAACGCAGCCAGCGGTTAAGAAAGCCGAAACCAAGAACGGTGCGCCGGGCATATAGACGGGCGCTGTGTCGCTGGTGAAGTAATAGAAGGTTTGCGTGACCAAAAGCGGCGCAATAATGGTCGCAACCGCTGCAATGGATGCGACCAGACCTTGCAATTCGCCTTGTTGGTCGTCCGATGCAGTGCGTGACATGATCCCTTGCAGGGCAGGCCCTGCAATTGACCCAAGTGCGGTAAACGGGATCAATGCAAGCGCCAGCCAGCCATTGGTTATGAACCCGAGCACGCCAAAGGCTGCGATATCGATCGACAGCCCAAGGATTACAGCTTTGCGTTCACCAATCCGATCTAGAATGGGCTTCATGAGTGCGCCTTGCACCACTGCGATCCCAATGCCAAAGACCCCCAACGATAGACCAATCATTCCCGGGCCCCAGCCAAACCGCGCAACCCCAAAATAGGCCCAGACACCGGGATAGACGAAAAACGCGATGGTATAGACAAAGTGGATCAACATTAGCCGTTTTAAGCCGGGCAGTGAGCCAATGCTTTTGAACGCGCCCAACGGGTTTGCACGCCGCCATTCGAATTTGCGCCGAATTTTGTCAGTGACCGTTTCTGGCAGCACAAAATAGCCGAAAATTGCATTTGTCCCGGCCAAAATTGCCGCAGCCCAAAATGGGGCGCGCGTCCCAAATTCGGCCAATACGCCGCCCAACATCGGGCCAAACACAAACCCGATCCCAAACGCAGCACCAATCCGGCCAAAGTTGACGGCCTTTTGTTCTGGCGTTGAAATATCCGCGACATAGGCGGATGCGGTCGATTGCGTGGCTGCGGTGATCCCACCGATCAAGCGCCCAACCACCAGCAGCCAAATTGTCCCTGCGAGGGCCATCAAGACATAGTCGAACGCCATGAATACCAAGGACCACAGCAGCACAGGCCGCCGCCCGAAACGGTCAGAGAGGCTGCCGATGGTCGGGCCAAATAGAAACTGCATCGCGGCAAAAATTGTTGTAAGCACACCGCCCCAAACCGCAGCCATCGCCAGATCGCGTCCTTCGACCTCTTGGATCAGCTCGGGCATCACGGGCATGATCAACCCGATCCCCATCGCGTCGATGACGACAGTGATTAGTATAAAGGTGAGTGGAAGATTGCTTTTCATGAACGCACAATTGGACGCCCCGCGTGCCATTGCAAGGGGTGATTTTAGTCTACAATGCGTTGATTAGCGCCGTAGCCAATAGAGCGGGCGCTGATAGGAATGGCGAATGGGATGTCGGCAACTGTGCGACCATCTCGTTAGGCCAGTCCGCGGTCATTTTGGTCTGAAACGCAGGCGGGATCGTACGATCGTTTGTGCAGCGGATATAGTGGCGCGCCACATTGGGGAGCTGCGTTATTGCAGTTTCTTGCGGTAAAATAGGTTGCGGCCCAAGCTGCCCTACGGCCCAGGTCGCGCGCGCCGGGTCAACATCGTGATAGAATTTTTCGGTGGCCTTGGCCGGATCAATCGAAAACGTCACCCGGTCAGGGGCGACAATGATCGCGTCGCGCAAGGGTTGCGTGTCGGCCATCTGCCGCATCTGGGCAGTAGATTGTCCAGCCATCGGCGCATAGGCGCAAAGATAGATCAGCTTGCTGATCTTTTCAGGGGCTAGGTTCGCAGCTTGGGTAATGGGATAGCCGGCCATCGAATGCCCAACCAACACGACGGGCGTGTCGATTGCAGTAATAATAGCGTTCGCATAACGATCAAGTGTGACCTCTGCGGGATCAGTTGGATCGTCACCATGCGATGGCAGGTCAATCGCGCGGGCGCTGTGTCCGGCGGCTTGCAAGTGCGGGATAAGACCATCCCAGCACCAAGCCCCATGACAGGACCCGTGGATCAATAGAAACTCAGCCATACCCGATATCTTGAATGAACGTGTTAAGCAGCGACGCGTAGCCGACCGGGTTTTCGGCACAGGGCAGGTGGCCGACGCGGCGCATCAGTTCAAACCTTGATCCGGGGATCAGGTCGATCGTTTCACGCACCAAATCGGGCGGCGTTGCCCCATCATCTGACCCCGCGATGCCCAATGTCGGAATGCGCAGCCCGCTTGTCGGCGTATAGAAATCAGTGCCTGCAATTGCATGGCAAATCCCAACGTATCCGCCAAGCGGGGTGGCCACCAACATGTCACGCCATGCAAGCATTTCTTCCGATGCGTAAAAGCTGGGTGAAAACCAACGCTTCATCACCTCATCCGCCATGGCATCTAGCCCTTTGGACGTGACAGTGTCGATCCGATCTTGCCACAGTTTCTTATTGCCAATTTTCGCCGCCGTATTCGACAGCACAAGCGCACGCACCAAATCGGGGCGTTTGACCGCCAAACCCTGTGCCACCATGCCGCCGACAGAGAGCCCCACGAACAAAACGTCGCGCAGATCGAACGCGTCGCAGACGGCTTCGGCATCACTGACCAACTGACCCATCGTGTAGGGGGCGTCAGGTACATCGGATTGCCCATGACCACGCATATCATAGCGGATAACCCGCAAGCCATTTGGCAGCAGCGGGACAATCCCATCCCAGAGCCGCAGATCGGTACCTAGCGAATTGGCAAAGATGATTGCAGGCGCGTCGGTGGGACCTTCGGCCAAAACGTTCAGCTTCACGCCGTCGCGGTCGATCTGCGTCACATCATTCATCAGGATCGCCCAAAACCATATGCGCCATGATCTGCCCGTGATCTGACGCAAGCTTGTTATACGGCGCCTCGGGGTGGGAGCCATCCGTTAGGTGATCGTTAAGGGCGCTAAAATATTCCATTTCACCAAGCTTGCCATCGAATTCGGGGTGGAAATGGCGCGACATCAAAATTTGATCAATGCTTTCAAAGACGCCCCCAAAGGCCGAAGTATAAACCATATCGCGCAGCGATTTGCGTACGAATAGCTTCTCTGCTGAAAATAGACGTACCTTGCTGATCTTCTCTTGGATCACTTCGTTGTCTTCGTCGGAATAGCGGTCGCGGCTGGTCTGGGCGTCATGGCGGCGCATCCATGCGTAGTTTTTGAACGGGGCTTCGCCAGTGATGATTTCAGATGAAACGGCGGTTTCGCTATCGTTGAAATCGCCCAAGACCATGACGGGGTTGCCAGCCTCTAGTTCATCCAAGATCGCTTTGCGCAACACCCATGCTTCGGCCATGCGGCGCAGCGCGGCGCGCAACGATCCCATCGCGCGGGTGGCAGGGTCATAGTTCACCAAATCCGCAGCAGGGGGAAAGGGGGCACCTTCGGGCCGGGGCAATTCGCCGAGCTTTGATTTTAAGTGGCAGTTGAACACGGTCACGACCGTGTCGCCAACAGGGATACGGACCTTCAGGATCGGGCGTGACAGGCGCTTGACCTGATAGCTTCCCCCATCGGTGCCATCGATGTCGCTAAAGGGGATATCAAGTGGCTCTGGAAGGTCTTGGATGACTTCGGGTGTGCCAACAAAGCCAAATCGCGATAATATCGCAACGCCAGGGCGACGTTCGCCGGGGCCGCCGTCAAAACTGTTTGGGGCAAATGCCAGCGCGGATTCTGTGTAGGGTTCATAAGCCAGTTTGCGGAAAATGGCCTTGCGGGCATAACGTTTCGACCGATCAGGGATATTGGCCGCGTTAGCCGCGATACCCAATTCGTCGGTTTCAATCACGACATCGCGCAGCGCGGCCTCACTAAAGATTTCCTGAAATCCGACGATGTCCGCGTTCATTGTCAGTAATTGATCGGCAAGCCAAGCACGTTTCCACGCGTATTCTTCTGGGGTGTATTGTTCGAATTTATAGTATTCTTGATCCGCTTCGATCAGGTTTTTGACGTTGAAGCTGGCGATAGTAAATCGGGTCATGACAAGGTCTCCAGGGCGCGCGTAAATACAGCCGGATCTACGTTGCCACCAGTCGCAATGGCGACAACCGCGTCACCGGTAAATGCGTCAGGGTGGTAAAGTGCGGCGGCCAAAGCGGCCACACCGCCGGGTTCGATGACGATTTTTAGGCGGGCAAACGCGACGCCCATGGCGCGCAAACATTCGTCGTCGGTCACAGCAATACCGGGGCCGCAATGTTCTTGCATAATCGGAAAGGTTAAATTGCCCGGCTGTGGCGTGACAATCGCATCACAAAGCGACCCATCCGATTGCGCGTTTCGTTCAATCTTACCACTGATAAGCGAACGGGAGGCGTCATCAAAACCCGCGGGTTCCACTGGGCGCACCCGCATGTTTGGCGCGTCTGCGGCCAAGGCCATCGCGACCCCTGATGTTAGTCCCCCGCCACCGCAGCACACTGCAACTTCCGCCGATAAATTGCCCAGCTCTTGCGCAATCTCAAGGCCGCAGGTGCCTTGGCCTGCAATGACATATGGCTCGTCAAAGGGTTTGATCAAGGTCAAACCGCGCTCAGTCGCGAGCCGATCCCCAATTTCGTCGCGGTCTTCGGTTGAACGGTCGTATAGCACGACCTCAGCGCCAAGAGCGCGCGTATTGGCGATTTTTATCGCAGGGGCATTTGACGGCATAATGATGACGGCGGGCGCGCCGTGCTTTTGCGCGGCCAATGCGATGCCTTGCGCGTGGTTACCGCTTGAAAATGCGATCACACCTGCCTTGATTTGGTCCGGCGACAGCATGGAAACGGCCGACCATGCGCCGCGAAATTTGAACGATCCGGTGTGCTGTAGGCATTCCGCCTTTACGAACACGCGTCGTCCTGCGATTTCGTCTAAGAACGGCGAGGATAAGATCGGTGTGCGCCGCGCATGGCCGTCGATACGTTTGGCCGCCGCGCGGATCATTTCTATATTCATGTCATTTTCTCCAGCCAAGTGTGCAAGGCAGTTAGCGATTGTGGTTCATCTAAAAAGGGCACATGCCCACGTCCAGGCACATCCGTGCGGATCATATCGGGGCGGCGGCGGGCCATTTCATCAGCGGTTTCCGCCGACAAAAGATCGGAGTTTTCCCCGCGGATCAGCGCCAGTGGCAACCCGTCAAACGCATCAAAAAGGGGCCAAAGATCTGGCATAGGCTGTGCGCCGCTGGCGATAACAGCATCGCGCAGTTTTGGATCGTAGCGTATGATCAACCCTTCGGGTGTTTCTTGGTAATGGGCTTTCACCTCGGCCATCCAGCGGTCCATTGGCACGTTTTCAAAGGTGGTCCAGAAGTGCGCGCGTGCAGCGGCAGCTTGGGCATAGGTCTTTTGTGCCGGATTGCGTCCGATGTAATCCATGATGTTCGACAGGCCTTCGGGTTTCAGTTCAGGTCCAATGTCATTGAGCGCCACACCCAGCAGCCGATCCTTGGCAGTCACCGCAAGGGTCATCGCAATCAACCCGCCGCGCGATGTGCCCAGTATTGCCGCTTTGTCGATGTTAAGGTGGTTCATCAGCGAAAGCACATCTGCTGCTTCATGTGGGATTGTGTAGGTTGCAGGGTCCGCCCATTCCGATTGGCCGCGTCCCCGGTAATCGGGCCGGATCAGCCGGGTCGGCCACGCCTGTGCGATATGGTCAAAATCAGCCCCATTGCGGGTAAGCCCCGCCAAAGCGATGACAGGCAATCCAGTGCCTTGATCTGTGTAGTGCAACGTTAGCCCATCTTGAGACGTGAAATGTGGCATCAGATCAGCCCCGGAATGGCCGTGAGGTCAGAAACGATATGGTGTGGTGCGGCATACAGCCGATCCACGGGCGCGCCTGCGCGATTAACCCATGCTGTCTGAAATCCATATCCGGCAGCCCCCGCCGCATCCCAACCGTTTGAGGACACGAAAAGAACGTCCTCCTTGGAGCAGCCAAAACTGTTGCCAACCATGTCGTAAACGCGGGCGGAGGGTTTGAATATGCCTACGTCTTGGACAGAGAGAGTGGCATCCAGCAACGGGTCAATCTGTGCCGATTGCACCGCCGCGTTCAGCATTTCCGGGCTGCCGTTAGACAAGATCGCGGTTTTCATCCCTGCGGCGCGTAGGTCGGTCAAGACTTGCGGGACCTCGGGGTAGGCTGGCAATTCCCAATAAAGATCAAGCAGGCGTTTGCGGGTCGCGTCGTTGGTGATGCCACTTGCTTCAAGCGCCCAATCCAGCCCGTCTTGGGTCACTTGCCAAAAATCGCAGTGCCGGTCTGCCACCGCGCGCAGCCAGCTATATTCCAACTGCTTTGCGCGCCAATCACGGGCAATCGCTGGCCACACATCGGCAAGTTGCGCATGGGCGGGTTCACGGGCGGCGGCTTGCGCGGCTGCATTGACGTCGAAAAGGGTCCCGTAGGCATCAAATACACAGGTTGTTATCGTCATCGGATTCTCCGGCTTTTGGGCATCGTGTCATGGGCTTGGCGCAACGGAAAGAGCGAAAGCGATTTGCAACTTGCGCCTCTGACGCGTAGCGTGGCGTGAATTTTTATAAAATTAGCCGAAAGAACCCACGATGAGCCAAGCAAAATCAGGTGATACCGTCCGTATCCATTACACCGGGACCCTCAAAACCGGTGAAACATTCGACAGCTCCGAAGGGCGCGATCCTTTGGAGTTTGTGGTCGGTTCTGGCCAGATTATCCCCGGTCTTGACGTCGCGATTCCTGGCATGGCAGTGGGTGACAAAAAGACGGTTGATGTACCTTGTGCCCAAGCCTACGGCGAAACTAATCCGGATGCCCGCCAATCCGTGCCGCGCGGTGAAATCCCTGACAACATCCCGCTTGATCTGGGAACGCAGTTGCAAATGCAAACGCCCCAAGGTCAGGTTATGCAGGTCACCGTCGCCGAAGTGACCGAGACCGAAGTCACGCTGGATGCGAACCATGCGCTTGCGGGCAAAGACCTGATCTTTGCCATCGAAATGGTCGGAATCGACGCGGTTTAATCAGGCGTCTTTTCCAAAAAACGCGGCGTGTTCGTCAGGGTTGGTGAATGCGCCGGTGAATTCATGGATCCCGCATTGTCCGCGCGTTGCATCCACCCATAGATAGCTGGGCATCGGTGGTAGCGCATCGCAATAGGGCGGTTGATCCAGCCCGGCTAGCATCAACGCTGCGCGTGAGCCCACCAGATAGTGCGTCAATGGGGGCGTCGTCGCGATCATCGGGGCGGTGCCGACCTCTTGCATCCAATCATAGATCACCTCAAGGCTGGGGAACCGTGGCAAGAACGCGGCCTGTAGGCGGACCAGCTTGTCCATCAGTTCTGGCGTCATCTTGGTGCCGGGTGCGATGCCGTAGAAATCCTCAAGGGTGAGCCCGTCTTTGGTGAACAGATAGAGGTTCGCGCCGTAGCCAACCATCTTGGAGGACAAGCATCCCATGCATGTGGGGCTGGCACGAAAGGCTTGGTGCAGGGCATAGCGTTCGGCGATGGTATAAAAATCAATGCAGTCGATCAGCAGGTCGCAATCAGCGACGAAATCCGCCGCGTTTTCAACTGATAACCCAGCCGGGTAGACATCAAGCGTCACATCCGGCGTGGTCTCATGGATCATGTTCGCAATTGTACTAGCTTTGGATGCGCCTACAGTGCTGGGTGCGGCCCCAAGCTGTCGGTTGATATTGCTGGTATCAAAGGCGTCTGGATCGGCAATTTTCAGATGCCGCACGCCAAGCCGCGCCAAAAGCATTGCAACCGCACCGCCCACACCACCAAGCCCAGCAACGCCCACAGTTGCCCCCGCAATTTTTTCCTGCGAGGCGCGCATATGATCTCGGTCGAGACCTAAAAACACTTCGCTGCGTTTGACGCGTTCCCAATAGGTTTGCGCGTCATAGATTCCATCGATCCGAAAATGTGCGGTGCTGGCCATGCCAATTCCTTTTGCAAAATATATCGTTCAATCCGCAAAAGTGTAGATCAGTTGGGGCGACAACGATAGCCGCTATCGCCCCCTGATTGTGTTTATTTGTCGGTGACTGGCATCACAAGGTTTTCGGGCTGAGGCATGCCCAAAACGTGAAAACCGCCATCAACGCGAATAATTTCGCCCGACGTAAACTCACCTGCGTCAGAGGCAAGATAAACGGCGGTGCCGCCGACCGCAGCAAGGCTCGCATTTTCACGCGCGGGCGCGTTTTGCTCAGTATGCTTATAGGTGCGTCGCGCACCAGCGATGGCCGCACCCGCAAGGGTTTTCATCGGGCCGGGGCTGATTGCGTTTACGCGAATACCCTGTGGGCCCAAATCATTCGCCAAATAGCGTGTCGCACTTTCAAGCGCGGCCTTTGCGACGCCCATGACGTTGTAGAACGGTGTGACGCGGTTGGATCCTTGGTAGGTCAGGGTCAGCAATGTGCCGCCGTCTGGCATCAGTGCAGAGGCGCGTTTGGCCACATCCACGAAAGAATAGCACGAAATCGTCAGCGAATTTTGGAAATTCGCACGGCTTGTGTCGGTGAACCGGCCCGCCAATTCATTCTTGTCAGAATAGGCAATCGCGTGGACAACGAAATCCAATTTGCCCCATTTTTGCGCAATCATGTCAAAGGCGGCGTCCATGCTGGCGTCATCAGTCACGTCGACATCAACCAACATATCGGACCCAACCGAGGCCGCCAGCGGCTCAAGCCGTTTGCCGAATGCTTCGCCTTGGTAACTGAATGCCAGTTCGGCACCGGCTTCGGACATTGCTTTGGCGATGCCCCAAGCGATTGATCGTTCGTTCGCAACACCCATGATGAGGCCGCGTTTTCCCTGCAAAGAAATTGTCATAGCTTAGCCTTTGAACTTTGAAAGCAACATTGAACCGTTTGTCCCGCCAAACCCAAAAGAGTTGGTCATGACAGTATCAAGCCCGGCGTTCTCGACCAGGTCGGTCGCAATTTCCGCAGGGGCGAGCGCTGGGTCAAGGGTTTCAACGTTGATGGATGGGGTGATGAAATCGTCTTGGAGCATCAGCAGACAATAGACGGCCTCAGAGGCGCCAGTGGCCCCTTGGCTGTGCCCCGTCATGGATTTTGTGGAAGACACAGGCGGCGTGTTGCCTTCGCCAAAGACACGGCGCACGGCTTCGATCTCGCCGACGTCGCCCACTGGTGTCGATGTGCCATGCGCGTTGATATAGCTGACTTTGCGGCCTTCGGGCAGGGTTTCCAGCGCCAAACGCATCGCGCGCTCGCCGCCTTCGCCCGATGGGGCCACCATGTCGTGCCCGTCCGATGTGGCTGCGTACCCCGTGACTTCGGCGTAAATTTTTGCACCGCGTGCTTGCGCGTGCTCAAGGCTTTCTAGCACCAGCATTGCGCCACCGCCTGCAATCACAAACCCATCACGATTGGCGTCAAACGCACGGGATGCCTTTTCTGGGGTGTCATTATATTTCGACGACATCGCGCCCATCGCGTCGAATAGACAGGACAGGGTCCAATCCAATTCTTCGCCGCCACCAGCAAACATCACGTCTTGTTTGCCCATCATGATTTGTTCAGCTGCATTGCCGATACAGTGCAAACTGGTCGAGCAAGCAGAGGTGATCGAATAGTTGATGCCTTTGATTTTATATTGGGTCGACAGGTTCGCTGAAATTGTCGAGGACATACATTTAGGCACGGCAAACGGCCCGATGCGTTTGGTGGCGCCGGTGTCTTTGACAACATTATGGGCGGCAAACATTGCAGATGTGGACGGACCGCCAGACCCGGCAACCAGACCCGTGCGCACGTTAGATACCGTGTCTTCATCAAGCCCAGCGTCGGCAATGGCTTGCCCCATCGCGATATAGGCATAGGCCGCTCCCGGCCCCATGAACCGCAGCGCGCGCTTATCGACATGTTCTTTGATGTCGATCTTAACGGTGCCCGCGATTTGGCTGCGGAACCCGTGCTCGGCCATCTCGGGCGAGGCTTCGATACCTGATTTGCCAGCCTTGAGGGCGGCGGTGACTTCGGTTGCATTGTTCCCGATCGGGGACACAATTCCGAGACCTGTAACGACGACGCGGCGCATGCGCTCTCCTTTGTTTGTTAAGTGCCTGTTTAAGGCAGGCCGGGGCAAAGGGGCAAGTGGATAGCTGCAAGGCATGGTCCCATGCCAGAAAAACGCAAGCGGGGCACCGAACATTGCTGGTGCCCCGCGTAGTTTGATGACCTGATTAGCCGATAACTGCGCCGTCTTCGCGCCATACAGCGACAACAGACGAACGCGGTTTGCCGTTGCCATCAGGCCAGGAACCGGCTGGGTGCTGAACACCAACAAAGGCAACCGTCTTGTCCAAGTTCCAGCACAGCCCTGTTACTTCGGCGCCGTTTGGTACAGTCATAAAGCGGATGATTTCGCCGCTTTCTGGGTCGCCAACCAGCATTTGGTTGTTGCCCATACCTGCGAAATCGCCTTCGTTTTTATAGTCGCCGTCGGTCTGGATCCACAACATACCCTGTGAATCAAAGGCCATCCCATCAGGCGAATTAAACATGTTACCGGGGTTGATGTTGTCGGACCCAGCATAGGCGTTGTCATAGATGGTTGGGTTGCCCGCCATCACATAAAGATCCCAGCCGAAACTATCAGAGGCGTGGTTTTCATCGGCGGGGGTCCAGCGTACGATCTGACCATAGTTGTTGGTCTCACGCGGGTTGGGCGCGTTTACCGATGTATCGTCCCCGCCAGCATTGGGGCTCACACCGCGATTTTTGTTGTTCGTCAGGGCACAGTAGGCTTCGACCTTCAGCGGGTTCGCCGCGACCCATTCTGGACGGTCCATCGTTGTTCCGCCAGCAGCAGAGGCCGCCATGCGCGTAAAGCACAAGATTTCCGCAGCTTCCATGCCCGTGGTTTCTGGCGTCAGCGGCAGCCATTCACCCGTCATGTCATCGTTGAATTTTGCGACAAACAAGGTGCCATCATCAAGCAACGCGCCACCATCGGTGCCAACTTCCCAAACTCCGTTGGAGACAAATTTGTAAAGATACTCGCCGCGTTCATCATCGCCCATATAGACGACAACACGGCCATCTTTTGCATGGACCATTTCGGCGTTTTCATGCTTGAAGCGGCCTAATGCGGTGCGTTTTACTGGGGTCGATGTTGGATCGGCTGGGTTGATTTCAGTGACAAACCCGTGGCGGTGTGGTTCGTTTGGTTCAACGCTAATGTCATAACGCGGATCAAAAAGTTCATAGGCATAGCGGCCTTCGCCACCGATGCCGTAGCGGCTGTAACTTTCGCCCGTTGGCTCTGCGCCGGTCGCGCCAAAGTAGCCGTTAAAGTTTTCTTCGCACGTTAGGTAGGTGTCCCACAATGTGCGGCCTGAACCACAGTTGTTCATTGTGCCTTTGACAGTCATGCCTTCTGGATCAGCATGCGTTTGGACCAATGCGTGCCCTGCAAGTGGGCCGGATAGAACCATTTGCGTTTCATGTGTAATGCGACGGTTCAGTGGGCTGTCGACAACAACTTGATACCCAGCATCGCCGCGCGCGATTTCCATGACGGTCACGCCTTGCAAATTTTTCAGCAGGGTCACTTCGTCTGCGCTTTGCGGTGTCCCCTCAGAGTCTGCCGGCAGGTTGATCTTCGGGTTTACATACTCAGAGTTGACGGCGATGACCTCTTTGCCATCCACGTCAAACAATTCCATGCCGTCTGTGTTTTCGCCAAACACTTTGTCAGACATCGCGACCGAAACACCCGTTTCCGCAGAATAGGCCCCATTGGCTTCAGACCAGAGCGGGTCACCCCAACGCACCAGAATGTCATGTGCGTAGCCTGCAGGAACATGCACTTCAAAATCGGTCGCGATATCGATTGGCTCAAACGCGAATTTTTCATGGCCTGCGGCCTGCGCCAATGTTGTCGATGAAAACAGACCGGTGCCAAAGACTGCGGCGCCAGAGCCAAAGGCCAATGCGCCCCCAAGAAAGCCACGACGAGAGATGGCTTTTTCAACAACGGTGTCGAATTGGTTTTCATTAGAGCGTGGATCACGATGTTCATCGAAATCGTCCCACGATAGGTCGATCAAAGTCTTGTCAGACATGGGTATTGTTTCCTTGGTGGCTGGCAAATGCTAACTATGACCCGCCGCAACGGCGACGGGTCGACTGCGCAATCAAGATTGCGCACAAAAAATGCCAAGCGTTCGTAACGGATTCGTGACGACACCATTAAGGAAGTATGACTGGCTGTGCGGCGGTACGACGCACCCTAGCTTTCGCTAAGCGCGACCTTCATGTCTTTGACTTGATAAATCACTTCGCCGTCGGCTTCGACGATACCGTCGGCGACACCCATAGTCAGGCGGCGGGTTTGGATGGCTTTGGTGAAGTCGATTTTATAGGTCAGCATTTTGCGGTCTGGCCGTACCATGCCGGTCAGTTTGACCTCGCCCACGCCAAGCGCATAACCGCGCCCCTGCCAGCCGCGCCAGCCAAGGTTGAAACCTGTGAGCTGCCACAGGCCATCAAGGCCCAAGCAGCCGGGCATGATCGGGTTGCCGGGGAAATGGCAATCAAAGAACCAAAGTTCAGGGGTGATGTCGAATTCAGCGACGATATGCCCTTTGCCATGTGCGCCGCCGTCGCCGGATACTTCGGTGATGCGGTCCATCATCAGCATCGGTGGGGCGGGTAGTTGCGCATTTCCGGGGCCAAATAATTCGCCGCGGGCGCATTTCAGCAGGTCGTCTTTGTCAAAACTCGTGGGGTATTCGGCCATTTGTTTGGTCTCATTATTGTCTGCTTCGTTAGGTAACCTTTATCACTTGGAGCTTTGCAAGAGCAAGTCAGACCGCTGAATGTCGAATTTCCATTGTGAAACAAGATTTTTCAGGCTTATAAAGGGGGCAGCAAGAAGCAGGCAGCCATGACAGATATCACAATTCAGCGTAGCACAGACTGGCTTTCGGGGGCAGGGTTGCGCCCAACACGGCAACGGATGACGCTTGCCAACCTATTGGTCGGCGATGGACAAGACCGCCATGTAACCGCGGAAAGCCTGTTTGACGCCGCATCTATAGCGGGCGAAAAAGTATCACTGGCAACGGTTTACAATACGCTGCGCGCGTTTTGTGATGTTGGCTTAATGCGCGAAATCACGGTTGATGGTGCCAAAAGCTATTTTGATACCAATATGACAGACCACCCACATTTTTACTGGGAAGACACCGGGCATTTGACCGATGCGCCGGCTGAGCAGCTGGAAATTGCGCGGGTGCCGCATGCGCCGGACGGTGCTGAAATCGCTTCCGTGGATGTTGTGATCCGGCTACGCCGCAAATAGCACCGCTTGCGCGTTTGACCAAGCTTTCGCATATATACCTTATTTTTAAATAAAGGTAATTGATATGCCGCATGAACAACACAGAGATATGGTGCAATCTTATCACCGGGTGCGCACGGCGCTGGGCCTTCTGGGCATGGGCTTGCCACTGGTGTTGATCTTGGGTGGGCTATTTGATGTGCGGCATCTTGAACCCTCGATCAGCGATTTTTATCATACGACATATCGCGATATCTTTGTCGGCACGCTTTGCGCGATTGGGGTGTTCTTGATTTGCTATCGTGGCTACGGGCGGCAGCCGGGCGATATGATTGATGATGATTGGTTGGGCACCATCGCGGGGCTATCTGCGTTTGGCGTGGCCTTGTTTCCCAATGAAAGCCCGACAGCCCAGATCGCGACAATGACCCAAAAAATGGTTGGAATAAGCACAAGCCCGATGTTTCACTATGCATCGGCATTGGTGTTTTTTAGCTGTTTGGCGATATTTTGTCTGAATAAATTTACGCGCATGGCCAAACCTGTCCGTAAGCGGATTTATCTGTTTTGCGGCTGGGTTATCGTGGCATCGTTGGTGGGAATCGCGGGTGCTTCTGCGGTCAAGATACTTGGCAGCGGCGCGCCAAAAGCAGCCGTGGTCAGCTATAATCTGGTATTTTGGCTGGAAGCAATCGGGATATGGGCGTTTGGCCTGTCGTGGTTGGTCAAAGGCAAGGCTGATATTGCGCTGGTAAAAAAATTGGCGCGCCAAGGGGTCCTGAAATCAACTCCGGACGCCTAGCCGGGGTGGATCAAGATCCACCCTACGGGCTTCACCTAAACTTAACCAATACCGTGTCACAGTTGGGCGATGTCAAATTATCGCAGGCGCTATGTGCCCGGCGGCACCTATTTCTTTTCTGTCCAGTTACGCGACGCGGGCTCAACGCTTTTGGTCGATCGGATTGATCTTTTGCGAAGTGTAACCAGTCTTTGCATGCAGCGCTGGCCGTTTGACATCAATGCGGCGGTCATCTTGCCAAACAAGCTGCATATGATATGGACGTTACCGCCCGACGACGCCGATTATTCTAAACGTTGGCGATTGATAAAATCGACCTTTTCGCGCCATTGTCCAGCCCCTGCCAAACGGCCACAGTCTAGATTGCGCCCCGGTGAAAAGGGTATCTGGCAGCGCCGATTCTGGGAGCGTGTAATTCGTGATCAGGCGGACTACGACCTGCATGACCACCTTATCATCACGGCCCCTGTCACCGCTGGGCTGGTCGATACACCATCTGATTGGCCCTATACGTCGCTCCACAAACGTAGGGTGGATCTTGATCCACCCGGGGTCAGAACCATTGTCCCGGTTCAATCAGGCCTAAATCCAAAAGCTGTTGCGATGACCAGCTAAAGCTTTCGGAATGCGCCCCATAAAACGTATCAATCGCGTGGCGACTGCCGGGGTTACGGCGGAGCGCCTTTGCCGTCCGAAATGAAGCTGTCGCGACCGTCAAATTATTGTGCCAAGGGCAAGATACCGTGTTGTGTTCTGGCGCTGAGAATGTCCCGTCTGCGGCCATTTGCAGCCCCGGCACCGCACGGTACAGTGAGGCCCGATCGAGTCGCTGCCGCGCCTTGGCAATATGTTCTTCGTATCGCCACCGTAGCCCACCATGGATGTTCATTTGGCGCTCTTGCCTATTCCCTTCACGGTCTTGGCGGGCCAAGGCAAAATATCCGCTGCGATCGAAATAGGCGACTTGCGGGTCGACCGCATTGGGGGTTCGTGTCAGGTCGCGCGCATAAAGGTCGATGGTATAGGACATCACGCTGTCGCGGCGCTCTTCTGTCATGAACGTTAGCAATTCGCCAATACTGCGGGTCTCGCAGAAGGGAAACATCAGGTATTCGGCATTATAGCAGTAGTAAATCCACTGTCCCGGCGCGGCCTTGATGATTGCGTTATTAATCATCGCTAGCGCGCCCTCGGCGGTCACATCAAAATCGACGCGGAGGACATTGGCCGCCAGATCGTTGGGCATTTGAACGTCTATCGGACAAAAGACCACCACTTGCCGAAACCCAAGCTTAAGCTGATGGGCGATTGTGCCTGCGATTTCAACGTCGTCTTCAACGAGGATCAAGGCGATTGGCCCGCGCGCGAGCGTCGATTTTGCGTCTGAAATCAGAGAAGGGAGGTCGGGGTAGTGCATCAGTCGCCTGTCCGGATAGGGTCGCGGTAAACTGTGATAATTCGCCCCGCATTGCAAGCAATCGGCCAAGCCGCTATGACGCACCTAAATCACCCCAACCCAAGGCATGCACATGTCCGCGCCCAAAAAGCTATTTATCAAGACCTACGGCTGTCAGATGAACGTCTATGACAGCGAACGCATGGCCGAAGCACTGGGCGGCAAGGGCTATGTGGAAACTAAGACTCCCGAAGATGCGGATATGATTCTGCTTAATACCTGCCACATCCGCGAAAAGGCGGCGGAAAAGGTTTATTCTGAACTGGGGCGTATGAAACCGCTGAAGGCTGAAAACCCCAATCTGAAGATCGGAATTGCAGGCTGCGTTGCTCAGGCTGAGGGCGAAGAAATCATGCGCCGCGCGCCAATGGTGGATTTGGTCGTTGGCCCACAAAGCTATCACCGACTTCCTGCGATGGATGATGCGGTGCAGACCGGGGCCAAGGCGCTGGATACCGATTTCCCCGACGATGATAAATTCGCAGCCCTTAAGGCACGTAGCAAAGCTAAGCGTGGGCCAACTGCGTTCCTGACCGTACAAGAAGGTTGCGACAAGTTCTGTGCGTTCTGTGTCGTGCCCTATACCCGCGGCGCCGAAGTATCACGTGCCTCTGATAGGGTTATCCGCGAAGCACAAGAATTGGTTGAAGCAGGTGTGCGTGAAATCACGTTGCTGGGCCAAAACGTGAATGCCTATCACGGGCACGCAGGTGGTTTGGCTGGGCTGATCTGGGAACTCGACAAGGTCGATGGGCTGGAACGCATCCGCTTTACCACAAGTCACCCAAACGACATGGATGACGCACTGATTGAGGCGCACGGCACATGTGAAAAACTGATGCCTTATTTGCACTTACCCGTGCAATCAGGCTCTGACCGCATTCTCAAGGCGATGAACCGTAAGCATACGGGCGAAGGGTATCTGCGCCTGATCGAACGTATTCGTGCGGCCCGCCCGGATTTGCTGTTATCAGGTGATTTCATCGTGGGTTTCCCCGGTGAGACGGATCAAGATTTCGAAGACACCATGCAGCTTGTACGTGATGTGCATTACGGGCAGGCCTATTCGTTCAAATATTCGACCCGCCCAGGCACCCCAGCCGCCGAAAAACTGCAGCTACCCGAAGACGTGATGAACGAGCGTTTGCAGCGGTTGCAGGGCTTGCTGCGCGAACAGCAACAGGCGACCCAAGCTTCTATGGTTGGCCGTGAGGTCAACGTGTTGTTCGAAAAATCAGGCCGCGAAGCCGGGCAAATGATTGGTAAATCCGAATATCTACACGCCGTCTTTGCCGAGGCCCCGATTGATGTCATCGGCACGGTGCGTAAGGTAAAAATCGTTGATGACGCGGCGAATTCGCTCAAGGGAGAGCTGATTTAATACGGCGCCCCGGATAGGTATCAAACTGCAGCGAATCTACCAAATATGTACAAATATTCGCTTAGACACACCTTTTTGATGTCATTCACGTGACAATCTTTGATCGGTTCTTGCGCCCGCAGCATTCCCTTGCCAAGCTGGATTTATACCGATTCAAAGGAGAGCCATTTGGCCACTGGAGCACCGACCCTCACCGACGATGTTGTCACCGAAGTTACGCTAGAATTTCCTGACAACTTTTTATTGATTGACCTTTGCGGCGAATTTGATCGCAATTTGACGACCATAGAAAACAGTTTGGGTGTGCAGATCCTACGCCGTGGTAACCAGCTTGATGTGTTGGGCGGCACAGCCGCACGTGAAACCGCGCAAGAGGTTCTTAAATCGCTTTATGGGCGTCTTGAGGCTGGGCGCAGTTTAGATCCCGGCGACATTGACCGCGAATTGCGCATGGGCCCAGAAACGATCCGTGGTCCCGCTGGCCCGACCGAGCAAACCGAAATGTTCAAAGGTGAAAACGCGCGGGTCGAAATCAAAACGCGCAAGAAGCTGATTGAACCGCGCACCGACGCGCAAAAGGCCTATGTCAAATCGCTGTTCGATAAAGAGCTTGCATTTGGCATTGGCCCGGCGGGGACAGGTAAAACTTATTTGGCCGTTGCTGTTGGCGTGAATATGCTGATTTCTGGCCACGTTGACAAAATTATCCTGTCGCGCCCTGCTGTCGAAGCGGGGGAGAAACTAGGCTATCTGCCCGGCGATATGAAAGACAAAGTCGATCCTTACATGCAGCCGCTTTATGATGCGTTGAACGACTTTTTGCCGGGCAAGCAAGCCGCGAAAATGATGGAAGAAAAGGTGATCGAAATCGCGCCCTTGGCCTTTATGCGTGGGCGGACGCTATCGAATGCCTTTGTTGTGCTGGACGAAGCGCAAAACGCGACATCTATGCAGATGAAGATGTTTCTGACCCGCCTTGGCGAAGGGTCACGCATGGTGATCACCGGCGACCGCACACAAATCGATTTGCCGCGCGGGGTGAATTCAGGGCTACGTGACGCCGAACGTTTGTTGAACCATATCCCAAAAATCAGCTTTAATTATTTCACCTCCAAAGATGTCGTGCGCCACCCACTAGTCGCCGCGATTATCGACGCCTACGAGGCAGATGAGGTATCGTGAAATTTAGCCCAATCCTTTTTTGGTGCCTCTTTGCTGCGAGTGGGGCATTGGCTGAATCCGTTTGGGAACCACCGGAAGACCCTTATGAAGATAAGTTAATCTATCGTTACCTTCGCAGCGATCGATCATTGCTTGAGGGCTTTAGCCGTAACAACTCAATGAACATCGAGGTTGAAAAACTCTTAAGTGAAGGGCCGCCATATAGGCGAGACGCTCTACGTTTCGAGCGTGAGAGCGCTTTGGCATTGTTGCGACGAGGATCGCAGTTATCCTCGGTGTCCGTTGATCGAAACCCATACGGTGGTATCGCGTTGGGCGACCTCCTCTTGCATTTTGGTACTGCTGCGCAAGACACGAGTGCTGCGGATGACAGATTTGATTTGAATGATGACGAACCTGTCATGGCGTCAGAGTTGCTAACTATTGATGGGGACGTCAGTGATCTGGTTTTATACGCGGATATTGATTACGAGCGCCTATCGCAGCTTGATATGAATGCTGACGGGGTGATGACCGGTGACGATATCGCAGCGTTTGAAACGCTTTACGAAACCGGGAATTACGATGTTTTTCAGGACGAAGATCAACGTGGTGAACTGGCGACCTGCGGTCTGCCGATGCCAAACGCACAAGACGAGCTGATCGTGTTGACTGCCAGTAGCAGCAATGCGTCGGTAAATGTAGGATTTGGTGATCATTCCCCGGCATCAACGATGGTTGTGAATATCGAAGACGGGACCACGCCGCTATTTATCGTTGTTGGTGCGCGCAGTGATATGATCGTGCTGTTCGAAGGTGACGTATCTAGAGTGCGCCAGATGATCGGCTATGGCAAAGGGATCGGCGTTTCTGGATTGCCGACTGATGCCGTCACAGTCCAGAATGAACCGCTGTGTCTTGCTTTTTTAAACTCTTATCCAATTTCTTTTATGAGTCCACATGATGAAGAAAGGCGTGCCGATTTCTATGCATATCAACGTGCACGCGCATCGGTCCTGTTTCGGACGCAGGTTGAACAAATCCTCCGATTAGAGAATGTCGCGCATGTAAGCGTCCCGAGCTATAGCGAAAGTGACTATCTTGAACCGTTGGACATAACGGACAAGAACTTCAATCGTACCATGCTGTCGTATGATTGGTCCGGAAGTGAACTTGTTCCACGTCCCCCGCGCGTTTTTGATCACGAAAAATCACACCATTTCTGGCGACTGCTAGCGCGCAACAGCGCAGGGATGGTTTATGTCGATCCGGCGCAGATTTTAACGAACCCAAGGCAGGTCGAGGCCAATCCGCTGTCTGCTACGATGCGGCTGCTTGAATTGGTTGATTTGGGGGTCTTGAGCGTAGAGAATGAGAATACCTATCGAATCTTGAAGCCAATCGCAGACCTGCCGGCATTGAGAAATAGAAACTTCATCGTGGATGCAGGAATAGAAATGCCAACCAGTGGTATCGCAGATGCGTGTGTCTTAGACGATACAACCGGTATTTGGCACGGCCAAGACGACTGTCCAATCCGCGCAGCATTTACTTTTTGAAATGGCGGTTGACTGCATCACCGAAGACCCCCGTTGGGATGGGATCGACGCCCTTGCAGCACGGGCATGTGACGCCACTTTGGCGCATTTGGGCTATGATCCTGATGAATTTGAAATCAGCCTCTTGGCCTGTGATGACGCGCGGATTGCCGTGCTGAATGCTGACTTTCGCGACAAAGAAACTGCGACCAATGTGCTGAGTTGGCCCTCTGATGAGCGCGGCGCAGATGTGGATGGCGTCACGCCTGTAGCCCCTGATTTACCAATGGATGCAGAGCTGGGCGATATTGCGATTGCCTTTGAAACCTGCGCGCGCGAGGCGCAAGAGGCAGGCAGGTCGATGCAGGATCACACGCTTCATTTACTTGTTCATGGAACGTTGCATTTGCTCGGTTATGATCACGAGCGTGACAAAGACGCCACCTTGATGGAACGATTAGAGGTCGAGATACTTGGCAAACTGGGTGTTTGTGACCCATATAGGGAAGATTAGGGCGATTTTGCCCGCATAGGTAAGGAAGAAATGGGCGACTCCAACGACGGTCCATCTATCGCAGCGCAAAGCGCGCAAATGGATCAAAATGTGACGGCTCCAGGGTTTTGGGCCCGGCTACGCTATGTTTTTCAGCCGCAGGCGATGCCTCAGACAGATGAGGATGCGCCAAGCGAAGTCAACCAAACACCACAATCCGTTTTAGGCATGCTGAACCTGCGTCGTAAGCGGGTCGAAGACGTGGCTGTCCCGAAAACGGATATTGTCGCTGTGCCTTTGGGCATTTCCAAAGATGATTTGGTCAAAGTGTTTCGTGATAGCGGGCTCACGCGCTTGCCGCTTTATGACGGCACATTGGACACGCCTGTTGGCATTGTGAATTTGAAGGACTTTGCGCTGCTTCACGGGTTCAACGGTGAGACACCTGAATTGGATCTGCGCGAAACTGCGCGGCCGCTGTTGTTTGTTCCACCCTCAATGCCACTAGGTGTCTTGTTGCAAAAGATGCAGGCAGAACGCATTCACATGGCGCTTGTGATCGATGAATACGGCGGCACAGATGGGTTGGTCACGATCGAAGATCTGATCGAACAGGTCGTCGGCGACATCGAAGATGAACACGATATCCACGAAGCCAAAAGCTGGTTCATGGAAAAAGCGGGTGTCTATATGGCACAAGCGCGTACAGAGCTTGAAGATTTCGAGGCCGAGATTGGCATGAAGCTAACCGATCATGACGAGATCGATGAAGAAGAAATCGACACGCTTGGTGGTCTTGTGACGATGTTATCAGGTCATTTGCCCGCGCGCGGCGAGGTGATCGTGCATCCGGATGGCCCTGAATTCGAAGTCGTCGATGCGGATCCACGCCGGATCAAACGCCTGCGTGTGCGTCTGCCTAGCGCTCAGGACGCCTAGCGTGCGCCTGGGCTTTGCGGGCCTGCCGCGCTGGGCAAAGTTTTGCATTTTGGCGCTGGGTGGCGCAATCGCCGGGCTAGGCCAAGCCCCACAAGATTTATGGCTTCTGACCATCTTGGCGCTGGCCGCACTGTTTTTGGTGCTGGAGCAAAAGCCGCGCAGCGCTGCGTTTCAAGTCTGGGCATTCGGGCTTGGCTATTTTGCTGTGTCCCTGCGGTGGATAATTGAGCCGTTTTTGGTTGATGTCGCCAGCCATGGCTGGATGGCCCCATTTGCAATCGCATTGATGGCCGCCGGGGCTGCACTCTTTTGGGGCGGTTTTGCCTATATAGGTGCACGAATTGCACCGCGTGCGGTTGGCGGCATCGCGCTTTCGCTTGTCTGGGCAGAGCTGGCACGCGCGCATGTGTTTACGGGATTTCCTTGGGCGTTGTTGGGGCATATTTGGGTGCCGACACCGCTTGCGCGATTGGCTGCTATTGGGGGGCCGCACTTATTGACCTTGTTCACGCTTGGCGCGGCTTGGGCGGTTTATGCGCTGTTTGGACAGGCGCGGATCGCGGGTGGGGTTATATTGTCGGCTTTGGTTGGCTTGGCAGTTTGGGCTGCGCCGCCGCCGCTCGAACCTGCCGATGCAAATGCGCCCATAGTGCGGCTAATACAGCCCAATGCACCACAAGACCAGAAATGGGACCCTGCGTATCGTGACGTGTTTTTAAACCGCATGATTACGATGACCGGGCAGGGCGCGCGCCCTGATTTGATTGTCTGGCCAGAAACGGCGGTGCCGTATCTACTAAACTATGTGCATGGGGATCTTGCGTTGATGGCCGAGGCCGCGCGCGGTGCGCCCTTGGTGTTCGGTATCCAGCGGCGTGACGCAGAATTGCGCTATCATAATAGTCTTGTTGTGATGGGGCAGGGCGGGGCGCTGCGCAGTACCTATGACAAACGCCATCTTGTGCCATTTGGGGAATATATCCCTGGCGGTGATTTGCTTGGGCAGTTCGGCATTCATGGGCTGGCGACAAGCGACGGGGCGGGGTTTGCCGCGGGCACCGCGCCGCCACGTATCAACCTGCCGGGGATCGGCGACGCGATCCCATTGATCTGCTATGAAGGCATTTTTGCCGAAGAAATCGGCGATGGTGGTGCGCGTCCGCGTTTGCTTCTTTTGATCACAAATGATGCATGGTTCGGAGCGGCTGCTGGCCCCTACCAGCACCTTGCCCAAGCGCGGTTGCGCGCCGTTGAGCAAGGCCTGCCGATGGTGCGGGTCGCCAATACAGGGGTGAGCGCGATGATCGATCCTTTTGGGCGGATCATCGCCTCACTGCCGTTGAGCAACGAGGGCATGCTTGATGCCGCACTGCCAACGGCCCGGGCGGCCACCCTTTACAGCCGTTTTAGTGACGGCTTGTTGTTTGGAATACTCATATTGTTAACGTTGGGTTGTTATCTGACGCAAAGGCGCGATTGCGATTGACCTCATCCAAGGTGGGGCATAGACCCGATGCTAGTTCCGCCACAACGGCTTCCTGACGTGGCGGATGTATTTAATGGAGCACTTCTCATGGCACGACAAAACTACACCTTCACTTCGGAATCTGTTTCCGAGGGGCACCCGGATAAGGTGTGCGACCGCATTTCAGATGCAATTCTCGACGCATTTTTGGCGGAGGAACCCGAAGCGCGGGTTGCTTGCGAAACATTTGCGACGACAAACCGTGTCGTGATCGGCGGCGAAGTTGGGCTGAGCGATCAGTCGAAATTGAAAGATTATATGGGCCGCGTCGAAGACATTGCGCGCGCATGCATCAAAGATATCGGCTATGAGCAGGACAAATTTCACCACGCGACCTGCGAGATTACCAATCTTTTGCACGAGCAATCTGCACATATCGCGCAGGGTGTTGATGCTGCTGTCGACAAGGACGAAGGTGCTGGTGATCAGGGCATCATGTTTGGCTATGCGACGACCGAAACTGACGCGTTGATGCCTGCGCCTATCCAATACGCCCATGCGATGCTGCGCCGCTTGGCTGAGGTCCGTAAATCGGGCGAGCAGCCGACCTTGCGCCCCGACGCCAAAAGCCAAGTTTCTGTGCGCTACGAAGACGGGAAACCGGTTGAGGTCACATCAATCGTGCTGTCCACACAGCACCGCGACGAAGATCAATCGAGCGATGATATCCGTGCAATCGTAGAACCTTACATCCGCGAGGTGCTGCCCGCTGGCTTTATCACGCCGAAAACTGAATGGTGGGTGAACCCAACAGGTAAATTTGTCATCGGCGGCCCCGATGGGGACGCCGGGCTGACCGGGCGCAAAATCATCGTGGATACCTACGGTGGCGCCGCCCCACATGGCGGCGGTGCATTTTCAGGGAAAGATCCGACCAAGGTCGACCGCTCTGCCGCTTATGCCGCGCGCTATTTGGCGAAAAACGTGGTCGCTTCCGGCATGGCGGATCGCTGCACGATCCAACTCTCTTATGCGATTGGTGTCGCCAAGCCGCTGTCGATCTATGCGGATACCCATGGCACAGGCGAAGTGTCACCAGCAGAGATCGAGCGCGCCATCGCGCAGGTCATGGACCTGACACCGCGCGGAATCCGACAGCACCTGAGCCTGAACAAACCGATCTTTGAACGCACAGCGGCTTACGGTCACTTTGGCCGGGCGCCAGACGCGGACGGTGGGTTTAGCTGGGAACGCACCGATTTGGTCGAGGCGCTGAAGCGCGCTGTCTAAGCCAACGTGGCGCGAGATAAAGGTGCCATTGCAACAAAGAAGTGTTGCTGATCCTTCGCCCGTAAGGGCGCAATCAGCGACACTTTCGTGTTTGCTCTGAGCTCACACCATAATTGGCAGAGAAAACTTAACGGTTGCTGTAGTCAAGGAAACACCTAAGGCTGCCCCCCGACAATTGAATGTCGCCATCGCGTGACATGCATTGAAACGCACCAAGCGCGTTCCATCCTAGAAAAATTACAAAACCTACAGTGAAAATCACCGCCAAGTTTCTGACGTGATTAGGTTTTTTCATTCGGTCGTCATGTTCATTCATCTCATTTCCTTTCTAGGCAAATACGAATGTAGGCGCGATAGCGTGGTTTGCGGTATTTTGGCTTGCCGCATACTGCGCTGACAAATTTTCGGAAATTTGACTATGGTGAGAATGGCTGCTCGATAGTCGGCTTTTCCGTTTAGCCGTTGTTGCGTAAAAACACACCCTCGCGCGGCTCTTTGGTCGTTTTTTGTAGACTAAGGGGTTGAGCATTTTGCGCGAATAAAGTTCAAACCAAGCAAGTCTTGGGAGAGTGTTATGAAGTTGTTTCGCGTTTTTGTTGTTGTGTGTCTAGGGGTAGCTGGCCCCGTTATGGCCCAAAAACTACCGATGGGTGGCGATGCGCCAATTGGTAAGTTCTTTGTCGATGGCACGACGCTTATTTACAACACAAACAATGTCCCGCCAGATCAGTATGCCGAAATGGACAGCGCCGACGTCGCGACGTTTTCTGACATCTTGGCTGAGAACCCAAACACAAAGCTACTGCGGCTGACCAGCACGGGCGGCTCTGTTTGGGCGGGCGAACAAATGGCGCGGATCGCGATGGATTATCGTTTGGATACGCGCGTATCGGGTGAATGCAGCAGCGCTTGTGTGACCCTTTTTCTGGCAGGCGAACGCCGCGAAATGGACCGCGGCAGTGCGATCGGATTTCATCAAAACGCGTGGAACGCGGATGGGCTGCGTGAATATTATAAATATTGGCATCGCGACGAAAACTGGGACAATCCATTTGATTTTGGGCAATGGCTTTACCGCGATGTCCAGACCGAGATGCATAATCAGCTTTCCTATTTGGTCGCACGCGGAGTTGATCCGGTGTTTGCGATCGAAACAAAGCGCGAGCGGTCAAATATGTGGTATCCAACCCGCCGCCAGCTTGAAGAGGCAGGCGTATTGCGCGACTGAAGCAATTGCGCAGCGCGCGGCGGCTTGCTATGGCAGCGTCATGGAAAACGATAGACACCCTTCGGGCGCTCCGTGGCGCAATTTCTATGGCCGTTTCCGGGGCAAGACGATCCGGAACAGTCAGCAAGATTACCTTGATAACGATCTGATCCCCCTGTCCCCGGGGCCAATCAGCTGGGAAGAAAATCCTGATCGGATCCCGCTTGATCTGAACACGGTCTTTCCCGGCAAAGATATTTGGCTTGAGATCGGCTTTGGCGGCGGTGAACATCTGGTCCATATGGCCGAAACTTACCCCGATATCGGTCTGATTGGCTGCGAGCCATTTATTAACGGTGTCGCTATGCTATTGGGCAAAATTCGCAAGGCGGATGTCGATAACCTGCGTGTCCACCCCGGTGACGTCCGTGATCTGTTTGACGTATTGCCTGACAATAGCCTGAGCAAAGTTTTCCTGAATTATCCAGACCCTTGGCCCAAAAAACGCCATCACCGCCGCCGCTTTGTGACGCCGGAACACTTGGCCCCGCTGCACCGCGTGATGAAGCCGGGTGCCGAATTGCGTGTTGCGACTGATATCAAGGACTATGTACGCCAAACGCTTGAAGAGGTGCCTCCGCAAGGGTTCGCATGGTTGGCCGAAGGCCCAGCAGACTGGCGTGATCCGTGGGGTGATTGGATTTCAACGCGCTACGAACAAAAGGCCCTGCGCGAAGGCCGTACCCCCCATTACCTGACTTTCCGGCGGATATGACATAGACCCTCTTGCCGCCCTGCGGTAAACCGCCCCTTGAAGAACAAAGGAATACGCAATGTCCGGCCACGGCACCCCCATTCCCATGACATCCCGCCCTTGCGGCCCCCTCAAGGGTGAGGCCAATGTGCCGGGCGATAAATCGATCTCGCACCGTTCATTGATTTTGGGGGCATTGTCTGTTGGTGAGACATGGGTAACGGGGCTTCTGGAAGGCGAAGACGTACTGGACACGGCCAAGGCAATGCGCGCCTTTGGGGCGACCGTGACTGACCACGGCGGCGGCGAATGGTCGGTGCAGGGCGTTGGCGTTGGTGGCTTTGCAGAGCCCGAGAATGTGATTGATTGCGGCAATTCAGGCACAGGCGTGCGCCTGATCATGGGCGCGATGGCGACATCGCCGATCACAGCGACATTCACGGGCGATGCGTCGTTAAACGGACGCCCAATGGGCCGGGTGACTGACCCGCTCGCGCTGTTTGGGACGCAAACGGTAGGGCGCCAAGGCGGGCGATTGCCAATGACGCTTGTGGGTGCCGCTGATCCGGTGCCCGTGCGTTACACCGTGCCTGTCCCGTCAGCGCAGGTGAAATCGGCTGTTCTGCTCGCTGGGTTGAACGCGCCGGGCCAAACTGTTGTGATCGAAAAAGAAGCCACACGTGACCATACCGAACGTATGCTGCAGGGGTTCGGTGCGACATTGACGGTTGAAGAAACCGACGAAGGCCGTGTGATCACCTTGGATGGGCAACCTGAACTATTGGGGCAAACGATTGTTGTGCCGCGCGATCCGTCTTCGGCCGCATTTCCAGTCTGCGCCGCGATCATCACGCCCGGCTCTGACGTGTTGGTCCCCAATATTGGGTTGAACCCGACACGTGCCGGCCTATTCACAACGCTGATCGAGATGGGCGCGGATCTGACTTATGAAAACATGCGCGAAGAAGGCGGCGAACCGGTTGCCGACCTGCGTGCGAAATATTCCCCCGATCTCAAAGGCATCGCCGTGCCCCCCGCGCGCGCGGCCAGCATGATCGACGAATACCCCGTGCTTTCGGTGGTTGCGTCCTTTGCGCATGGCGTCACCGATATGCAGGGCGTCAAAGAACTGCGTGTCAAAGAAAGCGATCGCATCGATGCAATGGCAAAAGGGCTACGCGCCGCTGGGGTCACCGTCGATGAAGGCCCCGACTGGTGGAAAGTCACGGGTTTAGGTCATGGCAATGTGCCCGGCGGTGTAACCGTGGCCAGTGTATTGGATCACCGGATCGCGATGGCCTTCATGGTGATGGGCATGGCGACGCAAAAGCCGATGTCCGTCGACGATGGGTCCCCTATCGCGACATCTTTCCCGATTTTCGAATCTCTCATGGCGGGTCTTGGGGCGCAGGTCGTGCGCGCAAACGCATGATCTTTACCGTCGCCATTGACGGGCCTGCCGCGGCAGGCAAAGGCACGATTAGCAAGGCAGTTGCCGCGCAATTTGGCTTTGCACATCTTGATACCGGGCTTTTGTACCGCGCGGTAGGTGCAAAGGTGCTTGCTGGGGTTGATCCGGTTGCAGCGGCGCAGGCGCTTGATCCGCACGACCTTGAAGACGACAGTCTACGCACCCCAGCCGTTGCCCAAGCAGCCAGTGAAATTGCCGTGATCGCAGAGGTGCGCAGCGCGCTCGTCGCGTTTCAGCGCAACTTTGCGACACGTGATGGTGGGGCTGTATTGGATGGTCGCGATATCGGCACGGTGATTTGCCCAGATGCGTCAGTGAAACTCTTTGTGACGGCCTCGGCTGAACGCCGGGCCGAACGACGTTTTAACGAATTGGCGGCAAAGGGCATGAAAATCGCATATGATCAAGTTTTGACAGACGTCAAAACCCGTGATGCGCGTGACCGTAACCGGGCAGAAGCTCCGCTTGTCGCGGCGGATGATGCGGTAGAAATTGACACGTCAGATATGACGATTGAGCAGGCTATCGACGCGGCAATTGAAGCCGTTCGGTCAGGGCTGGGCGCGCAGTAATTTACACCCTAAGGGTGGTATCGCGCGCATGATTGGGTGTCGTGACGCTGTGCATGATAAAATTTTTAACTCATCCTTTGATTGTGGTCTCTGTTGGGTGAGAGGTGGGTTTTTCTAGCGCTCATTTAGCAGTCAATACGCGAATTTGACGCG
Source organism: uncultured Paracoccaceae bacterium (assembly GCA_938002605.1). GTDB lineage: Bacteria > Pseudomonadota > Alphaproteobacteria > Rhodobacterales > Rhodobacteraceae > Yoonia. The sequence goes on along the minus strand of CALLAF010000025.1, from coordinate 113,521 downwards.
TAAAAAATCAGCAAATCTTGTGGTTCTCGGCGCTTCCCCGAATTTGACATAAATCAAACATAATCATAATTATAAGCGGTTTTGTGGTGTCTCGCTCACGCTTTAGGTGCCCGCGCAAAACCGAACGAACCGAATGTCATATGGCACAGTGACTGCGCCGTCATTCCCTGAGAAAAAAGACAGAAAGATAATTATGTTCCCTGAGTTTCTGAAGCTTAAGTTTCTACTTTTGGCTGCATTTTCGGCAGTGATAATTCCCAGCGTCTCTCTTGGTCAGAGCGTGCCGGTAGTTGAAGAAAACGCCGAGCAACGGATTAACTTTTCGGGAAAGCTGCGGATGCTGTCACAGCGGGTTCCATCAGCGGCATGCCACTTTTCACGCGGTATCGATGTAGAGGGTTCGGCGGCATTACTGGTGGCAGCAACGGCAGAGTTTGAAAAAATCCTGACCGGGCTTGAGTTCGGGGATGCCGATCTGAACATCCAACTACCTGAAACCAATGGGCAGACGCTTGCGCTTATCGCAGAACTGCGCACCTTGTGGGAGCCCTTGAAAACCGCCGCCGACGCGGTTGCAAACGGTACAGCGACCGAGGCCCAACGTAATTATGTGCTGAATGAAAACCTGCCCGTGTTACGTGCAGCCCAATTGTTGGTTGAGCGGCTCGTTCAACAATATTCCAACCCGAATGCAACAACATTTGCAGCTTTGGTTTTGGTCGATATTTCGGGGCGGCAGCGCATGCTGACGCAAAAAATGTCTAAAGAATCTTGCATTCTGGAAGGTGATTTCGAAACGACGGTGACTGTCGGAGATCTTGAAACAACGATGCGTATTTTTGAAAATTCGCTGGATGCATTACAAAACGGAATGCCGGTTGTGGGTGTGCAGCCCCCACCAAACAACACGATCGCAACAGGTCTGGATGGGGTGTTGAATGACTGGAATGCTGCAAAGCCTTATGTGTCAGACGTGTTAGCGGGCAATGCGCTTGAGGTTGATGAAAACGCGGTGAAATTCCGGCAGTTGAACGTCACAATGGCGAATATGAACACGGTTGTTGGGATGTACGTTGACGCCGCCGCGACATTGGTGCCGCTTGATAATATGTAAATGCGCGCAGGCACCGACCGGTGCCCCTGCCTGCCTGCGAACACGCGGGCGGGTTAATACGCATTTTTGCCTTTAAAATAAAGAAATATGCGGGCGGCAAAACGTCAGACTTACGTAGGTAACGCGTATGGCTAACTGTCGGCGATCGCGTCGCGCGTTCTATCGCGCTTGTGTGAGGAATTTTAATTTTGATGTATCTCCATGGCAGGATATAGTGTGCGCGTATATTTATTTGAATAATTCTCGGAAGCGCGATGATTTATAAGACGGCACAGAGCGCAGTTCCCGCCACAATGCTTCCCGCTCGGCGCGTAGCCAATACAGGCCAATCTGTCGGATCCGTGGCGACGCTACAGCGCATGGCAATTCAGAGCCCGGTTGTGATGCAGCAGGCTGCACTGCAGGCTGCTGCTGATGGGGGCCGTGCGCCCATGCAGATGGTCGCGATGACCGCGCAACATGCATATGATCCTAGATGTAAAACTCTAGTTGCGGACGACACCCTTCAAAGGGCCGTCAACGTCATAGAGAGTAGTGGCTCATGGACGATAACGGGCCGCCCTGCGTTCATTCGCACGACTCTCTTGACCAGATATCTGGTGGCACAATGGAATGCCACACATGCCGATGAGCCGGACCAGCAGCTTGACGCAAGCAATGTCAATCTAAGCGATGAAGAACTTGACAGATGCCATTCACGATCATGGCAGGAAATCCGTGATGATCTGGTAGAGGCTTATTTGAACGGTGGCATTGATAAAACCTTCTTTATAGAATCGTCTGACGCATTGTATGGCAGTAGTCCTCACCTTGATTTCCATGTAAATATGGCGACCGCGCGGGATGCGGTACTGGCAGGCCCTACATCCAATAATGTCAAGGAACTGTGCGGCCACCTGAATAGTGCGCCCCATAATTTGCGGCTTGATGATTCTGTAACAAATCAATTTATCGGTGCCGCCGCTGATCCGCGGTTGCGTTTCAACAGCGATGACGAAGCCGAGATGAGCGATGATACCGAACAAAACATGGCCTATAGTTCGCAATACGCGCCAATGTCGCCCGGAGGTACGACCTTTTTTAATTCATCAGCAGCCCATGTTTGGGAACATGGGCGTATGCCGGTGAGTGAAATTCCACCGCATCAGCGCCCGCTTTTGTTTCCCGGCTATGACGATTCTTCTGATTCAGATAGTTAGGCATTGACCGATTGCGGAACTGCAAAACCCCTTGCAAACATGCCAAAACACGCCTATACGCCGCCCTGTCTAAGCATCGAAACAGGTGCGGGCGTGAGACTTGAGCGGGGTCGGTGTTTACCGGCCCTGTTGTTTTATGTTCGCGAAGGTGCCCAGACCAACCGAAATCCAAAGACCGGCGGAGACAACCGCACGGCCCGTATAAAACAAAATGTTAGGAAAACGACGCCACATGGCTAATACAATGGAAGAGTTTGAAGCACTCTTGAACGAAAGCTTCGAAATGGACACACCGGCCGAAGGGTCTGTTGTCAAAGGCAAAGTCATCTCTATCGAGGCTGGCCAAGCGATCATCGACGTCGGCTACAAAATGGAAGGCCGCGTTGATCTGAAAGAATTTGCAAACCCAGGTGAAGACGCTGAACTGGCTGTTGGCGACACTGTCGAAGTGTTCCTGCGCCAAGTTGAGAACGCCAAAGGCGAAGCTGTTATCTCTCGTGAGATGGCGCGCCGTGAGGAAGCTTGGGATCGTCTGGAAAAAGCATATGCTGACGAAATCCGCGTTGACGGTGCCATCTTTGGCCGCGTCAAAGGTGGTTTCACTGTTGATCTTGGCGGCGCTGTTGCGTTCTTGCCGGGCTCACAAGTTGACGTCCGCCCTGTGCGCGACGCGGGCCCACTGATGGGTCTTAAGCAGCCATTCCAGATCCTGAAGATGGACCGCCGTCGCGGGAACATCGTTGTATCACGCCGTGCGATCCTTGAAGAATCCCGTGCCGAACAGCGCGCCGAAGTTATTGGCAACCTGACTGAAGGCCAAGAAGTTGACGGCGTCGTCAAGAACATCACCGAATACGGTGCGTTCGTTGACCTTGGCGGTGTTGACGGTCTGTTGCACGTGACTGACATGGCATGGCGCCGTGTGAACCACCCATCCGAGATCCTCACAATCGGTGAGACGATCAAGGTGCAGGTCATCAAGATCAACAAAGAAACCCACCGCATCAGCCTTGGCATGAAGCAGCTGCAAGAAGATCCGTGGGATGCTGTTGAAGCGAAATTCACCCTTGGTTCTGTGCATCAGGGCCGCGTGACGAACATCACTGATTACGGCGCATTTGTTGAGCTGGAAGCCGGTGTTGAAGGTCTTGTGCACGTTTCTGAAATGTCTTGGACAAAGAAAAACGTACACCCAGGCAAAATCGTGTCTACTTCACAAGAAGTCGAAGTCATGGTTCTGGAAATCGATTCAGCCAAGCGTCGCGTTTCTTTGGGTCTCAAGCAGACACAGCGCAACCCATGGGAAGTCTTTGCTGAGACACACCCAGAAGGCACTGAAGTCGAAGGCGAAGTCAAAAACATCACCGAATTCGGTCTGTTCATTGGCCTCGAAGGCGACATCGACGGCATGGTTCACCTGTCTGACCTGACATGGGAAGGCCGCGGCGAAGACGTCATCGGCGATTTCCGCAAGGGTGATGTTGTCAAAGCCAAGGTTGCTGAAGTTGACGTTGAAAAAGAACGTATTTCTCTGTCCATCAAAGCGCTCGACGGTGATCCGTTCGCAGAAGCTGTTGGCGGCGTGAAGCGCGGTTCTGTCATCACTGTTGAAGTGACCAAGATCGAAGACGGCGGCATTGAAGTCGACTATGAAGGTGCAAAATCCTTTATCCGTCGTTCAGACCTGTCACGTGACCGTGCAGAGCAGCGTCCAGAGCGTTTCGGCGTTGGCGATAAGGTCGACGTGCGCGTCACCAACATCGACAGCAAAACACGCAAGCTGGGTCTGTCGATCAAAGCACGTGAAATCGCTGAAGAAAAAGAAGCAGTTGAGCAGTTCGGTTCGTCTGACTCTGGCGCATCATTGGGTGATATCCTTGGTGCGGCTCTTAAAGGCGGCGACGAATAAGTCACCCGCTTTAAACGTTACAAAATTAGCCCGTCGCAGGAAACTGCGGCGGGTTTTTTGTTGCTTGCGTCTGAAGAGCCTCTCTGGTCTGGTATGCTAGAAATGGGGGAAGCATGACAAAACCTGAATTACCTGCGCGCGTAGGCGTTGCGCTGATCGGTGCAGGAATGATTGCACCAACGCATGTCGCGGCCTTGTCGGGTTTGCGTGAACGGCTCCGCTTAGACGTTGTGTTGTCGCGTCATCCAGAGAATGCGGCGTATCTGTCAGATGCCTACGACGGTACGAAGCCCTTGTTTACCTCTGATCTGTCAGCGATCACAGGAAGCCCTGACATTCAATTTGCTATTGTCGCGACCCCGCCTTCGGTCCGGATTGATCTGATCACGGCGCTTGCCAATGCGGGTAAACACATCTTGCTGGAAAAGCCCGTGGCCCGAAATAGCGCAGAAGCGCAGCAGGTCGTTGAAATATGCGCAGATGCCGGTGTGTCGCTGGGTATCTTGTTCCAGCACCGGGCGCGCGCGCCATCCATCGCGGCTGCGCAATTGGTTAAGGGCGGCGACCTTGGCAAGCTGGCTCATGCCGAAATTGCGATCCCGCTTTGGCGTGATCAGTCCTATTATGACGAACTTGGCCGCGGCACCTATGCCCGTGACGGGGGCGGGGTGCTGCTGACCCAAGCGATCCACACGATTGATCTCGCGCTTAGCTTCACGGGCGCTGTGTCAAGCGTTCAGGGTATGGTGGCAACAACGGTGCTGCATGAAATGGAAGCCGAAGATATGGCTGTCGCCGGACTGCGATTTGCAAATGGGGCGGTTGGATCATTGACCGCGAGCACCGCAAGCTATCCGCATGGTGCTGAAACGATAACTCTGCATTATGAACACGCGACATTGCGCATCGGCACAGGCACGTTAGATGTATTCTGGCGCGGTGACCGCAACGGACACGAGGTCGTCGTCGCGGGCGGGGCATCTGACAATGGTCCCGTTGTCGCCAAACACGAGTGGCATCAAGCGGTGATCAAAGATTTTGCGGATGCGGTGCGCGCGGGTACGGCCCCTATGGTGACAGGGCGCCAAGCATTGGCATCCCATCATCTGATCACGGCCATCGAAACATCGTCGCGCGATGGCCGGATCGTTGATGTTTTGCAGGGTTAGCCCCCAGCGTAACCCATTGGTTTGAGCGCCGCGCGGATTTCATCCAAGATTGCCGGGTCGTCGATGGTTGCGGGCATTTTGAATTCCACGCTGTCGGCGATTTTGACCATTGTTGCACGCAAGATTTTGCCCGAGCGCGTTTTCGGTAGACGGTCAACGACAGTCACAAGTTTGAACGCGGCGACGGGGCCGATGGTGTTGCGCACAGAGGCGACGACCTCTTTGATCACCTCATCATGTGGACGGTCACAGCCGTTGTTGAGGCAGATAAACCCAAGCGGCAATTGCCCTTTGAGCTGATCTGTCACGCCGATGACGGCGCATTCACCGACGTCGGGATGGTTGGCCAGCACTTCTTCCATAGCGCCTGTCGACAGGCGGTGTCCGGCGACGTTGATCACGTCATCGGTGCGCGCCATGATGTACAGATAGCCGTCTTCGTCGATCATGCCCGCGTCGCCTGTTTCATAATAGCCGGGGAAGGTTTCGAGGTAGCTTGATTGAAACCGGTCTTCGGCATTCCACAGGGTTGGGAATGTACCGGGCGGCAGGGGCAGGGGCGTAACAATCGCGCCCAACTCACCGGGAGGGAGTTCATTGCCTTCATCGTCAAGAATTTTCATCTCATAGCCGGGCAGCGGCACTGACGGGGATCCCAGTTTGACTGGCAGCAATTCGATGCCTACCGGGTTGCACACGCCAGGATAGCCCAGTTCTGTCTGCCACCAATGGTCGATGATCGGCTTTTGCAGCTGATTCTGCGCCCAGACGATAGTGTCAGGATCGGCGCGCTCTCCGGCCAAGAACACCTGATCAAGACAGCTGAGATCGTATTTCTTGACGTATTCACCAGTCGGGTCTTCGCGTTTGACCGCACGGAACGCGGTGGGGGCGGTAAAGAATGATTTTACATTATGTTCTTCGATGACGCGCCAGAATGTGCCCGCATCGGGGGTGCCGATGGGTTTGCCTTCGAAAACGATCGTTGTGTTGCCGTGGATCAGCGGGGCGTAACAGATGTAGCTGTGGCCCACGACCCAGCCCACATCTGACGCGGCCCAGAACACATCACCGGGGTCGACGTTATAAATATTTTTCATGGTCCAGTTCAGCGCCACCAGATGGCCCGCCGTATGGCGCACGACGCCCTTGGGCGCGCCGGTCGTGCCGGACGTATAAAGGATATAGGCAGGGTGGTTGCCTTCGACAGGGATACATTCGGCGGGTGCCACGCCGTATTGGAAGCCGTGCCAGTTATAGTCACGACCAGGGATCAGTTCGGCAACTTCTTGTTCGCGCTGGAAAATCACGCAAAAATCTGGCTTGTGCTCTGCCAGTTCAATCGCGCCATCAACAAGTGGTTTGTAGTGCACAACGCGCCCCGGCTCCATGCCGCAAGAGGCTGCGATGATCGCTTTGGGTTTCGCGTCATCAATGCGCACGGCAAGTTCGTTTGCGGCAAAGCCACCAAAAACCACAGAATGGATCGCACCAAGACGCGCGCAAGCAAGCATGGCCTCAAGCGCTTCGGGGATCATTGGCATGTAGATAATGACGCGGTCGCCCTTTTCGACGCCCTTGGCGCGTAGGGCACCTGCAAGGCTTGCAACCCGGTTGCGTAGCTCGATATAAGAAATCTCGCGTTTGGTATGGGTGATCGGGCTGTCATAGATGATCGCGGTTTGCTCACCTCGGCCATTTTCGACATGGCGGTCCACGGCGTTATAGCAGGTGTTTACCTTTGCATCAGAAAACCATTCGTACAGCGGTGCGTTATCATCATTTAGCGCCCGTGTCGGCGGGGTATCCCAATCAATCGCCTTGGCCTGCTCCATCCAGAATGCTTCTGGATCGGCTTTCCAAGCCGCATATACATCTGCGTAACCCATTATGTTCCTCCCAAAACAACCTGAGAGAAAGTGTTACGCCTTGGGCTGGCCGCGGGCAAGCGCGCGTTGCGCCTGCTCTGCCTGATCCGTAAAATAATTTACTTTACGGGATGGGGTTGGTAAGTATCTGTAATATCATCCATAATGTGCCACGGGTGTTCCGGCAAGCGCCGACATGTTCAGCAAACCGCGTGGCGTGATTGAGGGTGTGACAATATGACAGCGGTTGCCCATACCCATCAGAATTGGCCCAACTTCAAGCCCGCCACCTTTCATTTTCAGAATGTTGCGCACACCCGAAGCCGCATCCGTATTCGCGAAAACGAGCACATTGGCCGCGCCCGGCAAGTGGGCATCGGGGAAAACACGGTTGCGCAAATTGACGTCAAGCGCGGCATCGATATGCATTTCCCCTTCATAAGCGAAATCGCGCGGCGCGCTGTCGAGAATTTCCATTGCGGCGCGCATCCTGCGGCCCGTGTCACAATCGAGATTGCCAAATTGACTATGCGAACAGAGCGCGATTTTGGGTTCTAACCCAAAGCGGCGTACGTGGCGGGCGGCCCCAATGACGGTTTCAGCGATTTGGGCAGGGGTCGGTTCTGCGTGGACTTGGGTATCGGCAACAAAAAGCGGCCCATCTTCCAAAATCATCAATGACAGCGCGCCGACGGGGTGTAGCACCTGATCGCCCAAAATCTGTCTGACATAGTTCAAGTGCCACAAGAATTGTCCAAAGGTACCGCAAATCAGGCTGTCGGCCTCACCGCGTTGAACCATGACCGCGCCGATGGCGGTGGTGTTGGTGCGCATGATCGCCTTGGCCAGATCAGGGGTCACGCCTTTGCGGGCCATCAGTTTGTGGTAGGTTTCCCAGTAATCGCGGTAGCGCGGGTCATTTTCCGGATTTACGATGCTGAAATCAACGCCGGGGCGGATTTTCAGCCCCGCACGTTCGCAGCGTTGCGCGATCACATCAGGACGGCCGATCAAGATGGGCGTGTCTGTGGTTTCTTCCATAATCGCTTGGGACGCCCGCAGCACGCGTTCATCCTCGCCCTCGGCAAAGACAATGCTACGGGTGGTCGAACGGGCTGCTTCGAACACGGGGCGCATGATCATGGCTGACTTAAAGACAGAACCATCAAGATTGGCTTTGTATGCCTCCATGTCGGGGATCGGTCGGGTGGCGATACCTGTTTGCATGGCTGCCTTTGCGACAGAGCTGGCGACAACCCCCATCAGGCGCGGGTCAAACGGTTTCGGGATCAGGTAATCGGCCCCAAAGGTGAGCCTTTCTCCGTGGTACGCGGCGGCGGCTTCGGCGCTGGTGGTTTCGCGGGCAAGCGCTGCGATGCCTTCGATACAGGCGATTTTCATCTCGTCGTTGATATCGGTGGCACCCACATCAAGCGCGCCGCGAAAGATAAACGGGAAACACAGCACGTTGTTCACTTGGTTCGGAAAATCGCTGCGCCCGGTGGCAATAATCGCGTCGGGTTTGACCGCGCGCGCTTCATCGGGACTGATTTCTGGCGTTGGGTTGGCCAGTGCAAAGATGATCGGAGCATCGGTCATTTTGGCGACCATTTCGGGCTTCAGAACGCCGGGGCCAGACAGGCCAAGGAACATATCCGCGCCAGCGATGACGTCATCCAATGTGGCGACAGAGCTGCCTTGCGCATATTCGGCCTTTTGCGGTGTCATGTCTTTTTCGCGGCCATTGTAAACAAGACCTTCGATGTCACATAGCCAGACGTTTTCGCGTTTTACGCCCAGTTTTAGCAGCATGTTCAAGCAGGCGATACCTGCGGCACCGCCCCCAGTGCTGACGATTTTGATGTCTTCAAATTTCTTGCCCGCCACGCGTAGCGCGTTTGTTGCGGCAGCCCCTACAACAATGGCTGTGCCGTGCTGATCGTCGTGAAAGACTGGGATATTCATCCGTTCGCGACAGATTTTTTCGACAATAAAGCAATCAGGGGCTTTGATGTCTTCAAGGTTAATGGCCCCAAATGTCGGTTCAAGTGCGCAGACGATCTCGGCTAATTTCTCTGGGTTGGGTTCGTCCAATTCGATATCAAAGCAGTCGATATTCGCGAATTTCTTAAACAGAACGGCCTTGCCTTCCATGACAGGTTTCGACGCCAATCCGCCGATATTGCCAAGCCCCAGAACGGCTGTCCCGTTGGTTACGACGCCGACAAGATTGCCACGTGTCGTGTAATCGCGCGCGGTGTCAGGGCTTGCTTTGATCTCAAGGCAGGCTTCGGCGACGCCGGGGGAATAGGCGCGCGACAGGTCACGCCCGTTGGCCAGCGGTTTGGTTGCGCGAATTTCTAGCTTGCCGGGTTTGGGGAACTGGTGATAGTCGAGCGCCGCCTGCCGCGTGCTGTCGTTTGCGTTATCTGTCATCACATTCTCCAAGTATAGTTTAATGTTAAACTATCAGTGTGTTTTACGGAATCTAATTGGTTCGGGTTAAACATAGATTGGGGGCATTTGGCAAATCATTGTATTGCAAATCACCCCAGTGCCCGCCACGATCATCGTATGAACAACACTTTTGAAACGCGGGCAGAGGCCTGTTTGACCACGACCGACCTGCGCGCAGACCTTAGTTTTTTTGGCCAGGTGCTTGGGATGCGGTTGGACATGATTTTTCCGGCCGATAACCCTGTGACCGCAGTGTTTTCGGGTCACGGGCTTTCTGTGCGGTTGACACAGGCGGATGGCCCCGCGGGGCAATTGCGTATTTTGACCGATGATCCGGGTTTTGCCGATGGCGCCACTGACCTGACCGCGCCCGGTGGGACGCGCGTGACGGTACACCCGTTGAATCCTCCGCTAGAGATGCCTGAAACGGACCATGCGTTTGTCGTGCGCCGTCTTGCCGATCAAGCACCATGGGTGATTGGGCGCGCAGGCATGCACTATCGCGACCTGATTCCCAATCGTCTTGGCGGATCGATTATTGCAAGCCATATCCGTATTCCCGACGGCGGACCTGTCCCCGATATGGTGCATTTTCATCGCGTCGGGTTTCAGCTGATTTTCTGTTATCGTGGCTGGGTGGATGTGGTTTACGAGGACCAAGGTCCACCAATCCGTTTAACCGCTGGCGATTGTTTTATTCAGCCGCCGGAAATTCGACACCGGGTGCTTGAGGCCTCCGAGGGGATCGAGGTGATTGAAATTGGCGTGCCTGCCGAACATATCACTGAAATCGATCACGATATGACCCTTCCGACACCGCATTTGCGCCCGGACCGCGAATGGCAGGGGCAAAAATTTGTGTTTAACCAAGCCGAAGGCGCGGAATGGGGGGCAGCCCAATTGCCCGGTTTCATTGCGCGTGACACCACCATCGCAACCAATACCAAAGATGTCGCAGGCGTGCAGGTTATCCGGCGGGGGCAGGGTGAACCGATCTGGGCGAAACATGACGCTGATATCCATTTTACCTTTGTGATGCAGGGGGAAATGACCTTGCAGGGCGAAACACGCGATCCTCAGCGCCTTACAGCCGGCGACGCCTTTGTGATCCCGCCGGGGATGGCGACGCGTTATGCCGAACCGTCCGACGATCTTGAACTGCTTGAGGTGAGCCTGCCGGGGCGGTTTACCTCGGTACAAACCGGCTGAAATCGCGGATCGCCCTTGCATCTGCAGGGCGCAAAGATCAATCTGGGCCGACTAACACCGGAGACAAAAATGACCTTGATTGAAGCCGCCCGCGCCGTGCGCGAAAATGCGCATGCGCCCTATTCAAATTTTAAAGTTGGCGCTGCGATCCGGTCCACGTCAGGCGCGGTCTACGTTGGCTGCAACGTCGAAAATGTCGCCTACCCCGAAGGCACCTGTGCCGAAGCCGGGGCAATTGCCGCAATGATTGCCGCAGGCGATACGCGTATCGCTGAAATCACAGTGATCGCCGACAGCCCGCAACCGATTAGCTGTTGCGGCGGGTGCCGCCAAAAGATTGCGGAATTCGCGGAGGGTAATGTTGTCGTGACAATGACCACCGTTGATGGTTTGACCGCACAAACAACCGTGGCAGAATTGCTTCCGGGTAGTTTTGACGCCGATTACATGAGCCGCGCCTAATATGGATGCCCGTGCGATCATTGCCGCTGTGCGGCGCAATAAAACCCCTAGCGACGCGGAATTGGCGTGGTTTGCGACTGGTCTGGCCGATGGCGCTGTCACCGACGCGCAGGCGGGCGCCTTTGCGATGGCGGTTTGTTTGAATGGTCTGTCTGATGCAGGCCGCGTGGCGTTAACCAAAGGCATGCGCGACAGTGGCGATGTGCTGTATTGGGATCTGCCTGGGCCGGTGTTGGATAAGCATTCTACCGGGGGCGTAGGCGATTGCGTATCGCTGATCCTTGCACCCGTTTTGGCCGCGTGCGGCGTTTATGTTCCGATGATTTCAGGGCGCGGGCTGGGTCATACGGGCGGGACGCTTGATAAGCTTGAATCCATCCCCGGCCTATCGGTTGATGTGGATGAAACACTCCTGCGTAATATCACCAGTGATATTGGCTGCGCGATTGTCAGCGCGACGGGCCAAATTGCCCCCGCTGACAAGCGGCTTTACGCGATCCGCGATGTGACTGCGACCGTCGAAAGTGTCGATCTGATTACAGCCTCCATTCTGGCCAAGAAGCTGGCGGCGGGGTTGGAAGGCTTGATCTTGGACGTCAAATGCGGGTCCGGCGCATTTATGAAAACCCCCGACGAGGCACGGGAATTGGCGCGTGCCTTGACCGATGCAAGCAACGGAGCAGGGTGCAAGACCGAAAGCCTGATCACCGATATGAACGCGCCGCTTGCGCCTGCGCTTGGCAATGCGCTTGAAGTGGCTGTGTGCATGGAGGTGCTGTCTGGCAATATCGCGGCGGCGCCCCGGCTTTATGAATTGACGGTGTCCTTGTGCGAACGCTTGCTTGCGATGCGCGGGATCAAAGATGCGAAGGCGCAGATCGAAACTGCGATCAGCTCGGGCGCCGCGATGGCGAAATTCAGCCAAATGGTGGCTGCTTTGGGTGGCCCGCCGGATATGGCCGATGATTGGCACACGCATTTGCCCAAAGCGCGGGTCGAAAAACCAGTACCCGCGCCGCTATCAGGCCATATCGCCACAATCAATGGCGAGGCGCTAGGGCTGGCCGTTGTGGCATTGGGTGGCGGGCGTCGGGTTGAAACAGATAGGATCAACCCCGCCGTTGGTCTGACCGATACAGTCGGGCTGGGGCAGGCGGTAACAAAGGGTGATCCGCTGTGCATGGTTCATGCAGCAACGGAGGCTGACGTCGAAGCTGCTATCGCAGCGGTGCAGACGGCGGTCACTATAGGTGACGCAGTAACCCCCGGCCCGCTGATCATCGAAAGGATCACATGATGGCACGCGCATTTTTGGTCGTTATTGACAGCGTTGGCATCGGCGGCGCGCCGGATGCTGATCAGTTCTTTAACGGGGATTTACCTGATACCGGGGCTAATACGGTTGCGCATATCGCCGAAACTGCCGGACTAAATGTACCGGTGATGGACGCGCTGGGGCTTGGGGCGGCGGTTACGCTGGCCTCGGGCGTTGTGGCGCAGGGGTTGGATGCTGCCCCTACGGGCGCGTGGGGTGCCGCACGCGAGGTGTCCAATGGCAAAGACACCCCATCGGGCCATTGGGAACTGGCTGGCGTTCCTGTGCCATGGGACTGGCATGTTTTCCCCGATCAAACCCCTGCTTTCCCTGATGAACTGGTCGCGCAGATTTGTGCGGCAGCGGGCACTGAAGGGATTTTGGGGAATTGCCATGCCTCTGGCACCGAAATCATCGCGCGCGAAGGTGCAGGGCATGTGAAATCGGGCTGGCCCATTTGCTATACTTCAGCCGATTCCGTGTTGCAGATCGCCGCGCATGAAGACCACTTTGGGCTTGATCGGTTGCTGAAACTTTGTGCTGATATTGCGCCCACCTTGCACGCGATGAAGGTCGGGCGCGTCATTGCGCGGCCTTTTGTGGGCGAAGAAGGGGCGTTCACCCGCACCGCAAGCCGCAAAGATTTCGCAATTGCACCGCCTTCGCCGACGATCTGCGACTATGTGCAGGCGGCAGGTCGCAAGACCTATGCTGTTGGCAAAATTGGCGATATTTTTTCGATGCGCGGGATTGATGATCTGCGCAAAGGGCGTGACGATGTGCTGATGGGCCATATCTCTGATCTTGTTGATACGGCCGAAGACGGGGCGTTTATTTTTGCCAATCTGGTCGAGTTTGACAGCGAATTTGGCCACCGTCGCGACGCGCAAGGCTATGCCAAGCATTTGGAATGGTTTGACGCGCAACTTGTGCAGCTTTTGCCGCGCCTGCGCCCTGATGATCTGTTGATCGTGACTGCAGATCATGGCAATGACCCGACATGGCCGGGTACCGATCACACCCGCGAACAGGTGCCTGTCTTGGTGCATGGGATTGTGCCGCGTGCCCTTGGCCAATTGAATTTTGTCGATGTCGCAGCAAGTATCGCAGCACATTTGAACGTGGACTATGACGGAGAAGGGAAAAGTTTCTTATGAATTTCAAAGACATTCCCAAGATCGAACTGCACACGCACCTTGAAGGTTGCGCACCGCCTGCATTTATCGCAGGGCTAGCGCGCGAAAAGAATATTGACATTTCGGGCATTTTTGATGCGCAGGGCGGGTATGCTTTTCGCGATTTTGATCACTTTCTTAAGGTCTATGAAGCCGCCTGCACGCCGCTGCAATCCCCCGAAGATTTTCGCCGGTTAACGCTGGCCGTTCTTGAAGAAACCGCAGCGCATGGCGTTGTTTACATGGAAACATTCGTGTCGCCCGATTTTTGCGGCGGGGGTGATCTGGCCGCATGGCGTGATTATTTGGCTGCAATGCAGGACGCAGCGGATGAGGCCGAACGCACGATGGGCATCACCTTGCGCGGGATCGTGACAGGCATCCGCCATTTTGGCCCCGATCAATGCAAAGTTGCAGCTGCATGTGCGGCGGAAACCAAGGGCGATTTTATCACCGGGTTTGGCATGGCTGGCGGTGAATTGGTCGGTCGTCCGGGCGATTACGCCTATAGTTTCGACATGGCCCGCGAAGCCGGATTGCAGTTAACTGCCCATGCGGGCGAATGGGGTGGGGCGTCAATGGTTGCCGAAACCATTCGTGATCTCAAAGTCGAACGGATCGGCCATGGGATTGGCGCAATCGAAGACCCTGCATTGGTGGCTGAAATCGTCGATAAAGGCATCGTGCTTGAGGTTTGCCCCGGTTCAAACGTGGTGCTTAAAGCTGTGACGGGATGGGATGCGCACCCGATTGCAAAACTGCGTGACGCAGGTGTGCCGGTGACCGTATCCACGGATGATCCGCCGTTTTTCCACACCACAATGACCGACGAATACGCGATGCTTGCCCAGACATTTGGCTGGGACGCAGAAGATTTCCGGGCGCTCAACAAGATCGCTCTTGATGCCGCATTTTGCGACGAACAAACCCGCGCCCGTGTGGCGAAACGACTGGAGCCAAAAGATGACTGATCACGTGACCCATGTGACCCACCCGCTCGTGCAGCACAAACTGACGCTGATGCGCCAAAAAGACACCTCAACCGCGAGCTTTCGCCAGTTGTTGCGCGAGATTTCACAGCTATTGGCTTATGAGGTGACGCGCGGTCTGCCGATGACAACGCGTCAGATTGAAACACCGTTGCAAACGATGGATGCGCCGGTGATTGACGGCAAAAAACTTGCTCTGGTGTCGATTTTGCGTGCGGGCAATGGGTTGTTGGATGGTGTGCTTGAATTGATCCCATCCGCGCGGGTTGGCTTTGTCGGGCTGTACCGCGACGAAGAAACGCTTGAACCTGTGCAGTATTATTTCAAGGTCCCGACTGAGCTCGAAGATCGTTTGGTGATCGCCGTCGATCCGATGCTTGCCACTGGGAATTCATCTGTTGCGGCCATTGATCTGCTGAAAAAATCAGGGGC
The DNA here is from genome assembly GCA_938002605.1 of uncultured Paracoccaceae bacterium. Taxonomy (GTDB): domain Bacteria; phylum Pseudomonadota; class Alphaproteobacteria; order Rhodobacterales; family Rhodobacteraceae; genus Yoonia. The sequence continues at coordinate 98,223 of CALLAF010000025.1, read as the reverse complement.
CAAGAACATCCGTTTCTTGTGTTTGCTGGCCTCCCCAGAAGGGATTGCACGGATGAAAGAGGCGCACCCTGACGTGCCGATTGTGACTGCTGCGATTGACGAAAAGCTGAATGAACAAGGCTATATCGTTCCCGGCTTGGGCGACGCGGGCGACCGGATGTTCGGCACCAAGTAAGCCTAAATGTTGCAGATATTCTGCAAGCTAACCCATGCGCTGTCCGTCATAATGGCGGGCAGCGTTTGTCCTTCTAGCGCATCTGGCCCGATGTCGGGCATATTCCCCGTCGCCTGATCCAGCAGGTTCAAATATGGCGCGAGCGGGATTTGTGCGTTGATAAAGCCCGTTTTTATCGTATCGATATCCATGTGCATCGCGGGCGCGCCGACGATAGATTGAGCAGTCTGCGCCAAGACCTGCGCAGGAATGTCACCGGTGGTAAGCAATTTGAAAGTCACGCCAAGCCCTGCGCTATGTAGCAGGGTTTCGAGCGGATCATTTTCGAGCATCGACGACCTGCTGGCCACGATGAACCCAGCGATGGCTGCAGGATCATCAGCCTGCTGCAAAAGCCTATAGTCGATCACGATCAACTGTCCCGGTATAGCCACCGCGCCTTGTTCGAGATGCGGCACCACAATGATCTGGGTCTGCGTGTCAGTCCCGAATAGGCGTTTGGCCAGGGTTGCAGCTGCCATATTCGCGCGCGGCTCATGACAGGGCGCGCCGGTTGTCTGTTGCATATATCCCAAAAGTGTCGCGCCGATTTCCACGCGTTTTGCGGCTGGAACGACGGCAAGTGTTTGGCGTGACAACGCGCCCGGCAGCCAAAATATCGCAAGTGCAGCAGTCGCGGCCACCGTAGCCAAGGTCATGAATAACCGTAGCTTGCCGGGTTTGGGGCGCGATTTTTCGAGCGCCTTTTGGATTGCATTTATCGCGTCGATCATTAGCGTATCCGCGATTTCAACCGTTTCTTCAGCGTCTTCGCCGGGGGTGTAGATCGCGGGTATTTCACCGGGGTTTTGCCGTTCAAGCGCGGGCAGGGACCAATGGGTTAATGGCCGTCCAGCGCCATCGGCAATAACCAGCGTGGCATTGCCAAAGGACACAACAACATCGCGGCGCTGCGCATCCTTATCCGCGCGCCAAAGCCCGCCGCATTCCAGCCGCTCATATTTTTCAAGTGCTGTCATTGCCCCAACCGCCCTTTTTGTTCGAACTTATCGCGGGGGCGCGGGATTGTCATGTCGGTATTCGGTTTGTGCGTGCTAGTCGCAGGTATAGGCCAAATCACCGTCGCCAAAATTCACGATCAAATAATCGGCCCGCGATTTTACGCCACAAACGCTGACATGGACCCGCAGGCTGTGACCACTTTCGATCCAATCGGCGACGCCTGCAACTTTGGGGCCATTGGCATAGAGGGTTGGAATTTGGGCGCGCGTGTCTGGCGTGCGAAAAATCCCGTCAATTTCATCGCCTTCTTGTGCGATGCCAAAGCGATGCACGTTGGCACGGTCTTGCTGCAAAATCGCGGCCATATCTGTCAACGCAACGCCGCGCGAGTTGGTCATGTCTGCTTGGGCGAGGTCCGCGTAATAGCTGGTGATTTCACCAGCAAAGGTCTGAGTTGCAAACAAGGCGGCTGTGATCGTGGCATATATTTTCATTTGAAATACTTTTTTATGGTCGCATCTATCGTAGTTATGCCAAAAAAAACGCGCCCTGCAAGCAAGACGCGTTTCAATTTTTAGGCGTATGAGGCCTTAGGCCGCTTTACTGTCTTGGCCGAACCGTTTGTAGAAAGCTTGGTTTTTGTCCGCCATTTCACGCAGCAGGGCAGGTGTTGTGAACCGTGCGCCGAATTCTTCGGTCAACTGGTCACAGCGTTCGGCCGCATAAGGTGCGCCGATGATATCAAGCCAGCTAAACGGCCCACCAGACCAAGGTGCAAAGCCCCAGCCAAGGATCGCGCCGACATCGCCTTCGCGGATATCTTCAAGCACGTTTTCTTCAAGCGCGCGAACAGCTTCGAGAACCTGCGCAAACATCAAACGGTGCTGCACGGTTGTCAGATCCGGCTGTTCATCTGCGACAGGGTATTGCGCCGCGAGGCCGTCCCATAGGCCAGTCCGCTTGCCCTTGGCATCATATTCGTAGAAGCCACTGTTGGATTTGCGACCCAGACGTTTTTGGTCGAACATCCAGAACAGTACCTCATCGACTTCGCCATCTGGGTAATCATCGCCCATTGCGGCTTTGGTCGCTTTGGCAATTTTGACACCCAGATCGACAGAGGTTTCATCAACCAATTGCAGCGGGCCTAATGGCATGCCAAGCAGTTTTGCGGCGTTTTCGATCAACGCAGGTTCCACGCCTTCTTTCACCATCCGAATACCTTCGTTGATGTAAGGAATGATGCAGCGGTTCGCATAGAAGAACCGTTCATCGTTCACGACAATTGGGGTCTTGCGGATTTGACGCACAAAGTCGAGCGCCTTGGCCACGGCCACATCGCCCGTCTGTTTGCCTTTGATGATCTCGACCAGCAGCATTTTGTCGACAGGGCTAAAGAAGTGGATGCCAATGAATTTGTCGGCGTCATTCGAAGCTTTGGCCAATTCGGTGATCGGCAAGGTCGATGTGTTGGTTGCAAAGATACAGTCAGGGCCAACGACGGCTTGGACTTTCTTCGTTACCTCGGCCTTGACGCCGACGTCTTCGAACACGGCTTCGACGATCAGATCGCAACCTTCAAGGGCTGCGTAATCGGTTGTTGCGTTGATCAGGCCAAGCACGGCTTCTTTCTTTTCTTCCGTCGCCTTTTTGCGCGAAATCCCTTTGTCCATATAGGACGTGGTATAGGATTTGCCCTTGTCTGCAGCCTCTTGGGTGCTGTCGATCAGGACAACCTGAATACCCGCCAAGGCAGAAACAAGCGCAATGCCCGCGCCCATCATGCCTGCGCCAATTACGCCGACCTTTTGTACCTTTTGGTCCGCCACTGCGGGACGATTGGCCCCTTTTTCAAGCGCTTCTTTGTTGATGAACAAGCTGCGGATCATCGCAGATGATGACGGGTTCATCAGCACATTGGTGAACCAGCGGGCCTCGATTTTTAGCGCGGTGTCAAATGGCACCAATGCGCCCTCATAGACCGCTGATAGCAGGGCCTTGGCCGCAGGGAATGCACCTTGGGTCTTGCCGTTGACCATTGCGGATGCACCAACAAAGGTCATGAAACCAGCTGGGTGATACGGCGCGCCGCCCGGCATTTTATAACCTTTTTCATCCCAAGGTTTCACGATCTTAGGTTCTGACAGAACCCATGCTTTGGCTGCGGCTTGCAATTCTTCTGCGGGTACAACTTCGTCAACCACACCGGCGGCTTTGGCTTTTTTCGGGTCGTTTAGTTTGCCTTCAAGCAAAAGCGGTGATGCGCCCATAGCACCCAGCTTGCGTGACAAACGTGTGGTGCCGCCCATGCCGGGAAAGATGCCGACCATGATTTCGGGCAGGCCGATTTTGGCTTTGGGGTTATCAGCAGCAAAGATGCGGTGACAAGCCAGTGGGATTTCCAAACCAATGCCAAGTGCTGTGCCGGGCAGGGCGGCTGCGATTGGTTTGCCGCCTTTGTTGGTCTTGGGGTCCATGCCTGCGCGTTCAATTTTGCGCAAGATTGCATGGCTTTCCATCAGCCCGTCGAACAGGCCCTTGGCTGGGTTGTCGCCCGCGCTTTCTTTCATCTTGGCAATGACGTTCAGGTCCATACCGCCAGCAAATGTGTCTTTGCCCGAGGTGATCACGATGCCTTTGACCGCGTCATCGGCAAGCGCGTCATCGATCAAGCCGTCAAGCACCGGCCATGCCTCTAGCGTCATGACGTTCATGGATTTACCCTGCACGTCCCAAGTAATGATTGCGACGCCGTCGGCATCCGTTTTCATTGTAAAGTCAGTCATAGCAGTGGCCCCTTACACGCGTTCGATGATTGTAGCTGCACCCATGCCGGATGCGATGCAAAGCGTGGCTAGACCTGTGCCTTTGCCTGTGCGCTCTAGCTCGTCCAGCAATGTGCCGATGATGATTGCGCCCGTGGCACCCAGCGGGTGCCCCATCGCGATTGATCCGCCGTTCACGTTGACCTTGCTATCATCGACATCGAATGCCTGCATGAACCGCAAAACGACCGACGCGAAGGCTTCGTTGACTTCGAACAAGTCGATGTCTGAAATCGACATGCCGCTGTCTTTCATGATTTTTTCGGTCACGGGCACGGGGCCGGTTAGCATGATGGTTGGGTCAGTGCCGATTTTGGCTGTGGCCCGGATCACCGCGCGCGGTTTGATCCCCATGGCTTCGCCGTATTCCTTGGACCCGATTAACACGCCAGCCGCACCGTCCACGATACCGGATGAATTGCCCGCGTGGTGGATGTGGTTGATCTTTTCCAGATGCGGGTATTTCATCAGCGCGACTTTATCAAAGCCGGGCATGACCTCGCCCATCGCTTGGAACGCGGGGTTTAGACCGCCAAGTGACTGCATGTCGGTGCCGGGGCGCATGTATTCGTCGCGGTCCAGAATGGGGAGCCCGTTGATGTCAGTGACTGGCACAATAGAGTTGGCAAAACGGTTGTCTTCCCAAGCAGCCGCCGCGCGTTTTTGGCTTTCCATTGCCAGCTGATCGGCCATTTCACGGGTGAACCCGTATTCTGTCGCGATAATATCGGCAGAAATCCCTTGCGGGACAAAATAAGTGTCCATCGCGATGGACGGATCAACGGCGATCGCAGCGCCGTCAGACCCCATCGCGACGCGGCCCATCATTTCGACGCCGCCTGCAATATAGGCGGAACCAGCGCCGCCTTTGACTTGGTTTGCTGCCAGATTGACCGCTTCCATGCCAGATGCGCAGAAACGGTTGATCGCAAGGCCGGGAATAGATTGGTCAAGGTCCGAAGCCAAAACAGCCGTGCGCGCAAGGCAGCCGCCCTGTTCAGCCACTTGGGTCACATTGCCCCAAATCACATCCTCAACGGCGTGGCCTTCAAGGTTGTTCCGTTCTTTCAGCGCATTGAGAACGCCAGCAGAAAGCCGCGCGGATGTCACCTCGTGCAGGCTGCCATCCTTGCGACCCTTGCCGCGCGGGGTGCGCACGGCGTCATAGATATAGGCTTCGGTCATAGTTTCCTCCGGTGGATCTTTTGAATTAAGAAATCGTTGTGCGACGGGCGCCGATCAGAAGCCGCTACAGAAATCGCAATCGGCGTCGCAGGGCTTTGAAGTCCGTGGAATGATCCGGCCAGCGCTTGAAAGGCAGCCGTCGCAGCTTTCCATAGCCACGAAATCACAACACCCGTCACGAGATTGCTTGGCGCAGCTATCGGGCTTTTTCGCTTTGGTGTTTCGCTTTTCGTCCGCTGCCTGTCGCTCTCGCAGCGTAACATAAGCTGCTTTGCAGTCGCGAAACCGTTGCCGCATGATCGGGATCGCTTGGAATAGCCCGTGCTGGCGAATGGTGTGTTTGGCATAGCCGGAACAGCCTGCGTCCCCATGCAAGACAGAATGCGCGCATCGGAACCCTTTACGCGGCGAGACATATCGCTGGTAGAGCCAGATGCCGCCCAAAGCTGCGCGCGTGAACATGATTGATCCCCAGAGTTTAGAAAGTCTGTATGTGTCAGTCTTATCCATGACGTGTATATGAATTGATTATACTTCAAGCGGGAAACGCCTTTTGCATCAATTCATAGGGTGGTTTCCAACCGGGTTGGGCTGCGATGGTATCCAACCAGCGGTCGATATGGGGGTAATCGTTGCGATCAAAGTTGAAGGGTTCGGGGTAGAAAAGGTAGCCCGCACAAGATAGATCCGCGATGGTGATATCTTCGCCTGCCAGCCATGCATGGTTGGTCAGTTGATCGTCCATCGTCTTCAGCGCGCCGGCGAGGCGGGCCGATAGAAATGCAATCACATCAGCGTTTCGTTTTTCTTCGGGCAGGAAATTCATCTGGAACCGCAGAATGCCCGCGATGCTGGACACTTTGTGGTTATCAAAAAACATCCAGCGCAGGACTTCGCGGCGCGCATCAGCAGACCGCCCGCCCATTTTGCCGGTTTTTGAGCTGAGATAATCAAGGATCACCCCCGATTGCGTCAGCGTCAGGTCGCCGTCTTGTAACACCGGGGCTTCGCCCATGATGTTCAGGTCACGGTATTCAGGGCTGCGTGATCCGCCGTTGAAGAAATCAATGAAAACGGGTTCCCATTCGATGTCCATCATCGATAGGGCCATCGCAACTTTGTACGAATGGCCGCTTTCGCCAAAGCAATGCAATTTCATGGTCATAGTGCAGGCCTCCCAACCTTTTGTGCCCGATGTCCAAGATGAATCATCGGATAGGGGCGCCGCAAAATCACGGCACCCCCTACGACCTTAGAAGTTTGCGGCGTCCAGTGCCATGACCGTATCGGCCCCGGTATTGATCCGGGCAAGGTGCATGGCTGTCGCGGGCAATTGGCGTGCCATGTAGTAGCGGCCCGTTGCAATTTTGGTTTCATAGAATGCGGTGTCAGATGCGCCGCCATCCAATGCGTCCATCGCGGCCTTGGCCATTTTCGCCCACATCAGACCAAAGCAAACATGCCCCAGCATATGCATGAAATCATATGACCCAGCGAGCGCATGGTTCGGGTTCTTCATGCCGTTTTGCATGAAATACATCCCCGCCGCTTGGAGGTCTTTACTAGCAGATTTCAGTGGATCGAGGAAATCAGCCTTGAGCGCTTCATTGCCTTCGTTTTCTTTGATGAATGTTTTGACCATCTCAAAGAAGGCCATGACATGCTTGCCGCCGTCTTGGGCCAGCTTGCGGCCAACAAGGTCAAGCGCCTGCACGCCATTTGCGCCTTCGTAGATCATCGCGATACGCGCGTCGCGGGCGTATTGGGACATGCCCCATTCTTCGATATAGCCGTGACCGCCGTAAACCTGCTGCGCGGCAATTGCGTATTCAAAACCTTTGTCGGTTTGGAACCCTTTGATCACAGGTGTCAGCAAGGACACGAGCCCATCGGCCTCTTTGTCACCATTGCGGTGCGCGCGGTCGATCAGGTTTGCGCCCCATAGCGTGAATGCACGTGCGCCCTCAATGAATGATTTTTGATCCATCAGGTTGCGGCGAATATCTGGGTGCACCATCAGCGGATCGGCAGGGCCATCGGGGTTTTCCGCACCGGTTACAGCGCGCCCTTGTAGGCGATCATTGGCATAGGCGACTGCGTTTTGATAGGCGCTTTCGGCTTGTGCGTAGCCTTGTAGACCAACGCCAATGCGGGCTTCGTTCATCATGGTGAACATGGCACGCATGCCTTTATGTTCGGTGCCCAGCAGATAACCTGTCGCTTCGTCATAGTTCATGACGCAGGTAGAATTGCCGTGGATGCCCATTTTTTCTTCGATGGACCCAACGCTGACGCCGTTGCGCTCGCCCAGTGACCCATCTTCGTTCACCATCACTTTGGGAACGATAAACAAGGATACGCCTTTGATGCCTTCGGGGCCGTCTTCGATTTTGGCAAGCACAAGGTGGATGATGTTTTCGGCCAGATCGTGATCACCGGCTGAGATAAAAATCTTTTGACCCGAGATTTTATAGCTGCCGTCCGCCTGTGGCGCGGCTTTGGTACGCATCAGGCCCAGATCCGTGCCGCAATGCGGCTCGGTCAGGTTCATCGTGCCAGTCCATTCGCACGACACCATTTTAGGCAGGAATTTTTGTTTCTGTTCATCGGTGCCGTGTGCATGGATCGCAGAATATGCACCGTGGGTCAGGCCTTGGTACATGTTGAACGCCATGTTGGCGGATACAAATGGCTCTAACGCGGCACAGTTCATAACGTAGGGCAGGCCTTGGCCGCCATAGTCGGGATCGCAATCCATAGCGGTCCAGCCGCCTTCTTTCATCTGTTCAAACGCAGCCTTAAACCCGGTCGGGGTGCGCACAACACCATCTTCAAGAACGCAGCCTTCTTTGTCGCCCACCACATTCAATGGGTGCAAAACGGCTGTGGCTACTTTGCCAGATTCTTCAAGTACAGCACCTGTAAAATCGCGATCCAAGTCTTCGTAGCCTGGAATATCTTGTTCGCTGACTTTCAGCAGATCATGCAGGACAAACTGTTGGTCTTTGGTTGGTGCGTTGTAAATTGGCATTGTCGTCTCTCTCCCTAAAGGCGTGATGCGTGGCTGTTTAGGCCGCGTCGTGTTTGCGATGGCCAAGTTCGGCAAGCTTTGCCGCCCCCCAGGCCATTTGTTCTTTCAATTCTGAAATGGCCTCGTCCAATTCGGCGCGTTGCGCTTCCATATCGGCAAGGTGACGTTCAGCGGTGACATAGGTTTTTGAAAGCTGCGCCTCTTGGCCGTCGTCCATGTGGTAAAGGTCTAGCAGCTGGCGGATTTCTTCGAGGCTGAAACCAAAGCGTTTGCCGCGTAGAATCAATTTCAACCGCGCGCGGTCTCGTTTCGAGAAAAGCCGTTTTTGGCCCTCGCGGGTTGGGAACAAAAGTTCCTTAGATTCGTAAAAACGTAGCGTACGCGGGGTTACATCAAAGGCGTCGCACATTTCGCGGATGTTCATCATTTCGGTCGTCATCATACTCGTTCCTTAGTTACATGGTCTGCCATGCACCTGCGGATATGAGTCCCAGCATACAAGCAAAGGTGACGTTAACGTAAACGGAACGTGGCGTCATTTTGAAGCTGACGAAAGGTAAGCGAAGGTGACGCTAGGGAATGCGCAATAAAATATCGGAAGAAAACTTTCGGGAACGGCCTAAACCTTAAGCACTTCTTATCCCACACGGACCTTGCTAGGTTTTGTGTCAAAGTCTGCAGTGTGGGACTTTTCGGACGTTCTCTGCAATTGCGCGAATGTCCGATGTCCGATGTCCAGCCCCAATTCTATGGACCACTTTTCAGCAAGAATTCTGGGACTGGCGGGCGCATGTTTAGGGCCTGATAGGGGCAGATCCGTGCGCACCATGTTGGATCGGATTAAACAGTCATTCTCTGCGTTCTGGACGAAGTCTAGCTAGCACTTTTTTCCATTAAGATTGATTTTGACACGAGTCTTCAGGAAACCGGGTTGCGGTAGATCATCCGCCGTACGGAGCCGGTTTTGGACCGCATCAAGATTGTTTCGGCGGTGACGTAGCCGACTTCGCGTTTGATTCCGTGCACAAGCGACCCATCGGTCACGCCTGTGGCTGCAAAAATCACATCTTCGGTCACCAGATCATCACGGGTGTAAACGCGGTCAAAATCTGTGATTCCGGCCTTTGCCGCGCGGCCCCGTTCATCATCGTTGCGGAACAATAGGCGGCCCAAAATTTGTCCGCCCATACATTTGAGCGCGGCGGCTGCCAGCACGCCTTCGGGGGCGCCGCCAGAGCCCATATACATATCGATGCCTGTCACGTCGGGTTCTGCGCAGTGCATGACCCCCGCGACATCGCCATCAGTAATCAATCGAATGGCGGCACCGGTGCTGCGCAGTTCTGCAATCATGTCTTCGTGACGCGGCCGTTCAAGCACGCAGACGGTGATATCACGTGCAGAGCAACCTTTGACGGCGGCCAATGCGGCCACCCGTTCGCTGGGCGACATATCAAGCGTGACTACGCCTTCGGCGTAACCGGGGCCAATGGCCAGTTTGTCCATATAGACATCTGGTGCGTGTAGCATTGAACCGCGCGGCCCCATCGCGATAACTGCAAGCGCATTTGGCATGTCTTTGGCGGTTAGCGTGGTTCCTTCGAGCGGGTCGAGCGCGATATCAACGCCGGGGCCGGTCCCGGTGCCGACTTCTTCACCGATATAAAGCATTGGCGCTTCGTCGCGTTCGCCTTCGCCGATGACCACAACTCCCGCGATATCAAGCTTGTTAAGCTGGGTGCGCATGGCGTCAACGGCTGCCTGGTCGGCAGCTTTTTCATCGCCGCGCCCGATTAGCGGAGTGCAGGCAATGGCCGCAGCTTCGGAAACACGGGCAAGCCCAAGTGAGAGTGAGCGGTCGTTGAAGTCAGCGGCTTTAGTCACGGTCTGGATCCTTTGATAATTGACCCTCCTAAACCGTGTCTGCGACGAGGCTGCAATACTGTTTGCGCTAACCTGCTACGTTACGCGCTGAGAAAGAAGGCTTAGACTTGCTCGATACGAATTGCGACGGGTGTGCCCGAAACAACGCCGGTTTTGGCAAAATCTGCAAGCGCCTCTTCTAGCGCCGTGCGGGTGGTTTTATGGGTCACGATGAGCACAGGTGCGGCGGTTTCCTGGTGCCCGTATTGGCGCATCCGATCGATAGAAATGCCTGCCTCGCTAAGCGCGTGGGCGACTTTGGCCAATGCACCCGGTTTATCAACCAATTGCATCCGCACATAATAGGGTGCAGGTACCGCCGCGCGCGCCGCGCGCGCATTGCGCAGCGTGTTTGCGGGTTGCCCGAATGTCGACATGCGCATCCCGCGCGCGATATCCATCACATCGCCCATCACCGCACTTGCGGTCGGGCCTTCGCCGGCGCCGGGACCGCGCAGCACGATTTGGCCGACTGCGTCGCCTTCAAGCACAACCATATTGGTGCCACCGTCCAGCTGCCCCAAAGGCGAGGTATCAGGTACAAGGCAGGGTGACATGCGTTGTTCGAGGCCACGGCCAGTCAATTGCGCGACCCCAAGTAATTTGATTTTATAGCCCATATCGGCAGCTTGGTTGATGTCTTCGATGGTGATCGCGCCGATCCCTTCAAGTTCAATCGCGTCAAAATCAACCTGTGTGCCAAAGGCGATCGACGCCAAAAGCGCCAGCTTATGCCCGGCGTCGATCCCCCCGACGTCAAGTTCGGGGTCCGCTTCGAGATAACCGAGGTTGTTTGCCTCATCAAAGACGGCATCATAGCTAAGCCCTGCGCTTTCCATCCGGGTCAGGATGTAGTTGCAGCTCCCGTTCATCACTCCCATGACGCGCGAGATTTCGTTACCGGCAAGCCCTTCGGTCAGGGCTTTGACAACGGGAATACCACCGGCGACGGCGGCTTCAAAGCGGATTACACGGCCGGCTGCCTCGGCTGATTCTGCGAGCGCTTGCCCGTGGATCGCAAGCAGGGCCTTGTTCGCGGTCACGACATCTTTGCCCGCGATGATCGCAGCGGCAGTGGCGTCTTTTGCGGGGCCTTCGTGGCCGCCCATGACCTCGATGAACAAATCGATATCGTCGCGTTTGGCCAGATCAACAGGATCATCTTCCCAAGCAAATCCGGATAGGTCGACGCCGCGATCTTTATCCTTGGACCGCGCCGACACCGCAGTAATCACAATGGGGCGCCCTGCACGTTGTTCGAGCAAGGTTGCGTGTTTTTGAACAATCTTGATGATGCCAGCGCCAACGGTGCCCAGACCCGCAATTCCAAGGCGTAGTGGTGTCGTCATGTCGGGGTCCGTCCATCGTTGGTTTGTCTTATTGCCGTACTAGCGAAAGGGGCGGGTTACTGCAACGCGGCGATGTCGATCTGGCGCAACCGGGCGGCACGGGCTTGCAAGGCCGCAACGCGGGCAGCAAGCCCTGCATCTGCGTCGCTCTCAATTGTCGCGCTATGGGGGAGCTGCCTCAGCGTCGGGTAGGGGGCCGCACGGGCGGCATCACTGATCGTGCCGTCGAGCGCCGGGAATTCTGCACAACCGATCAGAACGATAAAGAAGAGAGGCATAAAACGCATGGTACGATGTTTTGCATTCCGCGCTGTTCAGTGCAACTAGGCAATCGTGCCGACTTCAGGTAGATCAGCTTTCGAAACAAGAGGGTTACGATGTCTCAATCAGATACAAGCGACGTTTACGCAACTGTGCAAGCCTCTGCGGTGCGCCGGATTTTCGCCTTTGGGGTCTTGCTCGGATTGGGCGGATTGGTGATTTATTCGGCTCTCGTGCAGCCGCCATCCCCGGTTTGGCTCGTGTTTATGCTGGCCTTTGGTGTTGCGATGCTTTGGCTGGCGGAAACGATGCGCCGCTGTACGCTTTGGGTGATCGAACTGACCGATACAGAATTACGCGCTACAAACGGGTTTGTCTTGGCGCGTATGGATGAAATTGTGGCCGTTGATCGTGGGGCGTTCGCGTTTAAGCCGTCCAACGGGTTCACCTTGAAACTAAAAAACACAAAGCCCCGGGCTTGGGCTCCGGGGCTTTGGTGGCGTTTTGGACGCCGGGTTGGTGTCGGGGGCGTGACCTCGGCGGGTCAGGCTAAATTCATGGCCGAACAAATCGCGCTACGCATCACCGCAGCGCGGCTTTAACTGTCAATTACAGAGTGGGTCACCGTTATTTTTAATGAAACATACGTTTCCGTCACGGGGGCGAATGACTGTGAACGTGTCAAAGCTGAGATCGTCCAAGTTCGTTTCTAAAAAAGGCCCGATACCAATCGAAAATGGCGCTGAGTAATTCGTGTGTGTTTCGACAAGAATTGCGTTGTCGCCTTCTGCCAAAATAGGCAAGCGATCAGATTCTGCGCGCAACGTGGCGTTCGTATGGTTGGAATAGTAACTGCCCCTGTTGCGCGACCAGACGCGGTCGTATTCATCGTCGCTCTCGTCGAATGTGTAGACAGTAATACGCATATCAGGTGCGTCCGCTGAGGGTGTCAGCGCCTCAAGCAAATCATGTGCGCCATTGATAAACGTGTTATCGACCTCCGTCTCACGGCTGAACATGTCCGCGATTGTCATGCTCATGCGTGTAGTGATTGATTCAGTCTTAAACGCGTCGAAATAGACCAGTGTTGACAGCAAAGCCCAAACCAGAATTGGCACGACGAGCAATAGCTCAATTGCGATAACGCCGCTTTCGTCATCGCGGAAATCTTTCAGGAGTAACTTAATCTTCATCTGCGAATGGCTCCACTACGAATGAGGCTGATGCGACCAGCGCGTATGATGATCCTGCCGCGTCGTCGCCTTCGGCCGCGTCAACAATGGCCTTACCAATACCTGTTGTCGGCAGCAGAGGGTCAATACGAATACAGGCGCGCAAAAACACGACATCGTTGTTCGCAAGGTTTGAAAAATCGACGTTGGCTTGGGTTGTCACGCTGCGATCGATGCACGCGACATCAGTGGGAATATCCACCCATGCGCGCACGTCGCGGACGATCATTTCCAGTTCTATTTGGTTTTCACAATCGGGCAGAATTTCTGCGTACTCGCAAATACTCTCCTTAAGGAGCTCGCTTGTTGGGTTTGGCATTGCACCGATCCGTACTTCGCGCACGGCCATGTCAATGCCGCGTTCCAGCATGACATTGCGCAGTGAAATGATACCCATCTCGTAAGTCATCAGGAAGAAGCCAAAAAAGATTGGAAACACGATCAGGAATTCAACGGTAACAACGCCAGAGTCGTCACCGCTGAATGTGCGTATTTTACCCCAAAAACGCTGAATCATAGGCTCAACCGTAGTTCAGTGATCTGCTCTGCAATAGCTGCAAAGATGGCTGTCAGCTCGTCACCTTGGGTTGTGAAATAATGCGCAGACGAAGATGCGCAACTTTCCATTTGCGAACTACCTGAACCCATCGCGATGGCGAACACTGTGATGTCCTGAGACTTAGCCGCGGTACAAATCGAATCCAACTGGTTGTTTGCGTCAGTCGCAGAGTAACCTGTGTAAGACACGGTATTTTCACTTTCGCGGGGAATAACGGGTTCGATGTCGTCGTAGTTGTTCCACTTATACCAATAAGCGTGCGGGTAGGTGCCCCAAATCAGGCGTTCGGCATAAGTGTCGTAGTAGCTATCGCGAATGCGTTTACCGGCCACGTTTTGGCCATCCGTCATCAGAACAACGTATTTCACTGTAGAAATACCGTCACCGTTGGCAGAGTAGTTAGACGGGCGTGTGCCTGAAAACTCTGGGTCAATGCTGCCCATTGATGCAAACAGGCTGCGCATAGACGGGTCGAGCAGGGACACGCCCCATTTCATACCCAAGTGGATCGCTGTAAACGTGGTGGGTACATAGCTGTTGATAGCTGCTTTTAGTTCGGTGCCGTCTTGCGAGAGTGGGATGATATGTGTTTGCATGCCACCTTCAACTGTTGCGGGGCACAGTGGTCGGTTAAGCCAGCTTGTTCCGCTACCAGAATAGTGGTCGAAAGTCTCTACTTGGCTATAGGTGCGTTCGGTGTCGAACGTTGTGGTTTCGAATTCGCTATCAAGGAAGTCCACACACCGGCTTGGGTTGGTATACCAGCGACCGACGCGAAGACTTTCTTCTAGTGCCTCGTCGGTGGGTATTTCGAAAATCGTGTCGGGAGTAGTATTTAGCGCATCATAAATGTCGTCGCCAATGTTGACGTGCTGCGAATAGGCGACAAGCGACATTGAAATCTGATCTTCGTATTCTTCGGTGAGCAATTCATCGATGAAGTTTCCCGCAGCTTCTTGCAGCAGAGAAATCCGGTTTGTCGAATTCCCATCCGCGTCTGTCGCGCTACTGCTCATTGAACCTGAGATATCAAGAACAAGCGAAATTTCGATATTGCCGGCACCTTCAATCGCTGCAGATCGTGCGGGGACAGATAGTGTATCAATGCCAGCAAGGCGTAGATAGAAGGTGTTAATGTCGAGCGCTGATGTGACCGAAACTGATCGTGATGATGACATATCGTTAATCGACGTATCGACGATGTTGTCGCCGTAGCCGGTTTTTTCAAACATATCGATAACAACGGCTTCGGCGTCAAGCTCTTGGTCAAGCTCGGCCGCGGCAAGCACCGCGCGGTCTGCAACGCTTTGCAATTCGGCGCGCCGCGATTCAAAACGCATAAAGTCGACAGCCATGCCGCCCATGATCAGCATGGTGATCAGCAGCAACAACGTCATAACGATAACGCCGCCGTCTTCGTCTTTTGCAAAGCGACGCATAAAGCTATCGCTTTGGAACATCTTTGGTTTTTGAATTCTATTGGTCATCGGCTGATATATCCCCATGGCAAAAAATACCAAGCTACTTATACGACAATCTGACCACGCTGCATAATCGTTAATAAAACCCAAAAAGGGACATGGCGAAATTGTGGCGCTGATTGACGATTTGGTGTCTTGATCGCCAATAAATTTGTTCAATATGTGGCGATCTGGTGAATTGTTTCCATTTTTTGCTATTTGTGCGATTGTACGGTCGGCAAATTGTTGCCATTTCGCTTCTGGGTTCGCGCATCGTGTCCCTATTTGCCCTTGATTCTATGATTCGGCGTCGGCGGAAATGGAACGTTTGCGGGCGGCGTATCGGGAGATGGTAATCGGCGCGAATCTGCGCGATAATCAGGGCATGAGTTTACCGCCCGGCTTTCTTGATGAATTGCGGACCCGACTGTCCTTGACGCAGGTGGTGGGGCGCAAAGTCATGTGGGACACGCGCAAGTCGAACCAGGGCAAAGGCGACATGTGGGCGCCATGCCCGTTCCACCAAGAAAAATCTGCCAGCTTTCATGTCGATGATCGTAAAGGATTTTATTATTGCTTTGGCTGCCACGCCAAGGGTGATGCAATTACGTTCGTGCGCGAAACCGAGAACGTCGATTTTATGGAGGCCGTGCGCATTCTGGCGGGTGAAGCCGGGATGCAGGTCCCCGCGAGCGACCCGCAAGCCCAGCAAAAATCGGACCGGCGCACGCAGCTTGTCGAGGTAATGGAACAAGCGGTGCAGTTTCACCGAATGCAATTGCAAACTGGGGTTGCCGCAGAGGCTCGCGATTACCTTGAACGGCGTGGTCTTAACCCAGAAGCGCAGTCGCGCTGGGATATTGGTTTTGCCCCGGCGCAGGGTGGGGTGCTTGAACACCTCAAAGGCAAAGGCGTTGACGAGAAACTGATTATTGACGCGGGCTTAGCTGCGCAAAGTGATCGCGGGAATGGGCTCTATAACCGGTTCCGTGATCGGATTATGTTTCCAATCCGTGATGCGCGCGGGCGTGCGATTGGCTTTGGCGGTCGGGCGATGGACCCAAGCCACCCGGCGAAATATTACAATTCACCCGAAACGGATTTGTTCGACAAGGGGCGCAGCCTGTATAACCACGGGCCGGCCCGCGAGGCCGCGGGTAAGGGGAAGCCGCTAATCGTTGCCGAAGGCTACATGGATGTGATTGCCTTGTCAGAGGCAGGGTTCACAGCCACAGTCGCCCCGTTGGGCACAGCGATCACGGACAATCAGCTGCGCCTTTTGTGGCGGATCGCGGATGAGCCGATCATCGCATTGGATGGCGATAAGGCCGGGCTGCGCGCGGCCATGCGGGTGATTGATATTGCGTTGCCCTTGCTTGAGGCGGGAAAGTCTTTGCGTTTTGCGCTGATGCCGGAGGGTTTAGACCCCGATGATCTGATCAAATCGCAGGGGGCTGGCGCGATGCAAAAGCTGCTCGATGGTGCGATTCCAATGGTGCAATTGTTGTGGCAACGCGAAACCGCGGGCCGCGTCTATGATAGCCCCGAACGTAAAGCTGCGCTTGATAAGGCTTTGCGCGAAAAGATTAAACTGATCGCCGACCCATCTATTCGGGCGCATTACGGTGAAGCGATCAAAGAGCTGCGTTGGGATTTATTTAGCAATCGGCGCCCCAGCCGCACGCAAAGCCCGCAACGCAAATGGACCCCCGGCAAACAGGCCGCATGGCAGCGTGACATTAGCCCGGCCGTTAGCAGCAAGAATTCAGTGCTCGGCACTGGAGCTGCGCAAGAAGACTATCTGCGCGAGGTCGTGATCCTTGCCACAATCATTGCAAACCCCGGTGTGGCGTTGGAATTTGAAATGGCGCTTGAACAGCTCCAATGTCGTGACCAAACACACAGTGACATTCAGACCTGTTTGTTGCGAAATATGGGTGCCCAAGATTTGCGTGACGTCATTTATGAAGCTTTTGGCCCGGTGGTTCTTGAAAATCTGATGACGCAGCGCCATGTCGCTATCAACCCTGCCATTCGACGCGCGGGTGATGATGAAATCGCCCGGATGTGCTTGGCGGAAGAATTCGCCAAGTTGAATGCGCGTTTAGGGCAGGCGCGTGAAATCGAAGATGCGGTCGAAGACCTATCGGGAATCGCGGATGAGGGGCTGACTTGGCGCTTGGCGCAGGCCTCTGCTGCGCTGGAACGGGCTGGGCGCGGTGATGGCGATGATAAGGCTGAATATTCGGTGCATAAGAACGGTGCGAGATTGAAGAAAGACGAGATCACAGCCCTTGACCAGCTGCTTGCGCAGATTGGTATGGGCGGCGATGGTGATGGCCCAAAGCCCGAATAGCAACATACTTTGAAAACAAGGCGCGATCTGCTTGCGAATCAGTGCAATGCAGGTTTGATTCGACGCTAACCGAATCAGCCGAATCACTTCGGCGCGGAAACGACGACTTTGAAAGGTCCTTTTGATGGCTGCGAAAGACAACGACGATCGTAAGAATGCGGACCAAGACGGCGATATCAGCCTTGATATGAGCCAAGCTGCGGTCAAGAAAATGATCGCCGATGCGCGCGAGCGGGGCTACATCACTTATGATCAGTTGAACGCGGTGCTGCCACCTGAACAGGTATCATCCGATCAGATCGAAGACGTGATGTCGATGTTGTCTGAAATGGGCATCCAAGTCACAGAAGAAGAAGAATCCGAAGAGACCGAAGAAAACCAAGCTGGCACCGAAGTGGCCACTGTGGCTGGGTCGCGCGAAGTCGCCCTTGGCGGTGCCGAAGCCGAAAAGCTAGACCGCACTGACGACCCTGTGCGCATGTACCTGCGCGAAATGGGGTCGGTTGAACTGCTGTCGCGCGAAGGTGAAATCGCGATTGCCAAACGGATCGAGGCCGGGCGCAACACGATGATCCTTGGGCTGTGTGAAAGCCCGCTGACCTTCCAAGCGATTACGATCTGGCGCGACGAACTTTTGTCCGAAGATATTTTGCTGCGCGATGTGATCGATCTTGAGACCACATTTGGCAATCAGATCGGCGAGGACGAAGAACCTGTTGTCGCCCCGGTCGCTGGCACGCCAGAGAAAACCGAAAAGCCGCAAGAGCTGGACGCCGATGGCAACCCGATTGCCAAAGACGATGATGATGACGATGAAGATCAGGCAAATATGTCGCTCGCCGCGATGGAAGCCGCGCTCAAGCCGCGTGTGCTTGAAACGCTTGAAGTCATCGCACATGATTTTGGCGAACTGTCTGAAATGCAAGATGCGCGGATGTCTGCAACGCTGAACGAAGATTCATCGTTCAATGAAAAACAAGAAGCGAAATACCAAAAGCTGCGGTCAGAAATCGTGCTGATGGTGAATTCGCTTCACCTGCACAACAACCGTATCGAAGCCCTGATTGACCAGCTTTACGGCATCAACCGTCGGATCATGTCGATTGACAGTGCGATGGTGAAGCTCGCCGACCAAGCCCGGATCAACCGCCGTGAATTCATCGACGCTTACCGTGGTCGCGAACTTGACCCGAACTGGCTCGAAGAAATGGGCGAAAAGGCTGGCCGTGGCTGGCAGATGATGATCGAGAAATCGACAGACAAAATCGAAGAACTGCGCGGCGACATGGCCCAAGTCGGTCAATACGTCGGCGTCGACATCACCGAATTCCGCCGCATTGTGCAGCAAGTACAAAAAGGTGAAAAAGAGGCGCGTCAGGCCAAGAAAGAAATGGTCGAAGCCAACCTGCGGCTCGTGATCTCAATCGCCAAAAAATACACCAACCGTGGTTTGCAGTTCTTGGATTTGATCCAAGAAGGGAACATTGGCCTGATGAAAGCGGTTGATAAGTTTGAATATCGCCGCGGCTATAAATTCTCGACCTATGCGACATGGTGGATCCGTCAGGCGATCACGCGCTCTATCGCGGATCAGGCGCGCACGATCCGTATTCCGGTGCATATGATCGAAACGATCAACAAATTGGTCCGTACCGGTCGCCAAATGCTGCACGAAATTGGCCGCGAACCCACCCCTGAGGAATTGGCAGAGAAACTGCAAATGCCTTTGGAAAAAGTCCGCAAGGTTATGAAAATCGCGAAAGAGCCGATTTCCTTGGAAACGCCAATCGGTGACGAAGAAGATTCACAGCTTGGCGATTTCATCGAAGACAAAAACGCGATCTTGCCGTTGGATTCAGCCATTCAGGAAAACCTGAAAGAAACCACAACGCGGGTGCTGGCGTCATTGACCCCACGCGAAGAACGCGTGCTGCGCATGCGTTTCGGGATCGGCATGAACACCGACCACACGCTTGAAGAAGTCGGCCAACAATTCAGCGTAACGCGCGAACGTATCCGTCAAATCGAAGCGAAAGCCCTGCGGAAGTTGAAACACCCAAGCCGGAGTAGGAAGCTGCGGAGCTTCTTGGATCAATAGCTAAAAAGGCGCCTCCGGAAACGGGGGCGTTTTTGTTTTGGAAGCGTGGAGCATAAATTATGCTAGAGTACTGGCCCTCTCAAGAAAAGACTAAACGGTTTGTGGTGCTGGGGGCTGGTGATGCCGCCTACAACAACCTCAAAAAAATTATTGATGAACTGAGCGCTGAAAGTGACCGTGGAGCGGTGATCGTAGGGTCAGCTTTTTTGGATGAGATTTTACAAGAAATATTAGTCGCCTATGCGCAAAATACAGCTAATATGGAAAAGCTGGTTTCGAACATGCGGTCTTCGACAGTTGCTGATTTATGTCTTTCTTTAGGCCTCATTTCCCAAGATGAACGGGACACATTGAAGATTTTGACGCAGATTCGTAACAAGTTTGCTCATCGTGCGACAATAAGTTTTGATGAGCCGTATGTCGAAAGCCGCTGTGATAGTCTGCAATTTGTTAAATGGTCTAAAGAGCAAAAACCTCCTTCAAGAGATCGGTATTTAGCCAATATTTTCAATCTGATAATGGAGATGGAGGATAGACCTTCATATTTTCGAGCTCACCCCGTGCCAATCGTGGAGATTCAACGGGTCGTTTCAAGTGTACAACCTTAGTAAGGTTTAGAATGGTGCGGTAAATTCAGATTGATCCTTGGTGCGGTAGGTAACCTCGACCCAAATGGTTTATGTGCTCGTCGTATGGCCATAGTTGTTCAGGCTGATTGATTGTGATTGGAAACTGACTTCTTTCGCTATTGTCGCTTGGACGGTACGGTAAGAAACCGAAAAAAAACGGAGCTAACCTTATGTCCCTTCTCAAACGCCTTTTCGGCGGCAGTGCTGCGCCTGCAGTGATCCCTTCGGAAGAATACAACGGCTACACAATCACCCCGGAGCCGATCTCTGAGGGCGGAAAATTTCGCCTGGCAGCGAAGATTGAAAAGGAAATCGACGGCGAGGTAAAGATGCATCACCTCATCCGCGCAGACCTGCTCGAAAGCGAAGACATTGCGTGCAAGGAAGCCGCAACCAAAGCCCGCGTGGTTATCGACCAACAGGGCGACAGCATTTTCCGTTAACCCGTAGCGTTGGGCAGGGGTTAGCGGTTCTGAAAAATCGCGGCGTCGGTGCGGCGGTTCATCCGATGTGTCAGCAAAATATTATAAAGCTGGAGCGAAGCGCGCAGCGCCACAAACCCGGCAATGGCACCGACAACAACGATTATAAACTGCCAAGAGAAGAAGGTTACCAACATCGTCCAATCCGCAGTTTTCAGGACCACGCTGGCACCCAAAATCAAACCGCCAAGCCAACAAAACATCGATAGCGCCGCAGCAAAGGTCATTGGCATCATGTAACGCAATGGCAGCTCGCAGGCGCGGTGCCCCACCGCAGCAGCCACACGCGGCAGAACCGATAGGCCAATGTAGAAGGCGTTTAACGTCAAGACAGTCACAACAGCCAGTTTGAGGATCAGTTTTGGTGAGAAATTATCAAGATCGAAACCCGTGCGGATATAGATCAACATAACACCTGTGATCCAAAGCCCAAGTAAGGCTGCAAAGACAACTTTGTGAACCCGCTCAAATTCGAGAATATCAAAATCATCAAAGGGGCTATTGAGGCGGCTTAGCGTCCGGAAGTCAAAATAAACGCCCGATCCCATTCCAACAGCGAAACATGCCAAGTGAACAACCCGAATGACGTCAATTATTTCTTGCTGCATCTAGAATCACCAACCCGTGATAGTTTGCTTTCCCTATAAAATTCATAGGGTTGGGAGGTGTGGCAATATGCCTGGCGCACGAATCGTCGGATCGGCAGGCCGCCGCTGAATTCAATGTTGCGACGGCCAAGAGTTGCCTAGGTATGAGGATTAGTAGAACCGTGCAATTTTTTTGAGCGGTTTTTTGTATTTCGCCACTGCGGGCACCGTTGCTTCCTTTGAAGCGTGCCCAACGGTCAGGATCATCACTGGTTTTTCAGAATCCGGCCGATCAAGCGCGGCGTTCAGGAATTTCATCGGGTTGGGCGTATGTGTGAGGCATGACAGCCCGGCGTTGTGCAATGCTGTGATCAGGAAGCCAGTCGCGATGCCGACGCTTTCGGGGACGTAATAGTTTTTGTACCGCGTCCCATCGTCGAATTCGCCCCAGCGCTGCGCAAAGATCACGATGAGCCAGGGCGCGGTTGTTAGATGTGGCTTGTCGGCATTGGTGCCAATCGGCTCTAACGCCTTGATCCATTCGTCGCTGCCGCCACCGTCATAGAATTTGCGTTCTTCAACTTCGGCCTCCTCACGAATACGCGCTTTGAGGGCCGGGTTAGATACAGCGGCAAAGAACCACGGCTGATGATTGGCCCCTGACGGTGCGCTGCCTGCCGTCATCAAGCAGTCTTCGATGACTTCGCGCGGGACGGGTCGATCGGTGAAATCACGTACAGAGTGGCGTTTGGCCATGAAGGCCCGAAAATCACTGGCCGCCCGCTGTGCTTCGGCATCCGTTAACCCTAAATGATCGGGCAACGGCATG
Organism: uncultured Paracoccaceae bacterium; assembly: GCA_938002605.1. Lineage (GTDB taxonomy): Bacteria > Pseudomonadota > Alphaproteobacteria > Rhodobacterales > Rhodobacteraceae > Yoonia. Next base: position 76,240 of record CALLAF010000025.1, on the reverse strand, counting down.
GCATTGTAGGACATTTTTTCTTTTGCAAACATGTGTAGTTCCTGACCTGTTCGTGCCATTGCTAATCCCTAGGCACATTGAAATCCAAGCATAAATCTTAGGTCCAGTGGAGCAGCGGCATTATTATTAAACTTCGCTACATTTTGAGTGTCTTGTACCCGCAGATCGTAATATCGGCGTAACTTTCTTTTTATAGATTGATTGAGGTGAGATGAGATAGATAGCGGAAATGGAAAAGACCCATGAACACGATCCAAGGTGGCATGCCGACAATGGCCGGGATGAGCTCAAAGGCCCAAAGTTTGACGGACGCACAAAAACAGGGGTTGGACGACGTGCTGTCCAACTACGACGCTGAAAACCTGTCCGATAGTGATGCAAAGGAAATTGTATCGCAAATTGAGGAACTTGGTATCACGAAAGGGCAAGGGCTTGCTTCGGCATTGGATGACGTCGGAATCGATGCTCGCGAATTGGCAGAGCTGGCCGGGATCGGTGGCGCTGTAGGCAAAGGTGATCGCCCGCCTCCACCACCGGGTGGTGGTCCCAAAGGCCCTGATGAGGCTGCCATTGCTACGTTGCAGTCGGTCGTAGAGCAACTTCAGGCGTCGGTGGATGCCAACGACGAAGATGTTGATTTCGGAACAATGTTGACACAAGCACTCGAAGATGCCGGGCTCGATACCTCAAGCCCAATTGTCGACTATAGGGTCTAAGAGTATAGGGGTCACAATAATCGTAGTAAGATTGTGACCCTCTGCGCTATTGATCCGCCCTGATATCAAAAACCGTCCGGATAGAATTGCTTAAGTTCGGCCTTCAGCGGGTCAAGGTGCTGTTCGTAGCGTGCCCAGCGTTTGACCGAGCTTTTGTAGATCGGTTGGCGCACTTGCCACGTCGAGATTGTGCGCGCTTGGTTTTCATTTTCTTGGAACGAAAGACAGGCTGGATCCCATTCAAGGCCGAGGAAGTCGATGACTTCGCGCGCTTTGCCTTCGGTATCAGCGACGACGTCTTCGTAGTGCACCTCCATGATCGGGTTTGGCAGTACCTTTTTCCAGTGGTCCATCAGTCGACGGAATTCGGAGTAATATTGGCCAAGCGATGTCAGGTCCTGCGTGTAGCTGTGAAACTTGCTGAGCGGCGCAAGATAGCATGACACACAATTGTCCATCGGATCGCGCAATGCATTGAGAATGCGTGCCTTTGGGAACAGCTTTGCATAGAATCCCAAGATTTCAAAATTGTGCAGGTTTTTATCAACGATACGGAGCATGCCCGGCTGTGCGTCATTGGATTTTTGAAGGTAGCCTGCTGCAAGCTCTTGCGCTTGTTCTGGTGTGAGCTTGTGGATCGCATTCACCAATGATGCGCCGTCATGAAATTTTATGCCCGCCTTGCTTGCCGCGTCTCGTAAATTTTTACTTTCACCGATGCCGCCGATTTGAGGATGGCTGGATAGAATTTGTTCAAGCAATGTGCTGCCGGTGCGCGGCATGCCGACGACCAGAACCGGACTTTCGCTATCAGAGCCGGGGGCTCCGAAATAATCTGCGCGCGATACACCTGAAACGACTGCGTTTACAAAAAGCTTATTTGCCGCGCGATCATGGGTCTTGCCAGCAATCTCTTTCGCATCCTTGTAATATTGAAACGAGGTTTCAAAATTTCCCATATCATTTTCGGCTTTTCCGAGTATGCGAAGCAAGGCGACGCGACCCGGCAGTTTCTTTTCGACGATCGTTGGGTAAACCGTGTCGCGGATGTGTAAATAGATCGGATCATCAGCGGTAATTTTGCAGGCTTGGTGCCAGATTGAATAATTCGCAAGGCTGTCGGGGTATTCTTCAAAAATTTCGCGGCAGATCGCCTCGGATTGTGCGAGTTCACCCGCCCCGCGCAGGGATTTTGCGTATAGTAGGCGTGATGGCAAGTGGTCCGGCCGAATTGCAAGGCATGCTTCCATGGCCTTTGTTGCAGAAGCATACTCTTCCATTTCGAAATATACTGTGGCGGCAACATATAATCCATCGGGTGACTTTGGGCCCAGTTTGACAGTCTGATCCGCGTGTATTTTTGCGCTTTCGAACATGCTCTTTTTGCAAAAACATTCCGCGGCTAGTTCATGGGCCAATGCTGATCGGGGTGCGAGCTTCAGCAATTTGGGTAGGAGTGCGAGCGCCATATCCGTCTTTTTCATTTTGCGCGTATAAAGGCGGATTAACATCGCGTAAGCGGTCGGGTCTTTGGGGGTGCTGGTGATTGCTTTGTGCAAAATACGTTCGGCAAGCTGGTTTTGGCCTGCGGCTTCAGCCTCTTTGGCTTGTGGAATGAGCGGGGATTTTGAAGCTTTGGCCATCTTGGATCTCACTGCGTTGTTGCAGTGGCTGAAAACCACGTTTTTGAACAAGTCACAAGGTTTGAGCATTCAGTGACGGGTCTTGAACCTGCTGTTTTGTTTGCGCAGTATGGCTGTATGCAAACAGTTTTCCAAGTATCGACAAATGGTCCGGGGCTTTACGAATTTACCGATCAGGTGGCTGCATGGGTGCGTGGGTCTGGCTTGCTCACGCTTTTTGTGCAGCACACGTCAGCCAGTCTTTTGATCCAAGAAAACGCGGATCCGGAAGTGCGTGTTGATATGCAGAATTTTTTCCACCGCTTGGTGCCGCCGAGCACGGATCCAACGATGGCGTATTTGACCCATACATATGAAGGGCCAGACGATATGCCCGCACATATTAAAGCGGCATTGTTACCCGTTCAGCTAAGTATTCCGGTCACCGAAGGCAGGTTGGCCTTGGGGACATGGCAGGGCATTTATCTTTTTGAGCACCGTAATGCTGCGCATCATCGCCGTGTGGTCGCGCATCTGTCATCGTGACCGAGTCTATTTCGCAACGGTTCGTACGCTCTATGTAGCGGTGTGAATTGCCTACTACCCAAAACCTGCGATGGTTCCTATAGTGCCTGTGGATAACTTGGGGCGTGCCCCATTGCGAGCTGATGAGGACCGGATATGCGCTGCCCTTTTTGCGGAAATGTTGACACTCAAGTCAAAGATTCACGACCTGCCGAAGATCATTCTGCAATCCGGCGGCGGCGTTTGTGCCCCGCCTGCGGCGGGCGCTTTACGACCTATGAGCGTGTGCAACTGCGTGATTTGGTTGTGATCAAAACCAATGGTAGGCGCGAAGATTTTGATCGTCCCAAGCTTGAACGCTCTATCCGCATTGCGCTTCAAAAGCGCCCCGTTGAACCTGATCGCATTGATCAGATGATCAGCGGGATCGTGCGCCGCCTTGAAAGCATGGGCGAAACCGATATTCCCTCAGGCACTATCGGTGAAATCGTGATGGAAAGCCTCGCGCGGATCGATACTGTGGCCTATGTGCGCTTTGCGAGCGTTTATAAGAATTTCCAAGCGGCGGATGATTTTGACAAATTTGTCAGTGAGCTACGCCCTAGCGATCCTGAAAAAGAGTGACCCTAAAATCTGACGAAAGATTTATGGCGCTGGCCCTGAATTTAGGGCGGCGTGGGATGGGCCGCGTGTGGCCGAACCCTGCGGTGGGCTGTGTGATTGTCCGCGATGGGGTGATTGTGGGGCGAGGCCGCACCGCCGATGGCGGGCGCCCGCATGCAGAGCCGGTCGCCTTGGCGCAAGCGGGGGAGGCCGCGCGTGGTGCAACGGTCTATGTTTCATTAGAACCTTGCGCCCATCACGGCAAAACACCGCCCTGTGCTGCGGCCCTGATCGCAGCGGGGGTTGGTCGCGTGGTGATTGCTTTGGGGGATCCTGATCCGCGCGTCGCGGGTCGCGGCGTTGAAATGCTGCGCGCAGCGGGGATTGCGGTGACAACCGATGTCTTGGCTGATCAAGCGCGGGCTGATCATGCCGGTTTCTTACTGCGCATTGTTGAAAAGCGCCCCTTTGTGACGCTCAAACTCGCGGGGACGTTGGATGGGCGCATCGCGACCGCGACCGGTGAAAGCCAATGGATTACTGGGCCTGAGGCCCGCCGTGCCGTTCATATGATGCGCGCGCGTCACGATGCGGTGATGGTTGGTGCGGGAACGGTGCGGGCGGATGATCCAACCTTGACCGTGCGCGGCTTGGGGATTGACCGTCAACCCGTGCGGGTGGTGGTGTCACGCGGCATGAAGATCAGCGCAGATTGCCATTTGGCACAATCCGCACATGAGACACCTGTGTGGCTATGCCACGGGAAAACCTGCGATGCCTCTGCATGGGTGGAAAAGGGGGCGATCAGCCTTCCGTGCGACGTTACTGCCGGGCAGGTTGACCCCGTTGCGGCGATGACAGCCCTTTCCGACAAGGGTATTACCCGCGTTTTTTGCGAGGGAGGCGGTATGTTGGCAGCGTCGCTTTTGTCTGCGGGGCTGGTGGACCGCTTGGTCGTGTTTACCGCAGGCATGGCCATGGGGGCTGAAGGCACGCCGTCGCTGGCCGCAATGGGAGTTGATCGATTGGATCATGCCCCGCGCTTTGAATTAGAGCAGGTGCAGCCCTTGGGCGGGGATATCATGCATAGCTGGCGACGGGATTAGCGCCTGCGCCAAAGATGCGCGCGACTTGCGAAGATGCCTTGCAGTTTTGCAAGGCTACGGTTCATCTTGCCCGGCGCGGGTAAATCGTTGTTTTCAAGCCTGTCGACAACTACTTCGACCGGGCAGGGCAACCCGGTGATCGGATCAAAATAGCGTGGATAGGCGATCAGCGCGGCATGGGTCAGCGCAACAATATCAACCCGCGCGTGGCGGCGTGGGATTGGCAGGGCCCGATCATCGGTCAGCCCCCAACCCGCATAAAATGGCATCCCCAAACAGGTGACTTTTTTGCCGCGTAACAGGGCCTCGAACCCCAAAAGCGATGTCAGGGTCCAAATCTCATCGACGTGATCAAGCACGGCTATCGGATCGACGTCAGCAAGAATGATATCGGCCCATTGCAGCGCGCCGGGCACTGCGCCGGGGCGCAGCCCTGCCTCGACATCTGGGTGAGGTTTATAGGCGATGATCGCCGCAGGGTTCGCGGCGCGTGCGGCTTGTAGCAGGCCTTGGTTTGTGCTGACATCTGTGCAGCCCAGCCGGATAGAGGCATCATCTTCGACCTGTCCGGGCACAAGAATGCGGCGTCCTTTTGGCATGTCGATGGGGGTTTGTTTCGACAGATTATATTTCGACAGACCCGCATCAAGGATACGCGAGATCAATGCGGCGGCCCTTGCGCGTTCATCTTCGCGCAAATCTGCCGCGCTATTGATCAAGTTTTCGAGCCCGCTGGGCCGTGTCGCGTCATAGTATATGCCGATTTTATCTAACACGAGGCTGAGTGGGGCGATCAAATCTGCGCCCAACCCCCGGGATCGCAAAAAGCCGTCTTCGAGCAATGTGGCATCGGTGGCGCCTGTGTTGGCCCAACGCATCAATTGACGGCCAGAACTATCCGCGCGTCGTGCGGCGGATTTGCCTTTAGTAAAGATAACGCGCTTTTGCGTGCCAAACAGTTTTTGCAGTGGCGCGCGTTTCCACAAGCGCATGTCGGCAGCGACCCACCCTTTGTGATCGTCGCGCCATGCCCGCGCAGACGCGGCTAGGGTCGCGGTGGCCTCTTCAAAGCTGCACAAGCGGTCATGGAACGGGTCGTACCATTTGGGATAGATCAGCATTGCCCCTGCAAAGAGCTGCGCGCGCGTCAGCCTGCGTTGCCTGCGTTGCAACGGTTTGCGGTCATCAGACAGCCCCCATCCCATATAGAACGGTTGGCCAAAGACCACAGGTTTATGCCCGGCCAAAATTGCTTCGAAGCCAAGTTGCGAGGTCACCGTATAGACGGCAATCGCCCCTTCAAGAAGCGCCCAAGGCGATAGCGGCGCATCGCATAGCTGAATACGGCTGTCACAGTCTTTTTCGGTAAAATATCCTTCCCGGTGCCCGGCCGCGGTTTCGGGGTGGGTTTTGATGATGACGCGCGCGCCCGGATGTTCGGTCAATGCGAAAAACAGCATCTCGCGGAACGTGTTGCTATCTGCGCCACTGGCCTTGATTGATGCATCCTTGCGCGTTTGATCGACAACAAGAACATAGCCCGGATCAGGCGGGGGCAGCGCGGGGTCGTAGGCGTTGTATTTAGACAGATGCCCCGATTTGAGCGTTTCTATTCCCGCGCGGGCGCGATTCAAAAGTGCGGTGTTATCAAGCGGATTCTCGGTCAGAATCGTTTCGAGGTCAGATGGGGTGTTGGGATCAAAATGCACGCCGCGCATGTCGATATTCAACCCGATGGGCGCGTCACCATCGCGCCCCAAACGAACCGAGCGCAAGAACGTGTCTTCCACCCGCACAATATCGGCGTCTTTGTGATCGGCCATGGCTTCGCCGCGCGGCGCAGTGGGGCTATGCCCCCAGACCCCTACAAAATCGCAGTCGCCGGGAACGCCAAGCCGAATGTCAAATCCCGCAAGTTCAACAATGCGGCGCACACGCCCCTTGGTCAAAAGCCCGCCATTATAGACAAAGAGGTTCTTACGGTCGGGTGCGGGCATCAGCTTAGCTTACAACCTTGAATGTGGCATGCGATGGAGCCTGCGTGCTTGCATAGGGGCCTGTGTCGCTGAGCATTTTATCAACTAGCTGACGTTTTAGCTGACGGCGGCCCTTAATCGCATAGAAGCCGCCAGGGATCTGCGAGGTTTGCAGTAAAAACTGACGATAGTGGCGATAGGCATCTGCGTCGGGTCGCGTTGGATTCGCGAAAAATGCAGGCAGGGGTTGGTCTGATACAAATTCAGGTTTCGAATAAACTGCCGTACCAAAGGCGCGCAGCGGTATGCCGCGCCACAGTGCTTGTTGTCCCGCCGTGGAGTTCACGGTGACGGCGCTGCGCGCTTGCGCCAATAGCCCAGCAAGCTTACCGCCGCGCACATAATGCACCCGGTTCGCGATCCCTTTGGCGCCTGCAAGATCACGGATCATTTTGCGTAAAGGGGATTGCCCATTTTCTAACGGATGGGCTTTAAAAACCAGATGGTGATGCGCCTTGGCCCCCTGCGCAAACCCGTCAATCACAAGCGCCAAAAATGCCTGCATATCTTCAAACGGCGAATGCGCACGAAAGCTCGCGTCATGTTCAAGCTGCAACAGCGCGATGTGATAGGGGTAGCCCGCCTTTTTGATCTTATAGGTGGCGTAAATGCGGCTGAGTGCGAGAAACGGCATTAGGCCAAGGCGTTTTGAATATAAAAGTGCCTCGCGGTGAATGGGGAGCGCGCGGTGGGGTTTGAACTGTGGGTAGCCACGGTTCCAGAACATCACAAACCAGTGGTAAAGTGCCCCGTAAAAAATGTGCTGGCGCATATCCCCCCAATGGGATGGCGGGGTTGGAATATCGGTTGTACCTGCGGCAAGCCTTTGGCGCATGTCCGCGACTTGCAATCCCATCAATTCGGAATATCCGTTTGACCCGTCGCGCTCATAAGTGACCCAATAGGGGCGCAAATACCCTTCTTCAAATACATGGACACGGATACCTGCGGTCTTAGCTGCGGCAACGGCCTGCGCATGGATTGGGCGGGTGTCGCCATAGACGACGATATCGGTGATCGTGCGGTTGCGCAGAATGTCTTGCAGGTGTTTCGGCCAGTCTACAGGCGCCCCCCGGTAGGGGATATAGTTGGGCATACGTCCCCAAAACACACGGTCGCCTGCGTTAAATCCAACGCGGTGCACATCTGCGCCTGCCGCGCGCAACATGGCTGCGAGCTGTGCAAAGAACGGCCCGTGCGGCCCCTGAAGAAACAAAAAGTTGCGCTGCGTATTCATTATCTACGTCTATAGCGGCTCGGATGCGCCGAGGTAAGCGCTTAACCGTTAAGATATGATGATGCGCAGATGCTTGCGCGGGGGGGCGACACGGGCTAGGTCAAAAGGGCTATAAAAGAAGGACGCGCGCATGTTTACAGGTATTGTTACAGATATCGGCGAGGTGATCACGCTTGAGCAACGCGGCGATCTGCGCGCGCGGATTGCGACGGGGTATGATGTTGACGGGATCGATATCGGGGCTTCTATTGCCTGCAACGGCGTATGCCTGACGGTGATCGCGCTGGGCGCCGCGCCGCGCAACTGGTTTGATGTCGAAATCTCAGCCGAGACCGTGGGCGCAACCAATGTTGGCAATTGGGCCGTGGGAACGCGGCTGAACCTTGAACGCGCGCTAAAGGTCGGGGATGAGCTGGGCGGTCATATTGTGTCAGGCCATGTGGACGGGGTCGCGCAGGTGATTGCAATGCATGATGAAGGTGATAGCACCCGGGTGACATTCCGAGCGCCCGAAGGGCTTGCCAAATTTATTGCGCCAAAAGGTTCGGTTGCACTGAACGGGACGTCGTTGACGGTAAACGAAGTGTCAGGCGCAGAGTTTGGGATCAACTTTATCCCCCACACGAAAACCGCAACGACTTGGGGCGATGTCGAGGTAGGGGATATGATCAACATCGAGATCGACACAATGGCACGCTACGTGGCGCGGTTGCAGGAATTTGCGTGATGGCGGGGATCGGACATAATTCAGGGCGGGTGATTGCGCCTGGCCATAGCTGGCGCAAACATGTCTGGACCAAAGCGCGTAGGCAACTGATGCCGACCCTGCCGATCGAGGTCATTCGCATGCGGGTGCGCCGGGCAGCACAGCTTGGTCTACCATACAAGACATATGCGGGTATTCGGGCCAGTTCTGGCGATGATGTGATTGGCTTTATGTTCTCAAACAATGCGCTACGGATTTTGCGTGCGGGGCAGGTGATGTCGGCTAAGCGGGCGGATAAGTTGGATGCGCTGACCGGTGTGCGGCGTATCGGTTTGGCGCATGCGCCGATATCAGTGGCGCAATTGGCGGCACTCCCTCAGATCGATGACGCTTACCGCGCGCCTAAGTTTGCCGATAGCTGGTCTGCTGTGCGGGATCAGTTCGGGGCTATTGCGCGCGATACGCTTATCCCTTCGGGGCGGGTCATCTTAGTTGGCGATACGGCGTTTGAGCGCGAGTGGGTCGAAACGGGCAAAATGGCCGGCTATTTGCCAGCCGATGTGTATTTCGCGCAGGCGGTGGATTGAAATCCACCCTACGGGGGCAGTGATCGCAACGTCGTAGGGTGGATCTTGATCCACCACCCTTTTCAAAGGACGGTTGCTGGTCTATCTGCGAGAGGACTTATTTTTCGGGGATCCGCATGAGCCAGAATTTCGAAACGCCCGGTCCAGTCGAACAAGATTGGGCGGGTGCGATTAGCAAGATCGAAGATATTATCGAAGATGCACGCAACGGCCGTATGTTCGTGCTGGTCGATCATGAGGACCGCGAAAACGAAGGCGATTTGGTGATCCCGGCGCAGATGGCCACACCTGACGCAATCAACTTTATGGCCACCCATGGGCGCGGCTTGATTTGCCTGACCTTGCCGGGATCGCGTATTGATGCGCTGGGCTTGCCGCTGATGGCGTCACATAATTCATCGCGGCATGAGACAGCATTTACCGTCAGTATCGAAGCCCGCGAAGGTGTAAGTACCGGGATTTCTGCTCATGATCGCGCGCGCACTGTGGCCACGGCCATCGATGCCAATAAGGGTGCTGCCGATATTGCCACCCCCGGTCACGTGTTTCCATTGCGCGCGCGCGATGGTGGCGTTCTGGTCCGGGCCGGGCATACCGAAGCCGCTGTTGATATTTCACGCCTTGCGGGGCTCAACCCTTCTGGTGTGATTTGTGAGATCATGAAAGATGACGGCGAGATGGCGCGCCTGCCTGATCTGATCGCATTTGCGCAGCGGCACGGACTCAAAATCGGGACGATCAGCGATCTGATCGCTTACCGCCGCCGTCATGACAATTTGGTGCGCGTCCGCGAGACCAGCCAAATTCAATCTGAATTTGGCGGCGATTGGGAAATGCGGATTTACACCGATGAAACCCAAGGGGCGGAACATATAGCATTGGTCAAAGGGGATATTGCCACTGATGATCCCGTGCTCGTGCGGATGCATGCGCTGGACCCGATGCTGGATGTGATCGGCACCGGTCCTAAGGGGCGACGCAATGAATTTGGTGATGCAATGCAAGCCATCGCGGATGAAGGACGTGGGGCGCTCGTGTTGCTGCGCGATCTGCATATGCAGGTCGATCCTGATGCCGAAACCTCACCCAAGACGCTGCGCCAATATGGGTTGGGCGCGCAAATTCTAAGCTCGCTCGGGCTGCATAAAATTGAACTTCTTACCAATTCACCGATGCCAAAAGTCGTGGGGCTTGATGCCTATGGGCTTGAAATCACAGGCACGCGTAAAATTTCGGAGATCGGATAATGGCCGGACCGTCCCACTACATCATGCCTTTGCCCACGTTTGAGAAGCCCGTTAAAATCTTGATCGTCGCATCACCTTACTACAAGGACATCTCGGATAATCAGATTGCGGGCGCGAAGGCTGAAATCGAAAAAGCTGGTGCGACTTGGGATATCGTAGAAGTCCCCGGCGCGCTTGAAATTCCGACTGCCATTGGGATTGCGGAGCGCATGTCAAACTTTGACGGCTACGTTGCGCTGGGCTGTGTGGTCCGAGGTGAAACAACCCATTATGACACCGTCTGTAACGACAGCTCGCGCGCGATCCAATTACTGGGCTTGCAGGGCGTTTGTATCGGCAATGGCATCCTGACCGTTGAAAACCGGCCCCAAGCCGAAGTGCGCGCAGATCCTGCGCAAATGAATAAAGGTGGCGGTGCGGCCGCTGCGGCCTTGCACCTTGTCGCGCTCGCCCGTAAGTGGGGCCAATCCGAAAAACCGGTGGGCTTTACCCAAGAAATATTGCTCGCGGGTCAAACAGACGGCAAAACAAACGCATGACCATTTCGAACAACCAACGTCGCAAAATGAAATCCGCAGCCCGGTTCTATGCCGTGCAGGCCCTTTTCCAGATGGAGGCCTCTGGCCAGACCGTCGATCAGGTCATGCGTGAATTCGAGGATCACCGCTTTGGTGCGACATATGATGACGCTGAAATGATCGAAGGCGATCTGGAAACCTTTCGCGGTTTGATGGATGGGGCCGTGAACGAACAAGCGGCAATTGACCAAATGACGGACCGTGCGCTAGTGGCCAAATGGCCGATTGCCCGCATTGATCCGACATGGCGCGCGCTATTTCGCGCTGCTGGTGCCGAATTGAAAAAGGGCGACACCCCGCCCAAAGTTGTGATCAGCGAATTTGTCGCCGTGTCAGAGGCGTTTTCACATGACGGTAAAGAACCGAAGTTCGTGAACGCGGTGCTGGATCACATGGCGCGCGAGGCACAGCCCGAGAAGTTCTAATCGGGCTTTGCGATCTCGTAATAGGCGCAAATTTCATCGTAGTGGACCTGGATGTTGACATAGCGCATCCCTAATCGCTTCATCACCCGCTGCGAAGCCGCGTTTTCTGGGATTGCAACGGCGCATATGTAGGATACGCCAATCTGGTTAAAACCGAAATCCATCGCGGCTTGTCCGGCTTCGGTTGCATAGCCCTTACCATGATACTTTGTCATCAAGCGCCACCCAATTTCTAGCGGGGCATCATCCTTGTGCGCTAGGTTTTGCAGGCATGCGGCGCCAATGGCCACATCGGTATCTTTCAAAAACACCGTCCACCAACCGTATCCTTGTGCGGCCCAGCGGTTCTGGGCCTTTTGGATACCTTCTTTGGTTTGTTCACGTGTTTGCACACCGCCCAGAAACCGCATCACATCAGGATCGGAATTCATCGCAAACAATGCATCTGTATGCGCGGGCGCAAAAGGTTCTAGCCTAAGCCGCTTGGTTGTTACAATTTGTGGATTAGGCATAGGTGCGACTTCTCTGATGATATTGGCGTTGGCCACAACCCGGAACCTATGCGCAATATCGGGCGTTGGGAAGTCCATGTATCGTAAGCGAGAGAAGGTGGCGGGAACCGCGGCAGCCGTTGGGGTAGCTAATCCTGAGGACCTGTATGTACAGGTGGGCGCCAGGTAAACTGACCAGGGTCAGAACAGAGCCAGCCCCCGAGGATTTGCTTAAGGCCGCTGGATTTGTACCCGGTATAACGAGGAGCGCAGAAACCCGCCGTCAACACAGGTAGGGGGGATTATGGGGTAGGGCAAGTAGGGGAGGGAGATTATTCCTTGACGTCGCCTTTAATCAGCCAACCGTTCGGGCCAACCATTTCAATTGGCGCATAAGCCAAAAGCACGCGTTCTGCCAAGCCAACCATGATCAACGCCATCGATACTTCGTAAACAGTGATTCCGCTGAACAATGACATGAAAGGCTCCTATTAATCTGTGGTTATATATTTGCCCAAAAACTGGTCGAAATCGTGACGTATGAGGGGTGAATTTTAAGATTACCCTAGGTCATTTGCCTTATTTCAGTCATGAAGTAGCCGGTGCTTTCGACTATTTAGGTGGCGAAATTTTACTTAGTTGTTGTGTTGTAACGATAAAATTTGGTTTGATGCGGAAATCGCAATAAATGCCGCGTTTTTGTGGGCATTGTTGACCTTGATATCGTCCGATTCGTTGTGATGAAGCCTGCGGATTGATCTTTGTTCACTTATTGTTCATGTTTGTCCTATGAGCACAAAAGATAAGTCTTGCAGTTATATGCCGGGGCAACTGCTGGCGCGCGGTGTGGCACGGCATTTGCGAAGTTATGATTTTGTGAGCGTGCTGGAGCTGGTGCCCGCGTCAGGTTTGCGCGTTGATGTTATGGCGCTGGGGCCAAAGGGCGAGATATGGATTGTTGAATGCAAATCCAACCGTGCAGATTTCATGAGTGACAAAAAATGGCAGGGGTATCTTGCCTATTGTGACCGGTATTTTTGGGCGGTTGATACAGATTTCCAAACGGACCTATTGCCAGAGGGTACCGGGGTAATCATCGCCGATAGATACGGCGCTGAAATTATCCGTATGGGGCCAGAGGTAAAACTGGCGCCGGCGCGCCGCAAGATCATGGTGCAGAAATTTGCGCGCCACGCTGCCCTGCGGGCACAGGCGGCGCAAGATCCGGGATTTAACCGCGCGTTTTGATAGCGCGGGCCGCAATGACGGCAGCGCGAATTTCTTCGGCAATTTCTTCGGCTTCTTCGGGTTCAAAATCCATCGGAATTTCCGTGCCGTCCGCTTCGATGAAAATGCGTACCATCCCGTGGTCAGTTGGCCCGATTTGCATATTCGCTTCGATGTCGCGTTCGCTGTTAATGCCCATGACGTTTCCTTTATTGCTGAGGTTTCCTACAAGGGGGCGGGCGCTATTGGCAAGGGTGTCGTGCGACGGGACGCTTTGTTGCGGGTTTTCTCGATGAGGTACTTGCATTCGCGCGCGCCTGCCGCTAAATCACGCGCAATGCCGCCTTAGCTCAGTTGGTTAGAGCACTGGTTTGTGGAACCAGGGGTCCCCCGTTCAAGCCGGGGAGGCGGTACCACTCTCAAATTCGTCGTATTTGGTGAAAAACGGTGGTCAAATTTGACCTTACCTTACCTTACCACTATCTCCTTCCCCAAGGTGGAAAACCGGACTTTCGAGAGGAATGCAGCGAATGGCAGGTTTGAGCCCAAAATGACTAACGCTGCAACGTGCAGGAATGTCAGCTTTCGGAAACTTGTTAGATGTTGATATTAGAAACTCTGGCACCGCGGATTTGGTGTAAGAATGGCGGCATTAGCGCAGAGCCTAAGGCGTGTGCATCGCCCGATTGCTAATCTGCACGCCGGGCATTATCGTCAACACTTCGAGAAGCGTTTTGCGTACCAACTGATTGGCCAGTGTATTGCGTTTTGTTTCCGGTTGAACAATATAGATAGCCTTGGGTTGTCCGGTAAAACCTTCGAGTAACTGAGCCAATTTCCCTTCGGCGATCAGGTCTTTTACGGCGAAATGCGGTACAACTGCAAAACCAAGCCCCTGCTTCAACGCATGCAACATCAGGCTAGGACTATACGCCGCAAATGATGGCGCAATTCCGGCTGCAACAGCTGCCCCGTCTGGTCCAATCAAAGAAAGCTCCGTTTGGTCAGGTGCTTCTCGATACTGGAGGTAGTCTAACGCGCCAAGCTCAGACGGGTCTGAAGGATAACCCTTTTGTTTGAGATAATCAGGCGACGCAACAAGAACTCCCGCAATATCACCAATGCGTTGTACAATTCCTCCACCATGTCCAGGGAAACCAATACGAAGCGCGAGGTTGATTTGTTCTTCCTGCACATCAAAGACGGTGTCGGTAGAAATAAGCTTAATCTTGAGATCTGGCGCGGTCTTGCACAGACGCGTGATCACCTCGACAGCGGCAGTTTGAGACAATATTTCATTGGTTGTAAATTTGAACTCGCCCGAAGCAATGCCATTCAACGCATTGAGCCGCTCGTCCATTTGCGCGATTTCTACCAAGATTACCTGCGCATGGCGGAACATCACATTGCCCGCATCAGTTGGCTGAATGCCATCTTTCTTGCGGATCAAAAGAGTTTTGCCAGACCGTGCTTCTAGCGCGCGAATATGTTGACTGACTGCCGGTTGCGTTAGTTTTAAACAACGCGCAGCCGCACTGAGCGACCCGTTTTTCACGGTTTCAACAAAGCTCCGCAATTGCACGAGATTATACATAACAATCCTTTATGGGTCACATGCAGAAATAAGGGATATTATTCAAATTTCCATCAAAATATCTATTAAGGCAATTGTTCAAACCTGAAAGTGCCCCCCCGATGACTTTACCCAGACGCCAACTTTTGCTGTCCGCTCTTGCCGCACCTGCGTTGCTGTCAGCGCCGTCGCTGCATGCGCAAAACACCCCTGAACAAGAACCCGCTCGCCCCCATGGCGCAATTCAGCGCTTCTTTGTAGGGGACATCGAGGTCATCGCACTCTGGGACGGTTTTGCTCAATTGCCAAACGCGTTCATCACTGGCTTTGACCAAGCAAGCGCATTACGCGCCGCAAATGCAGCTTATCGTCGATTTGATGCAGAATCCTCAAACGTAAGCATCAACGGCTACATCATCCGCACGGCCGGAAAGACCATCGCAGTCGATACGGGCGCCCCCGCGGCCATGGGACCTACTGTGGCACGTTGGTCGGACTCTCTTGGGATGGCAGGCCTCAGCTTTTCTGACATCGACACGGTTTTTCTGACGCATATGCACGGGGATCACGTCGGAGGACTAATTTCGCCGACGGCCGCCGCGACAGTGCCCCACGCCGATTTAATTGCCGCACAGGCAGAGTGGGATTTCACATTTGACGATGGCATATATGCGGCCCTCCCCGAACAGTTCCGAGCAAACTTCGACTTTGCCCGCCTTGCCGTGTCGCCTTACAAATCCCGTTTCAATGGTATTTCGATGGAACGCGAGACCGAAATTGCAACTGGGGTTCAGGCCCTCCCACTGCCTGGTCACACGCCCGGGCACATGGGGCTACGGGTGCATCAAGGAACCGATCAACTGTTGATTTGGGGAGATGCAATCCATTTTGCAGCATACCAATTCATGCAGCCCGATTGGGGCGTTTTGTTTGACAGCGATGCCAATCAAGCGATCACAACGCGTCGCAACCTTTTGGAAGAAGCCGCCGCCGACCGCCTAAGGGTCGCAGGTATGCATCTGGACTTCCCAGCGGTTGGATACGTCGAAAACGCTGGCGGGAACTATCGCTATATTCCCTCTTCGATGGATATGCAGATATGAGAAAAACAAATCAGTTCGTTCAGAGAAAACCCGCCATTGACGCATCCACGGTGAAATGGAGCTTTGTCCCGCGGAGCGGCTATCGGCGGTGTTTTTGATGTCCCGCGCCGTGATCGCCAGTCGCATGCCACTGTGATCAAGCCATGACTACCTGCACTGCGCTAGGCGACTGTTTAACAGGCCGCTGCCTGTCCATTGCACCGGAAAACGAACGTCGCTTCTTTGGATGCTTGCTGGTCTACATTTAACGCCGCCCAGCACACTTGCTATTTGTTGGGTAATCCCGCAAACCCCGAAAGCCAGGCCACCAGCATCTTTGGCGTCCATTTTCGTATGTGAGAACTGATTTTCTATGTCTGATGTGATTTCCTTTGTGATCCAACCGGCCCCGCCGCCGCGTTTGGACAAGGCGTTGGGCCGGGACGTGCCCGAAGATGCGTCGCTTAGCCGGTCGCGTTTGGCAAAACTGATCGCAGAGGGCGCGGTCACCGTAGATGGCGTTGTCATGACGGACCCGCGTCACCGTGTGGCTGCGGGCGCGCAGGTCGATGTAACAGTCGAAATCGCCCAAGAAAGCCATATCGTCGGCGAGGACATCCCGCTTGAGGTTGTGTTTGAAGATGATGATCTGATTGTCGTGAACAAGCCGTCAGGCATGGTTGTGCATCCGGCGCCCGGCACACCGGGGGGTACATTGGTCAATGCGCTCATCCATCATTGTGGTGACAGCCTGTCCGGTGTCGGCGGGATGAAACGCCCCGGCGTTGTGCACCGCATTGATAAAGAAACCACCGGGCTGCTGGTTGCGGCGAAATCGGACCGTGCGCATCACCATCTGGCTGAACAATTTGCGGCCCACACGGTTGAACGCCGTTATCTAGCCATTTGTTATGGTGTGCCTGACGCCAATGATCCACGTCTGCGCGGCATTAAAGGCACCTCGTTCGAGCCGGGCAATATCCTAAAGGTCCAGACGTTCTTGGGGCGTCACAAGACCGACCGCCAACGTCAAGCGGTGTCGTTTACCACTGGGCGGCACGCTGTCACGCGCTCGCGGATTGTGCAGCCATTGGGCATGCCGCCTTGTGCTGCGCTAATTGAATGCTGGCTGGAAACAGGGCGTACCCATCAGATCAGGGTACATCTGGCGCATTGTGGGCATTCGTTGATCGGTGACCCGGTTTATGGCGGGCGGCGCAAATTGTCACCAAAGGCCGTCGGCGAGCAGGGTGTCACTGCGGTTTCCGCGTTTTCGCGACAGGCGTTGCACGCAGCAACCTTGGGTTTCGTCCACCCCGTCACAGAAGAATTCATGGAATTTGAGGCAGATTTACCTACTGATATGCTTGGGCTCTTGCGCGATTTGGGTGGTGAGGTCTGAAATATTCGATCCCATGTGCGTGAGCGCACAACATTTCCCCTCGCGCTGCTGAACCGTGCAGTTCATATTGAGTTTACGAAAAGTTAGTACTTAATCTTGAAACGCAATGTTAGCGTCACCATATCCATGTTAAGCCTTTAAACATAGGGGGGCACGACAGTGAGTAACTATAAGAATTTACCAGCACCAACCCCAGAGGGTGGTCTGAACCGATATATGCAAGATATCCGCAAGTTCCCGATGCTGGAGCCCGAGGAAGAATACATGCTGGCCAAGCGCTGGGTCGATCATGAAGACAGAGATGCAGCGCATAAGATGGTAACATCGCACCTGCGGCTGGCCGCAAAAATCGCGATGGGCTACCGTGGGTATGGTCTTCCGCAAGCCGAGGTGATCTCGGAAGCGAACGTGGGTTTGATGCAAGCGGTCAAACGCTTTGATCCTGAGAAAGGGTTCCGTCTGGCGACATATGCCATGTGGTGGATCCGTGCGTCGATCCAAGAATATATCCTACGGTCGTGGTCGCTTGTGAAACTTGGCACGACCTCGGCGCAAAAGAAACTGTTCTTCAACCTGCGCAAGGCTAAGAACCGGATCGGTGCGTTGGAAGAGGGCGATTTGCGCCCTGAAAACGTGGCCCGCATCGCCAATGACCTTGGCGTGACCGAATCCGAAGTGATTTCGATGAACCGTCGGATGTCTGGCGGGGATGCGTCACTGAATGCACAGGTCGGCTCTGACGGCGAAGGCACGATGCAATGGCAGGACTGGCTCGAGGATGAGAGCGCAGATACTGCCGGCGACTACGAAGCGCACGATGAAATGGATGTGCGCCGCGCGCTTTTGGCCGAAGCTATGGAAGTCTTGAACGACCGTGAAAAAGACATTCTGGTTCAGCGTCGCTTGTCTGATGAAACCGTCACGCTTGAAGATCTTAGCGGTCAATATGACGTTAGTCGCGAACGCATTCGCCAGATTGAAGTCCGCGCCTTTGAAAAGCTGCAAGAAAAGATGCAGGAATTGGCGAAGGAAAAAGGCATGCTGACGCCCGCTACGTAAATGGACGTTTCAATACCCATGATAGAACCCGTCAGATTTGTTCTGGCGGGTTTTTGTTTTGTCGCGCATCATGTTTCCCTTTGTGCGGTCTTAGCGCTAACATTCGGCCAAAATAGGGGAGGAAAACAATGACAGCATTGCGGTGGGGCGTTCTGGGCGCAGCGAATTTTGCGTTGAACCACATGGCACCGGCCATTCATGCCGCGCGTGGGGCCGAATTTGCGGCGCTGGCCACCTCAGACCCCGATAAGGCTGCACCGTTTCAAGCCTTTGCGCCGGGGCTTCGTGTGCATAGTGACTATGATGCATTGCTTGCCGACCCAGCGATTGACGCGGTTTATGTTCCACTGCCCAATCACCTGCATGTGGAATGGGCGATCAAGGCGGCGGAGGCGGGTAAACATGTGTTGTGCGAAAAGCCCATCGCTTTGCAAGACGCCGATTTTGACGCGTTGATTACCGCACGCGATCAATCTGCAAAGCTCGTGGCGGAGGCATTTATGATCGTGCATCACCCGCAGTTCGCGCGTGCGCGCGCATTGGTGCAGGAGGGCGCGATCGGCACGTTGAAACATGTTGATGCCGTGTTTTCATATTTCAACGATGATGCAGACAACATCCGCAATCAGGCAAAAGCTGGTGGCGGGGGGCTGCGCGATATTGGCGTTTATACATTTGGTGCCGCGCGCTTTGTTACCGGCGCAGAGCCTGAGGCCGTGCCATATGCGAAGCTAACGCTTGAAAACGATGTCGATGTATTTGCCCAAGTGGCTGCTGATTTTCCGGGGTTTACCTATTCGGCTGTGGTTTCGATGCGCATGTTTAACCGTCAAAATATCACGTTCCACGGGGACGCAGGTGTGTTGCAGTTGACCTGCCCATTTAACGCAAATGTTTTTGATCAAGCGACCCTGAGGCTGGAAACGGATGCCGGTACTGTGACGACTGAACGCTTTGCTGGCGTAAATCAATATGTGTTGCAGGTCGAAAACTTTTGCAAAGCGGCACAATCAGGCAGTAATTATCTGTGCCCTCTTGAATTTTCGCGTGGAACGCAAAAGATGGTGGATATGGTTTTCGCCGCTGGCGACAGATAGGAGATCGGTATGACCGAAGAAAAAAACACCGAAGCCGAATCTGACTTTGAAAGCCTATGGGTGCGCCTGATCCACATGGTAATCATCGCCTTTATGATGAGCATGGCCAGCACTCTGCTGGGTCTACTGACCGTGGCGCAATTCATTATTATGGCGATGAAAAAACGCGAACCCAATGATCAGCTTGCCGAGATTGGCACAACGATGGGTGTCTGGATGGCCAAAGCCGCCCGTTATCAAGTTGCGGCCAGTGAAGTGAAGCCCTGGCCGTGGACCGAACTTGACTAGGCGGGTTTGGCGCGGCGTTCTTGCTGCGGTCAGTTTGGTTTCGCTTTTGGGGTGCGCGCATCCTTACAGTATTACCGTATCACCCGGAGAGCCGGGATCGACCAAGCAGACGGTATTCGTCGCGACACAGCAAAGGGTCGCAAACTCAAAAGAAGAGGAATACGCCGACCGTACCGCCGCTTTGCACTATGCGCAGGTTGATGTCGTGATCCCGCCTGATCACAGGGTTGGCCGGATTGAACATATTTACGATCCGACCCGTGGGTTTACGATGGAAACCTATCGCCCCCAAGCGCGCGATGGATTTGTAAATGCGCTTGCTGCCGGACCGGGTGACGAAATTGTCATCTATGTTCACGGGTATAATACAACCACGACCGAAGCCTTGTTTCGCTTTGCCCAAATGGGGCATGATTTTGCGTTCAATAATACACAGGCGCTTTTCTCGTGGGATTCGGCAGGCGTGGCCGCAGGATATGTCTACGACCGTGACAGCGTACTGTTTGCACGTGATGATTTTGCTGATTTTCTAAAAACGATTTCAGCGGGCTCTGATAAGTCGATCACGATTGTGGCGCATTCTTTGGGGGCGCATTTGACGATGGAGACGATGCGCCAGCTTGCCATTGCACGAGATACCCGTGTGCTTGATGATATCGGGACTGTGGTGCTGCTTTCTCCGGACATTGATCCGGATATCTTTCGCAGGCAAGTCGGGGTGATTGGGGATCGCGATAGCCCCTATATTATTTTAACCAATAGCTCTGATCAGGCGCTCGCGCTGTCGTCGCTGTTGATTGGTGGGCGTTCCAAAGTCGGGCAATTGGGCGTTTCTGACGATATTGCGGAATTGGGTACGGTTATTATCGACTTAACAAGCATGAGCTCGTTTGCGCATATGGGGCATATGGTGGCTGTTACTGCGCCCAGCGCGATCGGCCTCTTGCGGCGACTTGGTGAAACCGGTGGGCTGGCAGAAAGTGGGCTTGTCTTAGATTGATTAGGAAAGCCCCGATAAAAGCGGCGCAAATGTGCTTTGATCACTTGCGCGGGTAGTGCAGCGCGGGGCAATGTGCGCCACGCATATTGAAGTGAGGCACCGATGATTCCAGTTCAGGGCTACGCAAATAAAACCCTTGCCGTTTTAGGGTTGGGGCGATCTGGCCTTGCAGCGGCGGCCGCGCTTAAGGCAGGTGGCGCAGAAGTGGTGGTTTGGGACGACAGTGTGCCTGCGCGCGAAAGTGCGGCTGAGGCCGGGCTGGAAATCCGTGATTTGACCAAGACGGGCGCATTTGACGGGATTGCTAAGCTGATCGTCAGCCCCGGCATTCCGCATCTGTATCCGCAGCCAAACGCAGTCATTGCTGCCGCGTGGGATGCCGCTGTGCCTGTCGACAATGATATTGGGCTGTTTTTCCAATCCTTTGCGACATCCGAATGGGATAATTTTGATGTGGCCCCACGTGTTGTGGCGGTTACCGGGTCGAATGGGAAATCCACGACGTCGGCTTTGATCCATCACATTCTGGTTGAAAACGGACGCCCTGCGCAACTGGCTGGTAACATCGGGCGCGGTGTGCTTGATATTGACCCGGCGCATGATGGCGAAGTTGTCGTGCTGGAACTTTCATCCTATCAAACTGACCTTGCCCGGTCGCTGACCCCGGATGTGGCCGTTTTCACGAACCTGTCGCCTGATCATCTTGATCGGCACGCGGGGCTGGGTGGATATTTTGCCGCCAAGCGTCGCCTTTTTGCCGAAGGCGGACCAGATCGCGCGATCATTGGCGTGGATGAACCCGAAGGGCGCTATCTGGCCAATCAACTGATCGAAGGCCAAGGCGACGACCGGGTGATCCAGATTTCATCCGGGCGCAAATTGTCCCATGGCTGGAGCGTGTTTGCACGCAAAGGGTTCTTGGCCGAAATACGTAAAGGCCGTCAAGTCGGCGCAGTTGACCTGCGCGATATTGCCGGGCTTCCCGGCGCGCATAACCATCAAAACGCCTGTGCGGCCTATGCGGTATGTCGCAGCCTTGGGCTTGGCCCCAAAGGGATCGAAGCCGCAATGCGCAGCTATCCCGGCTTGCCACACCGGTCGCAATTGGTCGCGGATCATAACGGCGTGCGCTATGTAAACGACAGTAAGGCAACCAATGTCGATAGTGCGGCTAAGGCGTTGCAGGCTTTCAAGAATATCCGTTGGATTTGCGGTGGGCTGCAAAAAGAAGGTGGTTTGGATGCTGTGTTGTCACATCTGAGCAACGTCGCCAAAGCCTATGTTATTGGGCGCGAGGCCGCTGATTTCGCGCGCCAGCTTGAGGGTGCCGCGACTAAGGTATGCAACACGATGGAAGCTGCGGTAGCACAGGCTGCCATAGATGCGCAGCCCGGCGATGTGGTATTGCTGGCCCCTGCGGCGGCCTCGTTTGATCAATATGATAGTTTTGAGAAACGCGGTGACGATTTTATTGCCTGTGTGACTGCAGCGATAACGTAAGGTGGATCAAGATCCACCCTACGTGTTAGCGATGGCTTGCCCTGCGGCCCAACCTGATGACCAGGCCCATTGAAAATTATAACCGCCAAGCCAGCCCGTCACGTCAACGCATTCGCCGATAAAGTAGAGGCCCGGAACCGATTTCGCGCCCATCGTTTTGGACGAGAGCGCATCTGTATCGACACCACCCAATGTGACCTCGGCGGTGCGGTAGCCTTCGGTACCCGTTGGGGTCAGTACCCACGCGGTGATTTGATCCGTAATTTCTTGCAAGCGTGCGTCGCTTTGATCCGCGATATTGCCTGCCAGTTGCAGGTCAGAGCTTAAGAAATCGACCAATCGTGCTGGCAGGTATTGCGCCATAACCGTGGTCAGCGCTTTGCGCCCTTGGCTTTGCCGCGCTGCTTTTAGAAAATCCAGCAATCCCGCGGAAGGATCGAGATTCACGTTAATCGGTTCGCCCGGATGCCAATAAGACGAGGCCTGTAGAATGGCCGGGCCAGACAGCCCGCGATGGGTGAACAACAGCGCCTCGTCGAAAGATGTGCCCTTCGCGCTGATCCGCGCGGGTAGGGCGACACCGGCAAGTGGCTTGAACCGATCTTCGCCAAATGTGAACGGCACAAGACCTGCGCGGGTTTCTACGACAGGCAGGTTAAACTGCGCGGCGATTTGATAGGCGAGGCCCGTCGCCCCCATTTTGGGGATGGATTTGCCGCCACAAGCCACGACGAGGTTCTTTGCAATCACTTCCGTGATCTTCCCTTCACGCGTCAGGGTCGCGTGAAAATTGGTGCCATCGTGGCAAATATGACCGACTGATGTTTGCAGCCAAAGCTGTGCGCCTGCATTGTCCATTTCTGATCGCAGCATCGCGATAATATCTTTGGCTGTATCGTCGCAAAACAACTGACCCAACGTTTTTTCGTGCCAAGCGATCCGGTAGCTATCGACCAATGCGATGAAATCCCACTGGGTAAAGCGCTTTAACGCGGATTTGCAGAAATGCGGGTTTTGGCTGATGAAATTGGCTGGACCCGCGTCTATATTCGTGAAATTGCAGCGCCCTCCGCCCGAAATGCGAATTTTCTCGCCGGGGGACTTGGCATGATCGACAACCAATGTGCCGGGGCCAGCATGGGCGGCGCACATCATGCCAGCGGCCCCTGCGCCAATGATCAGTGTGTTGATATCCATAAGGTTGATGTGCCGTGGAACGCTGTCGCATGCAAGTGCAGTGCATATATTCGTCTTTTGGGTTGCGTGATTGTGGGGCTAAGTTATCTTGAGGTTGAAAAAAAGCCGTGATTCAGCGCTACATACTTAAACAGATATTTCAGGAGAAAAATAATGATTTCAGCAACATCTGATATTGCAACCATTGATGTTAGCGCCGCGAATAACTGGGGGGCTGGATTCGTTGCAAATGTGACTGTGAATGCAGTGCAAACGATCAATGGCTGGGTGTATGAATTCACGTTCGACGGCGATATTACCAGTATCTGGAATGCGCAAATTATCTCACATGTTGGTAATACATATACTATACAGGCTATGGGATATAATGCAAACTTGGCTGCAGGAGCCAGCGTAAGCTTTGGTTTTGTCGGTTTGGGCGCGTTTGACAGTATCGCACCGATTTCAATTAATGACGAAATATTCGGCGGTGACGCAGGCCTTTCAAATCTAGCACTGGACGAAATTTCGATTGATGATGTGTCGTTGGACCATGACCAAACGGGTACGATCGTTGCGACCGTAACTTCGAATGGTGCGGCTGATGCGGATGCGTCGACACTTTCTTTGGTTGTTGCTACGTCTCCTGACTTTGACGCGGTCACTGATGTGCTGGAAACGCAAGCCTTGACGGCATTGGCAACGGGAACACAGCAAAACGTTTCGTTTGATCTGGAGGCTGCCGATCTGGATCCTGGCACGTATTGGGTCGCTGTCGTTGCGGATCCTGCGGGTGCATTGGAAGAAGAAAACGAAGCAGATAACCTGACGCAGTGGATTGAAGTTAGCGTAAGCGCGCCTCCTGTATTTACCGAAGGTGATGACGTCTGGACCGGGGACGCGATTGGGACCGTCGGAGATATGTTGGCTGGCGATGACATCGCGATTGCCGTCGCGGGTGCGAATGATCAAATCGATGGCGGCGCAGGTATTGATACGTTAGATTTGTCGGGATTTGACCAAGGCGTCAGCGCGTTGCCTGATGGTACGTCCGTCGTAGTCGGGGCCGTGGATGCGGACAGTTTTGATTCCGTTTGGACAAATTTTGAGAGCGTCATTGGGTCTAGCGCCGCAGATGTTTTGATGTTCGCAGATACGACAGTGCGTGACATCGATGCGGGCGGAGGTGACGATCTGGTGCTCGGGTCTTCGGGGAATGATATGATCGACGCGGGCAGCGGTAACGATCAGATTTCGGGCTGGGCTGGCGACGATGTGATTACCACTGGAACAGGGCAGGATGTTATTTTCCTCGTCGAAGCTGACGAAGGCCATGACACCGTGACGGATTTTGATGTTACGATGGACCTTTTGTATCTCAATACGCAGGGTGATCTCGGCTACGATCCGTTTAATGACATGGTGCAGACCGCTGATGGGGTTTTGTTGACGCAATCAAACACCGCAAGCGTTTTGCTATCTGGGGTATCGTTGGACGACCTAAGCGCGGACAATTTCATTTTGGATCCTTACTATGGGGATATAATGACGGGCTAAGTCTGCAAAAACAAGCGGTTACAAAGATACGCAACCCTACTTGAAGGCATCAGTAGGGTTGCCAACAATTTCAGTAGAATCATACGCAAATGCTGGTTATGCTGCGCTTAGACCCGGAAAACGGGCGGTTGAGGCAGTAAGGCGGTGATCCATGACAGAAATGGTCTATGGGGTGGTCCCGGTACAATCCGGCGATCCAGTGATCCCACGGTGGTGGCGAACAATTGATAAATGGACCTTGTCGTGCATCTTGATCCTTTTTGGGGTTGGGTTGCTGCTGGGGCTAGCATCTTCGCCGCCGTTGGCCGCGAAAAACGGACTTGACCCGTTTCACTACGTGACCCGTCAGGCCATTTTTGGCGGTGCCGCAATGGTGGTGATGTTCACTGTCTCCATGATGTCGCCGACGCTGGTACGGCGTTTGGCGGTGATCGGTTTTCTTTGCGCCTTTGCTGCGCTGGTGATGCTGCCCGTATTCGGGACTGATTTTGGCAAAGGTGCAACGCGCTGGTATTCGCTTGGTTTTGCCTCGGTCCAGCCCTCTGAATTTTTGAAGCCCGGTTTTATTGTCATGTCCGCATGGTTGTTGGCCGCGTCACAACAGTTGGGTGGCCCTCCGGGTAAGATTTATTCGTTTGTGCTGACCGTTGTGATCGTGCTGATCCTCGCGATGCAGCCCGATTTTGGCCAGGCCTGTCTGATCCTGTTTTCATGGGGCGTGATGTACTTTGTCGCGGGCGCGCCGATGCTGTTGCTGATGGTGCTTGCAGGTCTGGTGATCCTAGGCGGGATGTTTGCCTACAGCGCTTCGGAGCATTTTGCCCGCCGTATTGACGGTTTTCTATCTGCTGATCTGGACCCCACAACTCAGCTTGGGTATGCTACCAACGCCATCCGTGAAGGCGGTTTTTTTGGTGTCGGCGTGGGTGAAGGCCAAGTGAAATGGTCGCTGCCGGATGCGCATACGGATTTCATCATTGCTGTTGCCGCTGAAGAATATGGCCTGATCTGTGTGCTGGTGATCATCGCGCTTTATAGCGTGATTGTTGTGCGTTCTTTGTTGCGTTTGATGAAAGAGCGCGACCCGTTTATTCGCCTTGCCGGTACTGGATTGGCTTGCGTGTTTGGTGTGCAGGCTATGATTAACATGGGCGTGACCGTGCGTTTGTTGCCTGCAAAGGGCATGACGTTGCCGTTTGTGTCTTACGGCGGATCGTCGCTGATCGCAGGGGGCATTACGGTTGGAATGTTGCTTGCATTTACGCGCGTGCGCCCGCAAGGCGAGATGGAAGATATTTTGCGGCGTAGGGCAGACAGATGACGACATCACCACTGATGATTATTGCAGCAGGCGGCACTGGCGGGCACATGTTCCCGGCGCAGGCGCTGGCCGAGGCAATGTTGCAAAAAGGCTGGCGGGTGCGTCTGTCAACCGACGCGCGCGGCGCACGCTATACAGGCGGTTTCCCAGAAGAGGTTGAGGTCAATGTTGTCGGCAGTGCTACATTTGCGCGCGGCGGTATTTTGGCAAAGCTTGCGGTGCCGTTTCGGATTTTAGGCGGCATTGCAGCTGCAAAATGGCGCATGCTGCGCGACCGCCCCGCGGTTGTCGTGGGTTTTGGTGGCTATCCGACGATCCCGGCCATGGCGGCTGCTTGGGTTTTGCGTGTCCCGCGCATGATCCATGAACAAAACGGCGTTTTGGGGCGGGTGAACCAATTGTTTGCCAAGCGTGTGAACAAGGTTGCCTGTGGGACGTGGCCGACAGCGCTGCCCAAAGGGGTGACTGGCGAACACACGGGCAATCCAGTACGCGCGGCCGTTCTTGAACGTGCGGGGTCCCCTTATATACCGCCGGGTGATTACCCGATGTCGATTGTTGTGCTTGGCGGCAGCCAAGGTGCACGGATCATGTCAGATTTTGTACCACCTGCGATTTCCGCGCTGCCCGAACATATCCGTCGCAACGTGCGTGTTAGCCATCAGGCCCGTGCCGAAGACTTGGACCGGGTCACAAAATACTACGCCGACGAAGTGATCAGCGCCGACGTCGACACGTTTTTTTCTGATGTGCCGGATCGGATGGCGCAGGCACAGTTGGCTATTTCAAGATCAGGTGCGTCGACGGTTGCAGACGTCAGCATCATCGGACGCCCCGCAATCTGGGTGCCTTACGCGGGTGCGATCCGCGACGAGCAAACCGCAAACGCGCGTCAACTGGTTGAAAGCGGTGCGGCGGTCATCATGACCGAAGCCGAATTTGAAGTTGCGCCGCTGACCGCGATGATTGAAAAACTGCTGACAGACGAAGCCGGCGCGCTGCAGATGTCGCGCGCGGCCATTGCCTGTAGCGTTCCTGATGCGACCGACCGCTTGGTTGCCCTTGTCGAAGAATTGGCCGGCCTCGCTTGAACATAATGGCCCAAAAGTAAGATGGAAAATATGCGATGAACGCTGCTGCAACAAAACTGCCGTTGGATATTGGCCCGATTCACTTTGTGGGCATTGGCGGCATTGGTATGTCGGGCATCGCCGAAGTACTTATGGATCACGGGTATACGGTGCAGGGATCTGATCTAAAGGCCTCTAAAATTACTGACCGCCTGCAATCCTTGGGTGCTACAGTTTTCGAAGGACAACGCGCAGACAATCTTGATGGTGCAGCCGTAGTGGTGATTTCATCCGCGATTAAACCCGGTAATCCAGAATTAGACATGGCCCGCGCCCAAGGTCTGCCGGTCGTGCGCCGTGCAGAAATGCTGGCCGAATTGATGCGGCTTAAATCCAATATCGCCGTCGCGGGCACACATGGCAAAACCACGACAACAACGATGGTCGCGGCCCTTTTGGACGAAGGCGGAATTGACCCAACTGTGATCAATGGCGGGATCATTCATGCTTATGGGTCCAATGCACGCATGAGGCAGGGCGAATGGATGGTTGTCGAAGCAGACGAAAGCGATGGCACCTTTAACCGCTTGCCCGCGACCATTGCGATTGTGACCAACATTGACCCAGAACATATGGAACATTGGGGCACCGAAGAGGCGCTGCACCAAGGCTTTGATGATTTCGTGTCAAATATTCCGTTTTATGGGTTGGCTGTGTGCTGCACCGATGATCCGGATGTGCAGGCTTTGGTCGGTCGGATCACAGACCGCCGCGTGACGACATTTGGGTTTAACGCCCAAGCAGACGTGCGCGCGATCAACCTGACCTATAAGGCAGGCGTGGCGCATTTTGATATCGCGCTGCAAGACGAAGGTACGACGATTGATGGGTGCGAATTACCGATGCCCGGTGATCACAATGTGTCAAACGCGCTTTCCGCGGTGGCTGTTGCCCGGCACCTGGGGATGAAACGCGACGAAATTCGCGCGGCACTTAAGGGGTTTAAAGGCGTAAACCGTCGCTTTACCAAAGTGGGCGAAGTGGACGGCGTGACCATCATTGATGACTATGGCCACCACCCGGTTGAAATTGCAGCCGTGCTCAAGGCGGCGCGCCAAGCAACCGAGGGCCGGGTGATCGCTGTCCATCAGCCGCACCGTTTTAGCCGCCTGTCACATCACTTTGATGATTTTTGCGCCTGTTTTAACGATGCCGATGTGGTTGGCATTTCCGATATTTTTGCGGCGGGCGAAGATCCGATCCCCGGTGCGGGGCGTGATGATCTTGTTGCTGGGTTAGTCCGTCACGGGCACCGTGATGCACGCAGTGTGGCATCCGAAGATGATCTTGAAAAGCTGGTGCGCGAAGCCGCAAAACCGGGCGATATGGTTGTCTGTCTTGGGGCCGGGACGATCAGCGCTTGGGCGAACCGATTGCCTTCTCGGCTTGCCGCAAAATGATGCCGCTGATTGCAGCTGCGCTTTGGGCTGTGCTGGCTTTTGTTATGCAATCCATCCCGTCGAATGATAATCATTGGCGGCGGGCTTATGTGTTGATGGCTATCGGCGGCCCGATTTTGATTTGGGTCGTCATTGAGAACGGCGCATGGACTGGGCTTGCCGTCTTTACCTTGGGGGCATCGGTGTTCCGCTGGCCTCTTTACTATTTATATCGTTGGCTAGTTGGTAAACTAGGCAAGCGAAAGGAACTGTAATGCATGATCTTCCTCAAGTGCGTGGCACGCTGACCCCGAACCGTGCTTTGGCAGATCTGACGTGGATGCGCGTCGGTGGTCCGGCGGATGTGCTATTCCAGCCTGCCGATTTGGATGACCTTTGCGCGTTTCTTGCCGCGCTGCCCGCCGACGTACCTGTCTTTCCTATGGGTGTCGGGAGTAACCTAATCGTACGTGACGGGGGTATTCGCGGCGTTGTGATCCGGCTTGGGCGTGGGTTTAACAGCATTGATGCGACAGGCGAACAGGTGGTCGCGGGCGCTGCGGCCTTGGATGCGCATGTGGCCCGCAAAGCGGCTGATGCTGGGCGTGATCTGACGTTTTTGCGCACGATCCCCGGCACAATTGGCGGGGCCGTGCGGATGAATGCGGGCTGCTACGGCGCTTATGTGGCAGATGTTTTGATTTCCGTCACGATTGTCACACGCGCGGGCGAGGTAAATGAATTGCCCGCCGCCGATCTGCAATTGGCTTACCGTCAAAGCAATTTACCCGAGGGGGCAATTATTGTCGGCGCACGGTTTGCCGCCCCAAAAGCAGACCCCGAAGAGCTGGCGCAACGCATGGTGGATCAGCTTGCTAAACGTGACGAAACGCAACCCACTAAGGACCGTACGGCCGGATCGACATTCCGCAACCCGGCAGGGTTTTCATCAACGGGGCGTGCCGATGATGTGCATGATCTTAAGGCATGGAAGGTCATTGATCAGGCCGGGATGCGCGGCGCTACGCTTGGCGGGGCTGTGATGAATGTGAAACACTCGAACTTTTTAACAAATGCGGGTGGGGCAAGTGCCGCCGATCTTGAGGAATTGGGCGAGTTGGTGCGGAAAAAGGTTTACGATTCGCAAGCGATTAGACTAGAGTGGGAAATTATGCGGGTTGGCGAACGTACAGGCAGCGATCCCGCAGTTTAATGGGCCAAAAAATGGCTGGATCCAAAATGGGTCAAAAAATGACGGGTCACAAAGATCCGCAAAAAGGTGGTTGGGTATGTCGAGCAGGGCAAACCCGGAAGATGTTGGAATTGTTGACCGTTCGGTGACAGCGCAGGCAGGCGCTTCGTCGATCATCATGGATTCGCAGGCGGGCTTTCGGGACGAACAGTGCAGAGTTATTTTGACGGATGACGGCCCTTCGGCCGCGTCTTCTGGCGTTTGGGTGTTAGAGGTCACGACATGCGAGGTCTGATCCGGCGTCCTGCCCATGCCGTGCCGCATGATCCGGCCCCATCTAAGCTGGGCTACCGTTATCAGCGATTGCTGTTAACGCCGGGCTTTCGTGCGACTATGCGTATTGGGGTGCCAATCGCGCTGATCGCAACGATCCTTGGCTCGCATTTTTCTAACGCCGCAAACCGGGCCGCAGTTGCCGCGCAGATTGAAACTGCCATTCAGCAGTTTCAGGACCGCCCCCAGTTTATGGTCAAAGCAATGACCATCACCGGAGCCGATCAAGCGACAATGACGGATGTTATTGGGTTGTTGCCCAGCGATTATCCGGTGTCTTCGTTTGATCTTGATCTCGAACAAACCCGCCTTGCGATTGAAAGCTTGGCCCCTGTGAAATCCGCTAGCGTCCGGGTCGGCGCGGCAGGCACGCTTGAGGTGCGGTTAACGCCGCGCGTGCCTTCGGCGCTTTGGCGCGATGGGGCGACCTTGCGGTTGATCGACGCAGAGGGGGTGGATTCTGGCTTTGTGACCTCGCGATCTGAACGGCTTGACCTGCCGTTGATCGCGGGCGACGGGGCAGAGCAACATATCCAAGAAGCGCTTGCGCTTTACGCGGCTGCCGGGCCGCTTGGCCCGCGTGTGCGTGGCCTTGTGCGTATGGGCGAACGCCGTTGGGATATCGTGTTGGATCGTGAACAACGCATTCTTTTACCCGGCGAGGGGGCTGTTGCCGCGTTTGACCGGGTTGTCGCGCTGAACGCGGCCCAAGACATGTTGGACCGCGATGTCACGGTGGTGGACATGCGCAATGCAGACCGCCCCACCTTGCGGATGAACGAAGAGGCCGTCGCGGCGATGCGCCGCGTGAATGAAACAGTATCGACAAACGGGGCAGGCAACTAATGGGCGATCTATACGACAACCAACGCGCAATGCGTCAAATGCGCAAAGCCGCAATGCAACGCGGCGTCGTGGCGATTTTGGATGTGGGCACGTCAAAGATTGCCTGTCTGGTGCTGCGTTTTGACGGGCCAGAACAGTTTCGCAATGTGGACGGCGTGGGATCTATGGCCGGGCAATCACAGTTTCGGGTGATTGGCGCTGCGACCACGCGGTCGCGCGGTGTGCGTTTTGGCGAAATCGACGCGATGCAAGAAACGGAACGCGCCATTCGCACGGTGGTTCAGGCTGCCCAAAAAATGGCCAAAGTCCGCGTTGATCACGTGATTGCGTCGCTTTCGGGTGGGCGTCCGCGATCTTATGGTTTGGATGGCGCGCTTGATGTGTCGGGCGGTGCTGTGACGGAGCAAGATATCAGTCAGGTGATGGCGAACTGCGATGTGCCTGATTACGGCGCTGACCGCGAAGTTTTACATGCGCAGCCCGTGAATTTTACGCTTGATAACCGGTCTGGGCTTGCCGATCCGCGTGGGCAAATCGGGCACCAGCTGACCACTGATATGCATATGCTGACGGTCGATACGGCAACATTGCAAAACCTGTTTTACTGCATCAAGCGTTGCGATCTTGAACTGGCGGGGCTCGCGTCTTCGGCTTATGTGTCTGGCATGTCGTCGCTGGTAGAAGATGAACAAGAATTGGGCGCGGCTTGTATTGACTTGGGCGGCGGATCGACCAGCATTTCAGTCTTTATGAAAAAGCACATGATCTATGCGGATTCAGTGCGTATGGGCGGTGACCATATTACCTCTGATATTTCGATGGGTCTGCAAATCCCCGCCGCGACTGCGGAGCGGATTAAAACATTTTACGGCGGCGTCGTTGCGACGGGCATGGATGACCGTGAAATGATCGAAACGGACGGCGAGACAGGCGATTGGGAACATGATCGCCGCACTGTCAGCCGGGCTGAATTGATCGGGATCATGCGCCCTCGCGTGGAAGAAATTCTTGAAGAGGTTCGCGCACGTCTTGATGCTGCCGGCTTCGAGCACTTGCCCGGCCAGCAGATCGTGCTGACAGGCGGCGGGAGCCAAATTCCCGGACTTGATGGGTTGGCCAGTAAAATTCTGGGTCAGCAGGTCCGGCTAGGGCGCCCGTTACGGGTGCAAGGTCTGCCACAAGCGGCAATTGGTCCCGCATTTTCGAGCGCAGTTGGGTTGTCGCTATTCGCGTCGAACCCGCAGGACGAATGGTGGGATTTCGAAATTCCGGCGGATCGCTATCCGGCGCGTTCGCTTAAACGGGCTGTTAAATGGTTTAAAGACAACTGGTAATGCGCTTCATTTTGCCGATAAGGCAAAATGAAGCGCGATTCGGAAAAAATTTGTCCAGATTTGGTGGCAACTTTGTGTTTTTCCCGTGACCTTTCGGCATCACCCGGTTAGGATGGAAGCAATAAGCAGTCAGCGCCCGGTGGGACGGGCTCATAAAAACAGGCGGATCGAGCAATGACATTGAATCTCTCCCTTCCGGGGCATGAAGAACTGAAACCACGTATCACCGTGTTTGGTGTAGGTGGGGCAGGCGGCAACGCTGTGAACAACATGATCGAACAGGCGCTTGAAGGCGTCGAATTCGTTGTCGCCAACACTGACGCGCAAGCGTTGCAGCAATCTCGCTCGGAACAAAAAATCCAGATGGGTCTGAAAGTGACCGAAGGTTTGGGCGCGGGTGCGCGCGCAACGGTTGGGGCCGCTGCTGCTGAAGAAAGCATTGAACAAATCGTTGATCACCTTGCTGGGGCGCACATGTGCTTTATCACAGCGGGCATGGGTGGCGGCACCGGGACAGGTGCAGCCCCGATCATCGCACAGGCAGCCCGTGAGTTGGGTGTTCTGACTGTTGGTGTTGTGACTAAGCCGTTCCAATTCGAAGGCGGCAAACGCATGAAGCAAGCTGACGCAGGCATTGAAGCCCTGCAAAAGGTTGTGGATACGCTGATCATCATTCCAAACCAAAACCTGTTCCGCCTTGCGAATGAAAATACCACCTTCACCGAAGCTTTCTCGCTTGCAGATGACGTTCTGTACCAAGGTGTGAAAGGTGTGACTGACCTGATGGTACGTCCGGGGCTTATTAACCTCGACTTTGCGGATGTCCGCGCTGTCATGGATGAAATGGGCAAGGCTATGATGGGTACCGGCGAAGCTGAAGGTGAAAACCGCGCGATCCAAGCGGCAGAAAAAGCCATCGCGAACCCGCTGCTTGACGAAATCAGCCTTGAGGGCGCGAAGGGCGTTCTGATCAACATCACTGGCTCACATGATTTGACACTGTTCGAATTGGACGAGGCCGCCAACAAAATCCGTGAAAAGGTCGACCCAGAAGCGAACATCATTGTTGGCTCTACGCTTGACACCGGGATGGAAGGCAAAATGCGTGTGTCTGTTGTTGCCACAGGTATCGATGCCGTCATGAGCAATGCCGATACGCCGCTGCCACGTCGCAGCATGGCCGCACCGTTGGCACAGCCCGAAGCTGCCCCTGCTCCTGTTCAAGAACCAGCACCAGTTGCTGCAGCACCGGCACCCGCACCGGTGCAAGAACCCGTGGCGCAGGCGCCAGCACCAGCACCAGCACCACAGCCACAGCAACAAGAACGCACATTGTTCCAAGATTTGGATATGCCATCCGCAGCGGCACCGCAGCCAGCTCCTGCACAACCGGCTGCCGCAGCTGACGATCTGCCGCCACCCGCATATACGCCGCGCGCTGAACCAGCGGTAACCGAAGCGGATAGCTTTGTCGCGCCGCGTGCGCCGGGGACACCATCCCCCGAAGCACTGGCACGTTTGCAAGCCGCGGTGAACCGGGCGCCTGCGCAGCAAGCCGCCCCCGCGCAGCCGCAAGCCGCAGCACCTGCTTCTGAAGAAGCCGAAAAGCCCCGGTTTGGCATCAATTCTTTGATCAACCGGATGACCGGCGCGCAGGCCGAAGCCGCTGCAGCACAGCCAACCCGTGCGCAGCCGCAGGTCACGCCGTTGCGCCAAGAACCCGAAGCAAACGAAGATCAAGATCGCATCGAAATCCCAGCGTTCTTGCGCCGCCAGGCAAACTAAGCTTTTCGGTAATGCCACGTTAATGTTTTGAAGAGGTCGCCCTAGGGCGACCTTTTTCCTTTTGTAACAATGCTCTACATAGATCGCCATTTTTTTGCCATGTGATGTTTCATACCGTTGTAAAGAGTGAGTTGAGCCGCGCCGCCCTTGCGCGTAGTTCTGTATGGAAACCGGAATCATCTAAGGCACCCGAAAACTGTGCAAACGACACTGAAAAACAAAACGGCCTTTGAAGGCACAGGTTTGCACTCTGGTGCACGTGTTTCAGTTGTCTTGCACCCGGCGCCTGCAAATGCAGGCATTGTGTTCCGCCGGGTTGACCTTCAGGGTACTCCGCGGCTTGCGGCAAGATGGGATGGGGTGATTGTTTCGCCGCTTAATACCCGTCTGGTGAATGCGGATGGTGTGACCGTGTCTACAATTGAACATCTGATGGCGGCACTTTCCGGCTGTGGTGTTCACAATGTGCTTATCGATATCGACGGTCCCGAAGTGCCGATCTTGGATGGCAGTGCGGCGACATTTGTGCGCGGCATTGTAAAGACCGGTCTGACACGTCTGAACGCACCGCTGCGCGCAATTGAAATTCTCAAAGACGTGTCAGTGACGGAGGGCGCGGCTTTTGCGCAGCTTTCGCCTGCAACGTCGTTGCAAATTGATTTTGCGATCGACTTTGCTGATGCAGTGATTGGCAAACAGCACAAGACCCTGAACATGGCGAATGGCACATTCGTGCGCGAACTTTGTGATAGCCGGACATTCTGCCGCTCTGCGGATGTGGATGCGATGCGTGCCAATGGGCTGGCGCTTGGCGGGTCGATGGAAAATGCGGTGGTTGTTGACGGGGCCGATGTTTTGACGCCCGGGGGGCTGCGCCACGCGGATGAAGCTGTGCGCCATAAAATGCTGGATGCATTGGGTGATCTTTACACGGCAGGCGCGCCGATCTTGGGACGCTATACAGGAACCCGCGCTGGCCATGCGATGACGAACCGCCTTTTACATGCGTTATTTGCGGATTCCACCGCATGGCGATGGGTCAATTGTGATGCAAAAATCGCTGCGCGTTTGCCTGGTGTCGGGGTGAGCATGGCCGATCTTCACGCTGTTGCGTAAAGCAGCGACGCACAGTTGATCTTCGGGTGCTCAAAAGGCATTTTGCACCAGATTTTTCTATGCTAGACCGATCCCAACAATTGGTGCACGCCTTACACGCACCGTCAGTAATGAGGTCGCTCGATGTCAGTCAGCTTGAACACTTTCCGCATGCGGACAACGCAGGTTGGCGCCGCAATGGCATTTGCGCTTTTTTCTGCCTGCGGTGCAGGTGATCCATCTGCCCCGTTGGATGAAATGACAGCCGATCAGATTTTTGCACGTGGCGAACAGCAACTAGCGCGTGGCGATCAAGATGATGCCGCCTTCACGTTTGGTGAAATCGAACGGTTGTACCCATATTCGGAATTTGCCCAACGTGCGCTGATCATGCAGGCATTCGCCTATCACCGGGACGAAGACTACCAAAACAGCCGCGCGTCCGCGCAGCGTTTCTTGGACTTTTACCCCGCTGAACAGGACGCGCCTTACGCGGCCTATCTATTGGCGCTGTCTTACTACGATCAGATCGATGATATCGGCCGCGATCAAGGGCTGACGTTCCAGGCGTTACAGGCTTTGCGGACGGTGATCGAGCGCTACCCAGAAAGCGAATATGCGCGCTCTGCAGTGTTGAAATTTGATCTTGCCTTTGATCATTTGGCTGCAAAAGAGATGGAAATTGGACGTTACTATCTTAAACGCGGTCATTACGCTGCGGCGGCGAACCGCTTTCGCACAGTGGTTGAAGATTTCCAAACCACTATTCACACACCCGAAGCGCTCCACCGTTTGGTCGAATCGTACCTGTCTCTTGGGCTCACCGCAGAAGCACAAAGCGCAGGCGCGATCTTGGGACATAACTACCGGTCAACCGAATGGTACGAATCAAGCTACGCGCTGCTGACTGGGCAGGGGCTGTCGACCGAAGTGTCCGGCGATAACTGGCTGGCGTCGATCTATCGTCAGGTTGTGCGCGGCGAATGGCTGTAATCGGCGCAGGCTTCGGGGGCTGATATGCTACGCGGTCTTGATATCCGGGATATGCTTATCATTGACCGGTTGGAACTGGCGTTTCAGCCGGGGCTGAATGTGCTGACCGGGGAAACCGGGGCCGGAAAATCTATCTTATTGGATTCGCTGGGGTTCGTTCTGGGCTGGCGCGGGCGTGCTGAACTGGTTCGTCAAGGTGCCGAACAAGGCGAAGTCACGGCTTGGTTCGATCTGCCTGATGGGCATCCGGGTTTTGCTGTACTTGCGGATGCCGGGATCGCTGCCGAAGAT
The DNA here is from genome assembly GCA_938002605.1 of uncultured Paracoccaceae bacterium. Lineage (GTDB taxonomy): Bacteria > Pseudomonadota > Alphaproteobacteria > Rhodobacterales > Rhodobacteraceae > Yoonia. The sequence continues at coordinate 39,701 of CALLAF010000025.1, read as the reverse complement.
GAGCTGATCCTGCGTCGCGTAAATACCCGTGATGGCCGCAAAACAGCGTGGATCAATGACCGTCGTGTCAGCGGCGAAGTGTTGCGTAACCTTTCGGAAACATTGGTTGAATTGCATGGGCAACATGATGACCGTGGCCTGCTAAACCCGCGTGGGCATCAACAGATGCTTGATAGCTATGCGGGGCTTGCGCCAGAATTAGACAAAACCCGCGCGGCTTGGCAGCAATTGGCCAAGGCACAAAACGCACTGACCGCCGCCGAGGGCCGCATCGCCGAAGCCCAAGCCGAAGAAGAATACCTGCGCCACGCCGTAGGCGAGCTTGATGCGCTTTCGCCCGAAACGGGGGAAGAGGCGACGCTTGATACGCAACGCCGGATGATGCAAGCGGCCGAAAAGATCCGCACCGATATTGCCAAAGCCGGAGAGGCGCTAAGCCTCAATGGTGCCGAAGGCATGGTGAGCGATGCATCGCGTTGGTTAATCGGTGTTGCGGATAAGGCCGAAGGCCAGCTTGACGAACCACTTGCAGCAATTGAGCGGGTGCAACTTGCGCTGGATGAGGCTCAAAACGGGATCGTTCAGTGCTTGGATACGCTGTCGTTCGATACCTCTGATCTTGAAAATGTCGAAGAACGGCTGTTCGCTATTCGTGGTCTGGCCCGCAAACATGGGGTGCTCGCGGATGATCTGCGTGGGTTTGCCGATGGGTTGCGCGCCCGGTTGGCGCTGCTGGATGATGGTGCGCGTGATCTGCAAGCGCTTCACGGTGATCTTCAGACGGCACAGGCCATATATGAAGAAACCGCAGCTAGGCTGACTGAGAAGCGCCGCACAGCCGCACAGCGGTTAGATCAGGCAATGGCGGCAGAGCTGGCCCCGCTGAAAATGGAGCGCGCCATTTTTGCGACGAATATTGCAGCAGCAGAGCCAGGACCATCGGGGCGGGACACGGTGGCCTTTACCGTTGCAACAAACCCCGGCGCACCCGCGGGGCCGCTCAATAAAATTGCATCCGGCGGTGAACTCAGCCGGTTTTTATTGGCGCTCAAAGTTTGTTTGACGCAAGCGGACGCAGGCCTAACCATGATCTTTGACGAAATTGATCGCGGTGTTGGTGGGGCGACGGCTGATGCTGTTGGCCGCCGGTTGGCTGAATTGGCGGATGGTGGGCAGGTTTTGGTTGTCACGCACTCGCCACAGGTTGCTGCCTTGGGTGGGCACCACTGGCGGGTCGAAAAACGGCAAGATGACATGACGACGACATCCACAGTTGTCGCGCTAGATATCAACGACAGAATTGACGAAATTGCGCGGATGATTTCGGGTGACCGGGTCACCGACGCGGCCCGCGCCGCGGCACAGGCGCTTATTTCTGGTCAGAAATAAGTTAGGGGCGGAATACGCGAAAATGCACATATTCCACCCCTAGAAATTGTTACCCGACCCACTCGTTATACCGCACCTTTTCCACTCACGTCGAAGGTACGTATCTCACACTATCGTCTTGAGTGAGGCTTTAACCGTGCCTCCTCCTCAACACGAAAACCGCTGAATAACCGTCAAACGATTTATAAACTAGCTAATACCAGAGGACTAATTTCCTCTAGGTAATAATCTACCAGAGCGGGTGGGTTTCAATCAACCTGTACCAAAGTATATCATCATTGCTGACCTATGTTTCCTGCAACCCTGCGGCGTAGTCAAAAACCCTATGAATATTTGGGTGTTTTCTTCATGTTGAACGTAATCGTTTTCAGGGGTGTTAGGTATTGATACAAAAACAAATATGAGCGTGCCGATGTTCTTTGTCACTGGGTTGAATGGCAGGATGGCATCTTTGAGTTGTATCTCGGAGCGTCGACAATCTGCGATGCGGGCTGAAGTGCTGGGTTTTCACCGTACATCTGTTACGGGTGGGGCTTGGTGCTCGTTTTTGATTTTGATTCGTTTTCGACAAATGCGCTGAAATGCGATGGGTACTTGGACTGGCCCAGCGGATCGCATACACCCAGATTAACGGCGTAAACGGGGCATTTAAAGTTTTGGGATGACCAACGGCATGGGCGAGCCGATTAAGAAACTGCTAGATCAAGCGATTGGCGACACAAAGGCCGCGTGCTTTGAAGCCGCGCATGTGATCAAGACCCGTGGCCCCACGCAAATTCAGTTTTGGTTTATTGCTTTGGCGATAGGGATCTGTGCCGGGCTGGCCGCGTTATTGTTTCGGCTGGGCATCGATTACATTCAGGCGGCGCTTTACGGCACTGAGGACGTGACGCGCCTACATAGCCATGTCGCGGGGCTTGATTGGTATTTAATCGTTGCGATTCCCATTGTTGGCGGGCTGGTTGTGGGGATCATTTTGGATCGGTTTACCGATGACGGGCGGGTGCGTTCCGTTGGCGATGTAATCGAAGCCGCAGCCCTGTCAGAGGGGCGGGTAGAGGCGCGCCGGGGGCTTGCATCGGCTTTTGCCTCGCTCATTACCTTATCGTCTGGTGGCTCTACCGGCCGCGAAGGTCCGGTGGTTCACCTTGCCGCTGTGATTTCAACGCTTGTGTGTCGTTGGATCAATGCCAATGGGATCACAGGTCGCGATCTCTTGGGGTGCGCGGTCGCTGCTGCCGTCTCGGCAAGCTTTAATGCCCCGATTGCCGGGGCGCTTTTTGCGCTCGAGGTCGTGTTGCGCCATTTTGCGGTGCACGCTTTTGCGCCAATTGTGATCGCGTCTGTCGCAGGGACGGTGATCAACCGATTGGCACTTGGCGATGTGACCGAATTTGTTTTGCCGACCCAACAAGCCCTGGCGTTCTACGTTGAATTACCAGCGTTCTTGATCCTTGGGCTGCTGTGTGGGCTCGTGGCCGTCATCTTGATGAAGGCCATCTTTTGGGCCGATAATTTTGGCACCTACGTTCAAAACGAAACAGGGATCCCACGTTTTTTACGCCCTGCGATAGCGGGCGGGCTTGTGGGGATGCTCGCAATTTGGTGGCCGCACGTCATTGGCGTCGGCTACGAAACAACATCGGCGGCGCTTACAGGGCAACTATTGCTGCATGAAGCGATTATCTTTGGCATTCTCAAGGTCGTGGCCGTGGCCATCACCATGGGTGGTCGTATGGGCGGAGGCGTGTTTTCCCCGTCGTTGATGGTTGGCGCGCTAACTGGTTTGGCCTTTGGGGCTATCGCAACGGCGATTTTCCCAACGGTTTCAGGCGAGGGCACGCTTTATGCTTTGGCTGGGATGGGCGCGGTTGCGGCTGCTGTATTGGGCGCGCCGATTTCAACGACATTGATTGTGTTTGAACTGACAGGCGACTGGCAAACTGGGCTTGCGGTAATGGTGGCTGTGTCTCTTTCAACGGCGCTCGCGTCACGGCTGGTGGATCGGTCGTTTTTCCTGACGCAGCTTGAACGACGCAACGTGCATCTTGCAGCTGGGCCACAGGCCTATCTTCTCGCGACGTTCAAAGTCTCGACCATTATGCGCCCGACCGACACGCCGCGCGCCGCCGCTGAGGATGCGTGTTGGGATCTTATCCGTGACGGTGTTTATATTGACGGCAACGCCACGCTTGAACAGGCGATGCCGATGTTTGACCAAGGCGGGCATATGTTTATTCCCGTGGTCACATTGGGCGGCGAAGATAATCCACCCGCATTATGGGGCGCGCTTTTTCAGGTTGATGCGCTCAAGGCGATGAACCAAGCCTTGTCAGCGACCGCAGCCGAGGAACATTCCTAGACCTGTTCGACGGTTACCTTATTGCTGTAAAACGCGAGGTGTTCTTTGATTTCGGCAACGCCTTTCGCCGGGTCCGCATAAGACCAGACCGCATCTGCAATGGGGCCGCTTTTTGCGACAATTGAAAAATAAGATGCCGTGCCTTTGTGTGGGCATGAAGACGTTGTTTCAGATGGCTCTAGAAACGCCATAGCGATATCGCTGCGCGGGAAATAGATCACAGCTGGGTAATCGCCTTCGGTCAATTCAAGCGCGTTCTGGCTTTCGCCCAACACAGCGCCACCAGCGCGTACGACCCAAGTACCGGTTGCAGGGCGAATTTGAATGTGGTCAGCCATAAGCGAATTCCTTTGGTAGGGGCGGCAATCGATGACCGCCGTAGCGTGGTATGGGGGGGCCGTGACAGTTTTATGTCAAAGCGGCGCGCAGGCCGCTTTCAGCCATGCGCAAGTTGTCGCATCAAGATGTGATGCAAGAAGCGCGACTGTATCTGCATGATACTGATCAATCCAGTCCCGTTCTGCATCTGTGAGCAGTGATGTATCAATCAACCGTCGATCAAGCGGCACATAGGTCAGCGTATCGAAACCAAGCATCTCACGCGCATCCGCGCCGGGCAGGGCGGGGGCAGGGATGACGGTGATCAGGTTCTCGATCCGGATACCAAACGCCCCCTCGCGGTAATAGCCGGGCTCATTCGATAGAATCATCCCCGCTTCCAGCGCAACTTCGGAACGGCGTGAAATACCCTGTGGGCCTTCATGGACGCTTAGGTAGCTGCCGACCCCATGCCCGGTGCCGTGATCATAGTCTTGACCCGCCAGCCATAGCGGTGCCCGCGCCAGCGCATCCAAATGCTGCCCGCCGACCCCTTTGGGGAACCGGATACGGCTAATCGCGATCATCCCTTGCAGGACCCGTGTGTAGCATTGGCGATGATCCTCGGTCGGGGTGCCAACCGCAATTGTCCGCGTGATATCCGTTGTGCCATCAACATATTGCCCACCGCTATCGACCAGCAACAGTTCACCGGGCTTAACAGCGCGGTTGGTATTTTCATTGACCCGGTAATGCACGATGGCCGCGTTAGGGCCTGCGCCAGAAATGGTTTCAAAGCTGATGTCACGCAGCGCATTGGTTTGGGCGCGGAACCCTTCAAGTGCTGTGACCACATCGATTTCGGTCAGCGCGCCCTTCGGGGCCTCAGTATCAAGCCAGGCAAGAAAATGCACCATAGCGATGCCGTCGCGGTGATGCGCGGTCTTCGCGCCTGCGATTTCGGCAGCGTTCTTGATGGCCTTGGGCAGCAGGCAGGGATCGGGGCAATGTTTGACCTCCGCGCCGGTCCGCGTCAGCGTTTGTGCGACAATATCGGGGCAGGTCTTTGGGTCAATCTGTACCGGGCCGGATAGCCGGGCAACGTGGTCAAGAAACGCGCTGACATTATGTAGCTGTACATCGGGCCCGAGATGGTCGCGGATACCGTCTGCCTTGCCTGCACCTGCGAATAGATCAACCATGCCAGTCGCATGCAAAATAGCAAATGCCTGCGGTACCGGGTTGCGCGCGATATCTGTCCCGCGGATATTGAGCAGCCATGCGATGCTATCAGGCAGGGTAATCACCGCTGTATCTGCGGAAAGGGTATCTGCGATCCGAATACGTTTTTCCCTGTGGGGTTCGCCTGCAAATTCAATCGGTTGAACTAAGAACGGGGCGGACGGTTCAGGGGGTTGATCGTGCCAGATGGCGTCGACCAAGTTATCTGTCGCGCGCAGATCGTATGCGCTCAGTTTCTTCGTCAGCGATGCGATCTCGTGCGTGCTATGCAGCCACGGATCAAAGCCGATCACCGCGCCCTTTGGTAGGTGATCCATGACCCAATCTGCAAGCTGCGTTTCCGGCCAATGCACGGGGGTAAACACATCCGCAACCTCGGCGCGGACCTGCACCCGGTAGCGCCCATCGATAAAGACGCCCGCGATGTCCGGCAACACAGCGCAAAACCCTGCAGAGCCAGAGAACCCCGTTAGCCAAGCAAGCCGGGCGTCGCGGGGGGCGACATATTCGCCTTGGTGCGCATCCGCACGTGGGACGATAAAGGCATCAATACCGCGCTTGCGCATTTCAACGCGCAGGGCGGCCAGCCGAGGCGGGCCTTGTTCGGGTGTGGTTTGCGCCGCGAAGGTTTGAAACATGATATTGCCGCTAGCTCGCTTTACGCATGCCAAGAACACGCGCCCGTTTGCGCGGGTCGCTGTCGAACAAGCCTGCAAGCTGCTCGGTCATCGCGCCAGCGAGCTGTTCGACATCCGTGATCGTCACCGCACGTTCATAGTAACGCGTCACATCATGGCCGATCCCAATGGCGACCAGTTCGACGGCTTTGCGTTTTTCGACCATGGCGATGACGTCGCGCAGGTGTTTTTCAAGATAATTTGCCGGGTTCACGGACAGCGTGGAATCGTCCACTGGCGCCCCATCAGAAATCACCATCAAGATTTTGCGTGCCTCAGGCCGGTGCACCACGCGGCGGTGCGCCCATTCAAGCGCCTCTCCGTCGATGTTTTCTTTCAGCAATCCTTCTTTCATCATCAACCCAAGATTTGGGCGCGTCCGCCGCCACGGGGCGTCCGCCGATTTATAGATGATATGGCGCAGATCGTTCAGCCGTCCCGGTTTTGCTGCGCGCCCATCACCGAGCCATTTTTCACGCGACTGCCCGCCTTTCCACGCTTTCGTGGTAAAGCCCAAAATTTCGACCTTCACGTCGCAGCGTTCCAGTGTGCGCGCCATCACGTCGGCACAAATCGCCGCGATCGAGATCGGGCGACCGCGCATGGAGCCCGAGTTATCAAGCAACAATGTCACGACAGTATCGCGGAATTCGGTGTCTTTTTCGACCTTAAACGAAAGGGGGGTCGTTGGGGATGCCACCACACGGGCGAGCCTCCCGGCGTCCAATATGCCTTCTTCGCGGTCAAATTCCCATGATCGGTTCTGTTGCGCCTGCAGGCGGCGCTGCAATTTGTTAGCCAATCGGCTAACTGCACCTTTGAGAGGTTCTAGCTGCTGATCCAGATAGGCGCGTAGCCGGTCCAGTTCGGCGGGTTCCGCGAGGTCTTCAGCACCGATTTCTTCATCGAATTCGGTGCTATAGACGGTGTACTCTGGGTCCGCATCAGACACAGGTTGCGGGGCAGGTGGGTCAAGCGGGGCTTCACCTTCGGGCATTTCAGCTTCTTCGCCCATGTCCTGATCGGCCTGATCATCCATGCTGACTTGGGCTTGGCTCGCGTCTTGTTGTTCGTCTTGTGACTGCTCGGGCGATGCATCGGCTTCTTCACCGTCGCTGTCATCGTCGTCGCCTGTGCTTTCAGGTTCTTGTTCCTCGTCGTCGCCGTCTTCGGCCTCGTCGTTTTGATCGTCGTCAAGATTGTCGGGGTCGTCGCCTAGCTGGTCGGCATAGCCCATGTCGCTGATCATCTGGCGCGCCAGTTTAGCGAATGCCTGCTGATCGTTTAGCGCATCTCCCAATCCATCAAGTGTGCCGTCGCAATGATCTTCGATAAAACCACGCCACAGGTCCAGCACATTGTCTGCACCCTTGGGCAGGTCACGCCCTGTGGCCAACTGACGGATCATATAGCCCGCAGCCACGGCCAACGGCGCGTCAGAGGCGTTCGATATCTGGTCATAGCCTTTGCGCGTGGCTTCGTTTTCGATCTTCGCATCAATATTGCCTGCGGTGCCGGGCATATGTTGTGCGCCCACGGCCTCGATCCGGGCCGTTTCCATTGCTTCGAACAAATCACGCGCCATCTGGCCTTGGGGCATATAGCGGGCGGCAAGGTTTGCATCATGAAATTTGTGGCGCAGCGCAAAAGCGTCAGCCGTGCCACGCGCAAGCAGTACTTCTTCGCGGGTCATGCGCCGCGTGACTTGTGGCAAGCGAATGCTATCAGCGGTTTGTCCTGCAGGATCAACGGAATAGGTGACCGACAGCTCTGTGTCGTTGGCCATGGTTTTGGTCGCCTCGGCCAGCGCTTTTTTAAACGGATCTGCGGGGTTGTCGGTCGGGTTCTTCATGCGCTGCATCCTTTGTTGAGGTGCAAACTAAAGACGCAAAGCCCCAATGACCAGAGCCTAGACAGGCAAATTTACCGCCCTCTATTCGTCGAACTCAGGCTCTTCAAATGTGATTTGCGCGGCTGGATCGATATCAAAAAGATCTTCGACAAATTCATGCATCGTGTTCAGCTCTGCGACGCCGGGCAAGGTGGCACCCGCCTCATCAACAAAGGCCAAGCGTGGCATATAGGTTTTTCCACCGATTTCGATGGCGCCTTCATCAAACAAATAGGCAAGCTCTGTGACGATGCCTTCGACATTGGCGCGGGCGACTTCTTCGCTCATGCTCTCGGCGAAAAGCGGCAGCAATGTCTGTGCAATCAATGTGGTTGCTGCATCTGTGAGGTCTGCGTGGCTGACCACGTAATCTGCAGGCAACTCCGTGCCAATTTTCATTTTCATGATCCATTCCCGGTTGTGTCGTCGGCAATATAATGCCGACAAAACGGACGGGATTGTGGCCACCGCGCGGCGGTTTCGCGTCTGTGGGCGCTTTTGGAAAAATATATGAAAATTGTTCAATATCCGCACGGCTTTAGCAACGCGCGGATATCTGTATTATAGCGGCCTAGCCTAGCCTAGACTTAGGCTTGCGGCGCTTTCGGGCAGTTCTTCGTCAAAACAACGTTGATAGAATTCAGCAACAGTTTGGCGCTCAAGCTCGTCACATTTGTTCAAGAATGATAGGCGGAACGCATAGCCGACATCTTGGAAAATACGAGCGTTTTCGGCCCAAGCCAACACGGTGCGCGGCGACATCACTGTCGATAGGTCGCCATTCATAAAGGCCGTGCGGGTCAAGTCCGCAACCGTCACCATCTGGCTAAGCGTTTTGCGGCCGGATTCGGTGTTGAAATGCGGTGATTTTGCCAGCACGATCGCAGCTTCGGCGTCATGTGACAGATAGTTCAACGTCGCGACCAGCGACCAACGGTCCATCTGGGCTTGGTTAATTTGCTGGGTGCCGTGGTAAAGCCCGGTGGTGTCACCCAAGCCGACGGTGTTGGCTGTCGCAAACAGGCGGAAGTATTTGTTGGGCGTGATGATTTCGTTTTGGTCCATCAGGGTCAGTTTGCCGTCGGCCTCTAGCACACGCTGAATAACGAACATCACATCGGCCCGGCCTGCGTCATATTCATCAAATACAATTGCGACGGGGTTGCGCAGCGCCCAAGGCAGGATGCCTTCGTGGAATTCGGTGACCTGCACGCCGTCACGTAGTTTAATCGCGTCTTTCCCGATCAGGTCAATCCGGCTGATATGGCTATCAAGGTTCACACGCACGGCGGGCCAGTTCAGGCGGGCTGCGACCTGTTCGATGTGAGAAGACTTACCAGTCCCGTGATAACCTTGGATCATCACCCGGCGGTTATATCCAAAACCCGCCAAAATCGCGAGCGTGGTATCAGGATCAAACTTATACGTGCTGTCGATTTCAGGCACGCGATCCGTGGCTTCAGCAAAGCCTTTGATCTTCATATCGCTGTCGATGCCAAAGACCTCACGGACCGAAATATCTTCGGTCGGTTTTGCGTTCATATCCAATGTACCGTCAGCCATGTGCGTGCCTTTGCGTCTATGTCGAATGTTGTGTTCCGGGATGCAACATATCGTGTGCCGCTGCAAGTACCAGAGGTAACAGCAAGGTGCATCGCTTGAAACACAATGTTGCGCTAGAAGAAGGGCAGTTCATAAGGAAAGTTACCATGCACCGCAGAGAATTTGTTACCTTGTCAATCGGAACGCTGTTGTTCGGAGGCGCAGTGCGCGCCCAAGACGCGTTTGAGGTAACCCGTACTGATGCTGAATGGCGGGCGATGCTAACCGATTTGCAATATCAAGTGATGCGTCACGAAGCGACCGAACGCCCCGGTTCGTCACCGCTTGATAAAAACTATGCCTCTGGGACATACTTTTGTCGCGGCTGCGATTTGCCGCTTTATGCGTCCGACGCGAAATATGACAGCGGAACCGGATGGCCCAGCTTTTATGAAAGCCTGCCAAATGCAATTGGCACGATGGAGGACCGCAAATTGTTCACCGTGCGCACCGAATGTCATTGCCGCCGGTGTGGCAGCCATTTGGGGCATATTTTTAATGACGGTCCGCGGCCTACGGGCAAACGTCATTGCCTAAACGGCGTAAGCTTGGTTTTCCGCGCGGCTTGACGGTCTGCTGGGGTGATTGGGAATCGCTCTAGCGGTTACTTGTGTCTGTTTTGGATACAATTTTAATAATTGCGATGAACTGTCGCATGTGTTTCGGCGCAGGTGCTGTGCTGTTTGCGATATCCCTTTGACTTCGCTTAAGTATTTTTAACGTTTATAGGTCTCTCACCACTTTTGTTAAATGTTGCGGGAATAAGGCAAATATGGCATAAAGAAGGCATACAAGGTGGGGTTCTGTGAGGTTTGACACGGACTGTTAACCATCTTCCTCGTATAGTGACCTGAGTTGAGACGAGTTTTGAGGTGTATGATGGCAAAAGTTTTTTGGGATTTATTTAATCTTTCGCGCGGAGGTAAAGCGCTCGCAACGGCCTATGCCTCTGTCGGGGCGACAGCTGCGGGAATGACTTTGTTCGTTATGTCGCGCGGTAGCGCAGCGGACGTATTAACACGTTCTCCCTTCGGTACAGAGATCGGGATCGTGTTCACCGGGGCGGTCAGCGGGCTGATTTCATTATATCTGACCCGTCGCTGGATGGGCGTGCCAGGAAAACTAGGCGTTGCACGTGCATTGGTCGGTGGTTGCGCGATGGCGCTTGTGGCGGCGGTGATTGCTGGCACATTGATTGCGCCGCTGTCAGGCACAGTGTTTGCGCCGATCATGCTGGTTGCGGCCTTTTGGTCCAAGCCACTGCTTGCAGCCGCGTGGTTTATGGTGGTGCTGATGGCGCATGGGCTTTTGGCACGGCGTAACAAAGGGCTACGCAATGTCACGCGAAAATCCGATAGTACTGCAATTGGGCAATTGAGCGCATTGTCTCAGGCGAATCTCTATCACAAACACCTGCAGTAACACGCGTTAGTTTTAGCGAGTAAAAAGGGGCCAGCGGCCCCTTTTGTTTTTAGTCTTTATCACGAAAGTGCTTGCTGACTTTGATTTGGTCCCAAGCCCAGACAACCTCGGAAAGCTGTTCTTCTTGGCTGCGGTCACCGCCATTCATGTCAGGGTGCAAGACCTTAATCAGCGCTTTGTAGGCTTTGCGAATTTGTGGTTTTGACCAGCTATCTTTGGCCTCCAAAACCTCAATCGCACGGCGCTCTGTTGCTGGCAACTTACGCCCTGTAGGGGCACCGCGCCCCGGATTGCGCGTGGCGTTTTCACCCAGAACCTGATGTGGATCTTCAATGCCTAAACGTGCCCATGCGCGTTCTTCAACGCTGCGTTTTATCGGCTTGGTCGGGCGTTCCCAGACCCGGTCATTGGTCATTTGGGCGGCAAGCTCTGCTTCTGTTGTGGTTTCGAAGAAATTCCACTTAAGATTATATTCGCGCACGTGCTGCTGGCAGAACCAATAGTAGTCGTCCAAAATATCGGGCGATTTAGGCGCCCGGAATTTCGCCTCTTCTTCGCAGCCCTCATGATCGCAGATGCGCCGCGAAGTCTCTGAAGCACCCGACAGGCCACGCCGCCCACGCGGGTTTTTCTTCTTTGAACTCGACACTGACATGTCAAAACCAAAGGGGTCATTCTTTTTCATGGTGTGTCTCACCTTTCCGACTCGGACAACAGACTTTAAACCCCACAGCGTGAGATTGAAGAGGGTAGAAGAAAAATAATGGCAATTCAGGCAGAAATTTGCACAGCATTGGCTGTATTTTCGCCAACACTTCTGGAAGTGATTAACGAAAGTGCGCAGCATGCGGGCCACGCAGGAGATGACGGGTCGGGCGAAAGCCATTGGCGTATTGTGATCGCATCCACACAGTTTGACGACATGTCACGCATCGCGCGCCACCGTGCTATTCACGCGGCTTTGGGGGCGGATATTATCGGCCGTATTCATGCGCTCGCGATTGATATCAAGTAGTTACGTGTCTGCGTCGCTTGCGTCGTCTGATACGGGCTTCACGGGCACGACTTCTTTTACTGGTTCAGGCTTCGGCGCGGGCTTGGGCGGGGCAGGGGCCGCGACAACAGGCGTTGGGGCCGGTTTGACCGGGCGTTGCGCTTTTTTGGCGCGCCGAAACACTAACATGTTTTGATACACGGTGGTTTTGCCCATCAGACCTTCGCGTTGCTCAGCGGGCAATGTGTCCGTGCGCATATAGTCCCAGCCTTCATTGGACATTTTGTTCATCTTTGTCTCAAGCGCGATTGCAAACCGTTCTTCGGCGGTTCGTGCGCCTTTGGCTTTTATCCCGCGCGTTGGCGCCGGTACGACCATGTATTCGTATGACATTCCGTCACCCCTTTTTTTAGACCCAAAGCAATAGCGCTAACGGCACAGACTTCCAAGAGCCGAGCGCCGTGATCACGCGTCTATGATCCCAGCTTGGCCGCAACAATTTTATTTACGGCAGCTGGGTTGGCCTTGCCACCCGTTGCTTTCATGACTTGCCCAACAAACCAGCCTGCCAGTTTGGGGTTGGCCTTTGCCTTTTCAACCTGCGCGGGGTTGGCCGCGATGATTTCATCGACGGCGGCTTCAATCGCACCAGTGTCAGTGACCTGTTTCATACCTTCGGTTTCGACGATCTCTTCTGGCTCGCGACCGGTGGTGTAGCAAATTTCGAACACGTCTTTGGCGATTTTGCCTGAAATCACATCGGTTTTGATCAAGGTGATGATCTGGCCAAGCTGCGCGGCGCTGACCGGGCTGTCATCGACAGATTTATCATCATCTTTTTTCAAGCGGCCAAACAATTCGTTGATCACCCAGTTCGCGGCCAATTTGCCATCACGCCCTTCAGCGACCTGTTCGAAGTATGCGGCGTTGTTCACTTCGGCGGTCAGGACTGACGCGTCATAATCAGACAGCCCAAAGTCCGCGATAAACCGGGCTTTTTTGGCGTCGGGCAGTTCAGGAAGCGAGGCCGCGATATCGTCGACCCAGCCTTGTTCAATCTCAAGCGGAAGCAAATCCGGATCGGGGAAGTAGCGGTAATCGTGCGCCTCTTCTTTGGACCGCATTGACCGCGTTTCATTTTTATCCGGATCATACAGGCGTGTTTCTTGTACGACTTCTTTACCATCTTCCAAAAGCGCAATTTGGCGACGTGCTTCGACATCGATCGCGGCTTGGATAAACCGGGTCGAGTTCATGTTCTTGATTTCGCAACGTGTGCCTAGATGGCTAAAGTCTTGGGTCGCTTGGTATTTTTCGTAATCGCCCGGGCGGCAGATGGATACGTTCACATCGGCACGCATGTTGCCGTTTTGCATGTTGCCATCGCAGGTACCCAAATAGCGCAGGATTTGACGTAGTTTCAGCACATAGGCTGCGGCTTCTTCGGGGCCGCGAATATCGGGACGGCTGACGATTTCCATCAGGGCAACGCCGGTCCGGTTCAGGTCCACGAATGACATGTTCGGGTCCATATCGTGGATCGATTTTCCTGCGTCCTGTTCAAGGTGGATACGTTCAATCCGCACGTTGCGCGCAGTGCCATCCCCCATTTCGACCAGCACTTCGCCTTCACCCACAATCGGATGGTAGAGCTGCGAAATTTGGTAGCCTTGCGGCAGATCAGGGTAAAAATAGTTTTTGCGGTCAAAGGCCGAGGTCAGGTTGATCTCTGCTTTTAACCCAAGCCCGGTGCGCACGGCTTGGGCGACGCATGCTTCGTTAATCACGGGCAACATGCCGGGCATGCCTGCGTCAACAAACGCCACATTGCTGTTAGGTTCGGCCCCAAATAGGGTCGATGCGCCGGAAAACAGTTTCGCTTTGGTCGCGACCTGTGCGTGTACTTCTAGCCCGATCACAAGTTCCCAATCGTGCTTGGCGCCTGCGATTACTTTTGGGGTCGGCGTTTCATAAGTCAGGTCGAGCATCTGCGCATCCTTTGGCAAGTTTGAAAGCTGTCTAAAAGAACCGAAGCCGGGCTTCAAGACAACAAGGCTGCGATCAGTCCGCTTGCGGCCACTTTAACCAAGGACGCGATGTGGTGACCATATTTACGGCAGGCGCGTCTTTGCCGCCAAGCGCAAGCGTGGCTTTGCGCAAGAGCGCGATTCCCGCTTCTGGGTTTTTCGGGATCGCGCTGGCCGAGATCGGTTCACCAATTTCAACATGGAAAGGTTGCTTGGATTTATTCAACGTCTCGTGAAACAAGGTGATGTCACGCAAGGTCGGGTGCACTGCGTCAAAGAGATAAAACAGCGCCGAATTGCGGGCTTGGATATTGACCGGGATCACCGGGATATCGAATTTTCGTGCAAGCATTGCGGCTGATGCCATCCAAGGCCGCTCATACAGCCGCATCCCCCGCCGTTTTGCCAATCGGCCTGAAGGAAAAATCACACCCATGCGTCCGGCGTTGGTTGCCTTGCGTACATAGGCCATAGTTTCGCGTGTTTTGGCATGGCAACGTTTTTCGGTCCGCCATTCAACGGGGGCGATCATTTCACCCATCTGCGGCAGTACCCGCAAAATATCGCTGTTGGCAAAGAAATACGTATCACGCCGTACTTTGGCCAAAAGGTGGTTCAAGATGATTCCATCGGCGATCCCCGTGGGGTGGTTGGCCACCACCAATGCGGCACCATGCGCGGGCAGGTGTCCCAAACCGCGTGAAGTGACCGATTGCGCCAATCGGGCACCCATCTGATCCATGATCATGGGGGCCGGGGTCTGTGCAAAGGCCTGTGCGAGCTCAAGCGTCCTGTCGTAGGAAAGCATTCGGTGCAATCCGGCACGCAAAATCTTGGTGCCGGGACGGTCTTTGTAAAGCCAAGGCGCGCGCTCGGCGATCAGTGGTCGAAAGCGATGTTCCATTGTCGCAGATTACAAAGCGCGCGTAACGGTTGTGCGACAGGTTCAACGGGCTTAGCCCAAGATACGGGTCACCATTTCCGTGGTGTCGCGCGACAGGTTTGGCGTGTCCGCAATGCGTTGCAAGGCACCACGCATCTTGGCCTGTCGATCGGCATCGTAGCGTTTCCATGTGTCAAATGACGTGATCATTCGCGCTGTGGTTTGCGGGTTGATCGGATCAAGCTTGATCAGCCAATCCGCGAGCAAATCATAGCCCGCACCTGTTGGCGCATGAAAGCCTGCTGCGTTTGCCTTGAGCGCGCCAAATACGGCCCGGAATCGGTTGGGGTTCTTCATCGTAAAGGCAGGGTGCGTTGTCAGTTTGGCCGCCACGCTGGCGGCGTGATCGGGGCTGGCGCAGCTGACCTGCAGCCCGAACCATTTATCCATGACAAGCCGATCATGTTGCCATTGGGCGGCGAATGCAGCGAGCTCATCAACACCTTTGCCGATTTTGAGCAAAGCCGCGATCGCGGCAATTTGTTGGGTCATATTGTCGGCCTGTGCATATTGCTGCACCGCTTGCTTACCGGCATCCAGTTTTGACATTAGCGCCAAAACCCGGTTTCCTAGCGCGCGTTTGCCTGCGCTGATCGCGTCGGGGGTATAGGCACCAGTCACTGTCATCGCCGCGTAGATGCGTGGCAATGTGTCTTGCAAATGCTGGGCGATATGTAGGGTCAGCGCCTCATGGGTGCGCGCAATCGCTGTCGGATCCGGGGTGTGGCCCGCGTCGACCAAGGCTTGGGCTGTGTCTTCTTGGGTGGGCAGGGTCAGGACAAGTGCCCGAAAGGCCGGGTCAAGTTCGTCATCGCGCAACACGGCGGCAAGCCCGTCAAGAAACGCGCTATCAGGCGCTGTGTCATCGCGCAGCATGGCAATCAAAACATCCTGCGCCAAATTGCGCCCAGCATCCCAACGGTTAAACGGGTCGGTGTCATGCGCAAGGAGGGTCGCACGTTCCGCCGCAGTTTGCGGGTGGTCAAGGATCACGGGGGCCGAAAAATCGCGTAAAACCGACGGGATCGGTTTGTGTTGCAATCCTTCAAAGGTGAAAGTTTGGCTTGCTTGCGTCAGTTCTAGCACTTGGGTTGCAACCAGTTCTTTTCCGTTATGATCAATCAAGCCCATTGCCACAGGGATCAGCATTGGTGCTTTGTCCGACTGGCCCGGTGTCGGCGGTGTTTCTTGGGATAGGGTCAGCGTATAGGTGCCGTCTTTGAATGCGTCGCGCACGGTGACGCGCGGCGTGCCTGCTTGGCTGTACCAAAGCGCAAATTGGGTCAGGTCGCGCCCGGTCGCATCGGTGAATACCTGTAGCCAATCTTCGATTGTGGCCGCATCACCATCGTGGCGCTCAAAATAAAGATCAAGCGCTTTTTTATAGGCGTCATCCCCGACAAGCCGTTTCAGCATGCCAATGATTTCAGCACCTTTTTCGTAGACGGTGACGGTGTAGAAATTGTTGATCTCGACAAAGCTGGCAGGCCGGACCGGATGGGCAAGCGGGCCGCTGTCTTCGCGGAATTGATGCGCGCGTAGGACCAGCGCATCGTCGATACGCTTGACCGCATGGCCGCGCATATCCCCGGTGAATTGCTGATCGCGGAACACGGTCAGCCCTTCTTTCAGGCACAGTTGGAACCAATCGCGGCAGGTAATCCGGTTACCAGTCCAATTGTGAAAATACTCATGCGCGATGATCGCTTCGATCCGTTCAAAATTCGCGTCCGTCGCGGTTTCGGGGCTGGCCAAAACAGCGGAGGAGTTGAAAATATTCAAGCCTTTGTTTTCCATCGCCCCCATATTGAAGTCATCAACAGCAACAATGTTGAAAATATCTAGATCATAAGCCCGCCCATAGACCCGTTCATCCCATTTCATTGATGCCTTAAGCGCGCCCATCCCAAAGGCGCATTTCTTTTCATCGTCACCGGGCCGGACCCAAATATTCAGCGCGACATCGCGCCCCTCCATCGTGGTGAACTGGTCGGCATGGTTCACAAGATCACCACCAACAAGGGCAAACAGATAGGCCGGTTTGGGCCAAGGATCATGCCATTCGGCCCAGCCGTCGCCTTTTGCGATAGGGTTGCCGTTCGACAACAGCACGGGCAGATCACCTTCGACTCGCACGGTAAATACCGCCATGACATCGGGGCGGTCGGTGTAATAGGTGATTTTGCGGAACCCTTCGGCCTCGCATTGGGTGCAATACATGCCGTTGGACATGTAAAGTCCGTCTAGCGAAGTATTGGCTTCGGGATTGACTTCAACCTCGGCCTCAAACACGAAGGGCGCATCAGGCACGGGGCAGGTCAGCCCGGTGTCGGTCACATCTGGGCTGATCTCTTGCCCGTCGATAGCGGTCTTGATTAAGCGCAGTTTTTCACCGTGCAAAAAGAAGTCACGCGACTGTGCATCTGGATTGGGCCGAAAGGTGATGCGCGAAATGACCCGTGTTGTTGTCGGTGCCAGTTTGAACGTCAAATGCACGCTCTCCACCAGATATGCGGGGGCGGTATAGTCTTTCAGATAGATCGTTTGGGGGGCGGCGTTCGACATGGGGGATCCTTATGCTTTGCGCCGACGTTATGCCTGCATCCGCCTCGCTGCAACCAGCGTTCATAGTGGATTATCTTGCATTTGGCGCAGGTGCCTTTTGCCGTATCTAGGTAATTGGTAAATATACATTACCGCGTTGATTGCTTACTGAATGTAAACATTCTAACCATAGCGGGTGACACATAATTGTCGTCCGACACGGCAATCGACAGGGAGAGACGCCATGACAGACCGGATCGAAAAGCACGGGTTGCAAGTTGCCCCCGAACTCGCGCAGTTCATTGATGAAAAGGCGCTTGTCGGGACGGGCGTAAGTGCCGATACGTTCTGGGCGGGTTTTGCGGATCTGGTTGCAAAGATGGGGCCACGCGGGCGTGACCTGTTGCAAACACGCGAAGATATACAAGCCGCTTTGGACGATTGGCATGTGGCTAACCGCGCCGGGGGGCATGACGCCGCAGCCTATCAGGAATTCCTACAGACCTCTGGCTATCTGGTGCCAGAAGGCCCTGATTTCGCGATTGAAACCGTCAATGTTGATCCTGAAATTGCGACCTTGCCGGGGCCGCAATTGGTTGTACCGATTACCAACGCACGTTTTGCGCTGAATGCGGCCAATGCCCGCTGGGGCAGTCTTTATGACGCGCTTTACGGCACGGATGCGCTGGGCGATTTGCCAAGTGGCAAAGGATATGACGCGGCACGCGGTGCGCGCGTGATTGCTTGGGGGCGGGCGCATTTGGATAAGGTTGTGCCACTGGCTGATGGGTCTTGGGTGGATATTGCGGCCTTATCAGTTGTGGATGGGGTTTTGTTGCCCGCGCTACGTGATCCAAAGCAGTTTGCAGGCCATAATGCCGACGCCGAGATTTTCTTGCGCGCCAATGGCTTGTTGATCAAGATTGTTGTTGACCCGACCAGCCCAATTGGCAGCGCCGACGCGGCTGGTATTTCCGATATCGTGTTGGAATCGGCCCTGTCCACCATCATGGATTGCGAAGATTCCGTTGCCGCTGTGGATGCCGAAGATAAGGTTGTCGCTTATAGCAACTGGCTTGGCCTGATGCGCGGTGATCTTGAAGAAGAGGTCACAAAGGGCGGTAAAACATTTACCCGCAAGCTAAACCCTGATGTGACTTATACGGCACCTGATGGCAGCGCCCAGACACATAAGGGCAGATCATTGATGTTGGTGCGTAACGTGGGCCATCTCATGACCAACCCTGCGATTTTGGACGCTGATGGGAATGAAATCGGTGAAGGCTTGATGGATGCCATGTGCACAACCTTAATTGCGATGCATGATTTGCAGCGTGATGGCGGGAATTCGCTGCATGGCTCAGTTTATGTGGTGAAACCTAAGATGCATGGCCCTACAGAGGTCGCATTTGCCTGCGAAATCTTTGACCGGGTTGAATCCGTTCTTGGCCTGCCCGCCAATACTGTCAAGCTTGGCATCATGGACGAAGAACGCCGCACGTCGGTAAACCTAAAGGAATGTATCCGTGCGGCTAAATCGCGTGTGGCCTTTATCAACACAGGGTTCCTTGACCGCACAGGCGATGAAATCCACGCCAGCATGGAAGCTGGGCCAATGGTGCCCAAAGGCGAGATGAAAGACAGCGCTTGGATCAAATCCTATGAAGATCGCAATGTCGATATCGGGTTGGCCTGCGGGTTGCAGGGCAAAGCGCAAATCGGCAAAGGCATGTGGGCCATGCCTGATTTGATGGCCGATATGTTGGTTGCAAAGGTTGGGCATCCACAATCTGGCGCGAATTGCGCTTGGGTGCCTTCGCCAACAGCGGCCACGCTGCACGCGACCCATTATCACGCAATCGACGTGATTGCCCGCCAAGACGAGATCAAAGCAGGTGGCGCGCGCGGAACCTTGGCTGACCTGCTGACTGTGCCTGTCGCGGCCAATGCCGATTGGCCCGACGATGTGATCACTCGCGAAGTTGAAAACAACGCGCAAGGTATCCTTGGTTATGTCGTGCGGTGGATCGACCAGGGTGTTGGCTGTTCCAAAGTGCCCGACATCCACGATGTGGGCCTGATGGAAGATCGTGCAACCTGTCGGATTTCGAGCCAAGCGCTGGCCAATTGGCTGCACCATGATGTGGTGTCCGAGGGGCAAGTCATGGACGCGATGCGCAAAATGGCCGCAGTCGTCGATGGGCAAAACGCAGGCGATGCATCTTACCTGCCTATGGCCCCCAATTTCGACGGGATCGCATTTCAAGCGGCCTGCGATCTGGTGTTTAAGGGCCGTATTCAGCCCTCTGGTTATACGGAACCTGTATTGCACCAGCGTCGCCTAGAATTGAAAGCACAACGCAATCACTAACGCAGGTGGATCAAGATCCACCCTACGAGGAGCAAGAAACATGGCAGAAATTTCAGCAAGTAAAGCCCGGTCCATCATTCGCAAAGCGATGGCGAAGGGCGAAGAATTGGGTCTTAAACCCCTGTCGATCGTCGTGCTTGACGCAGGCGGCCACGTGAAAGCATTTGAGCGCGCCGATGGGGCGGCACCAGGGCGTTTTGGTATCGCGCAGGGAAAAGCCTACGGCGCAGTCATGCTGGGGCTCGCGGGCACCGCACAGATGGCGCGCGCGGAACAGCAGGGCTATTTCATGGCAGCCGTGAATGGAGTCTATGGTGGTCAGGTTGTGCCTGTACCCGGCGGAATTCTGGTGCGCGACAAACGCGGTGCCGTTATCGGTGCAGTCGGCGTGACAGGCGATACATCTGACAATGATGTCGTTGCGGGCATGGCCGGTCTTGAAGGGGCCGGGTTGATCGGCGAAGCCTAAGCTTCTTTTTTCCAGAAAACCAAAGCCGCGCTTTTTGAAAATAGGCGCGGCTTTGAGCGTTTCTATGGCGGACCGCCAATTTGCCGGGCTGTGCATTTGGGACGGCGCGATTGTGCGCCTGCTAATCTTTTCTTGGTGACGTCTGCGCGCTATCTAAGGTGCATAGGAAAGGTCTATCTTATGAAACCTGTTATTGGCATTATCGGTAACGCGCATCTTTTGAACGATGAATACCCGGCATTTGCCGCTGGTGAAATGAACGTGCGCGCAGTCGCGGATGTGGCAGGCGGGTTACCCTTGATTGTGCCTACGGGGGCGGGGATGGTCTGTCTTGATGCGTTGATGGCGCGCTGTGACGGCTTTTTGTTCACAGGTGGCCGCCCAAATGTGCACCCCGAAGAATACGGTGAGGATGAGACCCCCGCGCACGGTGAATTTGATCGCGAACGCGATGGGATCGCATTGCCGCTGATCCGGGCCTGCGTGGCACGCGGGCAGCCGATTTTGGGCATCTGCCGTGGGTTCCAAGAAGTAAACGTCGCGATGGGCGGTACACTATACCCTGAAATTCGCGATCTGCCCGGGCGTGATAACCACCGCATGCCCCCCGACGGCACATTGGATGAAAAGTTTGCGCTGCGTCACAAGGTGACGTTCACGCCGGATGGCCCTTTTCAGGCGCTGATGGGTGCGCAAGACGTCATGACCAATACGCTGCACGGGCAGGGGATCAAACAGGCCGGCCCACGTGTGGTGATCGATGGGCACGCACCTGATGGCACGCCCGAAGCAATTTATATCGCGGATGCGCCGGGCTTTACGCTGTCTGTGCAATGGCACCCAGAGTGGAACGCTTGCGATGATCCGGTGTCGCGCCCCTTGTTTGAGGCCTTTGGCGCCGCGTGTCGCGCATGGGCCGCGCGTCCGGTTGCCATGGCTGTTTGACCAAAGCTGTTGCGGCAACCCATCTTATGACGCTTAAGCGGCATGGATGCACGGCGAAACCCGCGTGAATTCTTGACACTTGCGGCCAGTCGGTTCAACGCTGCGATATGATTGATTTTCGCCCTGTTGGATATGTTATTGGTCTGCTCGTTGCGGCGCTTGGTGTGACGATGTTGGCTGCGCTGGGGGCGGATGCAATCGCGCAAAACGGGCATTGGCCGGTGTTCTTTGAAAGCGCGGTTATTACGATTTTGACTGGGGCCTTAGTGGCGATGGCCTGCGCAAACGGGCTTGGTGAAGGCTTATCGTTGCGCCAGACGTTTTTGCTGACAACGCTTGTCTGGCTGACCCTGCCGATTTTCGGGGCCTTGCCATTTATGATCGGGGTGCCGCATGCCAGCTTTACCGATGCATTTTTTGAGGCCATGTCCGGGCTGACCACGACCGGGGCGACCACATTCGACGGGCTGGACATGTTGCCCGATGGGATCAAGCTTTGGCGGGCAACATTGCAATGGTTGGGCGGCGTTGGGATCATTGTCGTGGCGATGGTTTTCTTGCCCGAACTGCGGGTCGGCGGGATGCAAATATTTCGATCCGAAGCATTTGATACGATGGGGAAAATTCTGCCCCGAGCAGGACAAATCGCCAGCAGCATTTCGGTTATCTATATTGGGCTTACGGTGGCATGTGGTTTGGCCTACGGGGCTGCAGGCATGGGGCCGTTCGACGCCATGGTGCATGCGATGACCACTGTTTCCACGGGGGGGATGGCAAACTACGATTCGTCTTTTGGCGATTTTGGTGCGGCCGCACATTATATTGCCACGGTGTTCATGGTCTTGGCGGCACTTCCCTTCGTGCGGTTTGTGCAGTTGATGGCAGGCTCTGCGCAGCCGCTTTGGCGCGACAGCCAAGTGCGTGCGTTCTTTGCGGTAATTGCGGTTGCCGTGCTTTTGGTGACCGCTTGGGTATGGGGACGAGAAGGCGAATTTACCGAAATCGCTTTCCGCGAAGCACTATTCAACATCGTGTCGATTATGTCTGGCACTGGTTATTCGAGCGCAGACTACATGACCTGGGGGCCATTTCCGGTAGTCATATTTTTCTTTATTGGGTTGGTAGGGGGCTGTGCGGGGTCGACTGCGTGTTCGGTAAAGATTTTCCGCTACCAAATCTTGTTTGCATCAATCAAAGCACAGATCCGCCAGATCCATTCACCCCACGGTATTTTTACGCCACGTTTTGAAGGGCGCGCCATTAGCGAAGATGTCATGAGCTCAGTAATGGCGTTTTTCGTGGCCTTTGTTTTACTGTTGGGTGTGACGTCAGTGTTGCTTGCGATGACAGGGTTGGATTTCATTACATCAATCTCGGGGGCGGCCAGCGCAATCGCGAACATCGGTCCGGGCCTCGGAACAGAGATCGGTCCAGCGGGGAACTATGTGCACATCAACGACAGCGCAAAATGGGTACTGTCTGCTGCGATGTTTATCGGACGACTTGAGATCATGGTCGTACTGACCATTCTTTCTATCAAGTTTTGGAAAAATTGATGCGCAACGTCACAACATTGACCCCGATGAGCAAATCGGACTTTGGGAGCGGCTGCAAAGAATGTCTCCAGAGAGCCCAAAGTGCAGGATGCAGCGTACAGCTCGAAAGGCGGTTACTATTTTCAGGCCTTTGCCCAACCGAGTGTCTTTAGGTTCAAGCGATATGTCTGCTCATTATCGTGATAACCTGGAATTATTTTGCCACCTGTTAGGATGATTTCGTCAGTGTCCAAAATAGACCGATGCCGGCTTATCCAGCCAGGAGCATCACCAGACGTCTCGACTCTATGAATTGAGAAATCGGTTGGGTTCAATCTTAGAACTTGGGTCACACCTTCTTGACGTTGCTCCCGATACCCCAAGGATCCGATTAGCCAAATTTGGTCATCATACAAGGTTGCCGTGTGAAAATCCGTTGGCGGGAAGACATCGTGGGGATAGATGAAATGGTCGACGCCGCCCTTACCATCGAGGACAGTGACATCCGCGTAGATACAAAAATCAGGATCGTAACCATCTTCGTGCTCTCCGCCGATCAACACAAGTCGTCCATCGGGCAAAGGTGTCACGCTGCGTCCGTACCGACTGAACGACCAAACTGGTTTGGCGCGATCTCTGACGTGTTCGAGATGCTTCGGAGCTGAATAGCGCCCCGTTCTCATTTGTTCGTGCCAGAATGTTGGGAGGAACCGCTCCGGGTTGGCGTCGCCTACCCGTTGGCTGCGGTGCGTGTCAAATT
Source organism: uncultured Paracoccaceae bacterium (assembly GCA_938002605.1). Lineage (GTDB taxonomy): Bacteria > Pseudomonadota > Alphaproteobacteria > Rhodobacterales > Rhodobacteraceae > Yoonia. Next base: position 16,210 of record CALLAF010000025.1, on the reverse strand, counting down.
CTTCCTGTGTCAGTGTTCTTTCTGATAGGAAAGATAGCCGCGCAGCCTCTGGACTTATGTCGTATTCAAACTTCGCAGGGTTGACGCCAAAACGAACGAACAGGGCTCGCATCTGCTCTGAAGTTGCTTCTCTTACTGGTGAGGTATACTCCTTTTCAGGTGCGCCAAACGGGTTGGCACCAGCAGCAAGTAAGGCCTCTGCTGTTGCTAAATCGTCGTTGTATACAGCGCGTTCAAGCGCACCCCACTTGATGTCATCCACTGCGTTCGGATCAAAGCCCTCGTCCAGAAGCCATATTACAATATCTGTAGCCCTGGCTGTTACTGCGTTAGTGATGGCTTCGTGGTTTTTTTGAGTGCCAGCATCAGAAATAGAGACATACGCGCGCGCAGCCTCTAAGTTGCCAGTAAGGCAGGCAAACAGAAATGGATCAGTTTCTCCGGTCTCCGGCAGAGGTGGCACTTCACCCATGGCGATAGAAACTTGATCCGCTGCCCATTTCGTTTTTGCACCAGCACGTAGCAAGATGCGCATGGCTTCAAGTTTTCCCTCTCGAAAACACACTTGAAACGCAGTCATTCCAAATTTGGCGGGCGTCACTTCGAGATTTTCACCGGCGGCTATATGTCCGTGGATGGCGCTTCTAAGCGCATCGCCCGAAAGGGAAATTGCATCACTTAATAGTGGTGGGAACGCTTTCAAACGTTCGCGTTCGCGGCGGGTGTGGTATGGATTAGCGTCAAGTAAACCATGTTTAAGAAGCGCAGTTTGTACGGCGCGTTCTTCTGCCTGCAATAAGGCGTGCATTTCTGAGTTGTTCATAAAAACTGCCGGTATCGGCGAAATTTACTAATATGCCTCGTTGGTACAATCCAAATATAGACCGGTCAAGTGATGGCCTATGACCCGAAAGCGGCCATCTCGATCCTCACTGCTAAGGTCTACAAAGTCACGCATTGCGAACATCGGAAACGGTTCCTCCTAACGTTCAGCCTGCGTCACAAGTGGGTTGCGTTTCGCCACTGACTACCAGCAGCTTACCAATACGGTGATATCGGCGGCGTTGCGTGTCATCTGTACTGGGCTGATCTCTGCTACTGTGTCGCTCATGGTCGCTGGGATGGCCTGTGTTTCCATCAGTGCAACGATTTGTGTCGCATCAAGTGAAAAGTTGACCTCGGCTGGCAGAACTTGTGAATTGCCGTCGATCCGTGGCAGCAGCATTCCGATAACTGCGCCGGATTTATCGAACACAGGTCCGCCTGCATCGCTTGGCTGTGGCAAGATAGACAGGCGGCCGATCCGATCGTCGCCCGTCAGGCTGCGAATATCGATGACCTGCCCAAAGGTTAGGGTTGGTGCGCTCAGAACACCATCATAGGGATACCCCCCGACGACTACCTGATCCTGAAGACGCGGCGTCCCGGTATGGAACGCGGCCGTGCCATGTGGGGCGATTTCTGTGGTCGGGCGCAAAAGCGCGACACCGAGCTCTGCATCGCTTGCGATCACTTCGGCATCTGTTTCGCGGTCAATCGTGATGCGGTCACATTGCGCGATGACTTCGGGCGTCGTGGCAACAACACCGTCTTGGGACACATAGAACCCAGAGCGCGACAACGTCGGTTGACGCACTGTAAGGCCAGAGACCAAATCAATGGATTGATCTTCGCTGGGGGGGACGATCGCCGGGTCAAGCGTGCCGTCAAGGCGTTCAAAGCTGGCTTTCATAATATCCAGCACACGGGTCCGGCGTGCGTCATCTCCGGCAGGCCAAACAAGCGTAAAGCCTTTGATATCGTTGCCTTCTAGGCTGACCGAAGTGTATGAATGCAGGTCATCGCTGATGCCTTCGATCTCGAACCCGGTGCTTGTCAGGTTGCGTGGCCCGTCTGTTGGCACGATATCCAGCACCTGCATGATTTCATATAGACCGACAAGGCGACCCGCGTCGCCTGATTGCGAGATGAACAAGACCTGTGCCCGAGGATCTGCAGCGCTAGGGTCAAAGCGCACGAAAGGCGGTTTGTATTCTGTAAAGGCGACAAGCCCTGTCGGGATTTGCATCTGGATGCCCGAGGCGTCGTCGCGCACAAGCCGCAAGTCGGTACCTTCAAGCACGCTATTATATTGCTCAAACAATTTGGCGCGCTGGCGTGTGGTCAAAACCCCGGTGGGTTCTTCATTGTTTGCTACCTGCCAAGCTTGCATCGCTGCGCGGGTACCGCGGCCAAATGATCCATCGATGGCGGCGTTATAGTGCCCGGCCCAGCGAAGTGCGACTTGCAGTTCCTCTTTCGCTGGGCGGTCAAGCGCGGATTCGCTTGCGCGTGCCTCGGCAACGGTTTCATCGCTTGGGGCCGCAACCTGCGAGACTGGATCCGCGGTTTCTTCGGGTGTATTGGGTAGTTGCGCTGGCTCCGGTGCACGGCCTCCAATGGGCCAATATTGCTGCTGAAAACGACGCCCGTCTTTGACAAAGCTATCGCTTGGAATCACGCGTAAGCCGAGCAGCGTTTCCAGCGCAGTTTCCGCGTTCGATTCTGTGTAGGGGCCGATAAAAATACCGTAGAACCCGTCACCCAAATAAAAACCATGCACATCATCGAGAGAGCTCGCGTATTCGCGTGCGCGGGTCTGTGCGCTGGTCAGCGCGGTTTGGGCTTCGACTTGAACCCAGAAATGTTCTTGTGCCGCCGCTGAAACCGTCGAAACGCTCAATAGGACAAACGCTGCAATTACTTTGATCATTTCAACTCCGAAGGCATTTTTAGTCATAACAACCCATCACTGGCGCGGGATTGTGTCGGGTGCAAGTCTTGGCGCCATAGTTTTTACACATTCCGAACATTTTTTGACAAGCCGTTGCGCAATTGACCCTTTGGGCGCAGCAGCCTATTGAACGCATAATTGTAGATGAGGGTCATCATGGCGGACAAACCACGCAGTTTTCAGGAAATTATCCTGCGACTTCAAACTTATTGGGCCAGCAAGGGCTGTGCCATTTTGCAGCCCTACGATATGGAAGTCGGCGCAGGTACATTCCACCCTGCGACAACCCTGCGCGCGCTGGGGTCAAAAGCATGGGCCGCCGCCTATGTGCAGCCATCACGCCGCCCGACCGACGGGCGCTATGGTGAAAACCCGAACCGTTTGCAGCATTACTATCAATATCAGGTCCTGATCAAACCCAGCCCGCCGGATTTGCAGGAACTCTATCTTGGGTCGCTCAAGGCCATCGGCATTGACGCGTCGCTGCACGATATCCGTTTTGTCGAAGACGACTGGGAAAGCCCGACGCTTGGCGCGTGGGGCCTTGGCTGGGAAGTCTGGTGCGATGGGATGGAAGTCTCGCAATTTACATATTTTCAACAGGTTGGTGGCTATGACTGCAAACCTGTATCGGGCGAATTGACCTATGGGTTGGAACGATTGGCGATGTATATTCTGGGCGTGGATCACGTGATGGATATGTCATTCAACGACCCGCAATCACCCAGCCCGCTCACCTACCGCGATGTGTTCAAACAAACCGAAGAAGAATACGCGCGCTGGAATTTTGACGTGGCTGACACGGATATCCTGCTGCAACATTTCAAAGATGCCGAGGCAGAATGCCAGCGTATCCTAGAACAACCCGCCGAAGATCCCAAAACCGGCAAACGCATCATCATGGCACACCCGGCCTATGACCAATGCATCAAAGCGTCACATTTGTTTAACTTGCTCGATGCCCGCGGCGTGATCTCAGTCACAGAACGCCAAGCCTATATCGGTCGCGTGCGTGCGCTGGCCAAACAATGCGCTGATGCATTCGTGCAAACCGAAGCCGGCGGGGCGGCTGCCTAATGTCCGGCGCTCGTATTGCAATTGTGGGGATTATCATGACAGCACTTATCGCGGGTGCCGCGCTTTATTATCTTCAGGTCTATGCTTATTACGTCGAAGTCGACGCCGCGGATGCGCAGGTCGAACTGACATCTGTTGTCACAGGCGAGGCAGAGCCGATCATCTATGACAGCTTTGATGCCATCGATTCTGACAGCAGCCCAATCCGCTACCGCGCTTGTTTTACGACCGTGCTCAGCCAAGCCATGTTGACCGAAACCTATGTGATCGCCGATGACGCGGAACCGCGTGTCGCGCCCGGGTGGTTCGACTGTTTTGACGCTGACCAAATCGGCGCGGACCTTGAAACCGGGGATGCGATTGCGTTTCTGGGGACCGAAAACATCCACTACGGGATTGACCGCATTGTTGCCGTCTACCCCGATGGTCGCGCCTATGCGTGGCATCAAATCAATGCCTGCGGCGAGGTCGTCTTTGACGGCAACCCCGTTCCCGAAGGTTGCCCACCAAAACCTGAAAGCCAGAACTAATGCCTGATCTGCTGATTGAACTCTTCTCCGAAGAAATCCCGGCCCGTATGCAAACGCGTGCGGCCGATGATCTGAAAAAACTGGTCACGGACGGTCTGGTCGAGGCTGGATTGACCTATGCGGGCGCTGCTGCCTTTTCGACACCGCGCCGGTTGGCGCTGTCGCTTGATGGGCTGTCAGCGGAAAGCCCCAAACTCAAAGAAGAGAAAAAGGGGCCACCGATCGACGGAAACCCTAAGGCGATCATGGGGTACATGCGAAGCCTCGGTATGGAGGCCCCAGACAGTTGGTATGCGGATAAAATTGATGCTCTAAGAACTGGTGAAGTAATCACTTTCAGTGAGAGCAGTATCTTATTTGTACAGGAGGTTAAGGGTAAACGCGTATTGATGGCTACCTTGGAATATTTGCCAAGGACAGCCGCAGACATCATCGCCGAAGTGCTTGAAAAAACGATCCGCAATTTCCCTTGGCCGAAATCCATGCGCTGGGGCGACGGCCCGTTGAAATGGGTGCGCCCCTTACATTCCATCATCTGCATCCTGTCGGACGACGCTGGCGCGCAGGTTGTGCCAGTGGATATCGACGGGATTGCGTCGGGCGACAGAACGCGCGGGCACCGCTTTCTTGCGCCGGATGCGTTTAGCGTCACGGGCTTTGATGACTATGAGGCAAAACTGAAACGCGCCAACGTTATCTTGCGCGCCGATGAACGCGCGGAACTCATCTGGCACGACGCGACAAACCAAGCCTTTGCGCTGGGGCTCGAAGTGGTCGAGGATCGGGGATTGTTGGCAGAGGTCGCCGGGCTGGTCGAATGGCCTGTTGTCCTGCTGGGTCAGATTGCTGATGATTTCCTAGGGCTGCCGCCTGAGCTGCTGCAAACATCAATGAAAGAGCACCAAAAATTCTTTTCCGTGCGTAACCCGAAAACAAGCCGGATTGAACGGTTTGTGACCGTCGCCAACATGGAAACCGCCGATCATGGCGCGACCATTCTTGCGGGCAACCAAAAGGTGCTGTTTGCCCGTTTGGCGGATGCGAAATTCTTTTGGGAAAATGATTTGCGCGTGGCGAAGGCGGGGATGGACCCATGGCTGGAAAGCCTGTCGAACGTCACATTCCACAACAAACTAGGCAGCCAGAAAGACCGGATTGATCGTATTGCAGCCTTGGCACGTGAAATCGCACCTGCGGTTGGCGCGGACCCTGATCTGGCCGAACAAGCCGCGCGCGTGGCCAAGGCCGACCTGTCGTCTGAAATGGTCTATGAATTCCCAGAACTGCAAGGGCTGATGGGCCGCTACTATGCGACCGAGGCAGGGCTGGACGCATCCGTCGCCGCCGCCTGCCAAGAACATTATTCCCCGCTGGGACCATCGGATGATGTGCCAACCGCGCCTGTGTCTGTTGCCGTGGCATTGGCCGATAAAATCGACACGCTGACCGGGTTCTGGGCGATTGATGAAAAACCGACAGGGTCAAAAGATCCGTTTGCGCTGCGCAGGGCCGCGCTGGGTGTCATTCGGTTGGTTTTGGAAAATGGCAATAAAGTTCCTTTAACTGCTGCGATTGACGGGCACGGCCAGCAACGCTTTAGTGTGGTCGGAATCCCTTTACACAAAGATCGATCGCTGACCGAAACAATTTCTGCGAACGCTTTTGATCTCCTCTCGTTCTTCCACGACCGTCTGAAAGTCTTTCTCAAAGACAAGGGCATCCGCCACGATATCATCGACGCTTGCATTGCGATGCCGGGGAATGATGATCTGACGCTTTTGGTCAAACGGGCCGAGGCTTTGGCGGCGACATTGGCCACGGATGACGGTGAAAACCTTATTCAGGGGTTCAAACGCGCCAATAACATTCTGACGCAGGCTGAAGAAAAAGACGGTGTTGAATATTCTTACGGCGCTGACATCAAATTCGCCGAAGATGACGCCGAAAAGGCGCTGTTTGTGGCCCTTGATGCCGCAGATGCAAAGATCGCGCCTGCGATGGCTGCTGAAGATTTCAGCACTGCGATGGCCGCGATGGCGGCAATTCGTCCCGCTGTTGATGCATTCTTTACCGATGTGCAGGTAAATGCCGATAGCCAAGTGCTACGCCGTAACCGGCTTAACCTTTTGTCACGCATCAGAAATATCTGCCTGTCTGTCGCCGATTTGACCAAGATCGAAGGATAGTCACAGGTCGTTCAAGTTTCCTTTGCCTATTCGGTAGGCAACCCTTTATGCTGCACCGACAGTATGGAGGTTCGCCGCAGTGCAGCAAATGACAGATATCCAGCCACTTACCTTGATCACGCCGACAGCAGCAATGTCGGCGGACGTGCATGGTGGGCGTGCGAAATGTCTGCAACGGCTGATCCGTTTGGATATGCCGGTGCCGATGACGGTGGCGCTGTCCTTTGACGCGGTGCGCGAGATCGCGGTGGGGCAGATGCCGGATATGGCGGCGCTGATTGCCCCGTTTGGTGAAAATCCGCTTTTATCGGTGCGTCCATCCAGCCTTGATCCTGATTGGGGTGGGCCGGGTGCGATGCTGCATGTTGGCATGAATGATGCGCGCCACGCGGAATTGGTCGAACAGCTTGGCGAAGCTGAAGCGACCAAGATTTATCTGCGGTTTGTGCAGGCTTATGCGGTGCATGTGGCGCGGCTTGATCCGGACGCGTTTTATCTGCCAGACGTCGCCGATGCGGCCAGCCTTCGGGCGATGTTGAACACCTACGAGGTCGAAACCGACGAGCTGTTCCCCCAAGATGTGGGCGTGCAATTGGCCGAGGTCTTGCGATCAATGGCCCGCGCATGGGATGGCACAACCGCGCGATTGTTGCGTCAGGCGAAGGGCGCACCTATCGATGCGGGGCTGGGCCTTGTCGTGCAGGCGATGGCCTTGGGGGTCGGGCCGGATGAAAGCGGCTCTGGCGAGATTGAATTTGTCGATGATCAATCTGGTTTGCCGCGTGTGTGTGGCCGCTATCTGCCCCAAAGCAACGGCAGGCCCGGTCTGCGCGAGGCGGACGGCGCGATTTATCTGTGCAAAGATGGGCGCGGTCCATCGCTCGAGGAACGCTGTCCTGCGGTATTCGCCCAATTGTTGGCGCATGGGGCTTTGGCCCGCCAAAGGCTGCGCGAGGAAATGCAGATTAAATTCACACTCAGCCATGGAGAGCTGTTTATTCTGGATGCGATCCGTGTGCAGCGGTCGTCGCGTGCCTCTGTGCGGATTGCGGTTGCTTTGGCACAGGATGGTATCATCCCGCGCGAAGAGGCCGTGATGCGGGTTGAACCGGCTGCCCTTTCGGAATTGCTGCACCGCCAAGTTGACCCAAGCGCTGATCGTGATTTGATCGTGCGCGGTATTGCCGCCAGCCCGGGCGCTGCGTCGGGGCGTATTGTGCTAACTGCCGCAGAAGCCCAAGCAAGTGCGGCACGTGGCGAGGCCTGTGTGCTGGTGCGCCGCGAAACCACCCCCGAAGATATTCGTGGCATGCATGCAGCGCAGGCTGTTCTGACCATGCGCGGCGGCGTGACCAGCCACGCGGCGGTGATCGGGCGCGGCTTGGGGCTGCCTTGTGTTGTGGGCGCCTTTGATCTGACGATTGATCGGAAGAAATCGGTGATCAGTGGTCCGGACGGGCGCAGATTTGCCGTGGGCGACGTGATTACCGTTGATGGGACCACGGGCGAAGTGCTCGCTGGCGCGCCCGCCATGCTCGAAGCTGCCCTTGATGGGGCCTTTCAGACCTTACTTGAATGGGCCGATGATTACCGTGATATCGGCGTGCGTGCGAATGCGGATACCCCCGCCGACGCCCAAGCCGCCCAAAATTTCGCTGCCGAAGGGATCGGGCTGTGCCGCACAGAACATATGTTCTTTGAAGGCGACCGGTTGGGGGTTATGCGCGAAATGATCTTTGCCGAAAGTTCGGATGATCGGCGTGCGGTGCTTGACCGTTTGCTACCGATGCAGCGCGGTGATTTTGAGGCCCTGTTTACGATTATGGCAGGCAAAAGCGTGTGCGTACGCCTGTTTGACCCGCCGCTGCATGAATTTCTGCCATCGGACAAAGCTGGCCTGCGCGATTTGGCAGAACAGCTTGCGCTGCCGCTGTCGGATGTCACCGAACGGGTGAATGCGCTGTCAGAATATAACCCGATGCTGGGGATGCGCGGCGTCCGCCTTGGCATCGCGATCCCGGAAATCTACGACATGCAGGCCCAAGCGATCTTTGAGGCTATGGTGGCCGTGGGCGAAGCAGGTGTCGATATTTCGGCGGAAATTATGATCCCGCTCATCAGCGCGATGCGTGAAGTGGAACTTGTAAAAAACCGTGTTGATTCCGTTGCCAATGCGGTGCTGAGCAAAAGTAAATCGGCGCTTAATTACCGCCTTGGTGTGATGGTCGAAACGCCGCGCGCCGCCTTGCGGGCGGCAGATATTGCCGAATATGCGTCATTCCTATCGTTCGGGACAAATGATCTGACGCAGATGACCTACGGCCTATCACGTGATGATGCGGGCCGTTTCATGTCAGCCTATGTCCAACAAGGCGTTTACGCCGAAGACCCGTTCCATACGCTGGATGTCGAAGGTGTCGGCGAACTTGTGGCGCTGGGGGCCGCGCGGGGCCGCAAGGGCCGCAGGGATGTGACCTTGTCGATTTGTGGCGAACATGCGGGCAGCCGCACGGCGATTGCGTTTTGTCGGGAACATGCGTTTGATTACGTCTCTTGTTCACCTTTCCGTGTGCCTGTTGCGCGACTCACTGCGGCGCAACTGGCGCTTACGGATCAACTTAATGCAAAATTAACCAAATAATGTTGTTGCATTCGCTTTGGAAATGTTCTGATATTACGTCTAATATCGCTAGTGACGCTATTCCGTAGCGTCTTTTGTCGCACGCCCATTTGAGGGGGTAGACGTAGCGTATTCTTTCCCCTAAAGACACCGACGCTTGCGTGGGGCTTTGCCGCGTGGTCTCCTTGGTGGGAAAATATGACGTTTTTTAAATCAGTTTGGGTCGCGGTTGTAGCGGCATCGGTTTCCTTGGCTGCGCCAGCCGCATTTGCCGATGAAGTGTTGGAAAGTCGCCTTGGTGCGATCCTTGGTCAAGAACGTGACGCGCTTTCAGTCGTCCCTGATTCTCGGCTGAGCCTGCTAACGAGCCTTCCCCCAGCTGATGAACGTGGTGTGCAAACCCAAACTGGCGAAATCTACAATGCTGAATACCTTGCCACTCAGGCTGTTGCGACGGGCGGTGAGCAATGGGAATGTCTGGCCGAAGCGCTATATTTTGAAGCGCGTGGCGAAAGCGTTGAGGGTCTGTTTGCCGTCGGTGAGGTGATCTTGAACCGCGTGGATAGCAGCGCCTATCCGGGAACGCTTTGCGGCGTGATTAATCAAGGCACAGGGCGTCGTTATGCTTGCCAGTTTACCTATACTTGTGATGGGCGCGCTGAAGTGATCAACGAACCGCGCGCTTGGGAACGTGTAGGGAAAGTTGCACGTATTTTGATTGATGGCGCGCCGCGCGTTTTGACCGGTGGTGCGACGCATTACCATACCAAAGCCGTGAGCCCATCTTGGGCGCAGCGCTTTCCGCGCACCGCGTCAATCGGATCGCACTATTTCTACCGCCAGCCAGTCCGTACCGCGTCTAAATAACGTCGCTATTGCCACGGCGCGTGTCGTGGCATGCGGTTGCCCGACCTGTGTTTGATCTATATGCGATCCACAATTGACGTTGATTGACGGGACGCGCCTATGACAGATGAAATCCGGCTCGCATTTGCGCATCCGAGTGAACGCGCCGAAGCCAGCAGCCAAACCCCTTGTGACCGAATTTCCCTGCGTGATTATACCGTGCAGGTCGAAATCGGCGCGTTCCAGCAAGAACGCGGACATTTGCAGCGGGTACGTTTTAACGTGGTTGTCGAGGTATCGCCGCTGGGCGTGATCGACGATGACGTCGACCGTATCCTCTCGTATGACAAAGTCACCGAAGCCATCGGGATCGAGCTTGAGGCTGAGCGGATCAACCTGCTTGAGACCCTCGCGGCACGTGTGGCTGAACGGATATTACTAGAACCGCAAGCCGAACGCGTCTTTGTGCGGATTGAAAAGCTGGATCGCGGGCCGTTTTCGCTTGGGGTGGAAATCATGCGTGCGCGCAATGGCGTTGCGGACGCAGGGCAATCCCATGTCGAGGCCCCGCATCCGCGTGTGGTTTATCTATCCAACGAGGCTGTTGCCTCGTCGTATTTAGCGGGATGGATTGATCAGCTGTCAGATCGGGATGCGCCCTTGATTATCTGTGTCGGGGCTGCGGAAGTGGCTGCGCCGCAATCGCAAAACCAATTGGCGCAGCGCCGGATTGATCTTTTGGCGATTGAGCAAAACGCGTGGCTGCTCGCCAGTCGTGACCGCCGCTGTATGGTGGTGGGGACGCGGACCGAATTGGATTGGGCGATGAAGAACGACCAGATTTGTATTTGGGCCCCATCAAAAATTGTGCTGGATGCGGTGGATGGACCCTCTGCCAGTCCGCGCGATGCCGTGCAGCTTGCCGCTTGGTTTGCCCAAGAAATGGATGCCAAAGAACTGCTTGTTATTGGGGCCGATGCGCCGACATGCACTGTGCCGATCCGCGTGAATGACGGCCATGATAAAGTGCTAGTATGACGATCTACTATCAACCGGTTGTTCGGATGGGCGCAGATCGCGCGCCCGGTGCGTATCAGTTGGCAGGCGGTGCCTGTTGGTTTGATCAGGCGATTTTACGTAGGCGTGGGAAGGCGGATCAGTGGATCGCTGCGGTTGATATTCCCCCGGAAGTGCTTGCGGGTTTAACCCGACCACACAACCCAATTGCGGGTCTGGCAATGACACGTCCACATTTGATGGGTATATTGAACGTCACGCCGGATAGTTTTTCAGACGGCGGGCAGTTTACGGGGGTAAATGCGGCTGTCGCTCATGCGCTTGCGATGGCGCAGACTGGGGCATCCATTATTGACATTGGCGGCGAAAGCACGCGGCCGGGCGCCGAAACGGTAGCGGTGGACGCTGAAATCGCACGCACCGCGCCTGTCATTGCTGCGATCCGTGCGCGCAGCGACGTGCCTATTTCGATCGACACACGCAAAGCACCTGTTGCAAGTGGGGCAATCAACGCTGGCGCAAATCTTGTTAACGACGTTTCTGCACTGGGATATGATGCCGAGACCGCGCAGGTAGTGGCCCAATCTGGCGCACCCGTCTGCCTGATGCATGCCCAAGGCGATCCGGCGACAATGCAGCAAGATCCGCGCTATGGTGATGTGCTGTTAGATGTTTACGATTATCTCGAACAGCGGATCGCGCACGCGGTTGCTGCGGGCATTGCGCGCGACCAGATCGTTGTTGATCCAGGGATTGGGTTTGGCAAAACATTTGACCATAATCTCGCTTTATTACGCGGGCTTTCACTGTTTCACGCGCTCGGGTGTCCAATACTGCTTGGCGCTTCACGCAAAAAATTCATTGGCACGATTGGCGGGGGGCAAGATGCTGCGGACCGCGTATCTGGATCGGTGGCCGTTGCCTTGCACGGCGCACGCCAAGGGGTGCAACTGCTGCGCGTTCACGATATAAGCGCAACCAAACAGGCGCTTGACCTGGAATGGGCAATTAACGGGGCGGTCTAAAATATGGCACGTAAATTCTTTGGCACGGATGGCGTGCGCGGCAAGGCAAACACATATCCGATGACCGCTGAGATGGCGTTAAAAATTGGGGCCGCCGCCGGGCGCTATTTTCGCAATGATGGGTCCAACGGCCACCGTGTTGTGATCGGAAAAGACACGCGGCTTTCCGGTTATATGTTTGAAAATGCACTGACAGCCGGGCTGACCAGTACAGGGATGAATGTGCTGCTGCTTGGGCCTGTGCCAACGCCTGCGGTTGGCCTGCTGACAACGTCGATGCGCGCGGATTTGGGTATCATGATTTCCGCGAGTCATAACCCGCACCATGACAATGGAATCAAATTTTTTGGACCTGATGGTTTTAAGCTGTCAGACGAGGCCGAGACCGAGATCGAAACGTTGATCGAAAGCGAAATCCTGCCAGCCCAAGCCGAAAATATTGGGCGCGCAAAACGTGTGGATGACGGGCGGTTTCGTTATGCGGAACGGATCAAATCGACCTTCCCACATGGGATGCGATTGGATGGGCTAAAGGTTGTGATTGATTGTGCAAATGGCGCTGCACACCGGGTTGCACCCGAAGTTTTATGGGAACTCGGGGCCGAAGTGATCCCCGTCGGCGTTTCGCCAAATGGGCTGAACATCAATGAAAAATGCGGCTCTACCAGCCCACAAACGGCGGCGGCGAAGATCCTTGAAACCGGTGCCGATGTCGGGATTTGCCTTGATGGTGACGCGGACCGGGTGATGATGATCGATGAAAAGGGGCAGGTCGCAGACGGGGATCAGTTCATGGCGCTACTTGCGGGGCGTTGGGCGGATCAGGGGCGGTTGAACGGCGGCACGCTTGTCGCGACAGTCATGTCCAACCTTGGGTTAGAGCGCTATCTTAGCGGGCGGGGGCTGCGCCTCGAACGGACGGCCGTCGGCGATCGCTACGTTGTCGAGGCAATGCGCGCAAATGGCTGGAACCTAGGCGGAGAGCAATCGGGCCATATCGTAATGACCGATTTTGCGACAACCGGCGACGGGTTGCTTGCGGGGCTGCAATTCCTTGCTGCGATGATCGAGACAGGCAAGAAGGCGAGCGAGCTCAGCAAAAGCTTTGAAACTGTCCCCCAGATGCTCAAAAATGTGCGCTACACGGCGGGGCAGGACCCGCTTGCCGCGCAATCTGTGCAGGATGCAATTCAGGCCGCGGAAGCATCGTTGGCTGGCAAAGGGCGCTTGCTGATCCGTAAATCAGGGACTGAACCGCTGATCCGTGTGATGGCTGAATGCGAAGACGATGCGTTACTCGCGCAAACCGTCGATGGCATCGTGGCCGAGGTCGCGGCGGCCATCTAGGCCGCCACGCTTTTGATTTACTGGGTTTTCGGTGCCGTGATTTCGGCCAGTAGGCTGGTGATGATATCCGGTGCCATTTTCATTGCCTTGGCGAGCCCGCTGACAAATTCCTTTTCTTTGCCCGCAAACTGACCATCTGCCGCAACAACAAGAAGAACACCGCGCATCATATCAAGCTGTTCTTCTTTGCTGCATCCTTTGATCAATGCGCTGTAGCCCGCATCGTTCAGGCCAGCGTTCGCCAGGTCGGTCATTTGCTTTACGGTTTCCTCAGCAAATGTTTCGCCGGTCATTTGTTCGGCGACAGATTTGATCGTTGCGATTTCTGACGGATCAACGTGCCCATCTGCTTTTGCGGCATGGCACATCGCGTCCAAAATGGCTTTTGCGCCTTTTGAACCGTTTGCCATCAACGCCAGTCGTTGTTTTTTGCGCGCAGCCGCTTTCGCAGCCTTGAGTGCGGCAAAGATCAATAACAGACCAATTGCGCCAAAGCCCCAAAAACCGCCAGCGATTTCGGCTAGCGATAGTTTCGGCACCGATGGGATATCCGCGTCGATTGCGCCCGCAGCTTGGGCAAGCTTCAGCCCTTCAGCGTCAAAATCATAATAGCTATCGGTCTGACAGCCGTTTTCAGCGATCGCATAACCCTGCATCGTGCGCCAGAAATTCACGAAAATCACGGAATTGGTTTCCACCAAGTGACACAGTGCAAGAGGTTTATCTGGGGTGCCGAGTTCCGTTGGCGCAACAAACAATAGCTCTTGGGCTGTGGAATACCCGCCGCCGCGTCGGGCTTCGGCTTGTGTGGCGAATGATGTTAAAAGAAATGCGGCCATAAGGCCTGTGAATAAAGATCGCATAATTGGCTCCAATTGTTTCTTGAATGCCAATTGCAGGGCGGAATGGGGCCTTAGTATGACGCATTGTTGCGAAACCTGCTATGCGGGTAAGAATTTCTTAAGACTTTTCCATTGGCTGACAATAAGTCCACACATGATTAACCCGAGCGCTGCGAAAAACCGCCATGGCAGGGCTTCGCTTAGGATCAGCGCGCCAAATATCATTGACCAAACGGGGACTTGGTAGTTCACCAGTGTCAAAAATATACTGCCTGCGGACCGGATCACTGTGACGCGGATCAGCGCCGCAAACGCGGTTGGTACGACCCCCAAAAAGATGATGGCGAGCGTGGTTGTTGTATCGGTCGCGCGTGGTACCCCTTCGACGATTAACATTGCCGGGATCAGCGCGCAGGCGCCAACGACCAATAAAAGCGCGGCCATGGTGATTGGGTCTATCGGTGGGCAGCGGCGTGTCATGATGCTTGAAATCGCATAGGAGAACGAGGCCAGCACACACGCGATTTGGCCCAGAGGTTCCATTCCAGTGCCGATGCGAAAGACCCCCGGCCCAATAAGGACCGCAGCCCCAACAAACCCTAACACCACCCCAATGCTATTGCGTATATCCATCTTTTCGTCAGTGAAAACATGTGACAGTGGCAAAACAAACAACGGCAATGCTGCCATGGATATTCCGGCAAATGCCGAAGGAACAAATTGCTGCCCCCAGCTGAGCAAGGCAAAGGGGATAGCGGTGTTCAATAGACCAATGACCAACAAATATTTCACCATCAGTGGCGTGAAAGCGGGCAGGGGGCGGCGCAAGGCCACCATCAAGATCAAAAGCGCAAACGCCCCCAATGTGGTCCGCGCGCAAGCCACCGTAAGCGGCCCGTAACCACGCAAGGCAATCGACACGATCATAAATGTGCCGCCCCAGATTAACCCTAGCGTCAGAATCGAAAGCCAGTTCGAAAGACTGGGTTGGGTGGTCATTTTCTAGGTCCGATCACAGATGTACTTGGTTGCTATCTGTGGGGGCCTGCGCGCGATCATGCAAGCCATAGTCGCGCGAAACCGTCGCGATCCGGATGCGGTAATCTACGAAAACCCCTGAATGGCCTGGGTATTCCGCCAGTTGGTGGTGTGGCTGAGTCGCTTTAGTGACTGATAGGGCTATCTGTAGCGGAATTATATGTTCTAAAATAATATTATAGCGCAAAAGGGCATGAAAACATTGTCCATATTGATATCGCGGACTCTTGTTTGGAAGGGACGGTGTGACATCTAGTTCGCTAGATATGAAAGAAGAAGTAGTAAGCCAATCACTATTACGGGAAACCAAGGCAGCAATGCCAGCGCTACTTTTCTATAGGGCTTATATTCAGCCGGCTTTAGGTTTTCTGCTGGTCGGACTGGTCCATACCGCATTGTGATATTGCGTTGGGAAAAACCGGATCTAGCAAATAATTCTTGCGACCTGTCGTTCCCTGCCCAAACAGTTGCTGTCAGATTTTTCCACTCGTATTCGTCAGCAAGAGTTTTCACATATTTTATAAGCGCTTCGCCGACTCCGCGTCCGCGGTGGCTCTTGAGAACATGGATGTCTTCGACATTAATATAAGGAATAGTTCCGCCGTCGAACGCCCACCTTGAGATATGAATGTAACCGACCAATTCGTCCTCGTGCATTGCGACAAAGATGACGGGACTACTGTTCAGTGGCAATCCTTTGGGCGAGCAAAAGGCTTTAGCTAGTATCGGTTTCATCATCACATCATAGAAGTTTTCAGCGAAGATAAAGGTGAACCGCCCCGGTTTTGCCGGAGACTGTTGAGTTCGTATTTCAAGCTGCAATTTTGTCTGACTTCAATGCTTGTTCGTATTTCTCCTCCGCTTCGATTGGTGTGATGTAGCCGAGAGGTTCGAGCAAGCGTTCCCTAT
>CALLAF010000024.1 GCA_938002605.1 uncultured Paracoccaceae bacterium | reverse complement strand
GCAGGTCGCAGAGATCCAGATCCGCGCTGCCATTCTCAATGGCTTCACCGCACTGGGCATCCCGAAAACCGTCGCCGCAGCATAAATCCGTCTGAGGTAAGGGGTACTCAACCCAAGGCTCCATTTGTGCAACAAAGCCATGTATTTATGAACGCGCCCGAAGGTGTTGGCGGCCCTCAACTGAGGACAGCTGACGCTGGGTTGCGTATTGATATCCAAAACAACGTGTTTTTCAATTCTGTAACCCCTTGGGTGATCCCCGGCGGGACGTCCGACAACAAACCATCCGAGATCGCCATTCGCGGGAATAGTTTTGTGCTTAACTGGCCACGCAATCCCGATCCAACGACCTCAAATCCCGGAACGCTCCAAATCGGAAACAACTATGCAACCGACCATGTGCTGATCGCGGACAACATCTTTTCTTGGAATGTCGGCGGCGCAATCTATTCGGAATGGGACCATGACCGCAGCCCGCCCATGACGATCCGCAACAACCTGTTTTGGCAAAATGGCCAGTTATTTGGGGCGCATGCGGATGATGACGGCGCAATGGTTGGCAAATTCAACGGTGCGGGGACACATTCCATCTATGATGCGTACGACCTTGAAGATGATTTTGATTGGACCACCCAAGACAATGTCAGTTTCGATCCTGTGTTCTTGCTGGAACGCCCGAATTTGACGGCTATTCGCTATGGCAGCGATTATCGCGGTGCAGATATCGCAGACGCGCCGCAAGGTGCCGATCAAGAAGCCGACTTTGGCGCAGATACACAGGCCGAAGTGGACGATTTTGCAGCCCAGCTTGCGGCGCTAACAAGCGATCTGGACACGGATGAAACCTCAGAGGCCGGCGACGATACCGGTGTCGTCGTCTTTGGACCAAGCAATGAAATCGCAAACTACGCGCCATTCTTGCCCTTTGATGTTGTCGGGGTTCCGATGCCCACTGCCGCTGAGGCACTGGAGTATGGCGCATCTCAAACCCGTATCTGGGAGGCAAACTAATGCGGTTCTTGTTTGCCCCACTCACGCTTGTGGTGGCCCTTATTGGGCCGCCAGCACAGGCGCAAACATTGGGCGATATTGTCGAAAACCTGATCGAACACACGGAAAGGTTGGAGGATAGAACATCAAGGCTCGGGAATGCCGATAGCGGCGACATTCAAACTGCAAAAAGCCAGCTGAGCACCTTAACGCGCTACATCTATGAACTTCGCTCTTATCGTCAAACAATTGACGGCTTGGCGCCGATCTTACGGTTTTATGAGGATGACGCTGGCCGCATCCTTGAAGCACTAGACCGACTTGACGATATGGCTGGTTATTCTGGACGAATCGCACCCCTAGCTGAACTCTGCGACGATCAAGAGCGCGAATTCACTCGCGATCTGCAACGCATCATCGAACGCAACAACACCGATCGCAGCGATGTCATTAATGCCGCCACAGATGTGAGCCGCGCCGCTGATGGCTATTTAGATACCAGCAAGGATATTATCGAGGATATTGAAGGGGCCCACCGCAATCTTGGCCGCACCTTACCACGCAATGGTGATTTTCGGGGCGTCGCGTCAAACCTAGAAGACGCGGGCGATGAAATTTTGTCGCGCGAAATGGACGCGGCTGAGCTGGTGCTGGACGCCTGCGCGGGGCTTGTCGATTACGAAGACCATCCCGGTTTTGAGGTCGCCATCGCCTTTTTCGACGATCTCGATGGTGCGATTGAACGCTATCTTGATGATGGGAATGCGTGGATGGACCTGCACAGCGACATTGGCGATAAAATGTGTGAATTTGGCCAAACGATCCGCGAGGAATTTTGCAAACTCGACCCAGGCGCCACCAACGCAGATCAGCTTGTGTCTGCCTATAACAATGAAATTGATCGCGGGTCAGCGCGCTTTCGTACGATGATCGACGACGCGCTTGATCTATACGAACGTGACCTCGCCCATGTTGGTGCAAATCTCGAAGACTATGATCCAGACGTCGAACGTCTTTATGCGCGGATGCGCACGCGGGCAGCCTACTACTATCGGATTCAAAACTCGGATGAGCTAAGATATATGTCCAACGTCGCAGAACGCCTTTGGCTCGTCTACGGACAACAACAGCATGAACGCATTCAGGGTAACAGCTCTTGCCATGTCGTCGAAAGCTACATTCCAGGAGCAAGCCCGCGTATGCGGGTGGACTGCGTCGATATCCGCAACTGCACCGTTTGGGAAATCAAATCGGACAGCCCGGGCAATCAAAGCCGCGGACACGCCCAAGCTGCAACCTATGCCGACAATATCAACGATTGGATGGAACAACTGGCGGCGCGCGCCGACTATGAGCCAGCAAGCGGCAGCCCCAGAAGAGGCATGACATTTGACGCCGATTTCATCTCTCATGCGATGGCAAATTTTTGCCTTGTGGAAGGCGAAGGGTATTTTGAAGGTGATCTGCTCACCTACCCCAAATGTCGCAACGATCTTGAATTGATTTGCGAAACCACACCAAATTAGCGACCGGACAATTCCTATGTACCCTCAGTCAAACGTGCATTCCGCCATGGTCAGCGCTTTCTTCAATTTCCCGCGCGACCGGATCGGGCGGCATCTACCTTGGTTTGGTGTATAATGCCATTGAACGCTGGCTAAATGTACTGGTTGATAGCGCGGCACAAGTCTGTTTCCGGCAGACCTGTTTTCGCGTACTCAGCACCAATGTCGTATTTTTGCGATTCTCGGGCGTCTAATTCGGTCTAGAATTCGCGTATCACAAAGAGGCTTTGAGCAATGACAGACGTATTAGTTGTTGGTGCTATCACACGGGCGCGGCCTGAAATGTTTCGGCGTTTACTTGCCTCTTTTGCTAAAATGAAGCGTCCGGAAGGTATCGAGGTTTTCTTTGTTTTCGCCGAAAACGCCGAGACTCTTAGCATTGAAAACGACGCACAAACCCTACGAGAAGCGACGGGATGCAAGTGCGAACTGCTAATTGAGCCTCGGCTGGGCATCCCATTTGCGCGTAACGCTGTTCTAAATCACGCAGTGGAACGGGGCGCAAAGTACCTTGTTTTTGTTGATGACGATGAGTGGGTTTCCGAAGACTGGCTCGTAAATCTGTACACTGGCTTCGCAGCGTCAGGCGACAACTTGGCAACAGGTCCGATCTCACCCCAGTATATCGGGGACATAAAACTCAATTGGGTTCAGCGACGGCTGATGCAAGGTGTATCTCAGTGGTATGCGCGGACACGGACCAAAAATTGTCGGAATGTCGCACGCGGCGAAAGCCACAGAATTGGGGCAGCAACCAACAACTGGATATGCGATCTGGACTTCATAAGGCGCACGGGCTTACGATTTGACCAAGACATCGGTCTAGGTGGCGGATCTGATACAGCTTTCTGGCGCGATTTGCAAAAACTAGGCGGAACCAGCACGTGGATAGACGATGCGCTTGTGTTTGACACAGTTCCTAACTCGCGATTGACGATGTCCTATCAGTTTAAAAGAGGGCGGGATCAAACCGCAGCAGAATGGCTGCGGCGCAAACGCGCCGGCGGCTTGTTCATGCTTGTGCGGTCCCTCCCCTTCATCTTAAACAAAGCAACTGTCGGCACATTTCAATCTCTCTACGGTTTGACCATACTTGGTCCGCACCTCACCTTCGGTATGCGCAAACTTGGCGCGGCATGGGGACGTGTATCAGCCGTCAGCGGGCGCTATGGCGCCCACTACGAAAATCCACACGGGAACTAGGATGACACCTTCGCTATCTCTAATAGTTCGTTATAGTTATCTTTTTCTTCACCTAAGTTTGCGGTCACGGCCGACACGAACTGCGCGCTCGCGGCCACGATTTGAAACATAAGGCCGATAAACAGCACGGGTAAAAATTGCCAAATCTTCGCGTAATGCGGCGCCACTTTGACAAAGCGGTGCAAGAACGAACACGACATCGCAAAATAACTGCGCAATGCCCGCAGCACCCGTGTTGAGCGACGGCGCCCAGCAATTGCATTTGAGAAATCTCGATCAGCGCCAAGAAGTTTCGCGCGTTTCATCAGATCACCAAATGTATCGTATTGCTTACGGTCGGCAACGGCTTCGGACACGCGCACATTCGCATCTTTGAGCCACTTTATCACGGCTTGTCCGGTAAAATCCGCCTGCATGTCTTTGGCCGGTCAGCGATGTTCGACGGTGACATCGCGACAGATTTTGCAAGCAAGCACCTACCAAATTTGGCTCAACACGACCTAACCCGTGCGGAAAGAACTGCAAATACAAGCTTATCTGCAGAAGCGATGTCCCTGCTGTATGATTGCAACCAAGGCCGTCTGAACTGGGCTGTTCTCCCGCAAGACCTGATCAACCAAATCATAAAGGCCGACCGCAAATTTGATCAACCAACCAAGCCAAGACTTCTCCCCGGCATAGCGCAGACGCTGATCAACTGGTCAGCTCCCGATCTTTTCTGGCTCCGCGATACAAAAGACATCACCTTTCCTAGCGTAGATTACAATACGGTCAAATCGGACCAGTCCACGGATTCAATTCACTTTGCCCAAGTAGAGCAATTTTGCACGGTAAATGCTGATCGCAAAGCTGCGCTTTATGCGCGGGCTAAAAAGCGCGCCAGACTGCCAAAACCCGTACAACGCTGGCTTGCAAACTGGTGATATGCCTCATCGACTAACTGACAAGGATCGATTGATTGATGCGCTTGGCCCGGGCAGCGTTTTTGCATAGAAAATCGTGAACGCATGCATAAGGAAAATGACACATGCCACAGATTACCCGCAAACACACAAACGCCCGGATGAGCCAATTGGTGATCCACAATGGCATCGCTTATCTGGCCGGTCAGGTCGGGGCCGCCGGGGCTTCAGTCACCGATCAAACCAACGATATTCTTAGTAAAATCGATACGCTTCTGGCCGAAGCGGGTACAGACAAGACAAACCTGCTGACCGCACAGATTTGGGTCTCGGATATCGCAACAGAATTTGCCGAAATGAATGCCGCATGGGATGATTGGGTACCCGAAGGACACGCGCCTGCGCGTTGGACGGGTGAGGCAAAGCTCGCGACGCCCGATTACAACGTCGAAATTATCGTGACAGCGGCGATCTAACGTAGGGTGGATCTTGATCCACCTAAGCGTAGAACATACCCAACAGGCCTGCCGCTGCGATCGGCAGGCTCATTGGCAGAATTTGCCGCGCAAGAACGGCCCATTTGCTATCTTCGGAACCAATCGCCTTGCGGGTCCAAATAATGATTGGGAACAACACAAAAACCGCGCCCAAAAAACCAACAACCGCAATCCATGCGTTTGATGTCGGAACAAACAGCGCTGTCCCTGCTAGCAATTTGACCGCGCCTGCGCCCATACCGCCCACGGCGAAAAGACCTATCCCCAACACAAAAACGATAGCCCCCTGTGCCAACTGCCAACCATAGGCCGATGGATCACCAGAGGTCGCGATCTGCACGACAAACAAGACAACAGGCAACAACGTCAGCCAATTGGGCATCCGTGCCGTCCGAATATCGATGCACAGCGCAACGATCAGCACAGCTGTCATTGCATAGGGAATATATTGGGCAATCATCGCATCGCTTTCCTATTGGTTTATCAGGTTTTTGCGCTAAACGCCGTTACTTTGCAAGAACCCGACAAGTGCCGCAGTCGATCCGTCTTTATTGTCCGCTGACTGCGCCCCTTCGACAACAGGCTGTAGCGCCGTGGCCAGCTCTTTACCCAATTCGACCCCCCATTGGTCATATGAATTGAGCCCGAGTACAACGCCTTCGACAAACACGCGATGTTCATACAAGGCGATGATCTGGCCCAGCATAAATGGATCAAGCTGCGGATAGGCGATCGTCACCGAAGGGCGATTGCCCGCAAACACGCGGTGCTTTGCTTGGCGTTCCAATTCGGCCCCGGTGAACCTATCCGCCACTTTGCTGCGGGCCTCATCCAGATCACGTCCGCGCATCAAGGCTTCGGATTGCGCAAGGCAATTGGCTACCAACAATTGGTGTTGATGATGCAAAGCGTCATTGTGACCGCGTGCCGCGACAAGAAATTCACATGGGATCACGCGTGTGCCTTGATGGATCAATTGATAGAATGCGTGCTGCCCGTTTGTGCCCGGCTCGCCCCAGACGACAGGACCAGAATTCACGGTCAAATCAGCGCCATCCATACTGACGCCTTTACCGTTACTTTCCATCTCAAGCTGTTGAAGATAAGCCGGTAACCGACTGAGAAGGTTATCATAAGGCAGAACAGCGCGGGTCGGATGCCCGCAAATTTGGTTGTGCCAAATGCCAACTAGCGCAAGCAGCGCAGGCAGGTTGTCTTCCCATTTCGCCGTTTTGAAATGCGCGTCCATCGCCTGTCCGCCACGCAAGAATTCGCGAAATGCGTCAGGCCCGATTGCGATCATCAATGACAACCCAATTGGCCCCCACATCGAATAGCGGCCACCGACCCAATCCTCAAAACCAAAGACGCGTTCAGGCGCAATGCCAAAATCCGCAGTCTTATCGGCAGCAGTCGATAAGGCTGCAAATTGCGCACCGGTATCAGCGACTGTTTGCGCCATCCAAGCTTGCGCCGTGCGCGCGTTTGTCATGGTTTCAATTGTGGTGAACGTCTTGGACGCCACAATGACCAATGTTGTTTCAGGATTACAGGACGCCATCGCTGCAGCAATATCCGCCGGATCAACGTTACTTACGAAATGGCAGCGCGGGCCATCATGAAACGGGGCCAGCGCCTTGACCGCCATTGCCGGGCCAAGATCAGACCCCCCGATCCCAATATTAATCACGTCGGTGATCTTGCCGCCCTGCCCGGTAAAACTGCCGTCGCGCACCGCAATTGCAAATGCAGACATCCGGTCAAGCGTATCCAAAATACCAGGCATCACATCGGCGCCATCCACGAACACCGGATCGCCATCAAGGTTCCGCAACGCCGTATGCAGCACCGCGCGCCCTTCGGTTTCATTGATCGCAGCGCCAGACAACATCGCATCGCGTTTTTGCGCAACGTCTGTCTGATTCAGCAATTCAATTAGTAAGGCGCGCCCATCGGCGTCTATATTTGTCTTAGCATAGTCAAATAGCATATCGCCCGTTTGCGCCGAAAAATTGCCCGCCCGCGCGGCATCAACAAGCGTTTCAAAACGGCGATCTGCGACCTTGGCGTGATGTGCTTTAAGCGTTTGCCACATGTTATTTCTCTGCCCAATGTACGGTTGCGCCATTTAGAATTGCCGCGACCGGGGCGTCTTCGGGGCTACAGGTTTGTGCATGTTCAAACGCGGCACGTTTTTCGGGGCCGACAATGACAATATGACGGTTGATCGCTGCGTTAATCACCTTTGCTGACAAGGTGATGCGCGGCTCTGGCGCGCCGGGGGCACGCATCGCGACTAAGCGATCATCGCCCGTCAGTGCCAGATCAAGCTGGTCTGCGCCGGGAAAAATCGACGCTGTGTGCATATCAGCGCCCATACCAAGCAAACAGACCGACAGTGGCAACGCAAGGTCAAGATCCGCCGCGAGTTCTGGTAGCTTTTCTTCGGGCGTCGGCGCATCGCCATATAGCGGCATGTAACGCGCAGCGGCGGCACGGTTCACCAACAAACGTTCGCGCAAAAGGCGCGTGTTTGACCGGTCAGACGTTTCCGGCACCCAGCGTTCATCAGTCAGCATCACATGCACGCGTGCCCAGTCTAGATCAACGGCACAAAGGCTATCAAAAATTGGGCCGGGCGTCGTGCCTCCGGGCACCGCTAGCGACGCCGTATCATGGGTAAGCAATGTGTTCTTTAGCTCACCCGCGAGGGTATCCGCCAAATTCATCATCATCATTTCCGCATCGGGATATTCAAGCAATTTCATTTGAGACGCCCTTTTCGTGTCTTGTTTATTGAGTGAGCTTCAAGGAATTAAACCTTGATTTCACGCCACTTTCTGCCCTCGCGGTGCAACATGGCAAGCGCATCTTCAGGGCCGCTCGACCCGGCATCATACAGCTTTGGCACATCATTCCGCGCTTCCCAGCCGTTGATCAGCGGATCAGTCCAACCCCAAGCTGCTTCAACCTCATCACCGCGCATAAACAATGTTTGGTTGCCACGGATCACATCCATGATCAGACGTTCATAGGCGTCTGGGACTTCCTCGACATCAGGACCAAGCGCATCGGCAAATGTCATATCCAGTGGCACATCGACCAAACGCATCCCGCCCGGACCGGGTTCCTTAATGGTAACCTGTAAATCCATGCCTTCATTAGGCTGCAACCTAATCGACAAAATATTGCGGTGGCGGGCTTCATCGCCTTCAAAGATCGAATGCCCAAGGTCCTTGAAATAAACTGTAATTTCAGATGATCGCGCCTTCATCCGTTTCCCAGTCCGCAGGTAAAACGGCACCCCCGCCCACCGCCAGTTCGCGATCTCACATTTCATCGCGATAAAGCTTTCGGTAAATGAGCGCGGGTTTTCGGCATCTTCGCGATAGCTCGGCCCATCAGGGCCCGCATCATATTGCCCCCGCACGATATGATGTGGCTTTACGGGTTGTAGCGCCCGGATCACCTTCAATTTTTCGTCGCGCACTTCATCTGCGCCGTACTGGCTTGGGGGCTCCATCGCGATCAGACACAGCAGCTGCATCAAGTGGTTTTGCACCATATCACGCATCGCGCCCGATTTGTCATAATAGGCCCCGCGCCCACCGATCCCGACTGTTTCGGCGACCGTAATTTGGATATGGTCGACGTAGTGGTTGTTCCACAGCGGTTCAAACAGCATATTGCCAAACCGCACGGCCATGAGGTTTTGAACGGTTTCTTTGCCCAGGTAGTGATCAATGCGGTAAATTTGGCTTTCGTCGAAATGCGCCGCCAGCGTTTCATTCAACGCGCGCGCTGTTTCAAGATCACGGCCAAAGGGTTTTTCGACAACAATGCGGCTGGTGGCATTGGCGATATTGTTGGTATGAAGCCGTTCTGCAAGGTCCCCAAACAGCGATGGGGCGACTGAAAAATAGAAGGCCTGCACAACGTCCTTACGCACCATCGCGGCTAGCTGCGCCCAGCCCCCGTCACCTTTGGCATCGATTGCAACATAATCAAGCGTCGCAATGAACGCTTCTAAACCTTTGGTATCATTCTTTTCTTCGCCACCAAATTCGGCAACGGCATCTGTGATCATTTGGCGATATCCGGCACCGTCGATGTCTGACCGTGCCGCACCAATGATCCGCGATCCTTCGGGCATTTGACCGGACCGAAACCTGCGGAACAGGCCGGGAAGAATTTTGCGGCGGGCCAAATCACCCGTCCCGCCAAAAATGACCAGATCAAATGTTTCGACAGGAATGACGCGAGAAACCATTGCTTACTCCGCTTTTGGCTGAGGTACGTTAGCGCTAACGCCGCCTATCTAGCCTGCGCCGCCACCCAAGTCTAGCACCAGATCGCGCTAAGCTTCTAGTTCCGCATCCCAATAAAGGAAATCAACCCAGCTTTCATGTAAATGATTTGGCGGAAATTTGCGTCCGATACTATGCAATTGATCCGCCACGGGTTGGCGCGGCGGCTTGCGCAGGCTCATCCCAGATTCGCGCAGTGACTTGGACCCTTTACGCAGATTACAGGGCGAACAGGCCGCAACCACATTTTCCCAGCTTGTCACGCCGCCAGCGGCGCGCGGCACCACGTGATCAAAGGTCAATTCGCCCTTCGCCCCGCAATATTGGCAACAAAACGAATCCCGCAAGAACAGGTTAAACCGCGTAAATGCGACCATCTTTTGTGGCTTCACAAAATCCTTGAGCACCACAACTGACGGAATCTTAATCTGTGTGGTCGGGCTATGCACATATGCGTCATATTCGCTGACGATATCCACCCGGTCGAGCCAAGCCGCCTTGATCGCGTCCTGCCAGGGCCAAAGCGACAGCGGATAATAAGACAATGGCCGATAATCCGCGTTCAACACCAAGGCCGGGTATTGTTTTAATGCAGCCGGTGCACGGGTAAAATCGGTTCGAAAATCTGCCTGCGTCATATCTTACATCCCACATCGCGAAATGCGGGCGCCAGATAGAACGGCGTTCCCGCAGTCTTCTTAAGTAAAGACTATATATCGCGTCAGAAATGTGACAAGCCCCAGCATCTTCCAAATATTGGGCAGTTTGGGGTTAACTCATCCCCAAACGATCACGCATAAAGGCCAAAGCCACTTGCAACCCGTCAGGCGCAATGCCGTGGCCGGTACCCTTCATGATATGGGCATAGACTTCTTTCCAGCCCGCGCCTTGCAGCGTTTCTGCCGCCTGAGGCAACGATTGCGGTGGCACAACATCGTCTTCATCGCCATGGATCAAAAGAACCGCCGGGCGGCACTGGACTTCATCGACCAAGGATTCGGGTTCCAGCAAGCGACCAGAGAATGCAACAATCCCCGCGACCGGATCTTCGCGACGCGGCACCACGTGCAGCGCCATCATGGTCCCTTGTGAAAAGCCCAAGACGACAACCTGTTCGGGCAGCAGGTCTTCGTCAACCATCACACCATCAAGAAACGCATCCAGATCAGCGGCGGCCCGGTCTAGCCCTGCCCGGCTTTCTTCCTCGGATGATCCATCAATCCATGGGATCGGAAACCACTGGAACCCCATCGGCGATCCGGCGCAATCTTCTGGCGCATCGGGTGCGATAAACAGGGTATCGGGCATATGTTCGCCCAGCGGGTCCGCAAGCCCGATCAAATCGGCGGCATTCGCGCCGTACCCATGCAAAAACACCACGCAAGACCGCGTTTCGCCAGAAAGTGGTTCGCGCCGCTGCGCCTCGAGTGCCCGTGTCATCTGATACCTTCTCGTTGTTTTCTTTGCCTGTAGTAGGCCCACATGATCCGCGCCGCAACCGATTGCCAAGGCGACCAATCTTGGGCCATTGCGCGCAACGCGCGTTCCTTGGGGCGCTCATCAAGATCAAAAATCAACCTTGCGGCCTCTTGTAGCGCCAAGTCCCCCGGCGCAAAGACATCGGCACGGCCCAATGAGAACATCACGTAAATTTCAGCAGTCCATGCCCCGATGCCAGACACAGCGGTCAGGGTCTTGATCACCTGCTCAGCAGGCAGGTCGCGCAATCCGTCAAAATCAATCCCAGCCTCTGCCAAGGCCTTGGCGTATTTCACTTTTTGGCGGCTAAGCCCCAATGCGCGCAATGCATCATCCGAACTTTGTTCTACCGCTTCCACCGTCACCATGCCCGCATCTTGCAGACGCCCCCAGATCGCGCTGGCAGAGGCCACGCTGACCTGTTGGCTAACAATCGCGCTTAGCAATTCAGCAAACCCATCGGGTTTGCGCCGCAGGGGTAAAGGCGGCAGGCCCTGCATCGCGATACCAAAGCGCGGTTCATGTGCGCAAAGCCACGCAGCCCCTTCAGCCACACAATCCAGTGTTTCGATAACGCGTTCATTCATCGGCTATGAACCCATTCCAAAGCGGCGTCGACATTGTCAACGATTGGCCAATCGCCGCGCTTTGGACGCGCGATCATCAGCACAGGGATGCCCAATTGATTTGCTGCTGTCAATTTGGTACGGCTCGCCGCACCTCCGGCGTTTTTGACAACCAAATGGGTTACGCCAAGCGCAGAAAAAAGCTGCAATTCATCTTCAACAGAAAACGGTGGGCGCCCGACCAGAAACCGCCCCCCCGCAAAGGGAAACGGGCCGTTGGGCGGATCAATCTGACGGCAGATGACCTCCCGCCCTATCAAATTCGCAAAACGGTCTAGCGTTTGCCGCCCTGTTCCCAAAAACACGACGGCACCTATCGGAATATGCTGCGCGGCATCTTCTTCGCGGGCGATTTCTGTCCAGCTATCGCCGGGGTCGGCCGCCCAGCCGGGACGTAACATTTGTAGGTATGGCAGGTGCAATTCCGCGCAAATGCGGGCGGTTCTTTGTGTGATCCTATCCGCAAACGGGTGCGTTGCGTCCAAAACTGCGGTGATGTTTTCACTGCGAAGATAGTCGCGAAACCCATCATCCCCGCCAAAACCGCCGATCCTTGTTGGCAGCGGCAAAGGGTCCGGCGCGCGCGTGGCCCCGGCCAGTGAAATCACCGCATCCGTCCCTTGCAACGCCTGTGCAATGCGGCGTGCGTCGCCGGTACCGCCAAGGATAAGAACCGTCATACCTGTGCCTGCCCAATGATATGCCCTGCCCGGTCAATCACAACAGTATCAATCAAAGACTGATCCCCAACAAGGGCCTGCGCTGCGATCCTGGCCTCCTGCGCGATCCGCGCGGCCAAGGGGGCACCTGCGATCGTATAGGCTTCAAGTGCAGTATTGGCGTTTTTGATCCTGGGGTCATCCCCCCAGTCGGCCAGCACATCAAAATCAACCTGCGTGCGCGAGGAATGCAAATCAACCGAACCCTGCGCCAGCTTGGCCATTTTGCCAATGCCGCCACCAATTGTGACCCGCGCAACAGGGTGTTTACGCAGGTATTTCAACATACCCCCTGCAAAATCACCCATATCAAGCATGGCGTGATCTGGCAGATGAAACAGGGTCTGGACCGTCTTTTCAGAGGTCGCCCCAGTACAACCCGCAACATGGTACAGCCCATCGGCACGCGCCACATCAACGCCGCGATGGATCGAGGCAATCCAAGCCGCGCATGAAAACGGGCGCACAACCCCAGTTGTGCCCAAAATCGACAACCCGCCAACAATCCCCAAACGCGGGTTCCATGTCTTTTGTGCAATTGCTGCGCCATCGGGTATCGACACTTCGATCTGCACGTCAGGTTTTTTGCTATATTCAGCCGCCATTTCAGCAACAATATCCCGCATCAACTGACGCGGCACTGGGTTGATGGCGGGTTCGCCAACCCCAATCGGCAAACCCGGTTTGGTCACGGTCCCAACACCCGCGCCCGCGATAAACTGAACGCCCTGCCCGGCCCGTACGGTCGCAGTGATCAATGCGCCATGTGTCACATCCGGATCGTCACCTGCATCTTTGGTAATCCCGACACGTGCCCAGCCCGGCCCGCATTCTGCCAAAGCCAATGGGAAAACCGGCATTTCGCCTTTGGGCAATGTGATCGTCACGGCGTCCGGAAACGCCCCGCCCCATAGCCGCATCAACGCAGCCTTGGTTGCGGCCGTCGCACAAGCGCCTGTGGTCCAACCACGGCGTAAATCCCCGGTCGGTTTACGTGTCATCACCCCGACTATAAGCGGCGATGCCCATGCCGCCAATCCGCAATCGTTGGTCGTTTGACACCTTTCCAAGACTGCAGTTCAGCGCCATAAAGACGCTATGATAGATTCACCGACACTTCCCGCCTTTGATTGGCCTATTTTGCAACCCGGATGGGTATGGCTTTGCGGGGCTGGTCCCGGCGATCCGGGGCTTTTGACCCTGCACGCTGCAAACGCGCTGCGCCAAGCCGATGTGGTGATTTATGACGCGCTTGTCCAAGAAACTATCCTGGATTGGGCACCTCAGGCCGAACATATCTATGCGGGCAAACGCGGCGGGAAACCTTCGGCGAAACAGCGTGATATTTCCCTGCAATTGGTGGCCCTCGCGCGCGCAGGTAAAAAGGTGCTGCGCCTTAAGGGGGGCGATCCCTTTGTTTTTGGACGCGGCGGCGAAGAGGCTCAAACCCTGATCCAACATGATGTGCCTGTACGGATCATCCCCGGTATTTCAGCCGGTATTGGTGGGCTGGCCTACGCGGGCATCCCAGTCACCCACCGTGACGTCAATCAATCCGTCACCTTTGTCACGGGACATGATCAATCAGGCAACACGCCCGGATCGCTTGACTGGGATAGTATCGCCAAAGGATCGCAAGTCATTGTGATCTATATGGGAATGAAGCACATCGCGCAGATCGCGGGCAAGCTTCTTGAGGCCGGGCGCGGTGGTGATGAACCCGTCGCGGTCGTGACCTCGGCCACGACCCCAGACCAAAAGGTGCTTGAAACGACGCTTGGCACGATGGTTGCCGATGTGGCGGCCTCGGGTCTAGAGCCGCCCGCAATCATTTGCGTCGGCGATTCTGTCAAAATGCGCCAAGTGCTTGATTGGCAGGGCATGGCAGCTGGGGAAAGGCCGCGCAACCTTGACCCACTGGGGCGCGGTCGCCCCGCCGAAACCCCATAGATGAGCTTTGTAATTGCCGCCCCCGCGTCTGGCAGCGGCAAGACAACGATCACTTTGGGGCTTTTGCGCGCGATCAGCCGGATAAGCCCCGTGCGCGCCGCGAAATCCGGCCCCGATTACATCGACCCGCAATTTCATGCCGCTGCCTGTGGGGCGCAATGCGTAAATCTTGATGCTTGGGCGATGACGCCCACGCGGATCAAATCGCTTGCGTCAGGGAAAGTGCCGCTGATTATCGAAGGGGCGATGGGCCTGTTTGACGGCGCGCCGCCTGACGGCAAAGGGGCGACCGCTGATCTTGCACGCATTCTTGGGCTGCCGGTGGTTTTAGTGATTGATGCCGGGCGCATGGCCGGATCTGTTGCAGCGCTCGCGCAAGGGTTCATCAACTATGATCCAAATGTGCAGATTGCCGGGGTTATTCTAAATAACGTCGGATCGCCCCGCCACGAAGCCATGCTGCGGCGCGCACTGAACGACATCCCTATCTTTGGCGTTGTACCGCGCAGACCCGATCTGAAACAGCCGTCCCGGCATCTTGGGCTTGTACAGGCGATTGAGCGTCCAGACTTAGACACCTATCTCGACGCGGTGGGCGATCTGATCGCAAGCACCGTTGATCTGGACAGGCTTTTGGCGCTGTATCTCGAGGGCATTCGCCCCGAGAAATCCAGCGGCATGGCGCCCCCTGCACAGAATATCGCCATCGCGCGCGACGCGGCCTTTGCATTTAGCTACCCGCATATGATTAATGATTGGCAGAACGCGGGTGCAAACATCACCTATTTTTCACCCCTCGCGGATGAGCCAGCCCCGCAAGCGGATTTCATCTATCTGCCCGGCGGCTATCCCGAATTGCACGCAGGCCGTTTGGCCGCAAATACCCGTTTTATGGACAGCTTGCGTCAAACATCTGCGCAAGTGTATGGCGAATGCGGGGGTTATATGGTCTTGGGCGAGGCCCTGACCGATGCTGATGGCAGGTCACATAAAATGGCGGGGCTGCTGGGGTTGGAAACATCTTTTGCGACACGCAAACTCCATCTAGGGTATCGTGAATTACAATGCACTAATGGCCCGATGCGCGGCGCCTGGAAGGGACATGAGTTCCACTATGCAACGACGGTGAAATCTGCTGGATCGCCCTTATTTCAAGCCAAAGATGCCGAAGGCTCCGCCCTGCCTTCAATGGGCCTGATCAACGGCAATGTGTCCGGGTCATTCGCGCATTTGATCGACGCAGCATAATGCATATTGCAAACCACAAATATGATGCGTACCGATGCCCCTATGAATACGACAAACGATAAAGCCGCTAAGCGCAACGTCGCCGTCCTTGTTATGGCCCAAGCAATTTTGGGCGCGCAAATGCCAATGATTTTTGTGATCGGCGGCCTGGCAGGCGGGATGCTGGCCAGCAACCCGTGTCTGGCAACATTGCCCATCTCATTCATCGTCTTTGGATCGATGACCACGGCCCCATGGCTAAGCCCGCTGATGCAGCGCAATGGCCGCCGGTTTGGGTTCTTCATTGGGGCGTTTGCGGGCGCGGTTGGGGCGCTAATTTCGGCTTATGGGCTCTATATCGCGTCCTTTCCAATCTTGCTGGTTGGGTCGTACTTTACTGGCATTTATATGTCGTCGCAGGGCTTTTTCCGCTTCGCGGCGACGGACACCGCATCAGACGCGTTCCGCCCCAAAGCGATTTCATATGTCATGGCGGGTGGGCTGCTTTCGGCGATCATTGGGCCGCAATTGAACAAAGTCGTGCAAGACGCCTATGCGGAGCCATTTTTGGGGACCTATCTGACGGTTGCTGCCTTGAACCTTGGCGGTATGTTTTTGTTTTTCCTGCTCGAACTGCCCAAAGGCGCAAAAGATGCACCCGCCACCGTAGATGCGCCAAAACCGCGGAGCCGCAAGGAATTATTGCGCGAACCGCGCGTCATCGTCGCGATTATCTGCGGCATGGTCTCCTATGCGCTCATGAATCTGGTGATGACCTCCACGCCACTGGCCGTCGTTGGCTGTGGATTTGACAAAAACAACGCCAACGACATCGTATCGGCACATGTTTTGGCGATGT
Organism: uncultured Paracoccaceae bacterium; assembly: GCA_938002605.1. Lineage (GTDB taxonomy): Bacteria > Pseudomonadota > Alphaproteobacteria > Rhodobacterales > Rhodobacteraceae > Yoonia. Next base: position 94,639 of record CALLAF010000024.1, on the reverse strand, counting down.
ATATCCCTTCATTCTTTACCGGGCACTTGATTGCGCGGTTTGGGGTGCAGCGCATTCTGGCAACGGGTCTGGTAATTTTGGCGGGCGCTGGGATGGTTGCCCTGTCGGGCGTGACACTGACCAATTTCTACGTCGCGCTGATTTTGCTCGGCTTGGGTTGGAATTTTGGGTTCATCGGCGCAACCACAATGCTGGCAGGCGCCCACCGCCCAGAAGAACGCGGCGTGGTCCAAGGCATGAACGATATGATCGTCTTTGGCATGGTAACTTTTGCGTCGCTTGCCTCTGGAGGGTTGATGAACTGCTCAGGTGGAACAGCGGTCGAAGGCTGGACAGCCGTGAACCTCGCGATGGTACCGTTTCTGGCACTGGCAGGCGGATCACTGATCTGGCTAATGCGGCAACCGCGTGGAGCAGTTTAACATATGTTCTGGCATAAGAAAAAAACGATAAGTGACGATCTAAAAGGATGGATATACGATAGTTTCGATTGGGCCGATACGACATTTGGTCCACAATGGATCAAATCGCGCCAGCTGGTAACAGCGACAAAATCATTCTTTTCGGCCGGTGCAGGCGATAGCCCCGAAGTTGCGCAGCAAATCGCAGATGACATTGCATGCCTGCTTCCGATACAATCGGTTGACGTCGCACCAATGCCGGCACTAGATCCTGAATATCGGCACAGTTACCAAGATATTTCTGCTGTTGCAGGGCTTTACCATCATGACGACGAAGCGCCGCTCGTGAATTATGATGCAGCACTGATGCGCCATCCAGTGGGGTTCATCAACACAATGACACATGAATTGATGCACGCGCGACTTGCGAACCACATCCACAGCATGCCCGGCGGCGAACCGATGCACGAGCTTTCAACAGACCTACATTGCATCACCCATGGCTTCGGCCTTTTCGCCATCGAGGGTCCAGCTCAGGTTGGATGGTCGGGCTACATGACCCAAGAAACGCGCGCCTATGCGCTAGCTGAATTCTTGGCCCGCCACGAAATAGACCGTTCAGAAGCAATCAGCAGGTTGAACCCACGCGGCCAAAAAGCCCTATCGCGCGCAATCAAAGAACACGCATCAGATTAACGCCACCAGCCTCGCAGTGCGACATGCGTAAACCGTAGGTGTTCGCGCAAGGGCGGCAGGCCAAGCGCGCCGCGCGCGACTTTGCCCGGCTCTTTGCAGATTTGACGCAGGACAGGCCGGGCCAGATACCCTGCAAAAAGAACGGGTGCCGCGGCCGCGGCTATCTGACCGCGCACCCGGATCGCCCGCACCAGCCGTGCCTCAGCACGTTGTGCAAGCGCCAAAACCCCAGCTTCGGACCCATCCAAAAGCGGTTTACGTCCGCGCTCTTCAAGGTCAGGGATCGCACGAAACAGGTTCGCAACCCCTGCGCCATAGGCAAAATCAGTGACCAAACTTTGGTCACCCTGCCCCAAAAGCCGTGCGGCGGTCGCCATGAGATGACCTGAGGTTGCATCAATATAGCTGTCCATATGCGTCTGATCTTCAAACGGATCGCTATAAATATCCCAACGGCGCGCAGCGACCAAACCATCAAGAAGCTTTGCCCCTTCGACATCCAGAACATCCGCCAGCGCATCCACGACCTCATGCCCGCGTGGCTTGACCCCGCCCGCAATTTCTTCAAGCGCATCGCGCCACCATTGCAGGCGCATTTCAGCGATCATCGGCTCTTTGGTCACCCAAGGGGCGCGTGCGACCTCGACGTTAAACGCATAAAGCGGAAACAGGATTTCGCGCGCAGGCACGGGCGCAGCCATTGTGGCGCGAAACCGTTCTGGATCAGCCTTTTCAACCAACGCGGCGCAAGCATTCAGGCTCATATCAATATCATCTTGCCATAAATACTCAAAAAACTACACCTTCGCCCCATCACGGATCAGTTTCCAATTGATCGCATCAACCAGCGCATCAAACGACGCATCAACTATGTTCGCGCTGACCCCAACAGTAGACCACCGGCGGCCCTGCCCGTCTTCGCTGTCGATGATGACGCGGGTCACGGCCTCGGTACCGCCATTGGTGATACGCACTTTGAAATCAACCAGTTGCATATCTTCAATATACTGCTGATATGGCCCAAGATCCTTGGACAGCGCACGCGAAAGCGCGTTGACCGGGCCTTGGTCGCTGCCATCGGGGCCTTGGCTCTCAGATACGTTCAAGAACCGTTCGCCGTTCACCTTGGTCACAACCACGGCTTCTGACAGCGATACCATTTTGCCGCGCTTGTTTTTGCGGCGCTCAATCGTCACCCGGTAGCGTTTGACTTCGAAGAAAGCAGGCAATGTGCCCAGTTCCGCGCGCGCCAACAATTCAAAGCTGGCCTGGGCCGTATCATAAGAAAACCCTTGTGCTTCTTTCTCTTTGATCCGCTCAACAATACGGGCCAGTGCCGGATTGCCCAGTTCAACCGTGATCCCAGCATCCGCTAGACGTGCTTTAAGGTTGGATTGGCCCGCTTGATTGGACATCGGCACGATGCGGCTATTTCCAACCGCCGCCGGGTCGATGTGTTCATATGTCGACGGGTCTTTGGCAATCGCCGACGCGTGCAGCCCAGACTTATGCGCAAAGGCAGATGCCCCGACATAAGCCGCCTGTTTTGCAGGTACCCTGTTCAAAATATCGTCCAACATCCGCGAGGCTTTTTGTAAACCTTTCAACGCATCAAGGCTTACACCTGTTTCAAACTGGCTCGCAAATGGCTCCTTAAGCAACAACGTCGGGATCAATGTTGTCAGGTTCGCATTGCCACAGCGTTCACCCAATCCATTGAGCGTCCCCTGGACTTGCCGACAGCCTGCCATGACGGCGGCCAATGAATTAGAGACCGCATTTTCCGTGTCATTATGTGTATGGATCGCCAGATGATCACCCGGGATGCCACTGGCAATCACGGCTGTCACAATCTCGCTCACCTCATGGGGCAGCGTGCCGCCGTTTGTGTCACACAAGACAATCCAGCGCGCGCCCGCGTCATAGGCCGCATGAATAGCCTCAAGCGCGTAGGCTTTGTTCGCCTTATAGCCGTCAAAGAAATGTTCAGCATCAAACAGCCCTTCGCGCCCTAGCGATTTGAGATAAGCAAAGCTGGCGCTCAGGTTTTCAGTGTTTTCTTCCAACGTGATGCCAAGCGCCGTCGTCACATGAAAATCATGCGATTTCCCGACCAAACAAACAGCGGGCGTGCCCGCGTTGATCACCCCTGCCAGAATATCGTCATTCTCGGCCGACCGACCCAGCCGTTTGGTCATGCCAAAGGCGGTCATCGTCGCGCGGGTTTTGGGCGCATTTGCAAAGAATTCGGTATCGGTCGGGTTCGCGCCGGGCCAACCACCTTCGATGTAATCAATCCCAAGCCCGTCCAAAACGGTCGTGATCTGACGCTTTTCATCCGCCGAAAACTGCACACCTTGGGTCTGCGCCCCATCGCGTAACGTGGTGTCAAACAGGTAAAGACGTTCCTTGGACATTACATGTCCTCCAGCTTAGTAGCGTCGAAATCCGGAGAGAAATCGTAGGTATAGCTGTCACCACTATCTTCCACAACTACACCAGCTAAACGTAATCCATCCCTGATTTTATCTGCACGGGCGTAGTCCTTGACTTGTTTTGCCTGCCAACGTTCACTCATCAACTCTTCCACGCGTTTATCGATAGAAAAGTCGACGGGGGCCTCTTGCACCCAATCACCCAGTTCGGGCGTTAGCAATCCGATAAACTGCGCGCTAGCCAGCAGACTTCTTTGCATAGACTTGTCGTACGAGGGGTCATTAGCTAACCAATGTAAACGAGCAATCGCACCAGCGGTGTTTAAATCGTCGCCAAGTAATCTAAGAAATTCGTCATCAATAACTGATGGCGCTAAGCCACTCGTAATTGTTCGCCATTTTCGTAAAGTATTACTTGCCGCTTTCCATTTTTCTGCAGTCCAGTCCATAGTATTGCGGTAGTGCGTTTGCAAAAACACAAAACGGATCACTTCGCCGGGGATGCCCTGATCCAGCAGGTCCCGCACGGTAAAGAAATTGCCCTGTGACTTGGACATTTTTTTGCCCTCGACCTGCAGCATTTCATTGTGCAGCCAGTAGTTTGCAAACCCTTCACCGTCTTCGGCATGGCCAGAGGCGCAGCAGCTTTGCGCGATCTCGTTCTCGTGGTGCGGAAAGGTCAGATCATTGCCGCCGCCGTGAATATCAAATGTTTCGCCAAGCAAATCCTTGGCCATGGCAGAACATTCGATATGCCAGCCGGGGCGTCCACGCCCCCACGGGCTATCCCACCCGGGTTGATCTGCATCTGACGGTTTCCATAGTACAAAATCCATCGGATCACGTTTGTTATCCGCAATCTCGACCCGCGCACCGGCGATCATATCATCGGTTGAACGACCCGAAAGCGCGCCGTATTTCGGATAGGAATTCACTGAAAACAGCACATGACCCGCCCCATCGGGGTAGGCAAAACCCTTTGTGATCAAATCTTCAATCATCGTGATCATTTGCGGGATATACTGCGTCGCACGGGGCATGAAATTCGGGTCCATCGCACCAACAGCGCGCATATCATCCAGATACCACTGCGTTGTCTCATCCGTGATCTCTTGGATCGTGCGCCCGCTTTCGGCGGCACGCGCGTTGATCTTATCGTCGACGTCCGTGAAATTGCGCACATAAGTCACGTGATCGGGCCCATAGACATGGCGCAGCAAACGGTAAAGCACGTCAAAAACAATCACTGGCCGCGCGTTCCCAATATGGGCGCGGTCATAAACCGTTGGCCCACAGACATACATCCGCACGTTTTTGGGATCAATTGGGACAAAGTCCTCGCGTTTGCGGGTCTTTGTGTTTTGTAGCCGAATAGTAGTCATAACGCCTCACGCAGGGGTTTTGCCGGCGGGCTTACCAAGTTCAGCATTCAATTGAAACGTGAAAGAGCAGCCCGCGACAGATGTCAGCAGGTAATAATGCAGCAGATAATGATGCAGATGCTCTTCATACGGGGATGCGTAGCAGGCAAATGCTTAGCCGTCCAGCATTTCATGATGTGATTGTTGCACCACTATGCTATCGTGGGCAGGGAATTGAGACCCAGCGGAGGACGATAGGTGACACGTGATGACATCAACCAGATCTGCGCCCAATTCGCTGGGGCAACGGCAGCCGACCCAACCTCCGAACTGGACAGCTGGAAGGTTGGCGGCAAGATGTTTATTTGCTTTGGAACAAACAAATCAGGTTTCTGCGTCAAAACCGACAGCCCAGAGACAGCACAGATGCTCATTGACGCAGGTGCGGCGTGCAAAGCCCCGTATTTCCACAGGTCATGGGTGTTGGTCGCCCCAGACAGCAACCCAGATGAGTTGCGTCACCGGATTGCTGTCTCATACGATATTATCCGCGCCAACCTCACCAAAAAGATGCAAGCCAGCCTTGATCAAGCATAGCTGATCACCTCGTACTCAACCCCATCATCATCGTTAAAGTAAAACCGCTGCCCTGGTTCGTAATCCGCATGGCTATGCGCCACATAGCCCATAGCGCTTACTTTTTCTGCAATATGATCAAGGTCATCGACAACGATTCCAATGTGGTTCATCGCCCCCCGCGTGTGATAGCTTGCGTCAGATTTTGGGACAGTTTGTGTGGGATCACTGCCCGAATAGATCGCGATGTAGCTATCTTCGGTGCCGACGTGCAGCGTGTAGCCCGCGCCCCCCATCGCGGCACCTTCCCAGCGGATATGCCAATCAAAAAGCTGTTCAAGCATCCGTGCGGTCGCTTTGGGGTTTGAGACAGTAATATTAACGTGTTCAAGGTGGCTCATTTTCGTGTTCCTTTTGTTAAGAATATACCGCGAAAACCAAGAGCGCCGTGCGGGGCGCAGCATTATCAAACTGCGGTCATGATAATCCCAACCGATGCCCTCGTGACGCATGGCCGCAATCGCGGCGCTATCGGACAGGTAAGTGCGTTGGTTTGAATATTGCATCGGTTTTTCCACTAGATTTTTCGCGTGGATATGGTTCTAATTTCTCAAGTTAACTTGAGATCAAGGATTATTTTCATGGCCACGGGATTATCTATCGGCGACCTTTCTGCGCGTACCGGATTGGCGGTTTCTGCGATCCGGTTTTATGAAACCCATGGGATCGTCGCGCCTTTGCGCAATGACGGCGGGCATCGTCGCTATGGGCGTGCAGATATTCGGCGTTTATCCTTTGTGATGGCCGCACAAACGCTTGGGTTTCCGCTGGCCGAAATCGCAGAACACCTCAAAGGGCTCCCTGCCCATAAGGCCCCCAGCAAGGCGGATTGGACCCGCATCAGCAAAAGCTTTCGTGTTAAGATCGAAGCGCGCATCGCGGCCCTGACAGATTTGCGCGACAAATTAGATAGTTGCATCGGGTGCGGCTGCTTAAGCCTGCAAAGTTGCGCGTTATACAATCCCCAAGACGTAAAGGGATTGGATGGCGCAGGTCCCCGCAATTTAACTGGGCTTGATGGTTGAACTGCGCATAGGCAATAGACGCCCGATTTCAGGCGGCACCACCCGGACGAATCGCATAGGCTATGGACATGTTGATGACCCTTCCCCATGATGATGTGCTTTACAAAGCGCTCTTGGCCCGTGACCCCGCCTATGATGGGACTGCCTTTGTTGGCGTTTCTTCGACGGGTATTTTTTGTAGGTTAACGTGCCCTGCCCGCAAACCAAAACGCGAAAACTGTACTTTTTTCAGCGACGTAGCGGACTGTATTTAAGCGGGCTTTCGCCCCTGCAAACGATGTCACCCGGTCGCACCGGCAGCACAGACTGATCCTGTGATCACGGCTCTATTGGCGGCCTTGGACGCGGCCCCGATGCGGCGCTGGTCTGAGGCGGACGTGGCAGCAATGAGGTTTGACCCATCAACAGCGCGACGCAGCTTCAAACGCCATTTTGGCATGACATTTTTGGACATGGCGCGTCAGCAGCGGTTGGCAAGCGGGTTTACAACGCTTGAAACGGGTAAAGTGATTGAAGCGCAACTTGACGCAGGTTTCGACAGCCCCGCGGCATTTCGCGCGGCCTTCGCGAAGCTAATCGGCACCGCCCCCGGCAATTTTGCAAAAGACGCCCTGCTGCGTGCCGCGCATATTCCAACCCCTTTAGGTGACATGATCGCAGTCTGCGACAAGCGTGCGCTGCATTTGCTGGAATTTGCGGATCGCAAGGCGCTTCCCGCTGAATTAGCCCGCCTTCGCAAAATGTCCAAAGGTGACATTGGGATCGGACGTACAGATATCACGGAACAAACTGCCGCAGAATTGGCCGCGTTTTTTGACGGCACAAGCGCAGAATTCACAGTGCCACTGGCCTTGCACGGCACGCCATTTACCCGCCAAGTTTGGAACGCCCTGCGCGATATTCCTGCGGGCGAGACACGCAGTTACGGCGCGCTTGCCCAAACCATCAATGCGCCAACCGCCACGCGCGCGGTTGCCCGCGCCAATGGATCAAATCAAATCGCGCTCATAATCCCCTGTCACCGCGTCATCGGCGCAGATGGATCGCTGACCGGCTACGGTGGCGGGCTGTGGCGCAAACAAAAACTGATTGATCTTGAAAAGACATATGCACAAAGGACAAAACAATGACCCACCCCGGCATGGTTTTTCGCGCACTTCATGTGGCGGGACACCCGTTTATCTTGGCCAACGTCTGGGACAAAGACAGCGCCAAGATGCTACAATCCATGGGAGCCAAAGCACTGGCCACATCGTCAGCGGCCCATGCGTTCACGCTAGGGCGCGTTGATGGCGGCACTCTCACCCGAGACGAGGCTCTTGCCCATGCAAGCGACATCCGTTCCGTCGCAACTGTGCCGGTGCAGGGCGATTTTGAAAACGGTTTTGGTGACAGCCCAGATGACTGTGCACAGACCGTCCGGATGGCGGCCGAGATTGGGCTTGCCGGGATATGTATCGAGGATACGATCCTTCCCGGCGGTGCCCCATATGACCTTGATTTGGCCATTGAACGTATCCGCGCCGCCGCAAGTGCAGCCCGCGCATTACCAAATGATTTTGTGCTGACCGCGCGCGCCGACGGAATCATGATCGGCAGCTATGATACAGATACAGCAATCAAGCGTTTACAAGGGTTTTCCGCTGCGGGCGCAGATTGTCTTTATGCACCAATGCCGCCTGATATGGCCGCGCTTGCACGCATTTGCGCGGCCGTAGACAAGCCTGTGAATGCGCTAGTTGCTGGTGATTTTGCGGGGCAATCACTGGATGATTTTGCTAAGGCAGGCGCAGCGCGGCTATCGCTTGGATCTGCGTTGGCGCGCGTGACGCATCGCGCGATCTATGATGCTGCCAGCGAAATGTTCAACGGGCAATTCAGCGCCCTCAAGAACAACGGCATTGGCAGCGATACGATTGATCAAATGATGACCTAAATGCAAAAAGGCCCGCAGTTTGCACTGCGGGCCTTTCTTGGGGTAGGCGCGATCTCGGGGATGAGGGACCCCGCCTACCACATTCCAATTCGCGGGATCAGAACTGGAATGAAACGCGTGCGGCAACTGTTGTTGCGTCGAAGTCATAACCGGTGCCGTCAAAGTCATCGAACTGGTGTTGAAGAACTTCACCACCGACACGGATACTGTCGCTGACGCGGTATTCCGCGCCCAAACCTGCAAAGCTGCCAGTGTCAGAGAGATCCGTACCTGCAAAATCTACATCAGCCTGCGCAACACCTGCGGTGAAATATGGCAACCAATCGCCGGCATCATACCCTACGCGCAGTTTTGCCCGAGCGATAGAGTCGATTTCAACATCGTCTGCTGACGATTCTGCGTCTGTACCGTCGATATCTAGTTCAGCACCCAGTACCCATGAACCAAAGTCATGCATGTAGCCGCCGTGTACACCGTAAGTTGCGCCTTCAATATCATCTGTCAGATCATCGGATTCAACTGACCCGAAACCAATCTGGCCACCCGCGTAAAAGCCTGTCCAATCACCTTTATGCATCATTGGTGCCGGGGCTACAGCGGGAACAGGCGTTGGCGCGACGGTTTCGACAGGTTCTGACAGCCCGCCCGCAGAGGCCATACCAGCAGCCATAGCCAATGGCGTTGCGATCATGCTCAAACGAACCAGTTTCAATGTATTCATCATTTTGGTTTCTTCCTTTGTGGATTGTGGTCGTGTGCACACATCTACGCTTTTGTGGACAGCGTTCAAGATCACCTCACAGCCCTGTGAATGGGGTCAGCAAAAATGGGCCAATCACCATAAAAATAAGGCAAGAATCCGCACAACAAAATCACATCGCCGTGAAGCGAAAGCCGTTTACAGATCGTGCGAAATACCAGCACTCAGCTTGAGCGCTGAATCTGTCGGAATTGCGACTCGCCCACCGAATACGGGTGCGCTGACCCCTGTTGTTCCGGGCGCTGACAAAGGTAATCCGCGCGCCGCACGTACGGCCAAAAACGCAAAAGCTTGCGCTTCAAGCATATCTCCGTTCAAACCGACAGCCTCGACCGGCACAACGTCACTTTGCACCGCACCAGAGATCGCGCGCATCACCGTCGCATTGTTACGACCGCCGCCGCAGACCAATAGTTGGGTTGTTGGTGCCGGGCATTGGGCCACGGCATGGGCCACGCTCTCCGCCACGATTTCTGTCAGGGTCGCGACGGCATCGGCATCAGCAAGATCAGCGACGCTGTCGATCAATCCAGAAAACGCGTCACGGTCCAGTGACTTTGGTAAGGGGCGCGCAAAATAGGGATGCGTTAGAAAGGCAGCTACGATTTTAGGATCGGCAACGCCCGTGCCACCCAAGGCCCCGTCTTTATCATAAGCAAGGCCACGGCGCGCTTGCATCAGATCATTGATCGGCGCATTTGCGGGGCCCGTGTCAAAGGCGATCAACGCCCCGGGCTCTGCTGGATCATCATAGCGCGGATCAACCCAAGTAATGTTGCCCACACCGCCAAGGTTCAAAAATGCAACCGGGGCTGTGGCCCCAAGCCATTTCGCCAAGGCAAAATGATAGAACGGAGCAAGCGGCGCACCCTGCCCGCCTGAAACCACGTCGTTAGTGCGAAAATCCCAAGCGACAGGCACGCCAAGCACATTCGCCAAATGCTGACCGTTGCCGCATTGGTGTGTTCCGCGCCCACCGGGATCATGCGCCAATGTTTGGCCATGAAACCCAGCGATATCGATATTTTCAAACGGGGCCATCACGGCGATATGCGCGGCCTCGACCACTTTGGCGCATGCGATTACATCATCATCGTGCCAACGCCCAAGATGCCCGCGCAGCACCTCACGTTCTGCATCAGTATAGGCGCGATAATCGCTGGGGCCAAAACCTGCGATGTTGATCCCGTCAGTGTCCAGCACAGCCGCATCGACCCCGTCCAGCGAAGTACCCGACATCGTGCCAAGCGCACGCATAAATCCAGATTTCAACATACGCTTTCCCTTGGGCCATGACCTGACTATAGAGTGCACCGAGACCACCGCAGGAACAAGCCAATGACCTACCATCCGAAATCTGAATTTATGTCTGTTATGATGTCGCGCGGCTTTTTGGCCGATTGCACAGATTATCAAGCGCTTGATGAGGCGCTTAGCAATGGTGTTGTTCCAGCCTATATCGGCTTTGATGCGACGGCAAAATCACTGCATGTCGGATCGCTGATCCAAATCATGATGCTGCGCTGGCTACAAAAGACGGGGCATAAGCCGATCACCTTGATGGGTGGCGGCACGACAAAGGTGGGCGATCCTTCGTTTCGTGCGGATGAACGCCCGCTTTTGGGGCCTGAACAGATTGACGCGAATATCGCAGGGATCCGCCAAGTATTCTCGGCCTATCTTGATTACTCGGATGCGCCAAATGGCGCGATGATGATCAATAACGCCGAATGGTTGGACGGGTTGAACTACCTTGATTTCCTGCGCGACATTGGGAGGCATTTTTCGATCAACCGGATGCTGGCCTTTGAAAGCGTAAAATCGCGGCTGGACCGGGAACAATCGCTGTCATTCCTTGAATTCAACTACATGATCTTGCAAGCCTATGATTTTCTTGAGCTAAACCGCCGCTATGGCTGCGTGCTGCAAATGGGCGGGTCGGATCAATGGGGCAATATCGTCAATGGGATCGACCTGACACGCCGTGTGTTGGATCACCAGATTTTTGGACTGACATCACCATTGCTGACGACCTCTGACGGCAAAAAGATGGGTAAATCGCAGTCTGGCGCTGTCTGGCTGAACCCTGACATGCTGTCTCCATATGAATTCTGGCAATTCTGGCGCAACACGACGGATGCGGATACGGGTCGGTTCTTGAAACTTTACACGGAACTGCCCGTTGAAGAATGCGACCGCCTAGGCGCGCTCGAAGGGTCAGAGATTAACGCCGCCAAGATTATCCTGGCTAATGAGGTGACAACGCTTTTGCACGGCGCCGAAGCGGCGAAAGCCGCCGAAGCCACCGCGCGTGAAGTGTTTGAAAAGGGCGGTGTCGGTGATGACCTTCCGACGGTGACGCTTTCAGCGGATGATCTGGGCGATGGGGTTTCCATTGTGCAATTGTTTGTACGCGCGGGTCTTGCCAAAAGCGGCAAAGATGCGAAGCGGCTCATCGGTGAAAACGGTGCGCGTTTGAACGATGCGCCGCTGGATAACCCCGGTGTGATCATTGATGCAGCGGCACTTGCGACCCCGATCAAGCTAAGCGCGGGCAAAAAACGTCACGCGCTTGTGCAACTGGGCTAAAGCAACAGAAGATCAACTGTTAACAATGTGATTCCGACAGGAAATGCGATCAGGGCGGCCACCACGGCCGCCCCTAAAATTGTTGGGCGCGGTGGTGGCGCATTGACGCCTGCGACAGTTCTGGATGCTTTTTTCATACAGCCATTAACCACGCCTTAGGTTTCAAATGGCTTAACGGCACATATGATTTTGCCGCTACAACAACATCCGCACTACCGACAAGCGTTGCGTCGCATTGGCGCAACGGTGACCACCGCTGATATCCCTGGTGCAGCCCCTGTGCAGGTGATCCAACGCTTTGGCATAGGGTTTGCCCCGCGCGGGCCGATCTGGATCGCGCCGCCGGATGCCTGCGCGCTCCGCACGGCGCAACTACGCTTGATCAACAGCAACGGTGGTGATGCCCAAGCCCTGCGCAAAGCCAGATACCGCCAAATCATGACACCCGCGACCGTGGCGGAACTGGCGCTTTCAACAGATCTAGATATTATGACCGCGCAGATGCACGGCAAATGGCGCAACATTTGGCGACGGTCACAAACCGAACCGATCAACATTAAACACACGCGGTTCGACGCCGCCTCTCATCAATGGTTGCTGGACTCCGATCTGGCACAACAAAGGCAAAAAGGGTTTCGCGCCCTGCCCCATAGTATCATCAAAGCCTATGCAGATATTGCACCTGAAGACGTTACAGTCTGGACCGCTGCGCGCGGAAATACACCAATCGCAGCAATGCTATTTCTGCGCCACGGAGCCTGCGCCACATATCATCTGGGATGGGCAAACGCATTGGGGCGTCAAGCGCGGGCGCACCATCGGTTGCTGATAGCGGCAGCGATGTCATTGGCACGTGGCGGTGTCCGTCAGCTCGATTTGGGTACGATTGATACGCACAGTGCACCGGGACTAGCTAGGTTCAAACTTGGCTGCGGCGCAACCCCGCGACAATTGGGGGGCAGCTGGCTCAAGATATTCTAGCGAGGCGTGCAGCGACCTGTTAACAATTACCAAAGGCCATAGGAAATATTCATGACACTCTTGCAAATTACGTCGCTTCTCATTGTTCTTGCAGGGGTATTTGGGTCGATAAACTATCTGTTTTTAAGGCTGCCTGCAGCGATTGGCATTTTGGTCGTGTCGCTGCTCGCTTCATTTTGCGTCATGATCCTTGACTTTACGATGCCAAGCTTTGGTCTGGAAGACACGGTGCGCAATACAGTGCTCAGCATCGATTTCTCTGATGCATTGCTCGAAGGCATGTTGGGGCTGTTGCTATTTGCTGGGGCGTTGCACGTCAAAATCTCAGACCTGCGCCGTGAATGGGTGCCAGTGGCACTGATGGCAACAATCGGGATCGCGCTGTCGACCACGATTGTCGGTTACGGGTTTTCATGGCTCACGGGCATGCCGTTGTTGACGGCACTCGTGTTTGGCGCGTTAATTTCACCGACTGACCCGGTGGCGGTATTGGGGGTTTTGCGCGAAGCAGATCTACAAAAGTCATTGGAAACCAAGATCGCTGGCGAAAGCCTGTTTAACGACGGGGTCGCTTATGTCGTGTTCTTGATCCTTGTTGGATTGGCGTTCTCGCATGGCGATGACCACGGAAGCGGTGCTACGGCAGCCATTGAACTGTTCGTCCAAGAGGCATTGGGCGGCGCGGTGCTGGGCGTCGTTCTGGGCTGGTTAACCTTTCGGGTGATGCGCCGGATTGATGATTATTCGCTTGAAGTCTTGATCACGCTTGGGCTTGCATTCGGAGGCTATGAATTGGCGGTCTATCTGCATGTATCCGCCCCTATCATGGCGGTTTGTGCTGGGCTGCTGATTGGCGATGTGGGCACCAAATTCGGCATGTCTGAAGAAACCCGGCTGTATGTCGACGCTTTCTGGAAGCTCATCGATGAAATTCTCAACGCTGTCCTGTTCTTGATGATCGGGGTCGAGGTCTTTGCCGTGGCGTTTGACGCCAGTTTTATCGTAACCGGCGTGGCCTCAATCGCGCTGGCGCTTGTCGCGCGTTTGGCGGCGGTTGCGGTGCCGGTTCTTATGCTCAAACCCTTCCGTAGCTTTTCATCCGGGGTTATCCCGATCATGACGTGGGGCGGATTAAAAGGTGGGATATCCGTGGCGCTTGCCCTGTCGCTGCCCGATAACGAATGGAAACCACTGATCCTAACCGCGACCTATGTCGTCGTCGTATTTTCAATCATCGTCCAAGGGTTGACCATTACGCGGGTGGCCGCAAAAGTCGGTCGCGAACCGGAGCTGCCGCAATGACCGCATATCTTGTCTACGACGTGTTCACACAAAGCCGCTTTGGCGGCAACCAACTGGCCGTGATCCCAGATGCGCGCGCCATTCCCGAGGGTGACCTTCAACAAATCGCCCGCGAATTTAACTTTTCGGAAACGACGTTTGTCTACCCGCCCAATGATCCTGCACATACGGCTAAGCTACGCATATTTACCCCAACGGTAGAGATTGCCTTTGCCGGGCATCCGACAATTGGCACAGCAATCGCGCTACGCGACCAAGGGCATCGCGGGGACATGGTGCTGGAACTTGGGGTCGGCCCGATCCCTTGTTCCTTTGCTGGCGATACCGCGTCTTTTGTCACAAGTGCTGCGCTTGAACGGATTAGCCTGCCGGATGTCGCCTTGGTTGCGGCGGCGCTTGGTCTCCCGGAAACGGCCATCGACACAACAACGCACCTGCCCGTGCAAGCCAGCCTTGGGCTCCCGTTTGTGATCGTCGTATTGGAAAGCGTAGATAGTCTTGCGGCCTGTGCGCCCAATCTTGATGCAGTACGTGAAGGTGCGCAGAAACACCCGGCAGGCCTAGATTTCGCGATCTACGCCTATGTGCGCGATGGTGATCAGATTGACGCGCGCATGTTCGCCGCTTTGGATAATATCCCCGAAGACCCCGCCACAGGCAGCGCCGCAGCCACATTGGCGGCTTTATTGACCGAAGTTCTGGACGCCCCCCAAAGCCTGACAATCACACAAGGTGTCAAGATGGGGCGTCCATCGCAGATCACGGCGACGACACAAAACCAGCGCCCAGCCCCCGTCACGATCAGTGGCACCGCTGTGCGCGTGATGGAGGGGCGGCTTGTTACCTAACCCATTACACGCTTATGATATTGGCCGGGACGGCACATCCGTCCCCGCCGCCGCGATTTCAACCACGATGGAAGACAAGGTCGGCTATCGCTGGCTTCATTTTGATTTGGCCGATCCGCATTTGCGCGCATGGTGTGATGATGCGTTGCCGCCACGTGCCGCGCGCGCATTGCTTGCTGCAAAGACCCGCCCGCATATGGACGATGATGAAAAAGGGATCGTGCTGACACTGCGCGGGATCAACCTGAATGACGGGCAAGAGCTTGCGAATATGGTGTCATTACGCCTGTGGATTACCCCGCGTTTGGTAATCAGCGTGCGCAGGCTGCCAGTAAAGACCGTCGATGCCCTTGCAAAACAAATTGCTGATGGCGATTGCCCTGCGGCCCCTGGCAATCTTATCACCCGTATTGCCGAAGACATCGTTGAGCGGGTTGAAAAAGTGTCGGTCGATCTTGAAGAACGTGCTGACGCAATGGAAGACGGCGTTTATCAAACCGGGGCCTCTGATGTTCCGGACCTGTTTGACCTGCAGCGCACGGCCATTCGTCTGCGGCGCCACATTGGACCGCTCAAGGATGCGCTGGGCGCTTTGGCAATTAACCACGGTGGGGTTTTGACCGACAGCTTGCGCAACCGCATGCGGGACACTGCCAACCGAGCCATGCGCTCTGTCGAAGAAGTCGAAGAGGTGCGCGACTGGCTGCGTGCCCTGTCCGCCCATATCGATATCACACAAGAGGCGCGGATTGCGCGCAACGGTAATACGCTCTCTGTTGTGGCGGCGATTTTTCTTCCGCTCAGCTTTATCACGGGGCTGTTGGGGGTGAATGTTGGTGGGATGCCTTGGGTGGATCATCCGGACGCATTTTTGATCCTTTGCGCGCTTATGGTGGGATTGGGGGCCGCGACCTATGCGATCTTACGGTGGATCAAGTGGTTTTAGATCCGCGACACGGCTGGAAACCCGCTGACTTTAACGGTATCACCCTATGACCACAGACCGAGTTGCCGATGAAATCCACAATTCTTGAACGTTGCGAGGCCAATGGCCTACGTATGACCGACCAACGCCGCACCATCGCGGGGGTGCTTGAGGCTGCGACCGACCATCCAGATGTCGAAGAATTATACGCGCGCGCTTCGGCAGCAGATGCGGGCATTTCGCTTGCCACCGTGTACCGGACCGTCAAACTATTCGAGGAAACCGGCATTCTTGAAAAGCATGAATTTGGCGACGGGCGTGCGCGTTATGAAGCTGCGGATCGTGACCATCACGACCACCTAATAGATATGCATTCAGGCGAGGTGATCGAATTCGTGGACCCAGATATCGAAGCCTTGCAAGAACGGATCGCCGCCAAACTGGGGTATGAGCTGAAGGGGCATCGGTTAGAGCTATATGCGGTGCCAATCAAAAAAGTGTAGCCGCCGCGCAAAACTCGGCTGACTTGGTACGATCATGGCTTTGCATTGGCAGCCAGCAGGCGTATGCGATTGAAGACATTCCAATCGAGGCGCACAAATGGACAATATTCGCGGCAGCATCTTGATGGTCGCAGCCATGCTTGGCTTCGCCTTTGAAGACATGTTTATCAAACTGATCGCCGATGCGTTGCACGTTGGGCAAATCCTGATGATCCTAGGTGCGAGCGGCGGCATCATATTTGCCGTTCTTGCGCTGCGCTACGGCGATGCGCTTTGGTCGCGCGATCTGCTGCATCCTGCTGTGGTTATTAGCAACCTCGGCGAAGTCATCGGCACCTTTGGGTTTGTAACTGCGGTCGCTCTGACCCCGATTTCATCAGCATCGGCGATTTTGCAGGCAACCCCATTGGCAGTCACGATTGGCGCGGCGCTTTTCTTGGGGGAAACTGTCGGCTGGCGACGCTGGATTGCGGTAACAATCGGGCTATGCGGCGTCTTACTTGTCTTGCGTCCGGGCCTTGATGGTTTTGACGCAAATTCCCTTTTTGCGGTGCAAGGCGTCATCGGGCTTGCGGTCCGCGACCTTGCCACAAGGCGCGTGCCCAGCACTGTGACATCGCGACAAATTTCAACCTATGCGTTCTTAATCTTGGTGCCGATGGGGGCAATCGTGCTCTTTGTCGGCGGCTCAACGCCAGTGATGCCCGGCCCAACAGATATCGCGCGGCTTGGCGGCGCTGTGCTTGTCGGTGTGGTTGCCTATTACATGCTGGTTGGCGCAACACGGGTCGGACAGATGTCACTGATCGCACCCTTCCGCTACACGCGGCTCGTCTTTGCGCTTGCCATTGGGATTATCGTTTTTGACGAAACGATTGACGCGTTGACCCTTTTGGGCGCCGCAATTATTGTTACATCTGGCATTTATACGCTTTGGCGCGAGGCACGGCTGCGCCGCACTTCCCTTGCGTCATAAGCCGCGCTATAGAGCACTTGATACCGCTAACATACCAGCTACGGAGCACAAAATGAGCACCATCATCGACATCCACGCCCGCGAAATCCTTGACAGCCGGGGGAACCCCACGGTCGAAGTGGACGTGATCCTTGAAGATGGCACTATGGGCCGTGCTGCCGTCCCTTCTGGTGCCTCAACCGGTGCGCATGAAGCCGTTGAAAAACGCGATGGCGACAAATCCCGCTACATGGGCAAAGGCGTGCTTGAAGCCGTGGCCGCCGTAAACGGTGAAATCGCCGAAGCCATTCTTGGCTTTGACGCGACTGAACAGGTCGGCATCGACATGGCCATGATCGAACTTGACGGCACACCGAACAAAGCACGCCTTGGCGCGAACGCGATTTTGGGTGTGTCTATGGCCGTGGCCAAAGCCGCCGCCGATTTCACAGCACAACCATTGTTCCGCTACATCGGCGGCACATCCGCGCGCACCCTGCCCGTACCAATGATGAATATCATCAACGGCGGCGAACATGCGGACAATCCGATCGACATCCAAGAATTCATGATCATGCCTGTGTCGGCGACCAACATCAAAGAAGCCGTGCGCATGGGTTCCGAAGTGTTCCACACGCTGAAAAAAGAACTCTCTGCTGCGGGCCATAACACCGGTATCGGCGACGAAGGTGGGTTTGCTCCAAACCTTGGGTCCACACGCGAAGCACTTGATTTCATTATGACATCAATTGAAAAAGCGGGCTACAAACCGGGAGAAGATATCTACCTCGCACTCGATTGTGCGGCGACGGAATATTATAAAGACGGCAAATATGAAATGGCTGGCGAAGGCGTTTCACTGACATCCGAAGAAAACGCAGCCTATCTTGCCAAACTCGCCACCGACTACCCGATCATCAGCATCGAAGACGGCATGTCTGAGGACGATTGGGACGGCTGGAAAGCCCTGACAGATATGATCGGCGACAAGGTGCAACTGGTCGGGGACGATCTGTTTGTAACCAACCCTGCCCGCCTGGCCGACG
Source organism: uncultured Paracoccaceae bacterium (assembly GCA_938002605.1). GTDB lineage: Bacteria > Pseudomonadota > Alphaproteobacteria > Rhodobacterales > Rhodobacteraceae > Yoonia. The sequence continues at coordinate 76,240 of CALLAF010000024.1, read as the reverse complement.
GTATCGCCAAAGGCTCTGCCAATTCAATGCTGGTCAAGGTCAACCAAATCGGCACACTGACAGAAACCCTGCAAGCCGTTGACATGGCGCACCGCGCGCAGTTCACCAACGTGATGTCGCACCGTTCCGGCGAAACCGAAGACGCGACAATCGCCGACCTCGCTGTTGCCACAAACTGCGGCCAAATCAAAACCGGCTCGCTGTCACGCTCTGACCGTCTGGCGAAATACAACCAGCTGATCCGCATTGAAGAACTGCTTGGCGAAACAGCGACTTACGCTGGTCGTGCGATCCTCAAAAGCTAACGACCCTGCCCCGCGCACCAATTGCTGCGCGGGGCATTTTCTTGCGAAATGGTCTTGGCCCTGCCGATCATTTCAGACTACCTTCCCACCATGTTAAATCCCGGCTTTCACCAAATTCCGCGCGGCATGGTCGCGACTGTTGTGACCCATCTTGAGATGGCAGCGCCACCTATGGCCTCCATCCCATCACATGAATTCACCTTCAAACGCCACACCGCCGCTGATCCCGACTGGTACCGCACCATGTTTCGGGCTGTGGGCGAAGATTGGCTTTGGTTTGGTCGGCTATATTTGGCGGATGACGCATTAATCGCCATTTTGCATGATCCAGATTACGAAGTCTGGACCTTGCAGCAAGACGGGCAAGATGTCGGGTTGGTCGAAATTGATCACCGCACGTCCGGCGAATGCGAATTGGCTTATTTCGGCCTTACCCCCAATACCGTCGGAAAGGGCGCGGGCCGTGTGATGATGTCCCATGCTGTTGCGCACGCATTTTCGCGCGATATCAATCGCTTCCACGTCCACACCTGCACGCTCGATAGCCCGCAAGCCCTGCCGTTCTACATCCGCGCCGGCTTCACCCCGATTAAACAAGAGATTGAAATCGCGCCTGATCCGCGCCTGTCAGGACATCTGCCAGAAAACGCAGGCGCGCATATTCCGGTGTTCAAATGAGCGCTGATGCGATCATCAAAAAGCTGGGTCTGCGGCCCCATCCGGAAGGCGGCTACTATCGTCAAACTTGGATTGCAGAAAATGACGGGCGGCCAACAGGCACTTGCATCTATTTTCTGCTCAAATCTGGCGAAAGCAGCCATTGGCACCGCGTTGATGCGACCGAAATTTGGCTCTATCACGCTGGCGCGCCGATTACACTAAGCCTATCCGTCACCGAACAAGGGCCAGCGGTCGATCATATCCTAGGTCCAGATGTTTTGGCTGACCAAGCGCCGCAAATCATTGTGCCTGAAAACCATTGGCAGGCAGCGGCCACAACGGGAGATTGGACATTGGTCAACTGCACCGTGTCGCCGGGGTTTGATTTTACCGGGTTCCATCTGGCGGAACCCGGCTTTGATATTCCGCGTTAGCGGTCGCCGAACATATCGCCCAGACCACCCAAAACTGATCCTTCGCCTTTGCTGCCGCCCGGCCCTGCCGCGCGCAGGATGCGATCTGCAAGCCGCGAGAATGGCAGGCTTTGCAAGTAAACCGTGCCCGGACCGCGTAAGGTCGCAAGGAACAGCCCTTCGCCGCCAAACACCATCGATTTCAGATTGCCAGCGCGTTCGATGTCATAGGTCACGCCAGAATCAAACGCTGCGATACACCCGGTATCAACGCGCAGTACCTCACCCGGTTGCAATTCGCGTTTGATCACCGTGCCGCCGACGTGAATGAATGCCATGCCGTCACCACGCAAGCGCTGCAAGATAAAGCCTTCACCGCCAAAGAACCCAGCACCCAGTTTCTTTTGGAACGCGATATCGGTTGTGGTGCCAAAAGCCGCACATAGGAACGCATCCTTTTGGCAGATTAGCTCACCACCTACGGTAGTCATATCCACCGGGATAATTTTGCCGGGATAAGGGGCGGCAAAGGCCACACGTTTTTTGCCCTGACCATCATTTGAAAAATGGGTCAGAAAGATAGATTCGCCAGTCAGCACGCGTTTACCCACGTTTAACAGCGCACCCATCACGCCCTTTGTCGGGGTGGTGCCATCGCCCATTTTGGACACGAACCCGATACCATCTTCCATGTAATTCATGGCGCCAGCTTCGGCGATCACTGTTTCTTGCGGGTCTAATTCCACTTCGACGATCTGCATATCATCGCCGAAAATCTCATAATCAACTTCGTGGCACTGCATTGAAAAATCTCCTGAAAATTACTTCCAAAACCCTAGATGATCTAAATGACAGCGCCAAGACATGAAATCCGTACCCTGAACCGAACCGTATAAAAAAAGGGGGACCGAAGCCCCCCTGATAGTCTTGCTGATCAGGCTAAGTAATTATACCGCTCTGATTTTTTGCCTGCGGCCTGATCGGCACCAGGGGCGAACGCATCCGCCCCGGATCGGCATATTAATGCATTGAAAACACGGCGCGGCAGGCCCCGTTCTCAGTATCAATGGCATCAACGGAATATAGTACGTTCATCGCGGAGGCCCCAAGAAAAGCGACTGCCATGTTATTGGTCAGCGCGTCATGCAGTGGCCCGGCGGCATCGGGCGCAAACTGCGCCTCGACACTGCGCCCACGCAGGCGGATTTCATTGGCATCACAGCGGATACCGGCAATTTCGAACGCATGTTCCATCAGCTACAGCCCGATGTGCCGCCACAGGTGTTGCATTTCATGCAAGTCCCGTTGCGTACCAATGTGTAGTTGCCGCATTCGCCGCATGGATCACCCTCATAGCCCTGCATTTTTGCCTTGTCGCGGGCAGAAATACTGACGGTGCCTGTGCTGATCGCGGTTTCTGACGTGGTTTCCGTGGCGATGGTCTGTACGGACACCTCTGCGGTTTCTTCAGTCGCACCGCGCATAACGACTAGATCATTTGGCATCCGTTTGCGCAGGTAACCTGTTGAGGAAATCTGCTTGAGCACCTCAAGCGAACGTGTGGCCGCTGAATCCGTTGGCGTTTGGACGTTAGACACGCCCTCTTCTTCGCCACGGCCGATGTCGTCAAACGCGGCCCCTTCGGGTTTCACATGGGCCAGATCGGTGCGGTCTAGGTAAGACACGGCCAATTCGCGGAAGATGTAATCAAGGATCGACGTCGCGTTTTTGATGCTGTCGTTGCCTTGCACCATGCCCGCTGGCTCAAACTTGGTGAATGTAAACGCGTCCACAAATTCTTCGAGCGGCACACCGTATTGAAGCCCAACTGACACCGCGATGGCAAAGTTGTTCATCATCGCGCGGAACCCGGCACCTTCTTTGTGCATATCGATAAAGATCTCACCAAGATTACCGTCTTCATATTCGCCCGTGCGCAGGTATACTTTGTGGCCACCAACGATGGCTTTTTGCGTATAGCCCTTACGGCGTTGCGGCATTTTTTCGCGTTCGCGGTTGCGGACCTCTTGGATGATGACCTTTTCGATCACCTTCTCGGCCAGCACGGCAGCTTTTTCCTGCGGGGTCCCGGTTTCGAGTGTTTCCGCTGCCTCATCATCATCTTCGACCAAGGCAGATGCCAAAGGCTGCGACAGTTTTGATCCGTCACGGTACAATGCGTTCGCCTTTACGCCCAACGACCATGACAATTCATAGGCCTTTTGGCAGTCCTCGATAGTCGCATCGTTTGGCATGTTGATGGTTTTTGAGATCGCACCAGAGATAAAAGACTGTGCCGCGGCCATCATGTGGATATGGCTGTCAACGCTTAGATAACGCTTACCCTTTTTGCCGCATGGGTTCGCGCAATCAAAGATATTGTAGTGCTCTTCTTTGAGGAATGGCGCACCTTCGAGTGTCATTGTCCCGCAGACGTGATCGTTTGCGGCTTCAATGTCTTGCTTGGAATAGCCAAGGTGGCGCAGCAAATCGAATGTTGGATCGTTCAGCTTTTCAGCCGGGATGCCCAGTGTTTTGGTGCAGAAATCTTCGCCCAAGGTCCATTGGTTGAACACGAAACGAATATCAAATGCCGAGGCAAGCGCCGCTTCGACTTTGTCGATTTCTTCTTGGCCAAACCCGTGCCCGATCAGCGAGGTATGGTTAATCGCGGGCGCCTGCCCGATGGTGCCGTGACCGACCGCGTATGAAATGATTTCTTCAATCTGCGCCGGGCCATAGCCGATTTTTTCAAGCGCTGCAGGCACTGATTGGTTGATGATCTTAAAGTAACCGCCGCCAGCAAGTTTCTTGAATTTCACCAACGCAAAGTCAGGCTCGATCCCGGTGGTGTCACAATCCATGACCAAACCGATGGTGCCAGTTGGCGCGATGACCGATACTTGGGCGTTGCGGTAGCCGTGCTGTTCGCCCAGTTCCAATGCTTCGTCCCACGCGGAAACGGCAAGCGCGATAAGGCGTTGATCAGGACAATTTTTATGGTCGAGAGGAACAGGTTTCACATCCAGATTGTCATAACCCGTCGTCTTGCCCAAGGCCGCCTGACGGTGGTTTTTGATGACGCGCAGCATGTGTTTCGCATTTTTCGCATAGCCCGGGAACGCGCCCAATTCGCCCGCGATTTCTGCGGATGTCGCGTATGACACACCCGTCATGATCGCGGTCAGCGCGGCGCCCATGGACCGACCTTCGTCACTGTCATAGCCAAAGCCCATGTTCATCAGCAAACCGCCGATGTTCGCATAGCCAAGGCCAAGCGTGCGGAAGTCATACGACCGTTGTGCGATCTCTTTGGATGGGAATTGCGCCATCATCACAGAGATTTCCAATGTCACCGTCCACAAACGCGTGGCGTGCATGTAGTCTTCGACTTGGAATTCGCCGTCCTTGTAGAAGGTCAACAGGTTCATCGACGCAAGGTTACAGGCCGTATCATCCAAGAACATATATTCAGAACAAGGGTTTGAACCACGAATCTCACCGTCTTCGGGGCATGTGTGCCAAGCGTTCACCGTGTCGTGGTATTGGATGCCCGGATCGGCGCAGGCCCATGCAGCATGGCCAACCTGTTCCCACAGGTCGCGGGCTTTGATGATCTTGGCGACCTCACCGTTTTTGCGGTTGATCAGCTTCCAATCAGCATCGTCTTCGACGGCTTTCAAGAATGCATCAGTTACACGGATTGAGTTGTTAGAATTCTGCCCAGACACGGATGAATAGGCTTCCGAATCCCAATCGGTGTCATAGGTCGGGAATTCAATGCTGGTGTGGCCCTGCTTTGCGTAATCCAGCACACGTTTGATATATGTCTCTGGGATCGCAGATTTTTTCGCGGCGCGTACGGCTTTTGCCAACGCTTCATTGGTCTTGGTGTCATAGGCGCCGTCGGCGGTGCCGTCCCATGCTTGAATAGCCCCAAAGATATCATTGAGATAGCGTTCGTGCATCTTGGACCCGGCCACGATGCTCGCCACTTTTTGTTCCTCGATGACCTTCCAGTTGATGAATTCTTCGATATCAGGGTGATCCGAATCGACGATCACCATTTTCGCAGCGCGGCGTGTTGTCCCGCCCGATTTGATCGCCCCTGCAGCGCGGTCACCAATTTTGAGGAACCCCATCAGGCCAGATGACTTACCGCCACCTGACAGCGGCTCACCGGCGCCACGCAATGAAGAAAAGTTTGTGCCAGTGCCGGATCCGTATTTGAACAGACGTGCTTCGCGGACCCAAAGATCCATGATGCCACCCTCGTTTACCAAATCATCTTCGACAGATTGGATAAAGCAGGCGTGCGGCTGCGGATGTTCATAGCTGGATGCAGATTTTGTCAGCTCGCCAGATTGGTAATCAACATGATAGTGGCCCTGAGCTGGCCCATCGATGCCGTAAGCCCAGTGCAGACCAGTATTGAACCACTGCGGGCTGTTTGGCGCCGCGCGCTGGGTTGCCAACATATAGCACATTTCGTCGAAATAGGTGCGTGCGTCTTCCTCAGATGAGAAGTAGCCGCCCTTCCAACCCCAATAGGTCCACGCACCCGCCAAACGGTCGAAAACTTGCTTGGCGGAAGTTTCGCCGCCAAACGTCGCGTCTTTGCCGGGAACAGACCGCCAAAGGAAAGAAGGTACACCCTTTTCTTTCACTTTTTTAAGAACAGAAGGCACACCTGCTTTGCGGAAGTATTTCTGCGCAATCACATCAGAGGCAACCTGGCTCCAACCGCCCGGAATTTCACAGTCATCAAGTTTAAACACAATGGTTCCGTCAGGATTGCGAATCTCTGACGTCGTGGATTTGAACTCCAGCGCTGCATATGCATCTTGATCTGATTGCGTGAAATTACGTTCGATTTTCATCTGTCTGCCCCTGATTTTATCGACATGCTGACGTTGCAGCAAAAAACTTGATCCCAACCACTTACGCGGTAACTAAAACACACATCCGGGGGTTCAATTGGCCGCAAGAAACCTGTCAGGCAAAAGCCCGAAACACGCATATATTTGCAAATGGCATAACGCCCGCCTGAAGAACCGCCCCCGGTTAAATCGACACCACATATTGTGTACCATCGATCTGCCCGCACAAACTGACGCATCTAGCCCTAGTGGGTCAACGCATTTTTAACACAAAATACGGATTAAAACTGTTGACGGCCCCTTTCCGCCACATCGGAAAATGATGCACCGATTCATCCCCGAATTTGTCCACAGAATCTTAATTGCTGTGCAAAACCAGAAAGCCGTTTGGTTCGGCTGACTTAGTTAAAATTCTTAACAAATCAGATAAAGCATATCCCGCCGCACTATCCACTGCAGGTCGACACTGCGCGTAAAAATGGGGCAGAAATGGAACCGCCGGACGACCTTGCGGTGATCCGGCGTTCAGGTCCAAACTTGGACTTAGTGGTCGGGGCGGAGAGATTCGAACTCCCGACCCTCTGTTCCCAAAACAGATGCGCTACCAGGCTGCGCTACGCCCCGACTGCGCTTTCTCTAAACGCGGTGAACTGATTTGAAAAGACCTAATCGTCACTCTTTTCGTCACAAGGCAAAATTGCTTGTGTACCAAAGCTGGGATGCTGCAAAACATCGCCCGTTTCGATTCCAAGACGCCCCGAAAGGCCGCCATTTATCTCAAGAACCATCTGCACGCCGTCACCACCGGGAATCGGTGTGCGATCCAAAGGAATCGCATTTTCATGAATTTTGAGAATCTCCCCATCGGGAGCGACAAAAAGCATATCGAGGGGAATCAATGTGTTGCGCATCCAAAAGCTCACGCTTTGAGGATGTTCATACACAAACAACATGCCGGTCATAATGGGCATCTGCTCAACAAACATAAGACCTTGGGCGCGTTCGGCATTATCGTCAGCAACAGTGACGTGAAAATGGGCCTGCCCCCAATCGCCGCTAACGGTTACGCGATCCGGCGCACAGGCAGCCGAGGCTACTTGTGTGCAAAAAGCGATTCCAATTGCCGCAAAAGCTGCTTTCACCGGGCCGCGACTTCCCAGCCGACGACCTCAATTGCCATCCGGCCACGTTCACCATCGACCAACCGCAACCCAATCGCTTCGCCAGATTGCAGATCCGACAGACCAGAACGGCGCAGCACTTCGATGTGAATAAAGACATCGTCATCACTGCCAAATATATTCGCAAAGCCAAACCCTTTGGCCTTGTCGAACCATTTCACGCGCGCAGGTTCGATCGCACGATCTGCGATATCCTCGGGCGAAAATTCTGCCATATCCTTTAGTGGCACTGCAGATTCCATCTCTGGTGGCGTAATCGATAGCACTTCGGTCGCTTGCAGCCCGCGTTGCGTGTCTTGCACAGCGATCTCAATCTCCGAGCCGTCAACAACAGAGCCTTGGCCAAAATTGCGCAAAACATTGGCATGCAGCAAAATATCGGACCCACCTTGATCAGAAACGACAAAGCCAAATCCCTTTGCTGGATCAAACCACTTTACCAATCCTATGACACGTTGCTGGTCCGTTGTGCCCTGCGTTTCCATTCGTATTCCCCTCAGGCACAACTCACGTCGCCCCTGTTCATTCTTAATTTTTGTCCCGATCGCAACCAAATACCAAACTAGCTTTAACCATACATTTCATTCATCCCAAAATCTATGGGCTTAGTCTTTCGATGCTCCACGGCTCCTTAACCGTATCACGTGACCAGCGAAACCGGTCATGCAACCTAAATGCGCCATCCGACCAAAACTCGATCTCAAGTGGCACAATCCGAAATCCGCCCCAAAAAGGCGGCCGTCCCGGATCCGCTCCTTGTTGCGCAGTAACTTTTGCGACCTGTGCCATCAATGCGGTGCGTGATGACAAAGGTTGCGACTGTCGCGATGCCCAAGCCCCTAGCCGGCTTTTGAGCGACCGCGACTTATAGTATGCGTCAGCAATTTCGCCGTCCTCACGAACGACTGTTCCACGCACTCTAATCTGCCGCGCGAGCGACTTCCAGTGCATAACAAACGCAGCTTTACCGGCCTGCTCAATCTCCTGTGCTTTACGACTTTCATAGTTGGTGTAAAACACGAATGCATCCGGCTCAATCTCCTTCAGCAAAACCATTCGGACGTTAGGTAAACCTGTTGCATCCACGCTCGCAAGTGCAATCGCATTCGGATCATTTGGCTCGCTCGCGCGGGCCGCATCAAGCCATTGACGCGCAATAACAAACGGGTCTTCGCCCGCAAAAATGCCGCCCCTGTCGTCCATGTCGAAACACTCTCCAAAAATCACCTCGGTAGGCTTAGGGTCAATCCAGCGGTCTGGCAACCACTTTAGACCGATTGTTCAAAAGCTTGCCGACAACTTTGCAATCGCCTAAACGAGGCTGACATATTATTTATACAGCCGAAGGAATTGCAGCAATGACGTCACAGCTGATGAAGGGTAAACGCGGGCTCATTATGGGGCTCGCCAACGATAAATCCATCGCCTGGGGGATCGCAAAATCTTGTGCTGATGCGGGGGCTGAGCTCGCCTTTTCTTACCAAGGGGACGCACTAAAAAAACGTGTAGATCCGCTTGCTGCATCTTTGGGATCTGACATCGTTTTGCCGTGTGATGTGGGTGACGAAGCCTCTATCGATGCGTTGTTTTCCGCGCTGGAAGAACGCTGGGGCAAACTTGACTTCATCGTTCATGCCATTGGTTTTTCAGATAAAAATGAACTGCGCGGCCGCTATGTAGATACGAGCCGAAGCAACTTCCTGACCTCCATGGATATTTCTGTGTATTCATTCACGGCAGTCGTGAACCGCGCCGAAAAGATGATGAATGACGGCGGGTCTTGCCTGACGCTCACCTATTACGGCGCAGAAAAAGTCATGCCGCACTATAATGTCATGGGCGTCGCCAAAGCGGCACTTGAAGCATCGGTGCGTTACCTTGCCGAAGATCTGGGCAAAGACAACATCCGCGTGAACGCGATCAGCGCGGGTACGATCAAGACTTTGGCCGCATCTGGCATCGGCGATTTTCGGCTCATCATGAAGTGGAACGAGTATAATTCGCCACTGCGTCGTACCGTGACCCAAGAAGAAGTCGGCAAATCGGCGCTCTATCTGCTGTCTGATTTGGGAAGCGCCGTAACCGGCGAAGTGCTGCATGTCGACGCCGGCTACCATGTCGTTGGCATGAAAGCGGTGGACGCGCCCGACATCTCGAAGGACTAGCAATGACAGTCGCGGCCTTCGGGACAATTTGGTTTTTGCACGCACTGGCCGCGATCAGCCCCGGCCCTGCCGTGGTGATGTCTGCGCGTACGGGTGTCATCGAAGGTATGCACACCGGTGCCATGCTTGCAGTGGGGATCGGGATTGGCGGCGTGATTTGGGCGCTGTTGGCCTTGTGTGGGCTGGCGTTTGTGTTTCAGGCCGCACCCGCGCTGCTAATTGTGTTAAAGATTTGCGGTGGTGCCTATCTTGTCTGGATGGCGTGGCATCTGTGGCAAGCAGCAGACCTGCCCCTTGATACCCGCGCGCAAGATGCACCCCCACGCAGTGCTGTATCTGCGTTGCGCCTTGGTATTGTGACACAGCTTGCGAACCCGAAACCCGCCGTTCTTTTTAGCGCAATTTTCTTGGGCACCGTTCCTGCGGGCACCAGTCTTTGGACTTATACCGCAATCCTTTTGATCGTTTTTGCAAATGAAACCATCTGGAACATCTTGGTTGCACGGATTTTTTCACTTGAAAGATCACGCCAAGGCTACATAAGCCTCAAATCCATCATTGATCGCGCTTTTGGCGCGACCTTGGCGCTGCTTGGCGTCAAGATCGCTGCCACATAGCCACCGCCATAAGGAAAGTAACGATGACCGACACACGCCTGCCGCATGAAAAAGGGTTTCACATCAGCTGGGATCAGATCCACCGCGACAGCCGAGCGTTGGCATGGCGTCTTGATGGCAAAGGGCCCGATGATGGGGCGTGGAAGGCCATTGTTGCGATCACACGTGGCGGTATGGCCCCGGCCATGATTGCGGCGCGCGAATTGGATATCCGTACAATCGATACCATCAGCGTCAAAAGCTACGACCACCAAGATCGCTCAGAGGCGAAAGTCCTGAAAGCTCCGGACGCCGAACTGATGGGCGACGGTACAGGTATTTTGATCATCGATGATTTGGTCGACAGTGGCAAAACGCTTGAACTGGTCCGCGAGATGTACCCAAACGCTCATTTTGCAACGGTTTATGCCAAACCAAAGGGCCGTCCGCAGGTTGACACCTTTATTACCGAAGTCAGCCAAGACACGTGGATTTTCTTCCCTTGGGACATGGCCTTGCAATATGTCGAACCTTACCGTGGGACGGATTAGGCCCGCAGCGCAGACCAATCAAATATGACTTGCGGCGCAGCCGCTCAATTGGATCAGACCATGACACAGCCCCGCACCGCGACAACATTTTTTCCGCCCGTGATGGAGGCCCGCCGCTGGCTTGATGGCGTCACCCACCCCGCTGACCGCCCTTTGCTGAACGTCAGCCAAGCCGCGCCAGTTGATCCGCCCCCCGCCCCGCTGCGCGAAGCAATGGCGCAAATTGTTCTGAACAATCCCGACGCACATCTATATGGGCCAGTTCTGGGCCTGCCAGAACTGCGCGCGGAAATTGCGGCCCGCTGGACGACCACCTATGGCGGCGCTGTGGTGGCAGATCAAGTGGCGATCACCTCTGGCTGCAACCAAGCCTTCGCTGCCGCGATTGCCACGCTATGCGCCGAGGATGACGAGGTCATCATTCCGGTACCCTATTATTTCAATCACCGCATGTGGTTGGACATGTCAGGCGTAAAAACAGTGCCCCTTCAAACCGGGCCCGGCATGATCCCTGACGCTGCGGCCGCTGCGGCGTTGATCACACCGCGCACCCGTGCAATTGCGCTGGTCTCTCCCAATAACCCTTGTGGCGTCGAATATCCCGCCGCAACCCTGCGCGCCTTTCTCGAACTGGCCCGCGAACACGGGATTGCCCTGATCGTCGATGAAACCTACCGCGATTTTGACAGCCGCAGCGGCGCGCCGCATGATCTGTTTGTCGATCCAAATTGGGACGACACGTTGATCCAGCTTTATTCCTTTTCTAAAGCCTACCGTCTGACCGGTCACCGCGTCGGTGCCATCGTTGCAAGTGCGGCGCGATTGGCCGAGGTTGAAAAATTCCTCGATACCGTCGCGATTTGCCCCAATCAACTGGGCCAACATGCAGCGCTCTGGGGCATGCAGAACCTTGATGAATGGCTGGCCGGTGAACGATTAGAAATTTTGGACCGCCGCGCTGCGATTACAGATAATTTCGCGCAAATGTCCGCCAAAGGGTGGGAACTTTTGGGCTGCGGTGCCTATTTCGCCTATCTCAAACATCCGTTTGATATGTCTTCGGCCGATCTTGCTCCGCTTTTGGTTCGTGACGCGGGCGTGCTTGTTCTGCCAGGTACGATGTTCATGCCCGATGATTTACCCGGCGGCGAAACCCAAATCCGTATTGCATTTGCCAATATTGACCGCGCCGGCGTTGAAACCTTGTTCAATCGCTTGTCAAACCTGTCTTACTGACCCTTGCACCCATCTGCGCGGGGCCGTATTCATGACCCAACACAAGGGCGGAGCACGCAAGAACCATGTCAGAGAAAAAGAAAAATCGGGTTGGTCCATTGATCATCGTTGGCGTCGTGCTTGTTGGCATGGCGGGCTTTGGCTCTGGCGGGTTCACCGGAAACATTAGCAGCCTTGGCACTGTGGGCGACAAAGATGTGCCTATCAACGCCTATCAGACTGAACTCAACCAACAGATTTCAGCGATTTCCCAACAATTCGGGACACAAATCAGTTTCCAGCAAGCCGTTGGTTTTGGCATCGACCGTCAGGCGCTGCAAGCTGTGATCCTCAACCGGACTCTTGATAATGAAGCAACCCAGCTTGGGTTGTCGGTCGGCGACCAACGCGTCTTTGATCAGCTCAAAGCGATCCCTGCGTTCCAAGCAGGAAACGGCTTTAACGCAGAAAGCTACCGTCTGTCAATGCAGCAATCCGGCCAATCCGAAGCTGCTTTTGAAACCAGCCTACGCGATGAGATGTCGCGCACGTTGTTGCAAGGTGCAGTTGTAAGCGGCGTGCCAAAAATGGATGTTTTTGGCGAAACCCTGATTGGCTTTATTGGCGAAGAACGCAGCGCCACATGGGCTGTGGTTAGCGCCGATATGCTCGAAGAACCCCTGCCCGGCGCAACGGATGCGCAGATCCAAGCCTATTACGACGCAAACCCTGCAGAATTTACCCTGCCTGAAACCCGCGACATTACTTATGTCTGGATCACGCCCGACATGATCCAAGACCAGATGGAGGTCACCGACACCGCCATTGAACAGCTGTACCAAGACCGGATCGCAGAATTTATACAGCCTGAACGCCGATTGGTTGAACGTTTGGTCTATCTTGATGCGGCCAAAGCAGATGAAGCCCGCGCGCGCGTCGACGCAGGTGAAGTCACATTTGACGAATTGGTAACTGAACGTGGTCTGACGTTGAATGATGTCGATATGGGCGATGTCGACCAAGAAGAGCTGCGCGCCGCTGGCGAAGCGGTGTTCACCGCCGACGCTGGCGATGTCGTTGGCCCGTTCAATTCCCCGCTTGGGCCCGCAATTTTCCGGATGAACGCGGTCTTGACCGCGCAGGAAACCTCGCTTGAAGAAGCCACGCCGCAATTGCGCGATGAATTGGCGGCAGATGCCGCGCGCAGTGTGATTTCTGACAGCACGGATGTGATTCTTGATCTTGTTGCGGGCGGGGCCACGCTCGAAGATTTGGCAGAACGCACAGATCTGCAGCTTGGGACCATCAATTGGACTTCCGATATCGCCGAAGGTATCGCAGCCTACGATAACTTCCGCGACGCGGCTGCGGCAGCACAAGAAGGTGCCTTTGCTGAGCTGATTGATTTGGCCGATGGCGGTGTCTTTGCACTGCGCCTTGACGGTGTGACCCCACCAGCGGTGCAGCCGTTGGAGGATGTACTTGCGGACGCAACAACGGGTGCTGAGGGCAAAGTTCAACAAGACGCGGTACTTGCGCTTGCGGATACTTTAGCTGCGGATATCCAACCACTGACCGGGTTCGATACAGTCGGTCTTATCCCAGAGATCGCCGAAAACCTGACCCGCACCGGTTTTGTCGAAGGCACCCCTGCCACATTCAACGAAACCCTGTTTGAAAGCGCTGTCGGCGATCTCACCGTATTGAATGCGGGCGACCGCGCCGTGATTTTGCGGCTTGATGCGATTACCGCCCCCGATACAACGGATGAACTGACTGCGGCGCAAGTCGAAAGCATCGCGCAAAACGCAAGTCAAGCGATCGCGCAAGACATCTTTGCCGCCTACGCAACCGCGCTGCAAGAAGACACCGACGTGAATATCAATCAGGCTACCGTGGACGCGGTCAACGCCCAGTTCCAGTAGGTCACAATGTCACTTTTACCCGATTACGATAGCTTCGCTCGCGCATATGACGCGGGCGAAAATCAGGTTGTTTACACCCGCATCGCTGCGGATTTGGACACGCCTGTGTCTTTGATGCTCAAGCTCTCAGGCGCAGGTAAAAACGCCTTTATGCTTGAAAGTGTGACGGGTGGCGAAGTCCGTGGCCGCTATTCAATTATTGGCATGAACCCTGATTTAGCTTGGGAATGTCGCGGCACCATATCGCGTGTGAACCGCAACGCGCAGTTTGACGACACGGATTTTCAACCGATGGAAGGTGATCCGCTGACAGCGCTGCGCGCCTTGATCGCAGAATCCCGGATTGCACTGCCCGATGATTTACCTGCGGCCTCTGCCGGGCTATTTGGCTATTTGGGCTATGACATGATCCGGTTGGTCGAACACCTGCCTGATGTGAACCCTGATCCATTGGGTCTGCCTGATGCGGTGATGCTGCGCCCGTCGGTGGTGGCCGTGTTGGATGGGGTGAAAGGTGACGTGATCCTTGTGTCGCCTGCCTATGTGAATTCTGGCTTGAATGCGCGCGCCGCCTATGCACAAGCCGCTGAACGGGTGATGGATGCGCAGCGCGCGCTAGAACGCCCCGCCCCCGGCGATGGCCGCACTTTGGCTGATCCAGCACCCGTGAGCCCGCCACAGTCAAATTTCAGCCATAGCGCTTACCTTGAGGCCGTTGAAACGGCCAAAGAATATATCCGCGCAGGCGATATTTTTCAGGTCGTTCCTTCGCAGCGTTGGACCCAAGATTTCCGCGAACCACCTTTTGCACTATATCGTAGCTTGCGACGGACGAACCCATCGCCGTTTATGTTTTTCTTTAACTTCGGCGGTTTCCAAGTCATCGGGGCAAGCCCTGAAATTTTGGTCCGCGTGTTCGGCAATGAGGTGACTATTCGCCCCATCGCAGGCACCCGCCCACGTGGCGCAACCCCGGCCGAAGACAAAGCAAACGAGCTTGATTTGCTTGCGGATCAAAAAGAACTGGCCGAGCATTTAATGCTGCTAGATCTGGGCCGCAACGACACTGGCAAGGTCAGTAAAATCGGCACGGTGAAACCCACCGAGGAATTCATTATCGAACGCTACAGCCATGTGATGCATATCGTGTCGAATGTTGTTGGCGAACTAGCCGATGATCAAGACGCGCTATCGGCTTTCTTTGCTGGGATGCCCGCGGGCACTGTCTCTGGCGCGCCCAAGGTCCGCGCGATGGAAATCATCGATGAGCTTGAGCCGGAAAAACGTGGTGTCTATGGCGGCGGCTGCGGCTATTTCAGCGCCAATGGCGATATGGATATGTGCATTGCGCTACGCACCGCCGTTTTGCAGGATGAAAAGCTTTATATCCAAGCGGGCGGCGGCGTTGTCTATGACAGCGACCCTGAGGCCGAGTACCAAGAAACCGTGCATAAATCGAACGCAATCCGCAAAGCGGCTGCCGATGCCACGATGTTTAAGCCCGGTGGCAACTGATCCAAACACATAGGTGGATCAAGATCCACCCTACCCCAAGACTTATGGCATCACGTCCAGCAGCACCGCTGACACCGGCGCAAGCGCCAATTGTTGTTGATTGACTCCGCCGGACCAATCCGCGAGCGCTGCAAGCGTCGTATCCTGTACCCGCCCAAGCAATACGGCGTTCCCAGTTTGACGCGCGCGCAGCGCCGCCTGATCAAGCCGACGCCTGATTGCGGCTTCATCTTCGCCCGCGCCGTCAAGTGCATGCGTAATCGCTGCGGCGGGCACGCCTGCCTCTGATGCGGCTTGTTGCGCGGCGTTCAGCCCGCGCTGTGCTGTGACAAGCCCGCGCCCGTCAGCGGCAAGCACCTGCATCACCTGCGCCGTTGCGGCCCGGTTATTGCGTAACACGCTGCTACCATCCGCAAAGAGAATTGCAGCTTCGGGTATTAAGCCAAAGACCGCTTCAAACGCGACTTCGATGTCTGTTGGCACGGCACCGGCGGGCAATGACACCTGTACCGCGACCTCGACCCCGGCGGATTGATACGCCATTGCCCGGTCGTGTGCTTGCGGATCAAGCGCGTGCAGCACCACAGTCACGGGCAAACCAAGTTCCGCAATTTGCGCCGCCTTATCCGCGCTTGCGCCATCGTCAATCAGCAATACAGAAAGCATCGGCGCCCCATTAGGGTTCTCAAAAGCGGTCCCAAACCGTTCCAACGCTGTTTCCGATTGGGTCGTCTGTGATGGGTCATCCTCTACCGAGGTATCGCTCGCCTGCGCATCACTCTCGGATGATACACCCAACCGCAAAACGCGGCCGATATTCGTTTGGGGAGTGGCCACGGGCTCTGTCGGTTCGGTCGTGTCTGGTTCTGCTTGCGCCAGCTCAGGAGAGACTGGGGTTTCCGGCGCCTCAGAGACGATCACAGGAGCGGGAGGTTCCACCTCGACAATAGGTTCTTCTAGCGGAATTGCCGGTGCAATGCTTTCGGGTTCAGGAGCAGGCTCTGGCTCAGTAAATTCGGCAACCTGTGGCGCAAATTCTTCTGGCGTTTCTTCAGGCGCGAGCACCGCAATTGGTTGGGTATCTTCTGCGGGCACCACAGGTGCTGTAGGCGCGTCAATAACGTCAGGTACACTTGCGACCAACGCATCCTCGGCAATGCCTGCGACGGTTGGCGCATCAGTCTGTGTGACCTCAGCGCGTGGCGGTGCGGGTTGCGTTGCGATTATCGCTTCCTCATCGACTACTGGGATCTCGGGCTGTGCCACGCTCGCGGTCTCTAATGTAGGTTCTTCTAACGTGGTAACAAAGGTTGATTCTTCCGTAACCGCTGGGTCGTCTTGAATAGGTTCCAGTTCCAAGGTTTGCGGCGGGGCGGCCGGTTCCGTATCAGCGGCCGGGGCGATGATTTCTGTTTCCGGTGGCGATACTCTTGGCGCATTTACTGCAAATTCACGCGCAACCGCAGGCGGGGTGGTTTCGTCTTCTAGGCTGACGGGCGCCACTGTTTCAGGAGCGGCCACCAAAGGCATTTGCGGCGGGGTGTTACCCGCTGGCTGCTCAGCAATAAGAGACGCGATACTTACGGCCGTACCGCCAAGCCCAAGCGCCCAAATGCTGCCTCGTAAAATGCCCGCCATCGTCTATTCACCTTATTCAGTCGCGCACAATCGCGCCGTTCGACCTTGACGCTACCCCGCGTGTCGGCCCATGTATGAAATTGATTATACCGCGACCCTTTAGGGCGGCGGTACCCCTAAATGCGACCAAAACGGGATTTTGTCATGCTTTTGCTGATAGATAACTACGATAGCTTCACGTATAACCTTGTTCACTATCTGGGTGAGCTTGGGGCGGATGTCGTCGTGAGGCGCAACGATGCGCTTGATACCCAAGAAGCAATGGCGATGCGTCCCAATGCGATTATGCTCTCTCCTGGTCCTTGTGATCCAGCACAGGCGGGCATTTGTCTGGCCCTTGTACATGCGGCCGCCGAAGCAAAAATTCCGTTAATGGGTGTCTGTCTGGGGCACCAAGCCATTGGTGAGGCCTTTGGCGGCAATGTCGTACGCTGCCATGAAATCGTGCATGGTAAAATGGGTGCCATGAAACACAAAGGTGTTGGCTTGTTCAAAGACCTGCCCAGCCCGTTTGACGCAACACGCTATCATTCGCTGATCGTTGAACGCGCCACCCTGCCCGATTGCTTGGAAATCACCGCAGAGCTGGACGATGGCACGATCATGGGTTTGCAGCACAAAACCCTGCCGATCCACGGTGTGCAGTTCCACCCCGAGAGCATTAAGTCCGAACACGGGCATAAATTGCTCAATAATTTCCTTGATATGGCAAAGGTGGCGGCATGAGCGACGCAATGAAACCGCTCATTTACGCGGCCTCCGAAGGGCCATTGTCGCGCGCGCAGGCAGAAGAAGCCTTTGAAATTTTATTTAAGGGCGAAGCCACGCCAGCCCAAACCGGCGGGTTCCTCATGGCGTTGCGGGCCCGCGGCGAATCCGTGTCTGAATATGCCGCCGCTGCCGCCGTGATGCGCGCGCATTGTGTCCCTGTCAAAGCCCCCGAAGGCGCGATGGATATCGTTGGCACCGGTGGTGATGGCAAACACACGTTGAATATTTCTACAGCGACCGCCTTTGTCGTGGCGGGCGCAGGTGTACCTGTCGCCAAACACGGCAACCGTAACCTGTCGTCCAAATCTGGTACAGCGGATGTACAATCCGCGCTCGGGATCAATGTTATGGCCACGCCAGAGATTGTTGAACGCGCGATTGCAGAGGCTGGGATTGGCTTCATGATGGCCCCGATGCATAATCCAGCGATGAAACATGTGGGCCCTGTGCGGCTCGAATTAGGGTGCAAAACGATCTTTAACATCCTGGGGCCGCTCACAAATCCGGCGGGTGTTAAACGCCAACTGACAGGTGCATTTGCCATTGATTTGATCCACCCGATGGCTGAAACCCTGCAGCAGCTTGGCACGGAAAAAGCGTGGCTTGTGCATGGCAGCGATGGCACGGATGAAATCACAATCTGCGGGCCAACGGCGGTCGCCGCACTTGAGAATGGCACCATCACATCGCGTGAAATCCATCCCGAAGACGCGGGGCTGACTGTTCATGACTTCCGCGATATCATCGGCGGCACCCCAGAAGAAAACGCAGCAGCGATGCGCGCACTATTGGATGGTGCGACAGGCGCTTACCGCGATGCGGTGCTGTTTAACGCGGCCGCTGCACTGGTCGTTGCCGATAAGGCTGCGAACCTACCCCAAGGCGTTGAAATCGCGCGCGACAGCATCGACAGCGGCAAAGCCAAACAGGCCGTCGAAACGCTGGCGCGGATTACATCCACCTGATGTTTGATTTGGGGCGATTGGGCCAGTGGCGCGATCTGGCGTTTTTTGACGCCGATTTGCCTGCGCTATCGGCACAATTGGGTGCCGATATCCTGCCGCCCCCTGCACTGACATTTGCAGCCCTTGAGCGCTGCCAACCAGATACGACCCGCATCGTGATTATTGGCCAAGATCCCTATCACACGCCCGGAAAGGCGGATGGGTTGGCCTTTTCAATTCCTGATGGTTTTGGCGGACGGCTTGATAGCCTTGGAAATATTTTCAAAGAGATAGATAGCGATCTTGGGCAGGTACGAAGCAAAACCGGTCTTTCCGATTGGGCTGATCAAGGTGTTCTTTTGCTCAACACCGCACTGACGGTACCCCCCGGAAAACCTAAAGCACATGCTAAATTAGGCTGGTCCAAACTGGTCATTGAGGTGATCAAACGGCTTGATGATCGCCCGTGCGCATTTATCCTATGGGGTGGGCCTGCACAGGCCTATGCCAAATATATTGGGCCCCAAAACCTGATCTTAACCTCGGCGCACCCTTCGCCACTGTCATGCCACCGTGGATTTTTCGGCTCGCGCCCATTTTCAAAGGTGAACCAGTGGCTTATTGATCAAGGGCAAGAGCCAATAAATTGGGCGGACCCATGACCGATATTCTCGAAAAGATCAAAACTTACAAGCTCGCGCATGTGGCAGCCTGCAAACAAGCAGTGCCCCTATCAGAGATTGAGGCGCGCGCCAAAGACGCGCCACCCACTCGTGGGTTTGCCGACCGTCTGGCAGAGGCCGCGCGCGAAGGCTATGGGCTGATCGCCGAAATCAAAAAAGCCAGCCCGTCCAAAGGGTTGATCCGCGAAGATTTTCACCCGCCCGCTTTGGCTGAGGCGTATCAAGCGGGCGGCGCGACCTGTCTGTCTGTCCTCACCGATGGTCCATCCTTTCAAGGCGATGACAGTTATCTGACCGCCGCTCGTAGCGCCGTTGATCTGCCCGCGCTACGCAAAGATTTCATGTATGACACCTATCAGGTCGCCGAAGCGCGCGCGCTGCACGCAGATTGCATCCTGATCATCTTGGCCTCTGTTTCGGACAGCCAAGCGCAAGAGCTTGAAGCCGCCGCATTTGAATGGGGTATGGATGTGTTGTTAGAGGTCCATGACGCCGCTGAACTCGAGCGCGCAAGCCTGCTCAAATCGCCTCTAATGGGGATCAACAATCGCAATCTTAAGACCTTTGAAACCACGCTTGATACCACGCGTACCCTGTCAAAACTGGTGCCCGAGGACCGCACGATTGTTTGTGAAAGTGGGCTCAACACCCCCGAAGACCTTGCGGATATGGCACGCTATGGCGCCCGCACATTCCTGATCGGTGAAAGCCTGATGCGCCAAGAAGATGTCGCGACAGCCACACGCACCCTGCTTGCGAACCCAGCCACCGGAGGCATGTGATGGCAGGGCTGAGCCATTTTGATGCAGACGGAAAAGCGCATATGGTGGATGTGTCCGATAAGCCCGTCACCGCGCGTATTGCCGTCGCAGAAGCGTTCATTAAAATGACCGCGACGACGCTGGCGCTTATTGTTGATGGCCGCGCCGATAAAGGCGACGTTTTGGGGATCGCCCGGATCGCCGGTATCATGGCCGCCAAAAAGACTGCCGACCTGATCCCATTGTGTCACCCGCTGCCGATCACCAAAGTCGCCCTAGATCTGACGCCCGACGATAGCCTGCCTGGAATTCGCATTACGGCCACCGTCAAAACGGGTGGACAAACCGGGGTTGAGATGGAGGCGCTTACCGCCGCCAGCACCGCCGCCCTGACGGTTTATGACATGGTGAAAGCCGTTCAAAAAGATATGGAAATCGGCGGGCTGAAGGTTACGCTAAAGGACGGCGGAAAATCAGGCCGATTTGAAAACCCATGACAAAATTGGGCCGTTCGCTTGAGCTTTTCTTTGTCGATGGCCGTGTCGACGGCATGCTGATCGCCGAAGTATTCAACTGGACCAACCATGTACTGCGCACGCCGCGTACCCAGATCAAGCAGGCTTTGTCTCACCACCTTGAAAAGCCAAGACAGGTGGTGCGACGGTCAAACAGGCGCAATTCATGGGTTCAGGAGATTCAGATGTTGCCTTTACTGGTTGGGAAACCACACAATTGGATGGCGGTTTGATATGATCACCGTCGACGAGGCCCTTGAACACCTTTTTGCACTCTGCGCACCCTTGCCGGTGGAAACGGTTCCGCTTGTGCAGGCATTTGGCCGCAGTTTGGCCCAAGATGTTGCTGCGACGCGCGATCAGCCGCCCTTTGCGGCTTCGGCGATGGATGGCTATGCGGTGCGCCGTGATGACGTTGTTACCGGCGCTAAATTAACGGTGATCGGCGAGGCGGCGGCAGGGCATGCATTTGTCGGCACTATCGCCAAGGGTCAAGCTGCGCGGATATTCACAGGTGCCCCTCTGCCCGCAGGGGCCGACTGGGTCGTGATCCAAGAGGATGTGTCGCGCGATGGTGACACGATTACCTTGGGCGCATCACTGGAAGCCAAACCACATGTTCGCCCGGCTGGTGCTGATTTTCGGCACGGCGACAAAATCAAAGCGCCCCGCATCCTATCCGCTGCCGATATTGCGTTGCTTGCATCAATGAATATCGCGCAGGTGCCTGTCACACGTCGCCCCGTGGTCGCGATTATCGCCACAGGCGATGAATTGGTCCAACCCGGTGAAGTCCCCGGCCCCGATCAGATTATTGCGTCCAATAGTTTTGGGCTGGCCGCATTGGTGCAAAACCTTGGCGCGCATCCGCGCCTGCTGCCGATTGCGCGCGACAATACCCCGGCGCTGGCGCTTGCCTTTGATTTAGCCGCGGATGCAGATTTGATCGTGACGATTGGCGGGGCATCTGTTGGTGATCACGATCTTGTAGGGCAAGTCGCCCAAGAAAAGGGCATGCAGCAGGCGTTTTATAAGATTGCCATGCGCCCGGGCAAACCGCTTATGGCGGGGCGCATGGGAGATGCGGTGATGATTGGACTGCCGGGTAATCCGGTTTCAGCGATGGTCTGCGGGCATGTGTTTCTCGCCCCGGTCATCCGGCAAATGTTGGGCCAAGGTGCGGCTGCCACCTCGCGCCAAATGGCCACCCTCGCGGCCCCTATCGGGGCAAACGGGCCGCGCGAACATTATATGCGTGCGCATCTTGGCCCGGACGGCGTGCAAATATTTGAGCGTCAGGATTCCGCGCTGCACACCGTCTTAGCTGACGCCAATTGTCTGGCCGTCCGCCCAATCAGCGACCGCGCCCGTGCCGCCGGAGACAAAATAGAGATTATCCCACTGTAAACCACGCATAGGTTGACACAAAACAAGAACATGCATAGAACATATGCAAAACCTATCTGGGGATAAGTCATGCTTACGAAAAAACAGCTCGATCTTTTGGCCTTTATCAATACCCGTATTCAACGCGATGGCGTGCCCCCCAGTTTTGACGAAATGAAAGAGGCGTTGGATCTGCGATCAAAATCAGGGATTCACCGGCTGATTACAGCGCTCGAAGAACGCGGATTTATCCGCCGGCTTGCGCACCGCGCGCGCGCGCTTGAGATTGTGAAGCTCCCCGACGCAATGCAGACCAATTCCGGATTTACCCCGCGTGTGATTGATGGCGACAAACCTGACAGCACGCCGCCTGCCGCCATGTCGATTGATAACGGGGCGGTTGAACTGCCTGTGATGGGCCGGATTGCTGCCGGCGTCCCGATCGAAGCGATCAGCCAAGTGTCGCATAATGTATCGGTCCCGCAATCCATGGTGGGCGCTGGCGACCATTATGCGCTTGAAGTTAAAGGCGATTCGATGATCGACGCCGGCATCAACGACGGTGATGTTGTTGTGATTCGTGAAACAACTGTTGCCGATAATGGCGACATCGTTGTGGCCCTTGTCGAAGGGCATGAGGCCACGCTTAAGCGGTTCCGTCGCAATGGCAGCGCCATCGCGCTTGAAGCGGCCAACCCCGCCTATGAAACCCGCGTGTTCCGCGATGATCAGGTAAAGGTGCAAGGGCGTTTGGTCGGGCTGATCCGTACCTACTAAGGTTTTTGCAGCAATATTTCAGGCGCTGCCGATGCATCGGCGTTGGTGTTCCACGGACGATTGCCTGCAACGCCTTGAGCTGTCGTCAACAGCAAATTGCCAGCCTCTGATAGATCAAACGCGAGCGCACCCGTTTGTCGCAACTGGTTGATATCAAAAGTGATACAAGGGCGCCCTGTGACATCTTCTTGGTTGCTAATGAGGATATCAGCACCACCACAACCATGTAGCGCGGCAAGTGCAGTCTTCCCCGTCACCTGCAAAATCTGCCATTCCCCAACATGCGTGCGCACGACCCGCCCATCGCGCATATAACCGGGGCGGCCGGCAGCCCTTTCCTGCGGCACCGGCCTGCCATCGTTTTCAAGCCAAATTTTCGCAACAAAGCTGCTTCCCGTGGCCTTGGACAGTGCCCGCCCTTCTGGCCCCATGACCCCGATCATCGCCGCATTGTCCGCCACCAAAAGTGTCGGGCGGACCGCCTGCCCCCATAGCACGAAAGCCATAAAAACCGGGGCGATGCCAATCACCCGGCCACGCCCCTGCCAAAGGATGAACCACAACAAACCCAATGCGAGCAGCGGCACGACGCCGGCCCCCGGCGCAACAACATGTCCAACAGCCCCATCCCAGCCCGACGCCGTTTGCGCGACCCATAAAATCCACCGCAATCCCCATGCCATCACGGTAAAGCCAATCCAAGATAGTCCAACGGGCGCAAGACAAATCGCCAGAACCGCAGCGGGCATCACAAGCACGCCCATCAATGGAACGCTCGCCAAATTTGCGATCAGGCCGAAGTGCGCGATTTGATTAAAATGGGCCGCAGC
The DNA here is from genome assembly GCA_938002605.1 of uncultured Paracoccaceae bacterium. GTDB lineage: Bacteria > Pseudomonadota > Alphaproteobacteria > Rhodobacterales > Rhodobacteraceae > Yoonia. Next base: position 52,529 of record CALLAF010000024.1, on the reverse strand, counting down.
AAAAGGCGCGGTAGCCAGCCCCGCCACAAATGATGAAGTCACGACCGAAAACACGCCGCGCACCCATTTGGGCCAAGCCGACATATCGAAGCGGCGCAGCCAACCAAAGACGGCGACAAGCGCCGTGGTCGCAGCGAATGACATTTGAAATCCGGGGCCCATCAAGGCTTCGGGTTGCCAGAGCAGCACGATGATCGCGGCGATTGCGACTGCGCGCAGCGTCAACGCGCGCCGGTCCAGCAGCACCGCCACAAACATCACAGCAACCATGATAAATGCGCGCTCGGTTGCGACATTTCCGCCAGAAAGCGCCAGATAAAACGCCCCAACGATCAACGCGCAGATCGCGGCGATCTTTTTCGTATGAAACCGCAGTGAGATCATCGCGTTCAGCGCCAATCCATATCGGACGAGCGCAAAGATAAACCCGGTCAGCAGCCCCATATGCAAGCCCGAGATTGCCAAAAGATGCGCAAGGTTCGCCGCCCGTAAATCCGCCAATGTTTCTTGGCGCATCGCCGAGCGGTCCCCTGTCATGATTGCCGCAGCAAGGGCACCGGGTTCGCCCGGAATCGCGGCCTGCACAAAATTTGACAGCTGCATACGGATTGCGAAAATGCGCATCTGCAATGATCCTTGGTCCGGCGCAGAAAGCCGCAAAACAGGGGTGCGCGTGTACCCCACCGCCCCAAGTCCCAAAAACCAGGCGTGCCGCTGAAAATCAAATCCGCCGGGCTCCGCTGGCCCCGCAGGCGGCGAAAGATGCCCGGTTAGAATAAGCGTTTCACCCGGTTGGTAGTTGGTGATCACTTGATCACCATGCACCGAAACCCGCACCCGCGCGGGCGTGCGCGCCGGTGACATGCGCGAAAGAACCACCTGATCAAGTGTCAGACGCGGCGCATCGCTTGCAGATCGATCGATATTCACAACCCGCCCTTGGATCGGGCCGTAATAGCGAAAGCCAAGCACGGGTTCAGCAACCGCCCCCGTGCGCCACTGCGCAACCCCGCCCCCTGCAAGCACAAGCGCGATACCAATCACAATGGGCGCAATTGCAGGCGTAATCCAGCGCGCACAGACAAACAAAGTTGCTGCAATCGCCCACACGGCACCCACAATGTCGCGACTGGGTTCCTCTTGTAATGAAAAATATGCCCCGATCCCAATCGCAAGGCACACAGGCACCCAACCGATCAAGCCACCGCGTTGCGCCAATAGCGTGTCATGCAAAGCTGCGCGCACTTGTTCTTTACCCCACAGTTTTGTATCCCCGCCCCATCCGGGACCCTACCGGAATGCTGGTTAGCGAAAGGTTAATTCCCCCATGTCCGTCGTCACTCGTTTTGCCCCTTCTCCAACAGGTGCTCTCCATATTGGTGGGGCGCGTACTGCCCTGTTTAACTGGCTTTATGCCCGTGGACGCGGCGGCAAATTCGTGTTGCGGATTGAAGATACCGACAAGAGCCGGTCAACAGATGAAAATAAGCAAGCCATTTTGGATGGGTTGAGCTGGCTGGGCCTTGATTGGGATGGCGACCCTGTGAGCCAAGCCGCAAACGCACCACGTCATGTTGAAGTCGCACAACAAATGCTGGCGAACGGCCACGCCTATAAGTGTTTCAGCACGCAAGATGAAATCGAAGCCTTCCGCGAAACCGCGCGCGCAGCCAAGCAATCAACGCTGTTCCAATCGCCTTGGCGCGATGTGGCCGCCGCTGATCACCCGGACCTGCCTTATGTCATCCGTCTCAAGGCGCCGCGCGATGGCAAGACAACGCTGCATGATGAGGTCCAAGGCGACGTCACATGGGCGAATGATCAACTTGATGATATGATCTTGCTGCGTTCTGATGGCTCGCCCGTCTATATGCTGGCAGTTGTTGTCGATGATCACGATATGGGCGTGACCCATGTGATCCGCGGCGATGATCACCTTGCGAACGCATTTCGCCAGAACCTCATTTACGAGGCCATGGGCTGGGCCAAACCCGTGCTCGCGCATATTCCATTGATTTTCGGCCCCGATGGCAAAAAACTGTCCAAACGCCACGGCGCGACGGGCGCAGCAGAATATCAACAAATGGGTTACCCTGCGGCAGGAATGCGCAATTATTTAACACGCCTTGGCTGGAGCCACGGCGACGACGAATTCTTTACCGATGCACAGGCGCGCGAATGGTTTGATCTGGGCGGCATTGGGAAATCTCCGGCCCGCTTTGATACGAAAAAGCTTACGAATATCTGCGGGCAACATATTGCTGCATCGGACGATGCTGCACTGCTGCGAGAACTGCAAGAATATCTGGCTTCCGTAGGGGAAGACACGCTCACCGAACAACAAAACGACCGTTTTTTGCGGGCGATGTACTGTCTCAAAGAACGCGCGAAAACCATGCCAGATCTTTTTGAAAAGGCACGGTTTTTGATGGTAAACCACCCCGTCGATAGGGATGAAAAAGCGCAAAAGCTGCTCGACGATGTATCCCGTGGTATACTGTCGGAATTGACGCCGCAGTTGCAAAATGCTAGCTGGACCCGTGACACCTTAGAAGGGATCGTCGCGTCGCTTGCCGAAGCTCATGATACGAAACTAGGCAAACTTGCAGGGCCGCTACGTGCGGCGCTGGCTGGGCGTGCGGTCTCTCCAAGCGTGTTCGATATGATGTTGGTCTTGGGGCAAGCGGAAACAATTGCGCGCATCCAAGACGCCAGCAACTGAAACCAATTCGTTACGATTGGATGATAGCTGGAACACCGACGAATAAAGATGCGCCGGCAACACCTGCGTTGCACGGCATAAAGGGGAAGACATATGGCTGAAAATACAGATACCGCAAAACTAACGATTAAGGGCGAAACATACGAATTGCCGATCCACTCCCCTACGGCTGGCCCTGATGTTATCGACATTCGTAAGCTTTACGGCCAAGCGAATGTGTTCACTTACGATCCCGGCTTCACTTCTACCTCTGCATGTGACAGCACAATCACGTTCATCGATGGCGCCGAAGGCGTTTTGCTGCACCGCGGCTATCCGATCGATCAGCTTGCTGGTCAGTCGCACTATCTCGAAGTCTGCTATTTGCTGCTTTACGGTGAGCTGCCATCCGCAGCTGAGCTGGAAAAGTTTGAGCGTCTTGTGACCAACCACACAATGATCCACGAGCAAATGCACAATTTTTTCCGTGGTTTCCGCCGCGATGCACACCCAATGGCGACAATGGTTGGCGTTGTTGGTGCAATGTCTGCATTCTACCACGATTCAACCGATATCAATGACAGCCACCAGCGCGAGGTCGCCTCGATCCGCCTGATCGCAAAGATGCCTACAATCGCGGCGATGGCGTACAAATATTCGATTGGCCAGCCATTCGTATACCCGCGCAACGATCTTGATTACGCGTCAAACTTCCTGCACATGTGCTTCTCTGTCCCCGCCGAAGAATACCACGTGAACCCGGTGCTGGCCCGCGCGATGGACCGTATCTTTACGCTGCACGCAGATCACGAGCAAAACGCTTCGACATCAACTGTACGTCTGGCCTCGTCATCTGGCGCAAACCCGTTTGCTTGTATTGCGGCTGGTATTGCCTGTCTCTGGGGCCCTGCCCACGGTGGCGCGAACCAAGCCTGCCTGGAAATGCTCAAAGAAATCGGATCGGTTGACCGTATACCTGAATTCATCGCCCGCGCAAAAGACAAAAACGACAGCTACCGTCTGATGGGCTTTGGCCACCGCGTTTACAAAAACTTTGACCCGCGCGCGACAGTGATGAAACAATCTGCGGACGAAGTTCTGGAACTGCTCGGCGTTGAAGACAACCCGTTGTTGCAGGTCGCGATGGAGCTTGAAAAGCAAGCGCTGGCGGATCCGTATTTCGCAGATAAGAAACTGTTCCCGAACGTCGATTTCTATTCTGGCATCATCCTCGAAGCGATGGGTTTCCCGACATCTATGTTCACGCCAATCTTTGCGATGGCCCGGACCGTTGGGTGGATTTCCCAGTGGAAAGAACAGCTAGCCGATCCACAGTTGAAAATCGGTCGCCCCCGCCAGCTTTACCTTGGCGAGACACACCGCGACTATGTCGATATCGAAAAGCGCTAAAAATTGGGCCACCTCCGGGTGGCCTTTTTTATGTGGGATGGGCTTGTGTATAGGTCGTGCAAGCGTTAATTCTAAGCTTGGTCATCAGTTCACCAAGGCGTCGCCAGTCCATCCCGGACCTCGCTAAACCTGACATTGGCACATGAATATCCGCTGCAATCAGCCGGATGATAAGGGCGACCATCACACCCTAAGCGGTGCCGGTACAGATTTCAGGGGCACGATATGCCACGCCAAGTACAACAAATTATGATCAACGATCTTTCTACCTTTACCAAATCTTTGCGCGTTGCTTTGCAAAAGCAAGACGATTTTCCCAGCCACGCCCGGATGCTTTCGCTGGTGGCCAAGGCCGCAGGTTATGAGAATTTTCAACATTTGCGGGCCGCTGAACCTGCGCCGCGCGCTCCAACTGCGCCGCGCAGCTTTGAAAGAGCTTTGCGCTGTTTTGAACAGGGGAGCATGGTCAGATGGCCGAAACAGACCTCGGTACAGGGGCTTTGTCTTTGGGTGTTTTGGGCACAATTGCCTGCCAAACAAGATTTGACCGAAAAACAGGTGAACGCGGTATTAAAAGCAGGTCACAGTTTTGGTGATCACGTGCTTTTGCGGCGGTCACTGATTGACCACCGCCTTGCGACACGCACCAAGGATGGCAAAATCTATCGCCGCATCGAACAGGCACCGCCAGCCGATGCGCTCGCGGTAATAACAGCTGTTCAGCGCCCTTTGTAATTCGGTGCGCGTTTTTGCATGAATGCGGCGACACCCTCGTAGAAATCATGGGTTTCGCCGCAAATCGCTTGCAGCTTTGCCTCGATCGCCAATTGTTCGTCCAATGTATTTTCTGACGAGCCGCGGATCGCGGTCTTGAGCTGCGCGTAAGCCACGGTTGGTCCGGTCGCCAACTGTAAAGCCCGAGATTGCACATGCGCTTCAAATGTATCTGCGGGGGCAGTTTCATAGATCATGCCCCATTCGCGGGCCTGCGCCGCGCTGATTTTATCGGCAAAAAGCGCCGCCCCCATCGCGCGCGCGGCACCGATTTGACGTGGCAGCCAATAGGTGCCGCCTGCATCGGGGATCAGTCCAATGCGCGTAAACGCCTGCACGAAATAGGCATCTTCGGATGCGATCACTACATCCGCCGCAAGCGCAAGGTTTGCCCCGGCCCCCGCCGCTGGCCCATTCACCGCGCAGATTGTCGGGACTTTGCAGTCAAAAATGGATTTCAGCATCGGCACGTATTCATCGCGCAACGTGGCCTCCATATCGATTTTTCCATTCTCGGATGCATCCGCAAGATCCTGACCAGAGCAGAACGATACCCCTGCCCCTGTCATGACCGCGACCCGCGCATTGTCTTGGGCGTGTTTGAACGCATCTGCGATCTCAAGCCGGATGCGCGTGTTCAGCGCGTTCATCACTTCCGGACGGTTCAGCGTGATCGTGGCCACGTTGTCGGTGATGTCATAGGTAATTTCTTGATAGTCCATCTGCGTATCCTTGGGCTGCGTTGCCGCAACCCTAACGCCTTGGTGATGTGTGCAAAGCACGACGGGGCGTCACTGTTTCAGGATTTCTTCCAACGCCGCTTCTTCATCCGCGCTTAGCGGAGTTGCCACATCAGACTTGCGCCGAATGGTGACCCAGCCCACGCCAAGCGCCATCAGCAGCATCAGCGGGGCCGCCAGCCATAGGATGAGGTTCGCCCCCCGCGCATTGGGGCGCAGCAACACATATTCGCCATAGCGAAACACCATGTAGTCGATAACCTGTGCATCAGTGTCGCCAGCAACAAGCCGTTCACGCAATACCACGCGCAATTCTTGGGCGACCGGGGCGTGCGATTCATCAATGGATTCATTTTGGCAAACTGGACAACGTAACCCTTGCGACAGTTCGCGCACGCGTGCCTCTAACACTGGGTCATCCAGAATTTCGTCTGGTTCGACCGCAAAAACAGGGGCCGCCAATAGGCAAAGCATGAGGACCAAGCGTTTCATTCCGCCGCCACCATCTGTTTTGGTTTCGCCGCCGCCGCGCCGATCCGCAAACGGCGATCAGACAAGGACACAAAGCCCCCCAAAGCCATCAAGATCGCGCCCCCCCAAATCCAATTCGCAAAGGGTTTGACGTAAACACGCACGGCGTAGCCCCCGTTCACCTGCGGATCACCGATCACGACATAGATATCGCGCAGGATACCATTGCGGATATCGGCCTCTGTCGTCGGCATTTTTGCAACGGGGTAGAACCGTTTTTCAGGGCTCAGCGAACCTAGCTGCCGATCACCGCGCCAGACGTCCATATCTGCCATTGTGGTCACATAGTTGGGCCCTTCGACCTGACGCACATCATCCAGCGAAAAGCTGAATTGGCCAACGTCCCAGCGGTCACCAACTTCCGCCACGCGGATATCCTCGATTTCCCAAGCCATCATTGCAGCAATGCCAAAGATTGTGACGCCCATGCCCATATGCGCAAAGGCTTTGCCCCAATCCGCACGTGGCAACCGCGTGATCCGCCCAAGCCGTGCCTTGATGCTGCCGCGCCCGCTGCGCATCCACAGATCAGCGACAGATCCGCCAACGACCCAAACACCCAAGATCACGCCTATCGGCCCCAAGGCTGTGCGTTCTGTTTGAATGGCATAGGCCAATGCGCCAAGCGCAATTGCCAAAATCGACCAAGGCACCATCGGTTTGATCGCCCGCGACAGGTTCCCGCGTTTCCACGCAAGGATCGATCCGACGGGCAAGACGACGGCCAAGGCGACCATGAAGGGGGTGAATGCAGCTTCAAAAAACGGCGGGCCGACAGAAAGCGTGCGCCCGAACAGCATTTCCGCTACAAGCGGCCAAATCGTTCCGATAAAGACCACAAAGCAAGACACCGCTAGAAGCACGTTATTCAAAACCAATGCGCTTTCACGGCTGACTGCGCTAAAAACACCTTTGGATTCCAGCGCGCTTGCGCGGGCCGCAAACAGGGTCAACGCCCCGCCCAAGAACACCGCGAGAATAATCAAAATTAAGATACCACGTGCAGGGTCTGTCGCAAAAGCATGCACTGATGTCAGCACGCCGGACCGCACGATAAATGCCCCCAACAGCGAAAATCCAAACGCGAGAATAGCCAGCAAAACCGACCAGCTTTTCAGCGCCTCACGTTTTTCAACAACAATGGCGGAATGCAGCAAGGCGGCGGCGATCAGCCAAGGCATAAAGGACGCGTTTTCAACCGGGTCCCAGAACCAAAAACCGCCCCAGCCCAATTCGTAATAGGCCCACCAAGACCCAAGTGCGATGCCAATTGTGAGAAAGACCCATGCTGCAAGCGTCCAAGGGCGTACCCAGCGCGCCCATGCGGCGTCAACTTTGCCTTCGATCAAAGCGGCGACCGCAAAAGAAAACGCCATGCTTAGCCCCACATATCCAAGGTAAAGGAATGGTGGATGAAACGCGAGACCAGGGTCTTGGAGCAGCGGGTTCAGGTCGCGCCCATTCAATGGCGGCACCGCAAGACGCAAGAAAGGGTTTGACGTGAACAAAATGAACGCGAAAAACGCCACGCCAATCGCACCTTGCACCGCCAAGACACGCGCGCGCAAACGCGCGGGCAGATTGCCGCCGAACACAGCCGCGCTCGCGCCAAAAAGCGCAAGAATCAACACCCAGAGCAACATCGAGCCTTCGTGGTTGCCCCAAACGCCGCTGATTTTGTAGATCATCGGCTTATCGGTATGCGAATTGGCAAAGACCAATTGCAGCGAGAAGTCAGAGGTAACAAAGGCCCAGGTCAGCGCACCAAAGGAATAAGCGACCAGTAAAAACTGTGCGATCGCCGCAGGTTCAGCAACCCCCATCCAGTTTGGGTTATTGCGGTGGGCGCCAATCATCGGAATGACCGTTTGCACAATGGCAATACCAAAGGCCAGAATCAGTGCGAAATGTCCAAGTTCAGTAATCATGCCCGCAGTCTTAACTCAAATTTCGGCGGCGCGACATGGGCACACGGATATTTCACCGTTACATTTTGACGCGACCCGTCACAGCCGAAAGCCCCCTTGCAACACATAGGTCAGCGCCCCCATCAAAAATCCGCCGATAATCAAACGCACGAGCCATTTGAGTGTGTCCTCTATCGCGCCAAGGCGATCCGCGACGTTATCGCGGTGTACCTCGTCCACTGCGTTGCGGGTTTCAATCGAACTTAGCCGTTGCTCGACCTTGTCAAACCATGTCCTATCCATTCTGAGCGTGCCAATCATCCAAGGCGGGGTTGTCGCTGCGTGGGGCTTTATGCGCCTGAACGGCTGCGACCGTGCCTGCAACGGCGCGCTGGAAATCTTGCTCTTTGGCTTGATGGCGCCCCCCGAAATAAAAGCTCACAATTGCCCCCATCAACCACCAAAGCGGCTCAGGCACCAGCGCAAGCCCTTCCATACCTTTGATGAATTCATCTGGTTGGCGCATCGCCGCGATGAACATCCAAATGGTGCCAAGCGCCAACATCGGACGCGGCAGACGGTTCAGCCCATCCACTAAGCGGTCAAATAACCCCCGGCGCGGATGCACAAATTCGGCAGCAAATTGTTGCAGGCTTTGCGATTTCGCGTCTGCGGCCCGGACAGCCCCATTTTCGGCGTTTTCGCGAAACACTTCGGCGGTGTCAGCGATCACATTGCGCCCATCACCAAATAGGAAACCCATGATCCCGGTTATCAAGCCCATTGCGCAACCCTTTGTTTATGTTGTGTTTCCGTTAAATGATAGCGCGGGTCTATGAACTTTTCGGCGCGGGTGATCCAGCCACCTTTGCCACCGTCACGCCTGCGCGCATATTTGCGACTGGCAGGGCGATTTGCTGCCAAATCATAATAGTAATTGCGCCGCGCGATCCCATAAGCATCAACCATATGATCTGGCGCAGCCGCAAAGGCACGCGCCGTTGCGGCAATCGTCTGCGGACCAATCTGACCATCCACGGTCACCGCGATCCGCATTTCATTGAGCAGCCGTTGCAGTATCCGCACCGCATGGGCGCCCGCGTTCACATACATATCAAAGACCGTCGCGTGCAGCGGATCTGGCAGCTTGTCGATTTTGGGCGCGCGGAAATAATGTTCGACAAAAATGGATACGGCATGGGCGCGGGTCAGCACCCGCACGTCATCCTCTGTCACCTGATTGTCCCCGGTCAAATCCATACCAAGCCTACGCATCGTATGGATCGTCACACCATAATTCGTGGCACCGCCGGGATCGTCAGGGTCGTTAACATAGCCGCCCTCGCGGGCGACAATTTCACTGGCAATTTGTGTAATGGATTGCATCGGTGGCCCTCATGTCTGCGTGACATGAAGGCTGCCTGAAAGAGGTTAATGCGTCGCGTCTGCACCGTCCGGTGCAACATAAGTGCCCTGATCTTTCAGCGCGTCGATGACTTCTTTTGGCATATAAGTTTCATCGTGTTTTGCAAGAATTTCAATTGCTTCAAAGGTGCCGTTTATGTAACGCCCCTGCCCAACGACGCCCTGACCTTCGCCAAAAAGATCAGGTAAGATACCATTGTAGGCCACGTTGATCACAGCGCCGCCATCGGTGACCGCAAAGGTAATTTCTTGCCCCTGACCACGCACGAGCGATCCAACCTCAACCAACCCACCTAGGCGGAAAAGTTCATTCGGGGCGGGTGGTGCGGCGGCAACTTCGCTGGGTGAGCGGAAGTACTGAAAGCTGTCTTCAGGCAGAAACCAAAGTGCCGTCAGGATTGCAGCAACACAAGCCCCCGCGATGCCGATGACCTGAATGCGCCGTCGCTTTTTGAGATTTTTGAGCCCGCTCATGGAAACACAGGTGCCATCATCAACCCTTCGGTTTCCGGCAGGCCCAGCATCAGGTTCGCATTTTGCAATGCCTGCCCGGATGATCCTTTGGTCAAATTATCAAGGGCCGCGATCACGATCGCACGGCCCGGAATGCGGTCTGCAACTACCCCGATATGGCAAAAATTCGATGCCCTGACATGTTTGATCGACGGCGCTTGGCCCATTGGCAGCATCTCAATGAATGGCTCGTCCGCATAGACGGCGTTCAATGTGTCAAAGATCACCTGCGGGTCACCTTGCACATATGTTGTCGCCAAAATACCCCGGTTGGCCGGGATCAAATGCGGTGTGAACTGAATATGAACCGGGCGGCCAGCAATTGCACTAAACTCTTGGTCAAACTCACCTAAGTGCCGGTGCGTGCCGCCCACGGCATAGCCGTGCGCCCCCTCGGACAGTTCTGCGTGCAGCAGGTTTTCTTTTAGGCTGCGCCCTGCCCCAGATACGGCCGCCAGCAGGTTCATCACGATCTGATCAAGATCAATCACCCCGGCCGCAATCAGTGGCCGCAGCACATATTGCCCGGTCGCCGCGTTACATCCCGTACCTGCAACAAGCCGCGCGTTTTTGATATCTTCGCGGTAGAATTCGGTCAGCCCGTAAACGGCTTCTTTCTGCATCTCAACGGCGGCATGTGGCTTACCGTACCATTTTTCATAAGCATCGGGGTCACGCAGCCGGAAGTCAGCGGAAAGATCCACGATTTTCAAATGCTTCGGCAGTTTAGAAATCACCGCTTGTGACGTCGCATGCGGTAAGGCGCAAAACACCAAATCGACCCCACCGAACGACATGTCTTCAATGGTCGTCAGCACCGGCAAGTCCAAATGCCGCAGATGTGGAAATACATCGGCCATGGCCATGCCGGCTTTGGAATTCCCAGAAAGCCCGACGATGTTCAGGCTTGGATGTGTGGCAATCAACCGGACCAATTCAGCACCAGTGTAGCCAGAAGCGCCAAGAATGGCGACGTTATGTGTCATAGTTTTATCCCTTTGGGATGGAATTTAGGTAAGTTCAGGCTGCGGTAAATGTGATTTGTCGTCGCAGGAACTGTGTCGCGCGGGCAGAGACCTTATCAGGGTCGCCCGTTGTCAAAAACGCCGATTCCAAACCCGGGCCGACCATTTCAGGACGCCGCGCCAGATAATCAGCAAGGCTTTCGGCAACCAGATTGGCTTGGCTGAAAACTTTGACATCCGGGCCAAGTGCGGCCTGAAATTCAGCCTCCATCAGCGGGTAATGGGTACAGCCAAGAATGGCCGCATCTGGTTGCGGCATTTTGCGCATCAGCGCATCCACATGGCTGCGCACCAGCGCATCCGCAAGGATCAAATCTCCGTCTTCGATCGCATCAACAACCCCGCCGCAGGCCTGTGCCTCGACATCAACGCCAACGGCCCGAAACGCGAGTTCCCGTTGAAATGCGCGGCTCGCCACAGTGGCGGGCGTCGCAAAAAGCGCGACATGTTTGGCCGCAACTTCGCGCGGTGGCGAATTGTCACCCCACTGTCGTTCAGTCAGGGCCTCGATCATCGGCACGAACACACCCAGCACGCGTTTGCCCTGCGGCACCCAGCTTTCTTGCATCCGCCGCAGCGCCGCCGCAGAGGCGGTGTTGCAGGCTAGAATGACGAGGTCGCAGCCTTCATCAAACAACCGTTGTGTGGCGGAAATAGTCAGGTTGTAAATATCATCAGGGGTCCGCACGCCGTAAGGCGCATGCGCGCTATCACCCATATAAACAAGAGGCACATCAGGCAGGCGCTTTGCGACAGCGTCCAAAACTGTCAGCCCACCTAAACCGCTATCGAATATCCCGACCGCCATCACGCACCTTATGTATTTCTTCAAACTCATGCCCGTATTGACTTGCATCAATTGGGCTTGGGCTTAGGTCATACGTGGCTTTGCGCAAGAAATCCATGCATGCTTTGGGGTCTTTTTTATAGGTTGCCAATGTCTCGGGGGAAATGGGCTCTCCGATCACGACGCGCACAGGTTTATTCACCCGCTTGCGAAACTCACGGATTAACAGGCCAGTGCGTAGGTTGGCATGGATATGACTTGCCAATTGAAAAAACCGGCTGTTGCGACCCTCAAAGAAAATCGGAACAACCGTCGCGCCCGATTTTGAGATCATTTTCGCAGTGAACGTGCGCCAGCCAGGGTCAAGCGGGGCTGAAAACGGGGTCGCAGAAGTCGACACAGTACCGCCCGGGAACACACCAATCGCGCCGCCCTCCGATAGATAGCGGACCGCCGCAGCACGTGTTTCAAGGTTCAGCTTGGCAGCTTCTTTGGTTTGCAAAAATGAGATCGGTAAGATCACACGTTTCAGATCAGGCGCACGCTGAAAAATCTCATGTGCAAGAACGCGAAAATCTCCGGAACGGCGGTGCGATAGAATGCGCCCCATCATCAACCCATCCAAAATACCGTAGGGATGATTGCTGACCACCACGACGGGGCCGGAAGCAGGTATATTATCAAGCGCGCCTGCAATAATATCAAGCTCTAGCCCGTAACGAGCGACGATCACGTCCCAAAAATCTTGGCCCGCGGCGACATCAGCGTCATACCCACGCGCGCGTCGAATAAGCGAAAACCGTCCTGTCGCATTCTCCATCGCGCGGACAAGAACACGCCCACTGCGCCCTTTGACAGCCGTCGCATAAGAAATATCGCGCGCGACTTGGCGTTCAAGTTTAGACATATTCATCTGCCCCCTGATTTCGGTGACGCTAAGGTTAGCACATCGCGGCAACAAAAAAATGACAATTTGCACATGGGACGCAATGCGGCTCTCAAAATCGCCCATCTATGCGCCAATCCCGGGTTATCTGCGCATGAACCCGCTGATTTCTCCGAAATTGGCGGGTATTTGGCCTGAAATGACCGCGATCAGTTTGCAACCCACTACGGCAATAGCGTAGGTTGATAGGACAATTACCTTAGGTCAAAAGCAAGTAGGCGAGTATGGACTGGGACAAACTTCGGATTTTCCACGCGGTCGCGGATGCTGGGTCACTGACCCACGCGGGCGACACGTTGCACCTGTCCCAATCTGCGGTCAGCCGCCAAATCCGCGCACTTGAAGAATCGCTGAACACGACCCTTTTTCACCGCCATGCGCGCGGGCTGATCCTAACGGAACAGGGCGAACTGTTGTTTGACGCGACCAAATCGATGAACAAACGGCTTGAAGCAGCCGAGGCCCGCATCAAAGACAGCGAAGAAGAAGTTTTCGGCGAATTGCGCGTCACAACGACGACCGGGTTTGGCACCATGTGGTTGGCCCCGCGCCTGCCAAAGCTTTACGAAAAATATCCTGATCTGAAAATCGACCTGATGCTCGAAGAACGCGTACTTGATCTGCCCATGCGTGAGGCGGATGTCGCCATCCGGATGAAAGAGCCGTCACAAGCAGATCTGATCCGCAAACGGTTGATGTCAGTACGGATGCGGCTTTACGCCTCCGAAGACTACATCGCAAAAAACGGGATGATCAATGACATTGAAGATATCGCAAACCACCGTTTGATTTGTCAAAGCCCCAATTCAACCCAAGTGAACGCAGGCGCCACATTGGTGCAGCACTTGATGACATATGATGTGCACAGCCTGTTCACCGTGAATAACTATTTTGGGGTATGGCAAGGGGTTGTAAATAACCTTGGGGTTGGCGTTTTGCCGGATTACCTGGTCGAAGGTTTCCCGCAACTGGTCCGTATTTTACCAGATTTAGAAAGTGGCGAAGTCCCTGTTTTCTTGGCCTACCCAGAAGAGCTGCGCCAATCACAGCGGATCAGCGCATTCCGTGATTTTGTCCAAGATGAAATCTTTGCCCACCGCCGCCAATTGCGCGACAACACGCAAACGGCAGATGAATCCACATAGCGCCATTCGTACGAATTTCCACACGATAACAACATCTTGGTTAACCTTTGTGGCAACCAACGTATTTTTGTAGACGTTTACCATTTGTTAAACATTTTGTTGGCTACAACATCCGTTCGCTGTAAATCTGACCTATGCCCATGTTGGGCATCACGTCACGAGTAAACCAGCACTGACGATTTTTCTGCACCCCTTTGTGCGCCAATATCGCCGTGCGTGTTCAATGGATGTTAACGATGAAAATGTTAAAAAACGCCGCTTTTGCGGCCTGCTTATTGCTGCCCTCGCAGCTTTGGGGATGGGACATTATCCCTGACGAAATCCGCGTTCCGCTTGGCAGCCGCCATGTGAACAATGAAATGGACGTCGATTTAAACGAAATCAATCCTGGTTTCGCACTGACCTGGAACGGCGGCTGGGCCGATATCACCGCCGGCTCCTTGCGCAATAGTTTTCGCAATACGGCGGCGTTTGTCACGGTATCACGCGATTTTTGGCAGGGGGAAAACTGCAGCGCTGCCGGGTTCATTGGCACGGCACATTACCCTGAACTAAGCGACACCGTGCAGTATCAATATAACGGCTGGATTCCCGTCGGCGGCCTACATACGGAATGCGGACCATTCTATGTTCAAGCCATGCCCGGACGCGGATTAATTGGTGGTCCGTCTGGAAAAGCCCATTCAGATGCTATCTTAGTCTTTGGACTGACGCTCGACTTGAGACGATAAGCCCTTATATTTCTACCTAAAGCTGAAGCTATGCGATATGCGCATGGCGGAAATGCGATAAATGCAGGTAATTTTTCTTGATTGCGTAAAATTTACGCCCTATCTGACACCTTGAAAGCGAAGATGCTTACACGCTCATCGTTTTCACCTCCCTGTTGGACTTCGCCGGGCCATGCGCCCGGCATTTTTTTACCAACGCCCCTCCCCAATATACACGCACGTCGCACGCAACAGGAATTCACGTCGGTCCGGAAAAACTGCCTTCCAACCTGCGCAACAAGGCCTTACAAGGCCGCAACGCTGCTTGGGAGACGACCATGACCGAACCGATGATCACCGATGACCTGATCTCTTCACACGGGCTTAGCCCCGATGAATACGCCCGCATCCTCGAGATCATCGGCCGCGAACCAACTTTTACAGAGCTGGGCATTTTTTCGGCCATGTGGAACGAACACTGTTCTTATAAGTCCTCAAAAAAATGGCTCCGCACCCTGCCCACAGAAGGACCACAGGTCATTTGCGGCCCCGGTGAAAACGCTGGGATTGTCGATATTGGCGACGGCCAAGCGGTTGTTTTCAAGATGGAAAGCCACAATCACCCCTCTTACATCGAACCCTACCAAGGTGCTGCCACGGGCGTGGGCGGCATCCTGCGTGACGTCTTTACCATGGGCGCGCGCCCGATTGCGGCAATGAACTCACTATCGTTCGGGCAGCCTGAGCACCCCAAAACGCGTCAGCTTGTGAACGGTGTGGTCGCCGGTGTTGGCGGATACGGCAACTGTTTTGGCGTGCCAATGGTTGGCGGCGAAGTACGGTTTGATCCGGCATATAATGGCAACTGCCTTGTGAATGCTTTTGCGGCAGGATTGGCCGATACGGATAAGATTTTCTATTCGGCTGCATCCGGTATTGGGATGCCAGTTGTGTATCTTGGCGCGAAAACCGGGCGTGACGGTGTTGGTGGCGCGACGATGGCATCGGCTGAATTTGACGACACAATCGAAGAAAAACGCCCCACAGTTCAGGTCGGCGACCCGTTCACCGAAAAGCGTCTGATGGAAGCGACGTTAGAGCTGATGACCACCGGCGCGGTGATTTCGATCCAAGATATGGGCGCCGCCGGGTTGACCTGCTCTGCGGTTGAAATGGGCGACAAAGGTGGGCTTGGGGTGAAACTGACCCTCGAAAACGTGCCGCAGCGCGAAGAGAACATGACCGCCTATGAAATGATGCTGTCAGAATCCCAAGAGCGTATGCTGATGGTGCTCAAACCCGAGCTTGAATCCGAAGCGCGCGCCGTATTCGAAAAATGGGACCTCGATTTTGCGATTGTGGGGGAAACCATCGCCGAAGATCGCTTTATCGTCGTCCACAACGGCGAAGTGAAAGCGGATCTGCCGCTGGCGACCCTATCAGGATCAGCCCCTGAATATGACCGCCCTTGGGTGCCAACCCCGGCTGCCGAACCACTGATTGACGCACCCGACGTAAACCCGATTGACGGGCTTAAGGCGCTGATCAGCAGCCCGAACTATGCCGGCAAACAGTGGGTTTATGAACAATATGACCAACAGGTCATGGGTGACACGGCCCGCACCCCCGGCGCAGGGTCAGGCATTGTCCGCATCCACGGCACCGATAAATCGCTGGCCTTTACCAGTGACGTGACCCCACGCTACGTCAAAGCCAACCCCATTGAGGGCGGCAAACAAGCCGTCGCAGAAGCCTACCGCAACCTGACAGCTGTGGGGGCAACCCCGCTCGCGACCACTGACAACATGAATTTTGGCAATCCAGAAAAGCCTGAAATCATGGGCCAATTTGTAGGTGCTATCGAAGGGATCGGCGCTGCCGTAACCGCGCTTGATATGCCGATCGTATCGGGCAACGTGTCGCTGTACAATGAAACTGACGGCACTGGCATCTTGCCGACACCGACAATCGGAGCGGTCGGGATTATTCGTCAGTCAGAAGATATGATCAACGGTCAAATCCGCGAGGGCCATGTTTTGCTACTTGTCGGGGAAACAACAGGTCACCTTGGGCAATCCGCGCTTTTGGCCGAGGTCTTTAACCGCGCCGAAGGCGATGCGCCGCACGTCGATCTGGACGCGGAAAAGCGCAACGGTGATTTCATCCGCGCGAACCACGCGATGGTCGCCGCTTGTACTGACCTTAGCGACGGCGGGCTGGCGCTTGCCGCGTTTGAACTGGCAGAGAAAGCTGGCGTCGGGATCAGCATTGACGCCGATGATACCGCCATTTTGTTTGGCGAAGATCAGGCGCGCTATCTGATTGGCTGCAATTTTGATATGGCCGAGGCACTGATGCTTGCCGCAGGTGATGCAGGTGTCACATTGACAATGGTCGGCAAGGTTGGCGGCGAAAACGTCAGCTTTGGCGCGCATGAGGCACCATTGGACACATTGGCCACGACGTTCCGCGATGCATTCGCAGCGGCGGTTGCCTAAAATCTGTCGGGCGCGGCCCCTTGCCGCCCCGATCCCCTGCCCCTAGATTATAGGGAACCGACCAAAGGACGTCTTATGCCGATCACTGCCACCGATATTGAAACCCTGCTGCGCAAAAGCTTTCCCAATGCCTCAATCACCGTGCAAGGCGATGACGGCGCACATTTCGCCGCTGAAGTCATCGACGAAAGCTTTCGTGGCATGAACCGTATCCAGCAGCAACGTGCGGTGAATGCCACGCTCAAAGAAAAAATCGACAGCGGCGAACTGCACGCTTTGGCGTTAACCACCAAAGCACCTGCTTAATCCCTGTCTGCCGTGAAATTTGCAGCCCAAGATCGCGCTATTTTGGGCCCCATCAAAGGATAAAACCCATGACCGCCGAAACCCAAATCAAAGACACAGTCACAAACAACGATGTTGTCCTGTTCATGAAGGGCACAAAAACCATGCCACAATGCGGGTTTTCTTCACGCGTGGCTGGTGTCTTGAACTTTATGAGCGTCGATTACAGCGATGTGAATGTGCTGGCCGACGAAGAAATTCGCCAAGGTATCAAAGATTTCTCTGATTGGCCGACCATCCCGCAGCTTTACGTCAAAGGCGAATTTGTCGGCGGATGCGACATCATCACAGAAATGATGCTGTCAGGCGAATTGGACACATTGTTCGCGGACAATGGCGTGGCATTCGACAAAAACGCAGCCGACCAAATCCGCGAAGCAAACGCGTAAGCAGCCTAATATGACCCCAGATCAAATCGCTTGGCTATGTGTAATCGCAATTATTGCAGCGACTTTGGTTTGGGGTGCTTTTAAGTTATGGAAGATGATTTTGCCCCCAACGGGCGCATATCGATCAATTGGCACTGAATCGCTTGATTATGACGCATTTAATGATCAAGTTCAAAAGTCGTCGCGCCGACAAGCAGTTTTGAGTAGTTTGCTTCCCGGTTCTGGCACCACTCGGAGTCATACTGCGTTTGATTTAAAGAAAGTTGAACGCCCACATTCGCCAAGATCAAAAAATTACAATGAAAAAGAGAGTGCCGAAAACCTTGTTAAAGGTATCATCGGTTACAACCAGCTTGTACTTTTTGTCCGCAACCTGAATGAATTCGACACGACTAGCCCGGACGCAAAGACACGCGCCTTACTACAAGAGGTTGGCGTTGCTTTTAAAACGGTCGACGTCAGCAAAGACCCGACAATGCATTTGGCATTCCCAGAAGGCGGTACCGAAATCAGCTTACCAGTGGTCTATGCGCATGGCAAAAAAATCGGATCTTACGACGCCATCAAAAAAATGCACCAAGACGGGACCCTCGGCGCAATTTTTTCTAAGTAATTTCGTTAGGTTTTCTGGCTAACTTGATCTGCCAGCGCTTCTGCGCGGGCCGCAATTTCGGCCAGCGCTTCTGTCACGCTGGCAGGGACCACGGGTATTTCGATCCGTTCGGGCGCGGGTGCAGGTTGCGCCTCAAGAAACGCGATACGGGCACGTAGTTCTTCGAATTCCGCGGCACTTTTTTCCAGCTTTGCTTCAAGCCCGGCAGTTTTATCTGCCAACATCAGCCCCGCCATCAACAGCATCCGCGCTTCGGGCATCCGTCCGATTTGTCCCGACAGATGTGCGGCTTCGGTATCTAGCATGGCGGCGGCGGAATGCAAAAACTGTTCTTCACCGGCCTGACAGGCAACTTCAAAGCTGCGCCCACCGATTTTGATTTCAACCTGCGGCATGGGATGTCTCCTCGACCAATGGTTTCAGTTCCGCCAAAATCGCATCAATTTCAGCGGCTTCTGCGTTACGTTGGTCTTGTACGGCCTGCAATTCTGCGGCGACAGCGGCGTTCACCAGATCAGGTGTCAAACCTTCGGTGACCGCATCGCGCAGCTTTGTATTAATTTCACGCATTTGAACATTTGATGCCCGCAACGTCTGCATTTGCGCATCATATGAAGCCAGTTGCGCACGCTGTTTTTCAACCCGCTCTGTCAAGCTGGCAACTTGGGTGTCTTGGCGTTCTTTGAGCGCGCGGACCCGCGCAACAAGCTCTGCGTTTGCTGCGCGCTCAGCTTCTAATGCGGCGCGCAATTCTGTGTCGCCATCGCTGGCTTGTTGGGCATCTATTCCCAGCCTGATCCGATCCAGGGCCGTCGCGATCCGGCCTTCTAATGTACTAATATCACTCATCTGCTCGTCCTTTTGACCTACCCGCGCATTGGCAATTCAGTTACCAACAGCCGGAAGCCGTTTTTATCCAGTCGCCCCGTGCGCGCTGAAATTTGATCCAGTCTTATGCGTATCGATCCGAATCGTGCCTCTTGAAGACCAGACTATGCCATCGTGCGATGCGTCGCAAATCACAGCTGTCTTTTCATTTGAACGACTTAACTGTCACGCTTGATCTTAGGCTTCACCCTGATATGACGCAGGCAAGCAAGACATTTACCTTTTGAATAGGATGTGACCACCTTGGATATCAAAGCCCTGCGCGCCGCCAACCCTGAACATTGGAACAAAGCCGCTGCTCTTCGTACGCTCACGCTTGATGCGGTTGCGGCTGCGAACTCTGGCCACTCTGGCATGCCGATGGGCATGGCTGATGTTGCGACTGTATTGTTCGAAAATCACTTAAATTTCGACCCAAAGACCCCTGAATGGCCCGATCGTGATCGGTTTATTCTCTCTGCGGGTCACGGATCAATGTTGCTTTACGGGCTGATGTACCTGACCGGTTACGAAGATATCACGCTTCAGCAGATCAAAGATTTCCGCCAATGGGGCGCAAAAACCGCAGGTCATCCAGAATACGGCCATGCGCGCGGTATTGAAACCACCACTGGTCCTTTGGGCCAAGGCATCGCCAACTCGGTTGGTTTTGCCATCGCCGAGGAAATCCAGCGCGCCACTTGGGGCAAAAAGATCATTGATCACCACACCTATGTGATCGCTGGCGATGGTTGCCTGATGGAAGGCGTCAGCCAAGAGGCCATCGGTCTTGCGGGTATGCAAAAGCTTGGCCACCTGTGTGTGCTTTGGGACAATAACAACATCACCATCGACGGCACCGTTGATATGGCGGATATCACCGACCAGCCCGCCCGCTTCGCGGCATCCGGCTGGCATGTGCAAGAAATCGATGGGCATGACCCGGTTGCGATTGATGCCGCAATCACAGCCGCCAAGGCCGACCCGCGCCCATCCATGATCGCGTGTAAAACACACATCGCCTTGGGCCACGCGGCACAAGACACATCCAAAGGTCACGGCGCTTTGACCAATGCCGAACAACTGCAAGCGGCCAAAGAACTATACGGTGCGCCATTGGGTGATTTCGAAGTCGCAGCCGACGTCAAAGCCGGATGGGAAGCCATCGGCGCACGCGGTACCGCAACCCGTGAAGCGTGGGAAGCGCGCTTTGCCGCGCTGTCAGGCACAAAACAGGCAGAATTCAACCGCACCTATGCTGGCGAAGCCCCAAAGAAACTATCAGCCGCTATTCGTGCATTGAAAAAGCAGGTCAGCGAAGACCAACCAAAGGTCGCGACCCGTAAATCGTCAGAAATGACTTTGGCCGTCGTGAACCCGCTCATGCAAGAAACCATCGGTGGCTCTGCGGATCTGACCGGATCCAACAACACGCTGACAGCGGATATGGGTATCTTTAACCCTGACAACCGTAAAGGTCGCTACATCTACTACGGTGTGCGTGAACATGGCATGGCCGCTGCTATGAACGGCATGGCGCTGCACGGCGGTGCCCGCCCCTACGGCGGTACATTCATGTGCTTTACCGACTATGCGCGTGGCTCTATGCGCCTGTCTGCGCTGATGGGCATTCCAACCACTTACGTCATGACCCACGACAGCATCGGGCTTGGCGAAGATGGACCGACACACCAGCCGGTCGAACATCTTGCCATGATGCGCGCGACGCCAAATACCCATGTGTTCCGTCCTGCGGATACTGTCGAAACGGCCGAAGCTTGGGAAATGGCACTGACGTCCCAAAGCACCCCTTCTGTGCTGTGCCTATCCCGCCAAGGGCTGCCGACCGTGCGTTCAGAGCACAAAACCAAGAACCTGACCGCGCAAGGTGCCTATGTTCTGGCAGATGCCGAAGGCAAACGTCAGGCGATCTTGATGGCAACCGGGTCCGAGGTCGAAGTCGCACTTGCCGCGCGCGACCTGCTACAGGCCGAAGGTATCGGCACACGCGTTGTGTCCATGCCGTGCTGGGAACTGTTCGAGGCGCAAGACGAAGCCTACCGTCGCAAGGTATTGCCAGCCGGCCCCGTCCGGGTCGCGATTGAGGCAGGCGTGCGTCTAGGCTGGGACAAATGGTTGATGGGCGAACGCGGCAACAACAAGAAGGCCGGTTTTGTTGGGATGCCAGGCTTTGGGGCCTCTGCCCCGGCAGAGCGTTTGTTCCAAGAATTTGGCATCACCGCCGAAGACACAGCGGCAATGGTCAAATCCCTGATCAAATAATTTGTCGGGCGTCGGTGCTATTGCCGACGCCTGTTTTTACCCGCGCAGCATAATCAGTTTGCGCATAACATACGGAGATTACGATGGATTTTGGTGACATGATCGGCAAAGCCGCTGGCGCATTGGGCGGCGGCGATTTTGATTTGGCAGAAACGCTGGGCGGCGCAGGCATCGATGCGTCAATGCTCAAGGGGCTCGACCTATCCGCCGCAAAAACCTTTATCGAAGAAAAAGGTGTTGATCTGAGCATTCTCGATACGCTTGGGCTGGACCTTGATGAACTGCTAGAAAAATTCTTGGGCGACGCATAGGCCTATGGATAATCTTGGTGGCGCAGGCTGCGCCACCTAACAGCTGATGCACCATCGGCCATGAAAATAGATATGAAACCCGCAAAAACTCTTGCCATCGCGATGTCAATTTCATTGACCTATTCAAATATCGCAATGGCCAACGGTCATGACCTACCCTGCTTTCAGCGTATTTATAGCGCAGAACACATGGCAAACCATCCAGAACAAACCGTCTCAGAGCTAACGTTTTGGTTTGAACTGATCCATACGGGTGATTTTTTGTCCGGTAACTTCAAAGCCCAAATCGCGGATACGCCAGCGGCCCGTGAAACTGGCCTTGCTGGTCAAGTATTTGAAGACAGTATGTTTTGTGGCGACGGTCAGTACCCATCCCCATACCGGTTGACACAATGTGGTTTGGAATGTGGAGGCACTGATGTTTTGATTGAATACCTTACCCCCAATGAAATTCTTTTTCATACAAAAGGTATTTCGGTGAATAATTTTGAAGGGCGTTGCACCTCGGGTGTCCTTCAAGAAGGCGAAGACGATAGTTTTACAACTTACCGCCTTTTCCTTGTCCCGTCAGAAGCCTGTACAGGCGTCGGTCCATTTGGTTGATAAGACACCTGTAACTATGGCGACGCCAATTCGGGGCAATCAATCTCAGCAAGTGGAGTGCCCGACTGCCAACACCTGAAATTCGTAATAGGCATATCCTGTCCCCATAGGGTCCCTGTTTGTTCAACAACAAATAGATTTTGCACTACGAATACCTTGGGCCTTTCAGTCGCCATCCCATGAACCAAAATTTGATCCGACGGGCTCGCACCTAAAGGCGCACGATCAATCAGTACTGACATTTCAGAATAATTGCCCTCTATGATGTACCCCACCCGGTAATCTACGCGTTCCCCATTATCAAAAGTAACATGGCCTTCTGATATTTCGGCAAGATTCCAGTTGAACGGGTCAGCACACGCAATCTGGCTAGAAAATGCAAGGACCGTTACAACTGCTACGGTGCGATATGGATGTGACTTCAACAACACTAGTATTCCTTACCTCAATGTTCGTTCATCTACACCAAACCAATTTTAATCTCCAGACGTCCCTAAATCAGGATTCATTGTAATAACGCGCCATGCCGTTAGCGAAAACAGTTAGCGCAACCACCTGAAGTTAACGCTAACATGTTGAAAATATGTATATTTTGCACTTTCCAGAATCTTAATCATTCCCTATCGACCCCCTAACGCGACGCATAGGAGCAAGGCACATGACAGTCACCATTGGGATCAACGGATTTGGCCGCATCGGCCGCTGCACCTTGGCACATATCGCCGAGGCCGCGCGCAATGACGTGCAAGTCGTCAAAATCAACGCCACTGGCCCAATCGAGACAAACGCCCACCTGTTAAAATATGACAGCGTGCATGGCCGTTTTGGCAGCCCAATCAAAGTTTCCGGCAACACGTTGGATCTGGGACGTGGGCCCATTGATGTGATGTCGACCTACAACCCCGAAGAGCTTGACTGGTCAGGCGTGGATGTCGTGCTTGAATGTACGGGCAAGTTTAACGATGGTGAAAAATCCGCTGTTCACCTATCGCGCGGTGCGAAAAAGGTGTTGATCTCGGCGCCCGCGTCAAACGTTGACCGCACGGTTGTTTACGGCGTGAACCACCGCGATATGGCCGCAGGCGAAAATATGGTGTCCAACGGGTCATGCACCACCAATTGTCTGGCACCGCTTGCCAAGGTTCTGAATGACACTATCGGCATTGAACGCGGTATCATGACTACCATCCACAGCTACACCGGCGACCAGCCCACGCTAGACCGCCGCCACAGTGACCTATACCGCGCCCGCGCCGCAGCGATGGCGATGATCCCGACCTCGACCGGTGCGGCCAAAGCATTGGGTGATGTGCTACCGGAATTGGCAGGCAAGCTAGACGGAACCGCAATGCGGGTCCCTACCCCCAATGTCAGCGCCGTTGATCTGACGTTTGAAGCCGGGAAATCCGTGAGCGTCGCAGATGTGAACGCCATCGTGGCCGAAGCGGCAGGCGGTTACATGGGCATGGTGATGTCATACGACGACGAAGCCAAGGTCAGCATCGACTTTAACCACACAACGCAATCCTGCATCTTTGCGCCCGACCAAACCAAAGTCGTCGGCGGCAAGACCGTGCGTGTTCTGGCATGGTATGATAACGAATGGGGTTTCTCGGCGCGTATGGCAGATGTGGCGGCAACAATGGGGCGGATAAATTAACCTAAACAAATGCGCGTGCGTTCACTCTTACCTTCTTAACATCTTCGCGCTAGATGTTTAGTATGACCAATACCATCGCCCTTATCCTTGCTATTTTGATCACCGGATTTGTGCTGGCTGATCTTTATGTGATGCATTGGGGGGCGGTGCCGTTTTTGTTTCGCAAGCTTTTGGGGTTGATCGAATACATCGCAATTTGGCGATAGTGCCGATCTAAGGTTGACCTTTTGCCATAAATCGCAATGTTAGCGCCAACAGTCATCCCTTAGGAGATAGCATCATGGCCGTCAAAGTTGCCATTAACGGATTTGGTCGTATTGGTCGTAACGTATTGCGCGCAATCATTGAAAGCGGACGTACCGACATCGAAGTTGTTGCAATCAACGATCTTGGCCCGGTTGAAACCAATGCACATCTGTTGCGATTTGATTCTGTGCATGGGCGTTTTCCGGGCACAGTCACCACGACAGAGACAACAATCGACGCGGGCCGTGGCCCGATTGATGTAACCGCAATTCGCAACCCAGCAGACCTGCCTTGGGCGCATGTCGATGTAGTTTTGGAATGCACTGGAATTTTCACAAGCAAAGAAGCCTGCCAAGCGCATCTTGATAACGGCGCGAGCCGCGTGTTGATTTCTGCGCCGGGCAAAGACGCGGATAAAACCATTGTCTTTGGTGTGAACGATGATGCGCTGACAGCGGATGACCTGATCGTTTCAAACGCATCTTGCACCACCAACTGCCTGTCTCCGGTTGCCAAAGTTCTTAATGATGCGATCGGCATCACCAAAGGCTTTATGACAACAATCCACAGCTACACTGGCGACCAGCCAACGCTAGATACGATGCACAAGGACCTGTACCGCGCACGCGCTGCAGCGCTGTCTATGATCCCGACTTCCACGGGCGCGGCCAAGGCTGTTGGCCTTGTGCTGCCAGAACTGAACGGCAA
Organism: uncultured Paracoccaceae bacterium; assembly: GCA_938002605.1. Classification (GTDB taxonomy): domain Bacteria; phylum Pseudomonadota; class Alphaproteobacteria; order Rhodobacterales; family Rhodobacteraceae; genus Yoonia. The sequence goes on along the minus strand of CALLAF010000024.1, from coordinate 27,392 downwards.
GTTGGACGGCGTTGCGATCCGCGTGCCAACACCCAATGTCTCAGTTGTTGATCTGACGTTCGAAGCGTCGCGAGCGACCACCGTCGAAGAAGTCAATGCCGCGATCATCGCAGCGGCCGACGGCCCACTCAAAGGAATTTTGGGTTACACCGATCTTCCTATGGTCAGCTCTGATTTCAACCATGACCCGCATTCCTCAATCTTCCACCTTGATCAAACCAAAGTGCTTGACGGAAACATGGTCCGTATCCTGACCTGGTACGATAACGAATGGGGCTTCTCTAACCGGATGAGCGACACAGCCGTCGCAATGGGGAAACTGATCTAAGCGAAGCGTCACTAAATATCGGGCTGTTTTGTAAAATAGCCCGATAGCTCCAACATAATCTAATTGGATTTTGTTTCTGCGCGTGTTCCATTCAGGAATTGGATACCAAAAGTTGGATTCTTATGACCTATCGGGACGACATTGACGGCCTCAGAGCTGTAGCAATCCTATTGATTCTATTCTTTCACGCCGAACTGCAAAATGTCCCGGGTGGTTTCATTGGAGTTGACGTTTTTTTTGTCATCAGCGGATTTTTAATCAGCACTCTCCTCCTTAGAGACATTTCGACCGGGTCCTTTAGCTTTGGCAAATTCTACCAACGAAGGCTGCGAAGACTTGGCCCAGCTTTGCTCGCTACACTTATACTGACGTTGATCACTGCGTGGTTTATCGCGCCTCCAGCCTCTTTAAAGGCAACATCAGAAGCAACGATTGCCTCCCTGTTTTCGGTAAGTAATTTTTACTTTTACGCCACTGCAGGATATTTCGACCTCGCGGCCTACCAAAAACCACTGTTGCATACTTGGTCACTTGCGGTCGAAGAACAGTTCTATCTAATTTGGCCGGCACTATTGTTTTTGCTTTTAGGACGTCTGTCTAAGCGCGCAATATCAATATCCTTGTTGTTGGTCGGGACCGTGACACTGTTTACCGCAGAAAAATACCTAGTCACCGCGCCAGACAGCGTGTTTTTTCTAGCACCGTTTCGGATTTATGAATTTGCACTTGGCGGACTTCTCGCAATCACTGGTGCGCAAGCGCGTGGGCATGTGATGACAAATGCCATTAGCTTGATGGGCATCATTCTTGTTATCCACTCCGGGCTTAATTATACGCATCGCACACCGTTTCCAGGTGTCGCTGCGTTGGTCCCCTGCGTCGGAACAATGATGGTTATTTATGCGGGGCCAAGTGCATTCGCCAACCGTGTCCTCGGCGCAGGACCGTTTCGATACATCGGCCAAATTAGCTATTCTTTGTATTTGGTTCATTGGCCGGTGCAGGTTTTTTATCGTTTTTTAAATGGCAGACCTCACACATCCCAAGAAATCATCCATGTACTTGGCCTTACTTTTCTTCTCGCGATCGCGAGCTATTACTTTATTGAAACACCCTTTAGAAAAAAAGATGGCGTGTTTCATAAAGTTTCGAATAAGTATTTGAACGCGGTATGCGTCCTAATTTTTGTACTGCTATGCGCTGTGTGCACGCAGATCATACGATCGAATGGTGCACCAGGGCGCTATCCGGCCGAAATTACGGCGCTTTTATCCGATAGAACACAAGCAATCGAAGACCGCCCAACTCTGGTCAAATCTGAACTATGCGAAATCCATAATAGCGAAGACACGGTCAATCCCCAGACTTGCGCTCCACTCGACCGCAACGATTACATTGTGGTTATTGGCGACAGTCACGGGCATGGATTCTATATTGGCTTACGTGCAAACTATCCGGACGCGGCAATTGTACACCTGACAAGCCTTGGCTGTCTTATCGTATCGCGCGGACCTCAGGACAGGGAATGTGCTCAGTATGTACGCTATGTACACAACTGGATCACTGAAAATGAAAACCGTATTTCTGCGGTCATTATCACCCAAAGCGCACGTTCAATGATTGTCTCTGGTTTTGGGGGGCAACGGGTACCGCATTGGTCTGCGCTGAACACCTTTTCTGACAGTATTGACCGCATGATACCGGAAACAATTCCTGTTTTCTTTATTGGCCCTCGCCATGAATTTGATCCCGACATCGAACGTGCAATTACCCTGAGCAAGACGCTCGAGGACGTTCGCAGCTTTTATAACGGTGCAAGCTATCCCGCCGAAGAGGCCATTGATGATTGGCTCATGACGTATTTTGCGCAGACACGCACACAGTATGTCTCAAGTGCCAACATTCTGTGCAATCCCAGCTGCCCCGTTTTAACGGATGACGATCGCGTATTTGTGTTCGATTACGCCCATTGGTCATTAGCAGGCGCGACAATCGCAGTTTCCGAAATCGTGAATGCGCTTCCTAGATTGGCTGAAATTCTTGCTGAAAATTAGAAATCAAACACGGCATTTCGTTACCGTGCACGCGAGGCATGGCCCATCAACCTTGATTTTGAACAGATCCTCGATCGGTTCTGACTGTGTCTCGCCTTACTAAAACGGCAGGTTCGATAAAAAATCATCGAATTGCGTTACGTAACCGGGATGGCGCAAAATATTATGATGATTTGCCCCCTCCAACGCCACATAGCTCACGCCCTTGCCCGCATCCAACATGGACGCGACTAGTTTTTGACCTGCCTCAACCGGAATCAAATCATCAGCTGTGCCATGAAACACCAGTACCGGCGCATCGATTTGATCGGCATAGACCAGTGAATTCCAACGCTGCACACCGGGCAAATAACACGCAGGCAACCAAGCGGCCCGAGTCATCAATTCACACATGCGCGCATAGGGCGCGTCCAAAATGATCCCTGCAACGTCGCGATTTGCGGCCACATGCAACGCCAGCCCGGTCCCCAAGGAATAACCGTGCACGGCAATCGGCCCCTCATGCTGCGCAGCTAGCCAATCATAGCTGTCTAGCGCTTGGGCTTTCAACAATGTCTCGGACGGGTTGCCGGGAATTCCGCCACCGCCCGGATAGGCAAGTGCGGCCACCCGGTGCCCTGCATCTGTGTGTACGGACAGATGCGCGCCAAAATAGGCAAGCGATCCGCCATTCCCCATAAAATAAAGTACGGCTAAACCGTCGGTATCTTCTTCAGTCACATGCAAATGGGCCTGAGTGTCGTCCAAAACATGTGTTGCGAATGCGGGATCTACAAAAGGGTCAGGACCAAACGGGTAAATGAACTTTGGGTGAAAAAGCACCATCGCCACAGCATAGATAAAATACATTGCGACACCCCGTGCAATCATACGTTAAATCGATCCTTCAGCGCAGAATTCACAGCGGGCGTGACAAATTTTGACACATCCCCGCCAAGACGCGCGATTTCTTTGACAAGCTTCGAGGCGATCGCCTGATTTTTTGCATCAGCCATCAAAAACACAGTTTCAATGGAATCATCCATTGCGCGGTTCATGCCAACCATTTGAAATTCATATTCAAAATCAGCAACTGCACGCAATCCGCGAATAATCACGCCAGCCCCAACATCACGGGCACAGTCAATAAGCAAATTTTCGAATGGGTGTACCACGATTTCGCAATTATGTGCTTTACCAAGCGGCACACATTCCGTTTTCACCATAGCCACGCGTTCTTCAAGCGAGAACAACGGCCCTTTGTCGCGGTTAATGGCAACCCCAATCACCAGACGATCAACAAGCGTACTTGCGCGCCGAATAATGTCGATATGACCGTGGGTGACAGGATCAAAAGTTCCGGGATAAAGTCCAATACGCATGGCGCACCTCGTCAAATACTGTTGCGCGCACGCAATATTATTACGGAGCAGATTGCAAGACCGCTAATGGCCCATAATCATCCCTTCAAGCGCATCTTTTTCCATAGCGAGCTCGGACAATCTGGCTTTGACCATATCACCGATTGAAATCAGTCCGATCATCTTACCGTCTTCTAGGACGGGCATGTGACGAAAGCGACCAGCGGTCATTTTTTCCAACACCGCATCGGTCTGCTCCTCTGGGGTGCAGGTAATCAGTTTAGCAGTCATCAGATCCGATACTTTATCCGATAGGCAAGACGCGCCGCGCTTGCCTAACTCGCGGACGACATCCCGCTCTGATAAAATCCCATCTAGCGCCACCCCATCAGATGACACAACAACTGTCCCAATTCGTTTTTCCGATAGCAATGCGACGGCGGCCGACACTGGGTCACCAGGTCTAACGGACACGACACCGGCTTTTTCTTTGGACTTTAGAATTTGGGATACAATCATCGCGGGCTCCTTTAGCGGCTTGCGTTTTGCTAGGCTGTCAAATGACAAGGGCATCTGTCAAGCAAGCGATACCCTCAAGGCGTGTTATCTCACCATGAACACCCCTCAAAATTGCATTCACTGCACTATTCAGCCGCTCTGATTGCCGGTCCGACGAATGCCGCACCAAATAGAACGACCGGGTCAGCGAGATTTCATCGACCAAGACCCGGTGCAATTCGGGCGCGAATGGCAAGGCAAAATCATGCACGATCCCGACCCCAGACTGGCGCAGCATCTGCAATTGCACCGCAACCGAATTAGAAGCCATTTGCACCCCATCGCCCCCCAATTCGCCAAGGTAATCCAGCTCTTTGTCAAAGATCATATCTGGAATATACCCCACAACGGGCCGTCCAATAAGATCCGCGCGCCTTGTGATCACTGGCCCGTCACGGCGCGTTGCCAGATGTAATTTGTAATCTGAAATCCGCTGTACGCTCAGCCGCCCCGTCGCAGGCGGGCTCACGGTGACGGCGATATCGGCCTCTCGACGCGACAGATTCACAACCCTTGGAAGCGAAAGAATTTGGATTTCAAGCGCGGGGTTTTCGGCCTGAATGGCGGCGCAGACCTGCGGCAGCAGAAAATTCGCGGCCCCATCTGGCGCACCGATCCTGATTTGCCCACTCAAGCCCGATGACCCGCCCTGCCCCGTTTCACGTGCAAGGACCAGATGGGCCTCTGCCTCTGCCGCGCGGTCGCGCATACGTTCGCCCAAATCCGTCAGCGCGTAGCCCTGCGGAGACTTTACAAACAACGTAGCCCCCAAAGACCGTTCCAGCCGCGCGATCCGACGCCCAAGCGTCGCAGGATCCATCTTAAGGACCGGCGCAGCCCCGGTCAGGCTCTCGGCACGGGCCACAGCCAAAAACACCCGCATGTCGTCCCAGTTTTCCAACTCATACCTATATTTTTGCAAAATGATTTTGATATATTCATTCTTTTACGTGGAAAAATGCAAGGCTAAACTCGCGGCAACCAACGGAGGTTTCAATGCAAGAACTGACTCATTATATCGGCGGCGCGCACGTCAAAGGCACTTCGGGCCGTTTCGCGGATGTCTACAACCCAGCAACCGGCGAAGTGCAGGCCAAAGTGCCGCTCGCCAATGTAGAAGAAATGGCACAAGCCGTTGATATCGCGGCTAAATCACAGCCTGCCTGGGCGGCCGTCAACCCACAGCGGCGCGCGCGCGTTATGATGAAATTTGTCAGCCTGCTGAACCGCGATATGGACAAGCTGGCCGAGGCCCTTTCGCGGGAACACGGCAAGACCTTGCCCGACGCGGCGGGTGACGTGCAACGCGGTCTTGAGGTTGTCGAATATTGCATCGGCGCCCCGCAGCTACTGAAAGGTGAATTCACCGACGACGCCGGCCCCGGCATTGACATGTACTCGATGAAGCAGGCCTTGGGCGTTTGCGCAGGTATTACACCGTTTAACTTTCCGGCGATGATCCCAATGTGGATGTTTGCTCCGGCTATCGTCTGCGGCAACGCGTTTATCCTTAAACCATCCGAGCGCGACCCATCCGTTCCATTGATGCTGGCCGAACTGCTTGAAGAAGCAGGCCTGCCCACCGGCATCATCCAAGTGGTCAACGGCGACAAAGAAGCCGTTGACGCGATCCTTGATCATGATGTGATCCAATCGGTTGGCTTTGTCGGATCAACCCCGATCGCCGAATATATCTATGGTCGTGGCTGTGCGAACGGCAAACGCGTGCAATGTTTCGGCGGCGCGAAAAACCACATGATCATTATGCCTGATGCCGATATGGATCAGGCAGCTGATGCGCTCATTGGTGCTGGCTACGGCGCCGCAGGCGAACGCTGCATGGCGATTTCGGTTGCTGTGCCTGTTGGCGAAGAAACCGCGGATCGTCTGGTCGAAAAACTTGTCCCACGCATTGAGGCGCTAAAAGTCGGCCCCTACACGTCTGGCAAAGATGTTGACTACGGCCCTGTTGTGACCGCGGCAGCAAAAGAAAATATTCTAGGATTGGTCGAAACCGGCATCGCGCAGGGTGCAGAGCTTGTGGTCGATGGCCGCGATTTCAGCCTGCAAGGGTATGAAGATGGGTTCTTTGTTGGGCCGCATTTGTTTGACCGCGTCACCACCGATATGGACATTTATCAAAAGGAAATTTTTGGTCCGGTTCTGTCCTGCGTCCGCGCAAAAACCTACGAAGAAGCAATCGGTTACGCGATGGATCATGAATATGGCAATGGCACCGCGATCTTCACCCGCGATGGCGATGCGGCGCGTGACTTTGCCAGCCGGATTAACGTGGGCATGGTTGGGGTCAATGTGCCAATCCCCGTGCCTTTGGCCTACCACACCTTTGGCGGTTGGAAAAAATCCATGTTTGGCGATTTGAACCAGCACGGCCCTGATGCGTTTAAGTTTTACACGCGCACCAAAACAGTTACATCACGCTGGCCATCAGGCATCAAAGAAGGTGGTGAATTTAACTTTAAGCCGATGGAATAGGCGGCGCGTCAAAGAACTTGTTAATATAATGCACGACTGGGGCGATCATTTCAGGATCGTCCCAGTAGGCGCCGTGGCGCATTGGGTCCCATTGCGCGACCTCCGTTGTGCCCAAATGCATGGGGACATCGCGCAGATGTCGGTCTGCGACCATCTTTGAATAGCAAGGGGCCGATGGCCCCATCGGATAGGCAAGCACATCTTGCTTATCGTAGAAATTTTGCCACCAAGGCGTGATTTTCTGGTGATCTGGCAGGCCCGCCCCCGGATAGTCAATCGGGACAATGCTGTCGCGTCGGTGCGTAAATAGAAACACCGGGATGTTGCATCCGAATGTCATGAACCCGGCGACGGTCTGCATGTTTTCAAGCGCAGTTACAAAACGTTGTTCACCGGTAATGCGCGCAAAATGCTGCAAGTCATAAATATAGTTCGACATAATATGCGATCCCAGCGAATGCGCTAAGATCAGTATCGGACCGTCTGGACCAATTTCAGCAGCCAGGGAACGCATAGTCAGCTCCACCCGGTTATGAATCTGTTCATAAATTACCGCGGATCCGTCGGTTACCTTGCGATATGATGCAGCATCAGACAGTGCCGAAAGCATAAAGGCGCGCGCTGGGTCGTGACCGGTTTTGTCGCGGATCAAGTCAAGATATTCGCGCTGCCGACGCTGCAAGATATCGGCCCATGATACCTCTCTCCAGACGATATCATCCGCGCGTTTTCCCAACTTACGGACAACACGTTTGACCATACCTTTTGAATAGCTCGGCACCTTGGAATCAATTGGCAAATCGCCAGCTTGGCTCCAGACGCCATGAATCACAACAACCCCAAGTTTTTGTCCTGGCACAGCTTCATCCTTTTGTATCTGGATTAAGCTTATGCACCTAGGTTCATAATTTTTCGCTAACGTGCGACATTGCGCCGCCTATTGAGCCGCGACGCGGCTGGGTTTGAGCATATCCTTGAGATAGCGCCCGGTGTGACTGTCCGTATTTTCGGCAATTTTTTCGGGGATACCCGTAGCGACCACATGCCCGCCCCCATCGCCACCCTCGGGGCCAATATCGATGATGTGATCGGCCGTTTTTACCACGTCCAGATTATGTTCGATCACCACAACGGAATTGCCTTGATCAACCAATTCATGGAGCACTTCCAACAACTTACGCACATCCTCAAAATGCAATCCAGTCGTTGGTTCATCCAAAATATAGAGCGTACGCCCCGTGGATTGCCGTGCCAGTTCCTTGGACAGTTTCACGCGTTGCGCCTCACCACCAGAAAGCGTCGTGGCCTGCTGGCCGACCTTGATATAACCCAGCCCGACACGCATCAACGCGTCCATTTTTGACCGGATTGAAGGTACCGCTGTAAAGAACGCCTGCGCATCTTCGACAGTCATATCAAGGACATCCGCGATGCTCTTGCCCTTGAACTTGATCTCAAGCGTTTCGCGGTTATAGCGCGCGCCTTTGCAGGTTTCGCAGGTCACATAGACGTCCGGCAGGAAGTGCATTTCGATCTTGATCACACCGTCGCCCTGGCAGGCCTCGCATCGTCCACCTTTGACATTGAACGAAAAGCGGCCCGGCTTATAGCCGCGCGCCTTGGATTCTGGCATGCCAGCAAACCAATCGCGGATCGGCGTAAATGCACCCGTATATGTCGCGGGGTTGGATCGCGGCGTGCGCCCGATGGGGCGTTGATCAATGTCGATCACCTTATCAAGGTGCTCAAACCCTTTGATGGTTTCGCAGGGTGCCGGGGCCTGTCGCGAACCGTTCAGCTTTTGCGAGGCGTTCTTGAACAGGGTCTCAATCGTCAGCGTGGATTTCCCGCCCCCCGAAACGCCGGTGACACAAACAAACTGCCCAAGTGGGAAATCAACCGTCACATTTTGCAGATTGTTGCCCGTGGCCTTTACCACTGTTAGCTTTTTCTTATTGCCCTTGCGTCGTTTCGCGGGCACCGCAATCTCGCGGGTTCCGGTCAGATATTGGCCTGTAATTGATCCTTCATTCGCCATGATTTCAGCGGGGGTCCCTTCGGCAACCACCTGCCCGCCATGCACGCCTGCGCCGGGTCCAATATCAAACACATAATCAGCTTCGCGGATCGCTTCTTCGTCATGTTCGACCACGATCACCGTATTGCCCTGATCACGCAGATTCTTGAGCGTCGTCAAAAGCCGATCATTGTCACGCTGGTGCAAACCGATAGAGGGCTCATCAAGCACATAAAGCACCCCCTGTAGACCCGAACCGATCTGACTGGCCAACCTGATCCGCTGACTTTCCCCGCCAGACAATGTCCCAGAGCTGCGCGCGAGTGTTAGATATTCGAGCCCGACATTGTTCAAAAACCCAAGCCGTTCGCGAATTTCTTTCAGGATCGCGGTCGCAATTTCGTTCTTTTGTTTTGTCAGTTGATCTGGGACCGACAGGCACCAATCATATGCGTCCTTAATTGACAATTGGACCACATGGCCCGCGTGCAATCCGCCGATTTTGACGGCCAAGGCTTCGGGGCGCAGACGGTATCCCTCGCAAGCGCCACATGGTCGATTGTTTTGATATTGTTCAAAATCTTCACGAATCCAATTGCTGTCAGTCTCGCGGTAGCGGCGTTCCATATTCGGGATCACGCCTTCGAATGCGCGTTCAACCTGATAAACCCGCCCGCCCTCGTCATAGCGGAATTTGATTTCGTCCTTGCCGGAGCCATACAAAAACACGTTTTGCACCTTCGGATCGAGATCTTTCCAACGTGCATTTTTGTTAAAGCCGTAGTGCTTGGCGATCGCCTCAATCGTCTGCAAGAAATAGGGTGACTTGCCCTTGCGCCAAGGCGCAATCGCCCCATCCGCGATTTTCAACGTCGCATCCGGCACGCAGAGTTTCTCATCAAAATAGAGTTCGACCCCCAAACCGTCACAGCTTGGGCAGGCACCAAATGGCGCGTTAAACGAAAATAGCCTTGGCTCAATTGACGGAATGGTAAAGCCGGACACCGGGCATGCAAAATTTTCCGAAAATGTAATGCGTTCCGGGTCGCCCTCGGCCGGGGCCGTTTCAAGCACGGTGATCCCATCCGCCAGATCAAGTGCCGTGCGAAAACTATCCGCCAAACGGGTTTCCAGCCCTTCGCGCACGACAATCCGGTCGACGACAACATCGATGTTATGGCGGAATTTTTTATCCAATGTTGGCGGTTCATCCAATTCATAGAATTCACCATCCACTTTCACCCGCTGAAACCCTTGCTTACGCAGCTCGAGAAATTCTTTGCGGTATTCGCCTTTACGGTCACGGATGATCGGGGCCAGTAGATAACCACGCGTCCCTTCTGGCAGCGCCATCACCCGATCCACCATATCTTGCACCTGTTGCGCCTCAATCGGCAGGCCGGTCGCAGGGCTGAACGGTGTCCCTGCCCGCGCAAACAGCAAACGCATATAGTCATAGATTTCGGTGATCGTCCCAACGGTCGAGCGCGGGTTCTTAGAGGTCGTTTTTTGCTCAATCGAAATCGCCGGGGACAGGCCAGAGATATGGTCCACATCCGGCTTTTCCATCATATCAAGGAATTGGCGCGCATAGGCCGACAAGCTTTCGACATAGCGCCGCTGCCCTTCGGCATAGATCGTGTCAAACGCAAGCGACGATTTGCCAGAGCCCGACAGCCCCGTAATGACCACAAGCTGATCACGCGGGATATCAACGTCGATCCCCTTAAGGTTATGTTCGCGCGCGCCGCGGACTTCGATACTCTTTAGCTCTGCCATGGGGACCCCTGCGAGATTGTTAACCAATAGATAGTCCAGCGCTAGCAATGTTCCAACCGAAAAGTGAGAACATTAAAAGAACATAATCCGATAGGCGGGAATTGCCGCACGCCTCTAAATAGATCAGGGGCGGCTGTGACAGCCGCCCCTGAAATAACACATGTGTAGGTGTCGAAGAATTATTGCTCGTAGTAAGCCGCAATACCAGAGCGCACGGTTGAGAACCACGTACCGTCAGCGCGAATGTTCGCAATCCCCTGGTTGATTGTATCAACAATCAGCTCAGCGTCGGGGTTACCTTTGTGCACATAAACTGTCAGCGCAAGAACAGAGTTGATTTCAGGGTTAAGCGCGACTTGGTCAACGATACCGGCCGTTCCGATCAAATCATCGGCCTGCGTCAGTTCCATTTCAACAGCATCGACGCTGTTTGCGACCAGATCATCAAAACAGCCTTCCGGAGTTTCAGCAGTGACGTAGTTAACCTGCTCGTTGGATAGGCCAGCAGCATTCGCGACAACTGTCGCGTAACCTTCAGGCACACAGATAGTTTTACCAATCAATGCCGCTGCATCAGTAGATGTCGCCAAGCTATCGCCTGTGCGCGCGAATAGACCTGTCACGATTTCATAGACCGGATCGGCAAACAGAAATTCTTCACAGCGGCTTTGCATTGCATCGGCCAATGTTGGGTCTTCGCAGTCGATCCGCAACCATGGGAAGGTGCCGTCGAACGCGCCGCTTGGCAGCAACACAGGCAAATGGGCGCCCCAGTCGTTCACGAATGTAATCTGGTATTCCGTGTCAACAGTTGCCATTGCGGCGTCCATCAACTGTGTAAACACCCCACCGCCCTCAAGACCTTCGTCAGTATATGGTGGGTAATCAGAACCCGTAATCAAATGCAATGAAGCAAGACCAGTTGAAACAGGAGCCACCGATTCTGTCGAAGCTTGTGTCGTCGATGCCAAAGTTCCGTCCAGACATGGCAAATCGAGCCGCATGCCTACAGAAATATCGCTTGGGTTCGGCCCAATGGCCGTGCGGTTTGCATCCCAGATTGTCTGAAAGCTGATCGAACCGTAGGCCTCACGTGCGATACCGCTAAGCGAATCCCCGCGCTGCACAGTGTAAGAAGAGCAAGCCTCTTGCGCGGCGGCTGGCATCGCTGCGCCAAGCACCACCCCGGTACTCATCAAAAGGCCACGTAGATGGTCAACTGGTTTCATGGGTCTTCGTCCTTGTAGGTCTAATAATAATGATAACTTCAAACGCGCCACGAACAAAAGATTACTAAGAATAGCGTCTGGTGCATGCACCTTGCGCATCGAATTGGTCAACAATATGTCAAATTATCACAATCTTAGAAACAACTGCTCCGAAATTAGCCCTAAAATCAAGTCGCACATTTTTTGTGCAGTTTCGGTTTCCCCTACTTTTTGCGTATTTTTCTTTGAACGGTCTCCAAGTTGTGATTGACTTGCCGCATCGTCATTTTGAGGGAATATTATGCGTAATTTTATTACTTGCTTTGTCACCGCCACGCTTGCAACAGCGTCGGCTGCACAAGAGTCACCTAATACAATATTGGTGCTCGACGGGTCTGGTTCGATGTGGGGCCAAATTGATGAAGTTGCAAAAATTACAATCGCTCAAGAGGTTGTTTCTGAATTGTTGTCCGACTTTCCTGCGGACGAAGGGCTTGGCCTAACAGTTTATGGCCACCGCGAACGTGGCAATTGTACTGATATCGAAACCATCGTTGCCCCAGCTTTTGGTACCGCCAATGAGATTATTGAGGCGGTTAACGGCATCAAGCCATTAGGCATGACGCCTATGACTGATGCGGTAATCGCCGCCGCCGAAGCACTGCGCTATACCGAGAACAGTGCAACGGTGATTTTGGTGTCCGATGGCGTTGAAACCTGTAATCCTGACCCTTGCGCCGCTGCTCGCCTGCTCGAAGAAGCCGGCATTGATTTCACTGCACATGTTGTCGGTTTTGACGTCGACGACCCCGAAGCGCTTGCACAAATGCAATGTATCGCCGACGAAACCGGTGGTCAGTTTCTAACTGCGGATACCGCTGATGAGCTGGATCTCGCGATGGCATCCATGGTGATGGAGCCTGACCCCGTCGCAATCACCGGCGTTTTTGAGGCCCGGATTGGCGATAATGCTGGGCTGTTGGTGCAAGATCCGATAATTTGGGATATCAGCAATGAAGACGGCGTGATTGTCGAAGGCGCACAGGGCAATCCGTTTACGGTTGATCTGTTTGCGGGCGCAACAACGGCTACAGCCTATCGGATCGTTGACGAAGTCGAAGTTTCGGCCGCGATCGATGTGACGGGTGCCAATGATGTGACTGTCACCGTTATTTTCCCAGAAGTCGCACCAACCGCGACTGTCAGCGCGCCAGAAACTGCCGTGGCGGGATCAACGATCCCGATTGATTGGACCGGACCAGACAACGACAATGATCAAATCATCACAACTGCGCCGGGCGAAACGCGGACATTGACCTTTGTGCAAACCGACGCTGGCACGCCCGCGAATTTGCGGATGCCCCCGGTCGAAGGCACGTATGACATTCACTATCTTCTGCGCGACGGTTCAAACGAAATCTTGGCAAGCACCACAATTGTAGTGACACCTGCTATCGCAACGCTGAATGCACCAGATACGGGCGCGATTGGCAGCGAAATTGCGGTAGAATGGACCGGGCCCGACTACCAAGGCGACATGATTTTGATGGCGCAGGATGGGGGCTCCAGCACGATCAGCCCTGTTCCAACCAGTCGCGGCAATCCTGCGATACTGACACTGCCGATTACGCCGGGTATCTATGAAATCCGCTACCGCATGCAGCAAGGCAACACGATCCTTGCGACCAAACAAATTGAGGTCACACCAGTACCGGTGACGATTCTAGGCCCTGACGAGGCTCCGCTTGGCTCAACGATCCAAGTTGGCTGGGATGGCCCTGATAACGATGACGACTATATCGGCATCGGAAAAGTTGGCGCCGAAGGTGGCAACGCGTGGGACAACTATGCGTACACACGCGACGGCAATCCTGTATCGCTGCTGATGCCACCCGAATCTGGTGATTACCTGATCGGCTACTTTGATGGTGAAACGCGCGAAATGCTGGGAGCTTCTCCGATCACATTGACCCCTGTTGATGTCACGATCACAGCCCCTACCGAAGCAATTGCGGGTGATGATATCACTATCGCTTGGGTTGGGCCGGACTATAACGACGACTACCTTGGCATTGGAATCGTTGGCGCGGAAGGCGGCAACGCGTGGGAAAACTACAGCTATACCCGTGATGGTGACCCGCTGACGCTGCGTGTACCACCTCTACCCGGCGACTACGAAATCAGCTATTTCCTTAGCCAAGATCGCACAAAAATGGCGACGGTGCCGATCACGGTTACCGATGTTCTGGCAGAGGTTTCAGCCCCAACAGAGGCGATTGTTGGTTCTGATATCGAAGTCACATGGTCAGGGCCAGATTATGACGATGATTATATAGGCATTGGCAAAGTGGGTGCCACAGGTGGCGATGCTTGGGAAAACTACGTGTACACACGCGAAGGCAGCCCAGCAACGCTTACGGTTCCCGCTGATCCGGGCGACTATGTCATCACTTATTTTGTCGCCCAAGACCGGGTGCCACTGGCCACAACAACGATCACAGTGACAGAAGCCGAAGCATCAGTGACCGCCCCAACCGAGGCGATTGCCGGCGCGGATATTCAGGTTTCGTGGAATGGCCCGGGTTATGACAACGACTATATCGGTATCGGCAAAGTAGGAGCGTCGGGCGGCGACGCATGGGAAAACTACATCTATGTCCAAACCGATAGCGAAGGCACGCTGCAAATGCCCATCGAGCCGGGCGAATATGTGATCAGCTATTTCTTGCAGCAAGACCGCGTAGTCCTCGCCAGCACAACGATCACCTTGACCAAGGTTGAGGCCGGCGTAACCGCCCCTGAAACAGCCCCAATGGGGTCAACCATAGCGGTTGAGTGGACGGGCCCCGATTATGATGATGATTATATCGGTATTGGCAAGGTTGGTGAAACGGGCGGCAATCAATGGCAGAACTATGCATACACCCGTGATGGTAGCCCTGCATCTTTGCTTGTTCCGGCAGAACCCGGCGACTATGTGATCCGCTATTTTGCGCAGCAAGATCGGACCATGCTGGCATCCACCACGATTACGGTTACTGACGTGAAAGCCCAATTGGTGGCAGATGCCACCGCAACGGCAGGCACCGAAATCACCGTCGGTTGGGATGGGCCTGATTACGATAGTGACTACATCGCGATTGGGCGCGCAGGTGCCACCGGTGGTGATCAATGGGAAACATATGCATATACTCATGACGGCAATCCCGTCACTGTCCGCGTTCCCGAAGTGCCCGGTGATTACCTGATCAAATATTTCATCCAGCAGGGCCGCGTACCAATTGCCGCGATCCCGCTAACGGTTGAATAAGTCCGAAAACAAAAGCCCCCCGCAATCAACATTGCGGGGGGCTTTTTTACGTCCAAATCAAATAGATTTGGTCACAAATCACATGTGAATAACACTGTCGTAGGCATCCAGCACACTTTCGTGCATCATCTCTGACAGGGTCGGATGCGGGAAGACGGTATTCATCAAATCTTCTTCAGTGGTTTCCAACTGGCGACCGATTACGTAGCCTTGGATCAGTTCGGTCACTTCGGCACCGACCATATGCGCGCCCAGCAATTCGCCGGTCTTGGCATCAAAAACCGTCTTAATCATGCCTTCCGGTTCACCAAGCGCAACCGCCTTACCGTTGCCGATGAACGGGAACTTACCGACCTTTACGGTATATCCTAATTCCTTTGCCTTGGTTTCGGTATAGCCGACACTCGCAACCTGCGGGTGGCAATAGGTGCAGCCTGCGATGCTTTCTGGTTTGACCGGATGCGCATGTTTACCGCCAATCAAGTCTGCGACCATGACACCTTCGTGGCTGGCTTTATGTGCCAGCCAAGGCGCGCCCGCGATGTCGCCAATCGCATATAGCCCCTCAACGCCAGTGCGGCAGAATTCATCAGTGACAACATGGGTTCGGTCGATCTTTACGCCAAGCGCCTCTAGGCCCAGACCTTCGACATTGCCAACAATCCCAACGGCAGAAATCACAGTATCAAACTCTTGCTTCTCGACTTTGCCACCGGTTTCGATATGGGCGACAACCTTGTCTTTGCTGCGATCAAGCTGCTTGACCACGGATTTCTCAAGGATCTTCATCCCCTGCTTCACAAACTGCTTTTTCGCGAATGCGCTGATATCGGCGTCTTCGACAGGCAGCACGCGGTCCATGACCTCAACAACGGTCGTATCAGCGCCAAGCGTATTATAGAAACTTGCGAATTCGATACCGATGGCACCGGAACCGATGACCAGCAGTTTCTTGGGCTGATGGAGCGGGACAAGCGCATGACGGTAGGACCAAACACGGTCGCCATCGGCCTCTAACCCCGGAAGGTTGCGTGCGCGTGCGCCGGTCGCGAGCACGATGTTTTTGCCGGTAAGCTCTTCGGTGCCCTTGTCCGTTTTCACCGTGACTTTGCCTTTGGCTGGGATAGTCGCCTCGCCCATGATTACGGTGACTTTGTTCTTTTTCAGAAGATGCTTCACGCCACCTTCCATCTGTTTGGACACCCCGCGCGAGCGTTTCACAACCGCATCAAGATCATAACCGATACCTTCGGCGGATAGACCAAATTCTTTGGCGCGATGCATCAGGTGGAACACTTCGGACGAACGCAGCAGCGCTTTGGTCGGAATACAGCCCCAGTTCAAACAAATCCCACCAAGATTTTCACGCTCGATCACAGCGACATTCAGCCCAAGCTGCGCACCGCGGATGGCGGCGACATAGCCCCCGGGCCCTGCACCAATTACGATCATGTCAAAGTTCTTCGCGGCCATGCCAGGTCCTCCAATTTCGAAATTAGTTCAACACTAAACTATTTTTTCAAGGACCTCTAGTGACCTTGGGTCATATCAGGCATTTGATGCGCGCATAGTGAATTACGCATTCACGCTGATCTGTGCTTGAAAGGCAGCGCGATAGCCGCCAGCATCCAAAAACTGCTGCTCTAACGGGGTCGTTTCTCTTCCTAATGCATTGTTTCTATACGGAAACCGTCCAAAATCGCGGATGATCGTCCGATGCGCGCAAGCATGATTAATGTTGTCAGCGCCGTGCTGAGGCATGCGATCATGAATAAGCCGCACAGCGCGATCTTGGTCCGTCAAACACTCTGAGTGCATCAAAGGAAGATAGAAAAACTGGCGCGCGGGTTCATCGATCTTTAAATCCCAATTGCGATCAATCGCCATTTTTGCGGCGGCGCGGGCGACAGGATCGGTCGCAAATGCATCGCCCTGATCACGGAACATGTTGCGCGGAAATTGATCGGTCAGGATAATATAAGCCAAAGCCCCAGTCGCATAGGTGAGCCAAAGCCCAAATGCGCCCTCGCTCGCCTCTTGCCATGTTTCCTGAAACTGATCGCGGATTTGCGCGTCAAACGCGGGGTCGGATTTGTACCAGTCCCCCGGTGTGCATTCATCCAACCAAAACGCCAGTACCTCTTGAGGGGTAACCATGGCTATGCTCCTTAACCTGCCTGTCGTTAAGGCAAGCCAAACAGACAAAACCTATTCTGACAAGATGATTTTACGGCAAGTCCGATAAGGGCACCCCTTCAGCACGACACTATTCGGCGTTCTCCTCCTCATCGCCCGCCTCGATATAGACTTCTAGCGCGACCTCGGTTGCGACCGCAGTTGAAGCGGCAGTAACAGGAACATATGGGACTGCTTCGGTATCCAGATCGCTGCGGCTCCGCTGTGTCATCCGGTACAGACCGTAAAAACCAATCGCAAGCATCAACGCGGCCGTAAACAACCAATAACCACTGGTACCGATGACATCCATCATCTGCCCCACGATAAGCGGGCCTGCGATCGCCCCCATACCGTTCACGAACAAAAAACCGCCCGACGCCGATGCCATGTCATCTTTCTCAAGATAATCATTCGCATAGGCCAAAAGCAAAGCATAAAGCGGGTTCGACGTGCCACCGACAATCGCACCCGAAAAGACGATCACCGCAAAACTGTCAGGAATGAAAAATGCGGCCAGCGACCCGAGCCCACCAGCTGAGGCTACGCCAACAATCAAAAAACGGCGGTCAATCCGGTCTGACAGCCAGCCAATTGGGTACTGTAAAACCAGTGCACCAATGTAGATCGCCGAGACAAAAAAGGAAATTTCACCAACTGTAAGCCCTACCCGGCTTCCGTAAACCGCCGACATCCCAAATTGCGCGGCAAACACGCCGCCCAACATAAACATGCCAAAACACGCAAGTGGAGACGCCGCAACCAGGTCTTTTATTTTCATACGTTTTGATGTTTCAAACGCAGGCATAGGCCGCGCAGACAGCAAGACCGGCGCAAACGCGAGCGATACCAAAACGGACGATATAATGAATGGTGTATATCCGGTGACATCGCCCCGGCTGACGATCCACTGCGCAAACACGACCCCAGCCATTTGCACGATCATATAGACCGACAGCGCCTTGCCGCGCGTTTCATTGGATGACGCATCGTTCAGCCAGCTTTCCGCCGTGATATACACACCACAAAAGCAAAACCCGATCACCACCCGGCCGATGGTCCAAGCCCAAGGTTCAAGCAAAACCGGATAGCAGATCAATACCGCAGAAATCAGTGACCCTAAGGCTGCAAAGACCCGCACATGACCCACACGGCGGATCAGCTCTGGCGTATAACGCGAGGAGAATAAAAACCCTATAAAATATGCCGACATAACAACGGAAAGGGCCAAAGTGCTGAACCCTTCTTGGTCGCCGCGCAGACCCAGCAATGTCCCCTGAAGGCCGTTGCCAACCATCAACATGAACATGCCTATGAACAAGGCCCATGAGCCCGCGAAAACCTGTAGCATCGTGCGTTCCTCCACTCCGACAGAGTTGCCCCTATGGATGATTCTTGCCCAACTTCACTACATAAAAGCGACGTTGTCTTGTCCGTTCACGTCGCCCTTTACCGCGCAGGAAACAAGAGCGAGGAATCGCCGTAACTAAAGAAACGGTAACCTGTTGTGATTGCATGGGAATAGATATCTTTGACGCGATCCACGCCCATCAAGGCCGACACCAGCATCATGAGCGTGGACTTTGGCAGGTGAAAGTTCGTCATTAACCCGTCGGTCACTTGGAACGTGAATCCCGGTGTGATGAAAATATCCGTGGGGCCGACCCAAGGTTTTAGCGCGCCATCTTTGGCTGCGGTTTCGATCAAGCGTAGCGCGGTCGTACCAACAGGGATCACCCGCCCGCCTGCCGCTTTGGTTGCCATAATTTCATCGACCGCGCCTTGCGTGACCTCACCCCATTCCGCATGCATTTTATGGTCACGCACGTCATCAACTTTCACAGGCAAAAATGTGCCCGCCCCAACATGTAATGTCACATGGGTGAATTCCACACCGCGCGCGCGCAATGCATCAAGCAGCGGCCCATCAAAGTGCAGCGATGCCGTGGGTGCCGCGACGGCCCCCGCGTGGCGTGCCCAATAGGTTTGATAGTCATCTTTGTCGGCTTCATCCGCCGGACGTTTGGCCGCGATATATGGCGGCAAGGGCATCGCCCCAACAGCGGCCAGGGCCGCGTCAAAATCATCACCCGTCAGGTTAAATTGCAGATATGCCTGCCCATCCGCCCGCGCTGTTAGTGTGGCAGACAGATCATCTGAAAATACGATCACTTCACCGTCACGGATTTTGCGTAATGGTTTTACCAAAGCCGCCCAATCGCCTGTGGGGCGCGGCTCTAACAATGTGATCTCGATCTTGGCGCTGGTTGGCCCTGCCTCGCCATCGCGGTGGCGCAGCCCGGTCAGACGCGCGGGGATCACTTTGGTATCGTTCAATATTAAACGATCCCCCGGTTGCAACAATGTAATCAAGTCCGACACGTGGTGATCGGCGATACCGGCGTCATCTGCCAGCAGTAACTTGGCCGATGTACGCGGGCGCGCAGGCCGTGTCGCAATCAACTGCTCGGGCAGGTCGAAATCAAAATCGCTCAGTTTCATTGGCTTACTTCCGGTGGCGGACGGCGGAACAACTCCCGGAACATGCCGGGGGTAAGCGCCGATAGTGGGTTTACGCTGACCTGCGGTGCAGACGTCGCGCCGCTAATATTAAAGTTGAACCCAATCAGCCCCTCGCCCCGGCGGGTCAAAACAGAACCAATCCCGTTCAAAAAATACAGCGGTGAGACAACACCTTGCAGGTCAAGCTGCTTTGTTGCCAGCGTGTAAATGCCATCAATAGAAATGCCAAGCCCAGGCCCCACGGCGCTGGCCTGCGTGACGATCACTTGATCCGGGGTCAATCGGAACCGCGCATCCACGTCTTCAAAACTTAACCCTTGCCCGTCAAGCTGCTGCAAAAGCCCAACCACGCTGATCGCATCCAAAAGTGCGGCAATCGCAGGTGCGTCACGCACACGGATGTCATTCACAATTAAAGCCCCGTCAAACGTGCCTTCGCCACCTGCAGGTAACAATGTCAGGTTCAGACTGCCCCCGACGGCGTTTTCAAGAAAACCGGACGCGCGCAAAACGGCGCCCGCATCATCGCTGGTGACACGCACCGCCGTGCGTCCATCACGCGGCGCGACGATTCCCGCGACCGGGGCAGCCCCGTTCAACTGCCCGCTGAACTGGCCCGAAAACCCGCCTGCGCCATTAAAATCCCCCCTAAACCCTGTAAGGGCGATCCCTTCGGTGATCTGCAAACGGTCCAGTGCAATTTGCATCGGTCCCCCCTGACCGCTGCCCCCACCAAAGCGGGCACGGCGCAAATCAAGACTGCCACCGTTAATCGTGACACGTACGGGCTGCCCGGCCCCGCGTCCGCTTAGCGTCACTGGCGCGTTAAACCAATTCCCGATTGCAACTTGGCTAAATATTGCCGCCTCAAATCTGCCGCTTTGGGATAGGTCAATGCGCCCCTGCGCCTGCAACCCGCCGCCACTGATCTGCAATTGATCCACCTGAGGGACCGATCCCAAACTGCCGCTTACCAACAACGCCCCATCCTGAGAACCCGATTTTGACCACCCGATTGCGGGCAGTGCCAATCGCAATCCGCGCAGGTCTGACGTTAACGTAAAGGCAGGCGCAGCCCCTGCGGCCAGATCAATCGCGATATCCGCGCGCCCACCGCCCGTCACCATGCCGGCGGGCAAGGCAATATTAAATTCATCCAAGAAGCTTTGCGTCAGCGCGACATTGGCAGTGACCCGGCTTTGTCCTTGGTGCGCGGCTCCAAACTGTTGCTGCCATTGCCCAATCGCGCGCGCAGCACCTAGTTGCACTGGTCCTTCAATCGTGAGGCCGGTGTTATTGGCCACAACATCAAGCCGCCCCGCGCGCAGGCTACGCCCCGGCACCAATTGATCCGACTGCACAGCGCGCATTTCAGCCATAAGGTCCAAATCAATCGCTTCCAACTGCACACCGCGCACCAGTGGCAGCGCAATTTGCCCAGACACATGCGCTTGGCCGTCCGCCAATGTCACCGGACGGTTGGCTTTGTCCAAAAACGACAGAGGTGGCTGGTTGAGCAGCGATAAGACCGACGTGATCGACCCATCCGCCACCAAATCCACTTGCCCATCCGCAGGTTTCTGGCGCGTATCAAGGACCGTAAAGCTCGTGCCCGTCACATCAAGAACCCCACCTTCGGGCGGTACGATTTGCCCTTGGTCCAGCGTGACAACAAATTTGCGATCAATGATCGATGCCACCCCCGCCCCATCCGTGATCAGCGGCATTTGACGCAAGAAACGGATCTCTGCCTCTGCAAACTCGAACCCCAACGCAAAATCACGCGGTTGATCGGGCGACACGCGCAGCCCGACATTGCCATTGATGAGCCGCCCTTGGGATAGGTTTTCAGCGATCCAGTTGCGGGTCTTGGGCTTCACCTCGGGTGGCCAGAACGTCAGCAGTTGCGCGGGGTCAATTTCGTTTACATTTGCGTCAAAGGCGCCGTGCCAACCGTCGGCCTGTGCGATCAGCGTTCCGTGTGACAAAACACGCAGTTCCCCGTCTGAGACAACCATTTGCCCCAGTTCGACCTGAAACGGGTCAAACCTCAGGCGAAAATCCACCTCAGCATTTTCGATTGTCGGGGCGGTTTCGTAAAAACCCATCGGATTGAGCGACACATCGCGGAACTGAAACTGCCCTAACAAAGCCCCCGGCAACCCATCAGAAATTTCACGCAAATAGGCTGTACCATCGGCGCGCAGCCGCCCCCATTCGGTATCCAGCACGACCTCGGAAAAGGCGATGCTGTCGCGCACCGGGTTATAAGTCAGATAGGCTTTGGCCGCGTTAAATTGCACTGGGGCGGTTGCCTCATTGGGTTGCAAAGCCCCTTGGCCAATTTCCAATGTCGCGCTCAGCGGGCCAAGCGCCCCGTCTTCATCAAGTTGTGTGCGCAATGCAGCTGATATCGGGGCTTCGACGTCACGCAACCACGTCAGCGCGGGCGATTGTGCCGCGATATCGCTGGCGATAGCATCATCAATATTCACGGCCAATTGTGCCGCCTTTGATCCGCGCGGGCTGCTATAGGACAGGTTCACCGTTGTGACCCCGGCGCGGCCTGACAATAGGCTTAGGTTTCCGCGCAGCGATGTTTCCCCGCCCCGCAAATCAAGCGCAAATGCACCCCCGTCCACAACCCAACTGCGTTGCGCACGTGCATCGTCAAAGTTCACGATGACACCTTCGGCGGTCACCGTTTCAAGCGCGGAAAGCTGCTGGTGTTCAAAAACTTGATCCAATTGATCCAAAAGTTGCGGCACAGACCGGGCTTGGCCCACTTCGGCGGCACCTGACGCCAAAGCAACTGCAACGGTCCCGTCACGCGCACGGCGCAGGTTCACTTGGGCCCCGATAAGACGGACATTTTGCATCAGAACGGCATGATCAAACAGCAAACCACGTGGTGACATCTGCCCTTCGGCAGCGCGCACACGGGTCAACATAACGCCATCGCGATCAAACAGCTTTGTATCAACTAAGCGCACATGTGGGTGCAAATCCCGCCCAATGCGTGCGGTAATGGATCCAAATTCCAATTTTGCCCCATCCAGCACCTGCGCGGCACGGGTCTCGATCTGCGTAACGACCCAGGTGGGCGCTGTGATTTCGCGATTGATCATCATCACGCCCGCCACCGCGGCAAAGATCACAGGCGTCAGACAAACCACAAAAACGGCGCGCAACCAAAACAACCAGCCGCACAGGCGTCTGCGCGGCTTTCCGACAGGTTCGGGGGCTGGCTGATTTTCCGTTTCGGTCACGTTGTCTCGTTACTTTCGGGTTTGGGCCTTTATCTTTGCTTGTGCCGGGTTAAAACAAAAGCGCAACGTACAAAAGGACGTATCATGACCCTTCTTGCTGTAGGCGACATTGCCCCAACCGTGACCCTGCCCCGCGACGGCGGCGAAATTGTGAACATGGCCGATTTTGCCGGAAAAAATGTGGTTCTCTATTTCTATCCCCGCGACGACACACCCGGCTGCACCAAAGAAGCAATTGGATTTACCGAAACCCTTGCAGAATTTGATGGGCTGAATACGGTTATCTTGGGCGTCTCCAAAGACCCGGTCAAAAAGCACGACAAATTTGTCGCCAAGCATGCTCTAAAAATAGCGCTTTTGTCAGATGAAGAAGGCGACGTCTGCGAGCGCTACGGCGTTTGGGTCGAAAAGAACATGTACGGCAAAACTTATATGGGGATCGAACGCGCAACGTTTTTGATCGGCCCTGATGGCGTGATTAAACAAGTGTGGCGCAAGGTCCGCGTTCCCGGCCATGTTGATGCCGTGCTTGAGGCCCTGCGCGGATGATGACCCTGTCAGAGATGGCCGTTGCGGTGCTAAACACGGCAGATGGCCGCGAAAAAGCCGTGCTTTCGCGCAGGTTTGCGGCCGATTGGCGCGCATCACGTGCAGATGGCCCCGCGATTGAAATTGGTCAAGCAACGCCACCATCATTTCCAGCCCGGCCCGCAAAACCAGAGCTTTTGAGCCCGCGTGACGTCCCTTTGCGCAAGCCAGGCACCCCCGAAGGCCGGATCGCGCTACTGCACGCGGTCGCCCATATTGAACTGAACGCAATTGATTTGCACTGGGACATCATCCCGCGCTTTGCACACATCAAGCTGCCGATTGGGTATTACGATGACTGGATCAAATCTGCAGATGAAGAATCAAAGCACTTCCAACTCATGTGCGATTGTCTTGAAGAGCTAGGCAGTTTTTATGGCGCGCTTCCGGCCCACGCGGGAATGTGGCGTGCAGCCGAAGATACAGCGAACGATTTAATGGGACGCTTGGCGGTCGTGCCAATGGTGCTTGAGGCCCGCGGGCTAGATGTGACGCCGGGGATGATCAACATCTTTAAACAAGCGAAGAACAAATCAGCCGTCGCGGCGCTCGAAACTATCTACGCCGAAGAGGTCCACCATGTGTCCTATGGTTCAAAGTGGTTCAACTTTTTGTGCGGCCGACATGATCTTGATCCAACTGGCGTCTTCCATGAACTCGTGCGTAAATATTTCCATTCGGATCTAAAGCCTCCGTTTAACGAAGAAAAACGCGCCGAGGCTGGTATCCCTCCGGATTTTTACTGGCCACTTGCGGCACAGCAAAAAAACTAATCCAAGCGAAGGCGCAAATCCGCGCCCATAGCGTAATATTCTTGCAGCAGGGCTGCGGGCTGCTTACACAGTTAGGCAACGCTGGTACGGGACCAGTGACTGACCGGGACGACACAGGGAATTATCGTGCGATCACGACTGACAAAATCTATTCACAACCTGTTGGAACGCTGGTTCCCTGAACGCAGATTGTTCCTAAGATCCGATACAGAGACCCGGTTTATCCGGCTCAGCTCTGAAACGCAGCTTGTCGCGTGGGTCGGCTGCACGGTTGTTGTGGCTTGGACCATCGTAGCCACAGCGATCTTGCTGATGGATAGTATTGGTGCCGGGAATTTCCGCGCACAGGCCCAACGCGACCAGATGACATATGAACAGCGGCTGAACGCACTGTCGACAGAACGTGACCTGCGTGCACAAGAAGCCGCTGCAGCCCAAGACCGGTTCAGCACCGCCTTGCGCCAGATTTCGATCATGCAATCCGAATTGCTCGCCACAGAAGAAAAGCGACGCGAATTGGAAACTGGGCTCGACGTGGTTCAGGCCACCCTGCGCGATACAATGCGTGATCGCGAAGACGCCCGCAACCAAGTGGCCGCGCTTTCAAGTGAGACGGAAGGCGGCGAAGCGGCGGCCATGACCGAAGATGCCGTCAGTACGGTGGATCTTTTGGCAAACGCATTAGCCCAGACCGCAACCGAACGTGACATGATTTCTGCCGACGCAGAGTTCGCGATTAACCACGCCCAGGAATTGGAACTGGAATTGCGGCTTTTGCAAGAACGCAACGATCAGATTTTCCGCCAGCTTGAAGAAGCCATGTTGGTTTCGGTCGAACCGCTTGATGATATGTTTCGTGCGGCGGGCATGAGCCCTGACAGCATGTTGGCGCAAGTCAGACGTGGGTATTCGGGCCAGGGCGGCCCGCTCACGCCGATACAGTTTTCAACACGGGGCGGAGAGCCTGATCCAGATGCACTGCGTGCCAACGCGATTTTGGCCTCCATGGACCGAATCAACCTCTATCGAATCGCCGCAGAAAAGGCCCCGTTTGACATCCCCGTAAAATCCAATTTCCGCTTCACATCCGGGTTTGGGCCACGTTGGGGCCGCATGCACGCAGGCACGGATTTTGCGGGCCCAGTTGGCACGCCAATTTACGCAACTGCTGACGGAGTGGTCACAAATGCTGGGTGGTCGTCGGGTTATGGTCGTTTGATAAAAATCCAACACGACTTTGGAATTGAGACAAGATACGCACACTTGAACGCAATGCACGTCACTGTCGGGCAAAGAGTCTCGCGTGGTGAACGAATTGGTGATATGGGCAATTCAGGTCGTTCAACAGGACCACACCTTCACTACGAGGTTCGCGTCGGAGGCGAGCCAGTTAACCCGATGATCTATATAAGAGCTGGACAAGATGTTTTCTAAATCGAAAATCAATGAACCCGGACCCAAACCGTCCGATACCGAAACAAAAAAAGGCGCTGACGCGAAAAAAGGTGCTGGTTCAGATTACAAAGCATCTGGCCCTAAGCCTGCACCCTCAGTTTTGTCTTCTGATCTTCTGATCACAGGCAACATTAAAACCGCAGGCGATGTTCAAGTCGAAGGTCAAGTCGATGGCGATATTCGCGCGCACCTGCTGACTGTTGGCGAAGGCGCCACAATCAAAGGCGAAGTTGTCGCTGATGATGTGGTTGTTAATGGCCGCGTGATTGGCCGTGTACGTGGCCTCAAGGTGCGTCTGTCATCTTCGGCACGTGTTGAGGGTGATATCATCCACAAGACAATCGCAATCGAAAGCGGCGCCCACTTTGAAGGCTCTGTGCAGCGTCAAGACGATCCGCTGGCACTTGGCACAAAGAAAATGCCAACAGCCGCCGCTGCTGACGCTCCAAAGTCCTAATATCTTGGCACAATTGAATTTGCGGAAGGGCACCCTACTGGGTGCCCTTTTTCGTTGCGCTTCACTGCCCCTCATCTCAGCAGTCTCCAGCAACAAGTAAATGCCGCAATTTTGACGAAATTCAGTCACTTATTGCAGAGCATGATATTTTTATTGATTCACCAGTCAATCAAAATAAATATCACAACATGGAGTAACCTTTTGACCTTATCCGCGCCTTCACTACGCAGTCTGTGCTTTGGCATTGCATCTGCGGGCCTTTCCCTTTCCGCCCAATCAGCCATGGCCCAAAGCATTAGCTGCGGTGAAAACTACACGATCGCTGCCGGCGATTCTTTGTCGGGTATTGCCGCCGAAGTATATGGGTCGGCCTCGGCATTTCAGCTAATCTATAGCGCTAACGTCGATAGCATCGGACCGAACCCCGGGCTTATTTCGCGTGGGCAAGTGATCTTTATCCCCTGCCGTGATGGCACCACGACGTCACAAGCCGACGACACGCTCATCCGTAAAATCACGACCACAGAGCAACTTGACGACCCCGCTGATGTTGCTGTGCGCGTCGTAACCGCAACCGACTGGGCGCCGTATTTCGACGAAAGCCAAGCTCAAGGGGGGATGGTGACAGAACTGACAAACGTTGCGCTCGCTTCAGCGGCGGGAAGTCCAGCCTATAAGATCGACTTTATCAATGATTGGGGATCGCATCTGCAGCCGCTTTTGACTGATCACGCCTATGATTTCGCAACTGCATGGTATGAACCACCTTGTGAGTTGATCGATCAACTGGGCGACGATGCGCAATTTCGGTGCAACAACTTTGAATGGTCCGATCCGATGTTTGAAATCCTGCTTGGGTATTTTGGCCGTGCGGGAGAGCCGCTTCCAGCAACCCACGCAGAGCTGGTCGGCAAAAGCATCTTGGACCTGTCCCGTTTTTGTGCCGCTCCAAGTGCTCGTTTAGGCCACTTTCCGTTCGAAGGCGACTGGGCTTTTCCAGCCCAATGCTGAGTGCCGCCGACGCGGATTGTAGAAGCCGTTGATGTATTCAAAGATCGCCAC
>CALLAF010000023.1 GCA_938002605.1 uncultured Paracoccaceae bacterium | reverse complement strand
CGGCGGCGTACAGACATCCACCGGAGCCAACGCAGAACTCCGCTTCCCCGGCCAGTGGTTCCAATCCGAAACCGCCCTCCACCAAAACTGGATGCGCGACTACGATCCGACAACAGGGCGGTACATCCAAGCCGATCCGCTCGGGCTCGTCGATGGGGCCAGCGTCTATGGATACGCGCTGCAGAACCCGGGGAGGTATACAGACTTCATGGGGTTATACGGAGATGCTGGAATTGATCCTCGAACACTAGGAGATTTTGGGGGCGGATACGGATCTTTCTGGAGAGGCCTTGGGCGTTGCGTATTTGGGGCATGTTATAATTCAGACGGACCTTCTCAAATCGCTGAACTGATCAACTATATTCAAACGAATCCTGAATATCATGAGTGTTTGTTAGAGCTTTTGAATAAGTATGGATCTGAAAACCAAGTTAGAATATTTGGTCGGATGCTTGGCAGTGGAAGTGCTTCATTATTGGCTAGTGGGGGTAAGCCCACTAGGAATTTGGCTGGCGCGGGCCAAAGGATGTCTGTTTCAGCTTCATTCGCCTTTCTTGCAGCCTATGGTGACGTAGTAAGCACTATCAATAGGTCAGGAAACATGGACCCTGCAACCGCAGCAGTACTAGCGCTGTCTGGTCAAAGCGAATTTTCGTTGGATGATTTGCCATGTAACTGCCAAGAATTATTAGGTCAGTGATGATGAATAAGAATAACATTTGTATACACTGTTTTGGCCTACAGGGGCGGCTAAAATTGCTAATAGGATCTAGCGCGAAGTGTACTAAGTGCGATCGCATTTATAGAGTTACTCAATGGTACTGGTCTGCTTCGTCTTTAGTAGGTGGAACTCTATTTTCAGGAGTTTCACTATATTGCCTTTTTACGTTCGATCTTGATCTTGCCTTGTTGTCGTTTGTTGTGCTCTTGGCGGCAATTGGGATAGGAGCGCTTTTCGCGCCATTGGTTCAAGCCGATTAGTTCTGAGTTTTAGGAAAACACGCTCACCAGCACGCTGATCCGTGAATATATCTGGGCCGATGGGATGGTTGTGGCCGTCGTTGAAGCGGGGCAGATGTATTTTGTGCGCACCGACCACATCGGACGGCCTGTGTTTGCGACAGACGATTTGGGCGCGGTGGTGTGGGAAGCCTCATACCTCCCCTTCGGCGGTGTGCAGACATCCACCGGAGCCAACTCAGAACTCCGCTTCCCCGGCCAATGGTTCCAATCCGAAACCGCCCTCCACCAAAACTGGATGCGCGACTATGACCCGACGCTCGGAAGATACATCCAAGCCGACCCGCTCGGCCTCGTCGATGGGGCGAGCGTGTATGGATACGCACTCCAGAACCCGGAAAGGTATATAGATCCGAGGGGGGAGAACAAAACGATATATGAACCACTTCCCTTCACGCCAGCCGGATTGAATAACTATTGGGTACCAAATCCAAATCAACATCCGATGGCACCGCTTAGCTATATTCGTGTGTGCGCTGAAAACGAAATGCTCGAGTTTCATCCGGGAAACGCGATTTCAGGCGGTCACCAAGGCGCGAGCCATTGGCATTATTCTAGGGCCGGGACGCTTAGAACGCGCGATAGGGAAAGATATCCGCCCAATAACAGTGGCTTTGGCGGTGGCGATCACTTACCTCCACTATTCCCGATCCCTGTTACAGACTGTACATGCGCTGGCGGAAACACTGGCACAGCTGTCGGACTTGCTGGAATTGGAGCGCTTGGAATACTAAAAAGCCTCGCGCAAGGCGCTCGGGGCGGTGGAGGACGTGCGTTTCCTCAATTGCCTCATATCGTGTATTGAAAGGATTTGTGGATTGGTCAATCTTAGGGGAAATGCTGTTTGCAACTTTATTGAAAGCAACAACAATCTGCATGACGCAGAAATATTAGAATTCTACATTTGCAAGAATAGTGAATTGCACATAAAACTTCAGGTGCATGAGTATGTTGTAAGTAACCAGAGCGTTGTCTCAAACCGGTTTGTTCTTGACATTGAAGAATTTAGCTCAGAGCAACAACTTAAGAGCATCGACTTCATAGGCTATGGAGTTTTTAGGTTTGTTCTTAATATGAAGAAAAAGAGTATTATTTTGAGCTCGTCAGTTTCTGGTTTTGAAGGGAAGTTTTCTGACATCAGACTTAGTTCAGCTTAGTTTGCGTCATCTCCTTCTTCGTTGGCTATTGATGTGCTTAACATCATGGGAATTTGGTTTGCTGAACACGACCACAATAGAAGCTTGATCAGCAGCACGCTGATCCGCGAATATATCTGGGCCGATGGGATGGTCGTGGCCGTGGTTGAAGCGGGGCAGATGTACTTTGTGCGCACTGACCACATCGGACGGCCTGTGTTTGCGACCGATAGCCTCGGCACCAAAGTCTGGGAGGCCTCCTACCTCCCCTTCGGCGGCGTGCAGACATCTACCGGAGCCAACTCCGACCTGCGCTTCCCCGGCCAGTGGTTCCAATCCGAAACCGCCCTCCACCAAAACTGGATGCGCGACTATGATCCGACACTCGGAAGATACATCCAAGCCGATCCGCTCGGGCTCGTCGATGGGGCATCCATCTACGGATACGCGCAGCAGAACCCGGGGAGGTATACAGATCCGAGGGGGAAAGAGAGCACCATGGACGCAATTGACAGTCTGACGGCCGGAGGGGTTTCACCTGATCACGGCTTCTCGGCTGGGACCCCGATGGGCATTGCCAAGTTGATTTTGCCGGGTTGAGAAAAGGGGTGTTCGCCCTCTTACGCGGTCATCTCATCAGCATAACTTCTCCACAGATCAAAAGCATCTGATCTGGCCTGGCGGTATAAGTTGGCGGAAAGTCGGTAGCGGCGTGGGCGGAAGATGGTGTTGATTTGATCGTGGGCAGATAAGAACCTTTGGGCTTGTCGTGCTGATTTGAACCGGCCAAAGATTTTCTCTCTTTTGCGTGTCGGTCGGTGCGATCCTTCGACACGATTGTTCAGGCCCTTATGCGCTTGATGATCCGCTTCGGGAGCCAAATTCCTTATGGGCTTGATGTAACTGCGCAGTTTGTCCGTCACGATGACACGTGGCTGGCCATAACGCGCTATGAGGCGTTGTAGAAAGCGCTTTGCAGCCTTGGCGCTCCGGTGTTTCAGGACGAGAATGTCTAGTACATCACCACGCGCATCAACGGCGCGCCAAAGCCAGAACTTCTCTCCGTTGATCATAATGACGACTTCGTCGAGGTGCCATTTGTCAGCACAGCCCGGTCTTTCGCGCTTGATGCAATCTGCGAAATGACGGCCAAACTGATTCACCCACAGCCGAATAGCCTCTCGGCTGACAATCACGCCACGTTCAGCCAACAGATCTTCAACATCAGCGGTGCTCAAGGCGAAGCGGTGATACGCCCACACTGCATAGGCGATGACCTCTCGCGGAAACCGAAAACCTTTCAGGCGCGGCATATCAGACGGAATGTTCATGAGAACGATCTACGACAATCGAACAACGCCAACAACTTGGCAATGCCAACTCCAAGGCTGCTCCCGTCGACAATGCCCCATCCAACAGCGCGAGCCCCGTCACATCGGCAAGCCAATCAGGCCCCGCATCGGCAACGGGCAAAGCGGCGGCCGTATTGATGACAACCGTCTGCGGTACAGAAGACTGCCGCTCATCGCTGACAACGAGCTGCGCGATGTAAATCCCCGCCACGTCGACAGTAAGTGAGGCTGTTGGCGTCGTGGCATTGAGCGCCGCCAGACTGCCTTGCGGCGCGGACAGCAGGGACCATTCATAGGTCAGAAGATCGCCGTTCAGATCATAGCTTTGCGTGCCATCCAGCGGCAGCACGTCAGCGTCGCGTGCGCCTACATTAATAACTGCAATCGGCCGGACAGATCCACCCGCCGCCGCAACAAGGATTTGATCCGCAGCTGTGCTTGTTCCATCCGTCACATTCGCTGCGACAAGGATATCACTTACCTGTCCAGCAGCATCCAAAGACAATACAGCCTGTTCATCCGCCGCGCTAACCGCAGCGCCAAAGATCACATCAAACCCGGCAGACAAAGCATCCGCATCCAGATCGGTGCTGCCCTGCGCGCTGATGGTCACAGGGGTATCGCCAGGGATTTGGTCAAAAAACAAGGTGGCGACAGGGGCCACATTGCGGCTGTCGGTTGCAGCAGCATTGGAAGATGGAAGATCACCATCCCAATTGCGCTGGCGCAACGGGCCATTTGCGCTGGCGCAACGGGCCATTTGCCAGCTTCACAGCATCCGCGATCACGGTGCCCTCTGACCCACCATTGAAGCCATTCAACGTAGCATAGGGCGCCAGGACATGACCCATAATCACTGCATTGACGTCCAATGATGTCGCCTCATAAAAGTTCCAAATCACCTTCGGTGCAGAGGCTGTGCCCCCAAGCGCGTTCATCTGGAAACGGCCGGTTGTGCCAGACACATTGATAACGACCGTATCCACCCCGCTGACATCAACAGAATAACCGCCTGTTTGCAGGTCCTGCAGGCTGGTGTGGACAATCCGGGTATTTGCGCCGAACGCAGCTTCGGAAAGATCGGCATTGGCCGCACCGCCAAAGCGTTTATGGTTCTGATCGGACAGGTCGGGGGCATCGCCGCTCAGGCTGGCCAAAAACGCAGAATCTGCTTTGAACTGGTCAAAGTCAAATACGGGTAAATCTGTAGCCCCTTCCACCAACGTCCCGTTGTTCACATTGGACTGGATGCGCACACCGGTAATCAGCGCAGTGACGCCATTGCCAAGATTGATGTTGGAATTACGGATATCGCCGTTAACGGACAAGCCTGCAAAATCGGCACCATCGTTAGGCAGGTTCGTAGCAAACTGGCCTGAGACCTGTGTCAGCGTATCGCCAACATAGCTGCGGCCCTGCACTGTGTGACCGTTCTCAAGTCTGTTTGTGACAAGGTTGAAGGTACCCAATGTATCGCCAAGCCCCAATACGGCTGCATCATCGCCCGACAGTTCTAGCTCATAAAACGCAGGCGATGAGACACGCCCCGTGGTGTCTTGCACGGTCAATGAAAGCGTATAAACACCAAACCCATCAAAGCTTACATCGGTGAAAGGAGATGTTGCATCCGCAAATACAACGGACCCAGTCGCCGGCTGGTTTTCCACGCTCCACAGATAGGTCAGCGCATCGCCGTCAACATCATAGCTATCGCTGCCATCAAGAATAATTGGCGCATCAAAACCCGCCGTACTACGCCCTACAATCTGTGCAACAGGGGTCAGGTTCTCGGTGCTTATCTCAACAGTGGTGGTATAAAGCGGATCAATCGCGGCAGGATCATCCAGCGCAAATAGGTTCAAACGTGCGACATAGGTGCCCGCAACATCCACCGTCACAGCCGGACGCAACGCCGTCGTATCAGAGAACTCCGCAACGCTGATCGCCGGCCTGTCGTCCCAAACCCATTCGGCCCGCAGAGGTGTGCCATCCTGCGCGGCAAAACCATCCGTCGGGTCAAGGATAACTGCATGACCAATCTGCGCCCTGATTGGCACCGCAACATCAGCATGCGCCATACCGACAAAGGACATCAAAAGCATAGCTAAAGAAGCAAACCGCACAAATGAAATAGGCAAAATATTAATTCCCGACAAAAACGTTAACATATCCATAAACAACAACCAAAAGACGATCAACAATTAGTTGAATGAAAATACGCAAGCTCTCCAAAGCAAAAACAATAACGGCGAAATGACTTCAATTACGCACAGTTAAAGAAACAAAAATTCTGAAGAGAGTTCACCCTAGGAACGATACGTAAGTACGGCTCCGAAGGGGTTTACAATACCCCGACACGCCCAGTTAATGAAGTTTTCACCCCAGAACCACTGGCCGAACAATCCGATCATCTAATTCAATACAGCAGCTCATAGCTGGTTGAACGCCCGCCTGCTGCTGATCGTTTTAACATCCCAGCTTGCTCGAGCCAACTTAAGTCACGTGTCGCTGTGGGAGCCGTGGTTTTGGTGATTTTGCGGTAGCTCTTGGCGCTGAGGCCAAGCGCCACACGTTCCGGGCCTTGCGAAAAGAGTGCGGTTAATGCCTTGTGCTGACGCGAATTCAAATCAGCGGCATAGCGCGCGAAGAAACGGTTGCGGCGGACTAAAAACATCGCCTCTGCCCGCCCCGCCTCTGCCGCACGGGTCAGCGATTGCAAAAACCATACCACAAACGGCGTTGCGTCAATACCCCCCCTGCCCTCTTGTCGCCCAGCCTGTAGCGCAGCGTAATAGTCCCGCTTTTCTTTTTCGATCTGCCGCGAGAACGAAAATGGCAACGGATTTGAGACGGCAAAAACAGCTTCGATCAATGCGCGGCCAATACGGCCATTCCCATCCGAAAACGGGTGAATGGATTCAAACCACAGATGAGCAATGGCCGCGCGGATTGGTATGGGCAATGCTGTCTCATCCGTTAGCCACGCGATGAAGTCATGCATGTAGCTGGGCACTAAATCGGGCGGTGGCGCCTTATACAACACATCATGCGACCCCGCAGAGGCTGAACGCACGATTTCGATATCAAAGCTGCGCCATGCACCAAGGTTTTCGACCTCGATCCCATAAAACAAGAGCCGATGCCAATCGCACAAGTGCTGTTCGGTTACGGATGTCTTCATATTCCGCGCCGCCATCATTAGTGACACGATCGCGTCAGAGCGACGCGAAATCGCCGCGCCCTCTCGGTGCCTTATTGACGCGATAACAGAGGCCTCAATCTCATCTTGACTAAGACTGACCCCTTCGATTTCAAAAGAGGCGAGCGCCTCTTGTACGATCTGCATCCGGCGCAGTTCGGCGAGATCATTGGGGTCAATTCCAGCCTGAACGCCCTGTACTTCGCCAAAAATTTGCATCGCATTCGCCAAGTGCGGCTCTACCGCGGCGCTATCATAAACGAAGTTGGGCCAACGCCCGGATTGCCATATCTGTGCCATGACGTGATTATAGTCATTTTTTCCAATCAAATAAATAAATATTTTGATTGGAAAAATCATACCATTCACATCATCGCGCAAGAGTTTCGCTGCGAAACCCTAGCGACGCTCAAACAGGTTTCGCAGTTCCTCCATTGCGGCGTCGATCATTTCGGCGTCGACCGGTTTTCCAGACAGACGAATGACAAACCCTTGGCTATCGCGCTCTTTGTGCAAGGTTACGCCCGTCGACAGTTTCAACGTGTCATTGCCAACCCAACCCGTCGGAATCGCAGCTTTGGGGCGCCCACGTTTGACGCTTTTCTGCGGCCCATCTTCGATCTGTGCTATCACGGGTTCTAGGGCGCCCCACTCATCTTCGACCGAAACGCCCTGCCCCGCGTCCAGCGCCTCTCTCAGACGACGCTCGCCGCCTTGGCGCAATGCGCCCGCCAAGCGCAACCCGCGACGCTCCGTTAGGCTCTCAGCATTTACCAGCATATCGCCCAACATTTCGAACACTTCGGCAAAAGAACGCACCTTTGAGCGTTTGGATTTTGACGCCGATGCAAACAGCGCATTCACAGCTTCTTCGGTGCTGCTAAACGCACCCTGCTGCGCGGCAATCACGGCAATGCGACCACGTTCATAATGGCTCAGGTTTGCACGGACTTCGTTTTCTTCGACCATTGCGGCAAAGGCAGATGCGGTGTCTGTGGCGGGACGAATAAAGGCCTTGATCGTGCTGTGTTTGCCGTCGCCGTTCAGTTCTGCCAGTTCACGTATCGCCATCAGACGGCGATAGCCGGAGAGCAGGCTATAACCCTGCCCGTCTGCGTAGACCTCGATCGGAAGCCGCAGGCCATTCGCTGCGATTGACAACCGCAGCTCAAGCATTTCCTCTTCGCTTAACACAGTGCGGTCGCGCACCATCGCATCCGTCGTAATTTGCGCGGTCGGAATTTCGGCAACGATCAAGCCATTTTGTTCGGCCTCGCGCAGGCGTTCCGCATCAAGCCGATCCAACCGCGACTGAACATTTTCGGCATGGCCAAATTGTGCGCTATCTGCCGCAACCTGTGCGATCGGCGCGGAGGCCCGGGTGGTGCGCGCCGGAGTTTCGCTGCGAAACTCTGCGTCAATAGCTTGCAGGTCTTCGGCGGATGGCGCGGTTAATTTACGACGTTTAGCCATTGGTTAATCCTCCTGCTCGGATTGTTGCATCTGCGCGTCGCGCCACCAGGTTCCCAAAAGGACCTCTTTGACTTCGGCCCATGTTCGGTCAAATGTTTCGCGACCGCGGATATAGGTATCGCGGTTAAAGTCGCGGTAGTCGGCCTCGTAAATGCCATTCACATGTTCACCGGCTTGACCAACCATCGCGGTGACCTCTTGCCGGTAGGTGGTCATGAAGTCGCCAAAGTAAGCTTGGATCACATTTGCCAAATCGGTTTGTTGGTTTGCATCAAAACGAGTCACGATGGCGCGGACAGCATCCCATTCGAATTTCATTTCCGGCAACCCATCGCGACGACGCACCGTGTTTTCACCATCTTCAATCGAGGCAAATGTGCTGTACAGCATATCAAAGAACCGGCCAGTGCTATCGAATTCAAGGAACGACGCGCCAAGCGGCACCAACAAAATATCGGCAGCCGCCAGTGCATTGATCGTTAAATAGCCAAGCGCGGGCGGCGTATCGATGAGAATGATATCATATTCATCTAATATTCCTTCACCAGACAGTGCGTTGCTAAGTGCATCCCACAGCGCCCAGCTACGCAGTTGCATCCGCCAGACAGGGACCTGAAACTCGGCCCAGTAAAGATTAAGCTGCGAACCGAGTAGATCAATATTGGGCCAATGCGTGGATTGAATCAGATCGCGGGCATTCACATTGCGCGCCTCGGCTAGTGTTTCATCAAGAGGCAGGGGTGCTTGCCCATTGCGCACCCGGATCTTGTTTTCCGCCTCGACGTTCATGGCATAATCTTTTGCCATCAAAGGGAAAGCGGTTTGCCATTCGTCATCGACCTGACCACCCATGATGGATGTCAGCGACCCTTGGCTATCAAGATCAATCACCAAGACCTTGTAGCCATCCAAGGCCGCAGACATCGCCAAATGTGTTGTGGTTGATGTTTTGCCAACACCGCCCTTAAAGTTTGCGACGCCAATAATCTTTGCAGGTTGATCCTTGGGGCGGTAGGGCAGGTATTCGCGGTCCGCCGCACCTTCCGCGGCAAAGAATTTCCGCAAGATCAGAATTTCGTCAAGCGTAAACCATTTTGAGCCACCTTCGCCGTGTCCTTGGGGTAAGTCTGGATTAGCCTTGAGCACGCGGCGTAAATGAGAGGTCGCAACGGGGATCAGATAACGACAGACTTCCCAAGTAGAAAACCGACGTAAGCGTTTTTCACCGTCGGGGGCATGCCCACGTTTAGCCAGGTCGTCGCGCCCTTTCGCAGCGAAAGTTGCGGCTTTTGCGAATCGTGTCGTGTCAATAGGGTCAGATAACTTAGCCGCTGCTTTGGCGGGATCGATGTTCATATACGGGGGCAGGGGGGGCTTGCTTGCAGATGACATGTTTGAAACTCAATGTAAGCTGTTTAAGGTGATTTGCTTAGGTGTATCGCACATGAAACGTGATTTGCGAATCGTTAAGGCTCTATTTCTGTAAATATTCTGTATTTTATAAATAAAGGCGACATATAGCTGTTTATAATCTTTAAGAGCTTTAAGATATTTGTGCTGAAAAAATTGTTTTTTATCAACGTCTTAATTCAAATGTGGACCCTTTTACAGTATGAGGGGTGCCCGTTTACAGGTGCTAAGGCAGCCAGATACGGGATGTAATGAGCCGATTCGCGGGATTTCAGGTGCCCATAGTCGGTATCGCCCGTATTAGTGTCTAATTGGCGTATTTCTGTTATGCCTTCTTCCCGTATTTGGATACCTTAAACATCGCTTTCCAGCCCGCTCTTACTTTAAGGGACCCGTTTACAGGGCTAATTCTATACTGCTTAAGGTTCCCAAGATCATCTTGCCCTGAGGTTCCTTTTAATGCAAACTAAAGTAAACCTCGATAGAAGGTGAGCAGAATGGCATCTGATCAAGTGGCGTTAAGTGGTGCCTTGCGCCGCGGTGAAGTGAAAAAGAACGTGGCCGCAATCCACGTGAGTGGCAAGCTGACACTATTGCAACGCAAGCTGTCTAATGTACTGCTGTTGAATGCCTATGACACGCTGATCCACAAACAATCGCACGCGATTGATGCGCGCACATTGTGCACGATGATCGGCTATAATTCGAATGATATGGAAACACTGAAACAATCGCTGCGCGGTTTGGTCGAGACATCTGCCGAATGGGATATGCTTGACGAAAATGGGCAGCAGGAATGGGGCGTGTCTAGCCTACTATCCTATGCCAAGCTAAAGGGCGGCGTATGCGAATATGCTTATTCTGCGGCTTTAGCCGAAAAATTGCATGATCCAAAAGTGTTTGCGCTGATTAATTTGAATATTCAGCGACGGTTCACGAGCGGTCATGCGCTGGCGCTTTATGAAAATTGCTATCGCTTTATTCGTACTGGCAGCACGGGCTGGTGGCCGCTTGAATTGTTTCGTCGTCTGATGGGGGTCAATGACAGCGCCTATTACGAGGTATTTAAGCATCTGAATGCCAAGGTGATCAAACCTGCCGTCGCCGAGGTGAACAAAACGTCAAATATTATCTTAACCGCTGAGACCCGAAAAATGGGCCGTGCGGTGACGGAAATTCGGTTTAAGATCGCCAAGAATCCGCAGCTGTCGATCCTTGATCTGGACGATGGGGCAGGGGTACGCAACGAACCCATTTATGAAAAACTATTGCAGCAGGGAGTTAGTGACCGTCTGGCGCGCCAATGGATAAAGGAACATGGGGCTGCACATGTTGCCGAGAAAATCGATTATGTTAGCGCGCGCAAAGATGTACAGAACCCGGTGAGCTATCTGACGGCCGCGCTGCGAGAAGATTATGCAGACGCACGGGCAAGGCAGGGGGCGCCAAAATCTGACAGGGCCAAACGGCTCGCCCGCCTACGTGATGTTGTGAGCGCGCGTACTCCAACCCAGCGCGATGCGGATAAGCGGTTGTTCATGTCGCGTCTTGACGATGCCGCCGCCCGGTTAGATTTTGAAAATCATGGCTGGATGTCGGCATTAAATTCCGATGCCATCTTTGCTTTCTGGGAAGACCTGATGCCGAATGCGTTTGAGGAATTATGATACGTACAGCACTATCGGACTTCTAAGATACGAGATTGGCCGGTACCGCCGAAAATGCTGACTACGCCGATCATTTGTTCGTTGTCAGTATTTTGCAGATAGACGCGAAAGTTGATGTTTGAAGCGGGAGATATGTCACTTTCGTTGATTGCGTTGCCCCCATCGCGGACAATTTCTAAGACTTTTGCCGGTGCGTGCTCTATTGCAATGCCGCGCCTTCCCGAGAACACTGTTGCGACTTGTGCGAGTTCTACGCGCAAGGCTGGATCGGCACTGGTGATCCGAATGAGGTCATCAACCCGCATGAGGCGCTGCCCTTCGCGTCGCCATGATCGAAATTTTGATTGCGCGTCGTTTGGAAAGCGTAAATGCCGGAACAGCTTTTCCAATATCTCTGGTGAGGCTGTGTTGAGGTCGATGAAACCTCCGACGTCTTGTAGGCGTAATGTTTGTGTGTGAAAGGGTGGGGGCAATGATATCGCGCCAGTCACCGCATCACTCGGCACTATCGTTGTGGCAAGCCGCAGTAATGTGACGCGTTGGCTGTTGTTTGCGGCTAGGTACTGTTCAGCATTTTGCGTTTGAATATGGGCCATGCTGCGCGCGCTCGATATTGCAAAAAGTGCGGTCAAAATCAGCAACGCAGCGAGCACCACAATAATTGCAAAGCCGCGATTGCGCGTGTCTGTCATTGCTTGCTCAATTGGGTGTCGCAACTTATCCCCTTACTATGACTTTACCCGCTTTCAATAACGGGGCCTTATGGGCGCTCCATTTTAGCTCTTATACTGGATTTCTGGCACTGCGAAGCTGGTTTCAGCCCGTTCCAGTGCCAATGGCACTGATATTGGGATTATTGTTGGTCTGGATCAGCGTAATCGACGTTGAGCGGTTCGAAATACCTGATACCGCATCTGCGTTCCTCGCGTTGTCGGGGGGAATATTTGCGTATCTTTCGGGCCAGACCGTGTTTGCAGAACACGTTATTGGTGGCGTCGCGTGGGCCGTGGCGTTTTGGCTTGTCGCTGGTATCTATGCGAAGTGGAGAGGCTGGCAGGGCCTTGGCTTTGGTGACGTGAAGCTAATGCTGGGTATCGGGCTGTGGCTAGGGCTAAACGCCACAACCGTCGTCGTCTTTAGTGCTTCGATTACTGGTATTATAGTTATTTTGATAATGTCGGCTGTCGGACGTGCACAGATTGCCGAATTGGGGAAAACAGGTATTGCCTTTGGCCCGTTCCTTTGTCTCTCTGCGTGGATAGTTTGGCTGTTTAAGGATCTACTGTGATGAACGTGAAAAACATGAAATGGACCCCTAAATCGGGGGTTACGATCCTTGAAATTCTGATCGTGCTTTCAATTATCGCGTTGATTGCCGGTGTCGTTGGCCCGCGATTGATTGGTTATCTTGGGCGCGCCAAAACCGAAACGGCATCTTTGCAGATTTCGCAACTTCGGCAGACAGTGCAATTGTTTTACATTGATGTTGGACGCTATCCGACGGACAGCGAAGGCTTAGCTGTTTTGTTATCTGCCCCCGCTGGCGAGGCATCTTGGGCCGGGCCATATTTGGAAAACACTGATGGTATTATTGACCCTTGGGGGCGTGACTACATCTATTCAGAACCAGAAACAGCCGCCGATTTCAGTATTCAGTCTTTGGGCCGTGACGGTGAAGAAGGCGGAACTGGTGAAGACCAAGATCTTGGTCATTAACCTGTTTGTGCGAATGCTAATCTGACTATGAATTCCGGCCAAGATGGCGTGCTGCCCTGATCGGCAGTGATGCGCACCAAGACAGGTAGAGCGGTGTCAGCAGCCCATGTGTCGTGCCACCCTGGTGTGTCGGGGTCGGTACTGTAGTAGCTAAAGCTGACATTGCGGATACCCGTCGCGAGAACCCTGCTGTGGCTTGTCAAGACGGCGCCGTTGTCATCAATCTCATCAACTTGCAAGTTTAAGCTGTCGGTTTGTGTCGTGAGAATGACCCTTAGTGCCGCGCTTTCTGGTGCAAATGGGGCAGGGGCCAAGGTTAAAAACTGCATCCCGTCATGGGTGCCTGAAAATGTAGCCGGAAACCCGGCAATCAGTTCTGGGCCGACAGCCGTTTCCATCCAGCGTCGCAATCTAACACGTAAGGCGATTTCTGCGCTGTCGCTGCTGAGTTCTTCGGTTCGATTGAATAGTTGAACGCCAAAGTTGGTTGTTGTCGCTAAAGCCGCGCTGATCACAGCAAGCAATGCGAGCGCGATTAACAGCTCAAGTATGCTGAGCCCGCGCCGATCTCGCCAGTTCATTTGCTGGCCATCACAGAATTGGCGGTTGCGAGTATACGGCTGCGATTGTCGTGCACTTGGATTTCGACGGTTAGGAAACCGGCACTGCTATCCGCGCTTGCAGCGGGTACAATTGCTGTTGTGATTTGCCAGTTGCGGTAGGTGCTTTCGGTCGCACCAACGGTTAATGGCGTAGCTGTGCCAATCTTTGCGAGCTGAGATAACGCATAATCATGTGCCAACAATTGTTGTTCTTGTATGGTTGCGCGATCAAGAAGGCGGGCTTGTCCGGGTAAAAGTGCCGCGAGAACCAATGTCAGAATGACAAAGGCAATGAGGACTTCAAGCAAAGAATAGCCCGCGCGGCGGGTCATGATCCGTCACCGCGTAAAAGTTGCCCAGTTAACGGGTCTAGGTTGAGCACAAGTTCCAAAGAATCTTGTTTTAAACAGATGTTCACGGCGCCCGCGGTTCCGTCTGGATGAAATGTCAGGGTGTCATCGCTTTGCGCGCATAAAGTTTGATCTAGCGTGACGGCGACCTGTTTGTTGTTGCGGATGGCCTCGGCTCTGGCGGTTGCGATGGTTTGCTGGAGATGGCTGGCTTGTGCTTCAAGCTTCATCGCCGGAGAAGTGCCAACACGGCCGTTGGTTACGGCGGTCACCGTTAATGCCATAACGCTTAGAACGATCAACACTTCGAGCAGTGAAAATCCGCTCGTCGGTTTGGGCCCGTTAGAAAACGACATTGTTCAATTCCATAATCGCTGAGACAGTCGACAGGATGATTGCACCCACTGTGGCCCCAATAAGAAGCGTCATCAATGGCGTAAGAAGCTTAACTGCTTGCGAAAGCGATTGCGTCGTTTGTGATTGCAGTGTTGTGATTGCAGGGCCAAGGACGGCGACCAACTGGTCGCTTTGTTCGCCTGTCTTGAGGATGGTCCGCGCCATTGGGTCGATAAGGTCATTATCAAGCAAGGCATTGGACATGCTTTGACCAGCCTTGATCTGCTCATGTGCCGTTGACAGCATGTTGCGCCAATTGCTTTGGTTGGCCGTTTCCGCTGCGATTTTGATCGCATCATTGAGTTGGCCCCCGCTTGTCAGCATTAACTGTAGGGTTTGACAAAACCGTAGGGTCTCGCGCCGTGAAAAATAACGTTTTGTGACGGGCATGATGAGTAACATTTTTTGCCACATGTTTTTAATCAATTTGCCGCTAAACAGCAGGGCTGCAATTAACAGACCTGCTCCGATTATTATGACAGGCCAGTCGTTTATCGCGGCTTGCTGTACGTGCATCATCGTTGCGATGATCAGCGGTGGGTCCGCATTGGCGGTGGCGAATACCGGAGCCAGGGTAGGGGCCAGATAAAATACCAAAAGCGCCATGACCAATAGGGACATGATCAGCAATATGATCGGGTAGACCATTGCTTGACGGACTTCGCGACGTAGCTGGCTTTCTAACTCCAAGGCTTGCGCAGCACGTGTC
This sequence comes from uncultured Paracoccaceae bacterium, assembly GCA_938002605.1. Classification (GTDB taxonomy): domain Bacteria; phylum Pseudomonadota; class Alphaproteobacteria; order Rhodobacterales; family Rhodobacteraceae; genus Yoonia. Next base: position 8,983 of record CALLAF010000023.1, on the reverse strand, counting down.
ACGACGTTTGCGAGGCTGTTGGATGCTTCACCCAAACGGATCATCGTTAGCAGCTGTTGGGGAAACATACCTTGATCGTCGGCCAACGCGTCGGCCAGTGTAGTGCCGTCTTCGACAGATGCGACGGCTGCGTTGAGTTTGGCAGTCATTGCCCTGTCGTTGGACAGGTCAGCGCAAAACCGTAGGGCCGTCGGCAAGGGAGTTTTGGCGTTCAGCATTGCCGCAAGCGAGGTAAAAAAACCTTCAACCTCTTTTGGCTTTAAAGTTGGTGTCCCGAATAGGTGAATGTCGCGCGCCCACCATGGCACGTTTGTACCGCCTTCGTTTACAGCTACGGGCGTCAAGCCAAGGCCCGCAATTTGGTCTAATGCGGATATTTCGTCTGCGGCGGTAACTTCGCCCTTACGTTGTGTGCCGGATTGATCGATCGCGCGATAAGAAAAGCTGGGCATTTTTATGCCTAATCGATAATTCTATGGCCATCCGACGGAATGCCAATCCCATTCGAGATGAGCCCGTCCGCACCGCTGATCCGTTGGCGCAGTTCGTCAGTAACGGTACGCGATTCTTGGCCGTTGCGAATAACCCGCGGCGTTATGAGGATCAACAATTCCGTCTTTGATATCGTGTCGGATCTATTGCGAAACAATGCGCCCAACACCGGAACATCGCCAGCCCCGGGAACTTGCGTATTGGTCTGGTTGTTGCCTTCCTGGATAAGCCCGCCCAAAGCGATGGTTTGACCGTCGGTTACGATGACGGATGTTTCAATGCGCCGTTGCGAAATTGTTGGGCTATCAATGCCAGAGGTCGTTGTATTTGACACGCTGCTGACCTCTTGTTCAATTTCCAAGATGACTTGCCCGCCGCTTGATACCCTTGGTTTTACGGTCAAAAGAATGCCCGTGTCGCGAAACGAAATGGTGTTTACGATTGGCGCGCTGACGTCTGACGTATCGACAACTTGTTGGGTTGCGATTGGGACTTCATCACCGATTTGCAGTGTCGCTTCTTGGTTATTGAGAACCATCAGACTAGGTGAAGAAACCACATTGACGTCAGTAATAGAGTTCAGGGCGTTAATTGCCGCGGCTGAGGATGCGCCATTAAACAAAAGCGATAATCCAGGAAAGTTGGAAGCGACCCCTCCGGTTTCGACGTCACTGAACGTCGCGTTCCCGTTTTCAAAAAACCAGCGAAGCCCAAAATTTAGTTCATCGTTTAAGGATACCTCGGCGATTGTCGCCTCGAGCAGGACCTGTACTGGCGTACTGTCGAGTGAGTTGATCAATCGTGCAAGGCTTTCTTGTTCGGTATCATTGCCCCATACAATAATCGCGTTTTTCGTGGCGTCAGCGACGATCCGCGCCGTTCCTTGAACATTGGAACTTTCCTCTGCAGAAACTTCCTGCAGCATCTCTGTCAGGATCGGTGCAAGGTCTTCCGCGCTCCGGCTTTGTAGATTGTAGACGACGGGACGCCGCGTTGCTCCTCCAGCCGTACGGTCAAGGTCGCGGATCCACGTTTCGGCTTCTTGTAGATACTGTGAACGCGAAGTGACGACCAAGACCGCGCTGAGCCGTGTGGATGGGATGAAGGTTAACACGTTTTGAAGGCTGCCCCCTTCACGTGTTTCAAAAATAACGTTGAGCTCTTCGACAACGGCTTCGGGTTCGGCGGCGCGTAGCCGGAATAATCCGACGGATTTTCCTTTTAAAACATCAACGTCGAAAAGGTTTACAGCCTCGATTGCGGCGTTAATTTCGTCGCGTGTGCCGGCGATTAGCAAAATGTTACGCTGGGGAATCGCTTGAAGTCGCACAGATGATCCGATGATCGGTTCGAGCAGGCGGACCATTTCGGTGGTCCCAATATATTCTAAAGGTACGGCTACGACGCGCGCGCCCAAAAGTTGAACGTTGTTCCCGTTGGATATACGCTGGGTGGCGCCGGCTGCCGGAACAATGCTGATCAAGCTATCGCTTGTCTGCATCACAGCACCGTTAAGTTCGAGGACTGTCTGAAATGTTTCAAGTAATTCGCGTTCTGAAAGGGGGCGCGTTGTTTGCAGGGTTACGGTGCCTGATACATCCGGTTGCACCGCGTAGTTGCGTTGCAACGCTTCGCCCAAGACTGCGTTGGCAGCCTGCGCGATAGGGACATTCACGAGATTAAGTGTGAAGGCTCCGTCATTAGATGTTTCAACCAAATTTCCGTTGTTTGTCTCAGCAAGAAATTCATCGGTACCTAGTACACGACGTTCGGGGTTGGGGCCGTTTAACGCCTGTTGAAACCGTTCTATGGCGCTTCCGCCTGTACCCGCAGCGTTGTTCTGATTGGCGAGCAATCTACTTCCGCGGCCAGAATTATTCGGATCGTCTGTACAGGCTGAGGTGAGGCAGATGAAAACCGCAAGGGAACTTAGAATTTGTTTATATCTGGCGTAACGTGTCATTCGAAAAGCTCCAGGCGATATGTTTGATGGTCAAGCGACAATTCCACCCAGTCGGCACCGATTTCGGTAATGCTCCAACCGTTGATTGTGTCGTCGACTTGCATCCAGTCTTTGTTTGAGTCGTCTGATCCCAGCAATGCGGATCTGTTATTTTCTGAGCCGATAATCCCCGAAAGACGAATGTCCGTTGCCGGTGCGCTGGTTGCAACAGGTGTAATTTGTGTTGTGACTGCCGAGGAGGTTTGCCCAAGTTCAGGTTCCGAGTCCTGAGGTGCGCGCGTGGGTGCAAAAAGCGGCCTTTCCAAAATTGCATTGTAATAGATTTCGGGGCGTGCCGAGGGAAATGTCAGCCGTCGCGCCCCGGTGTTGTGGCTATCTATTTCGGGATCGGGCACCGACAAGGTGTCTGTTGCAACGACAATGGGCGCGGAAGTAAGTGCCCACTGTCCAAGGAAAATTGTCATCCCGCTCAACAGTACGACACCAAATACAGGCAAGAACTTGTCTAGGTTCATTCGACTCTCTCACTTGTTAATGAGAAAGGGGCCGCAATATCGATTTGCGCAAAGATATCGGGTTGGGTTCCGCTGGGATTGGGGCGCGCGAGTCTGCGTAGATTGGCGCGTGTCACAACCAATGCTGGTTGAGAAAATTCAACGGTTTTGAGGAATGGTACGAGCTTATCAAGGCTGGCTTCGAATTCCAGTCGAAAGGTGATCGCATGGGTGAAATCACTGTTGTTGGCGCGTGTTGGTGCAATTGATCGCATCAATATACCATTGTTGCGCGCCATATCGTTGACGGCTGATTGGACCTTGGCTGTTGCTTCGGCCTCTTGTGTACCTTCCCAAATTAAGCCGGCTAGATCTTCGCTGACGAATGCGCGCCGCTCGGCCTCAAGACGTGTAATGCTTTCTTCCAGCCGGATGCGCTCAGATTCGGCCCGTACATGTTCGGACAGTTTCGCGCTGCGCCAATTGGCGAGCGGTGACAGAACTCCAAAGAAGAGCAAAGCAACCAAAGCGGCTAACGTGGCAAGAGCGACAGAGCGAGAAAGAAATCTGTGATTCATCACGGTTGCTGACGTTTGGATGTGAAGACTAGCCCGAATTGTTCGCGGCCATCGTTGGTACGCGATATCGGGCCTGTGAGTGCAGGGATGTAGGGCAGGTTGCTTTGTGTAAGCTGTAAGACCAGTTCGGCGGCAGATGCTGAAGTTTGCCCGTTAACTGTAATTTGTGGAGCGGTGAATATCAGATCAGACACCCATACGGTATCTGGTAGGGTCACGGTCAACTGGCGCAACGCGTCAACAAGCCTAGGGTGCCGTGAGACCGCATTTAAAAACGTCGTGCGTTCGTTATCAATCTGTTTGAGCGCTTCAATTTCGGTGCGTAAATCTAACGCCTGAGCGCGCAAAGCATTCACCGAACTGTTGGTTGAGCGTGTTTTAATTTCTGCGTTCCATGCGGGTTTGAGCCAGATGGCGCCCCCCAACCCAATCGCGAGAACACATAATGCGGCGTTCAGTTGACGCCAGAGCCGCGCGCGTGGTGCGATATCTACTGAGAAATCCGCAATCGTGGTCTGTTTGGTTTGCCCCTCGATTACGAAACGACGGACATTGTACCCATGTGACCGTAAAATCGCGCGAAAATTTGCGATGTCTGCACGCTTTGCAACCCATTGGGTGACTTGGTTGTCAGTGCCTGGTTGGTCTGCATCGAGCGCCCAATGGATGTCAGATAGGTTGAATGGCGTACGGCGTTGGAGGTCGAGCCTTGCGACCATGAGGCGTGATGACCGTGCAGCAGGGGGTATGTCAATCTTACGTCGCAAAAGCAAATCAGTTGGCAATACCGCATCAACGGTGAGCATATGCTTGGGCTTGTCTCCAAGTTCGCCATTTACCAAAATATTCCTAGGAAGCGTATGAGCAGATTGTTTTCCGTCGAACCGGAGTTGTTTCGCCGTTGGCATGCCAAGAAAAACTGTCTTGAACCATTGAGGCGTCAAGTCTTGGCTGCCTTCGCGTAACATATTGCTGTAGCTTGAGAGGATACCGCTTGCCATGAATTGCCCGTTGCGATGATGGTTATCAATAACTTTTATAGTTACACTCACAACCTATAGTGTAGGATGCGTTCCTGTAACACATATATATTGCAGATACGATGCCCGATGATTTTAACGCTTTCAATAGCCCCGCATTTCTTAACTATCTTGAACGTGTCGGTATGCTGCAAAATAGCACCATCCGTCGCGTGGCGCTTGCCGCGGATGAAGCAACGACGAGTGTTGAACGGGTGATCCTTGAGCTGGGGCTTCTAGAGGAAGAGGAGGTTTATAAAGCGCTCGCCGATTTTCTGAACGTCCCATATGTGACGATTGATCGTATCGACCATGAGCTGGTCCGCTCTGGGCTGCTTGAGACAGAATTTATGAAGCGTGCCCTGGTTGTGCCCATTGCGATGGTTGGGCCTCAATACATGATCGCGACCGCGAATCCGGATATGGCTGATACGCTTGCGAGTGTAGCGTTTTTGCTCGAGTCACCTGTCGTTGGCGCAATTGCGTCGCCGAGTACGATTGCTGGTGCGCTTACGTTTGCCAACGCGCAAGATCCAGTGGCCGACGTTGCCGCGAGCAGTGATGTGGAACGCTTGAGATCGCTTGCAAATGACGGGCCTGTCATTAGTCTGGTGAATGATATCATTGGGAAAGCCGTCGGGTTGGGGGCGTCTGATGTACATATCGAAGCTCAAGATGGTGGTGCACGTGTTCGTTACAGGGTTGACGGCTTGCTGCGGGTCGATCGGTTCATACCAGAAGACATCTGTAGCTCTGTTGCATCCAGGCTCAAAATTATGGCCAACTTAAACATTTCTGAAAAGCGTCGACCACAAGATGGGCGTGCAGATATTGTGGTGCGGGGGCGAAATATCGATATTCGAATGTCGACGCTACCAACGCAATATGGCGAAAGCATCGTTTTGAGGTTGCTTGATCGTGCGCGCATGCAGCTTGATTGGGAGGCACTGCAATTCCCGACCGACCGTGTGGCTGAAATCGAAAAATTGATGTCATTTCCGAACGGTATATTCTTGGTTGCAGGGCCAACAGGCAGCGGAAAGACAACAACTCTCTACACCGCTTTGCGGGGAATCAACACCGAAGACCGTAAAATCGTTACAGTAGAAGACCCCGTGGAATATTCGCTTGATGGTGTGAACCAGGTGCAGGTTGACCCCGCAATTGATATGTCATTTGCGGCAGCTTTGCGGGCAATCCTGCGCCAAGATCCCAATGTCGTAATGGTTGGTGAAATTCGGGATGAGGAAACCGCCGAAATTGCTGTGCGTGCGGCACTTATTGGGAGGCTTGTGTTATCGACGATCCACACGAACGATGCCGTCAGCGCGGTTGATCGTCTGATCGACCTGAATGTCGCCCCATATCTTGTGGGTGCTACGCTGCGCGGTGTGTTGTCACAACGGTTAGTACGGCGCAACTGTACTGACTGCAAAGGTGCGGGGTGTGACCTATGTGGGACCAGTGGTAAACGCGGCCGCATGGCTGTTTCAGAAATGCTAACGGTTTCCTCGTCGATTGCAGAAGCGATCGGGCAAGGTGCCCGCGGCCCGTCATTGCAGCAAGCAGCAACACGTGAAGGGTTTGTTTCAATCGGTGAACAAGCCGAGTCGTTGGTGCAACAGGGCAAGCTGTCGCGCCAGGAGGCAGATCGCGCTTTGGGGCAAGATTAGTATTTGCGCCAGATTCAAACACTCCTTCGTGCTGTGTTAGAGGTGGCCGCGGGGTGTTGTCACGTTAATTCAACGCCTGTGAGCGATACGTGAAGTGCGCCTCTTGTTGGTGTCAGGGTAGGGGCCTTATCGGGTTTCTTCCAACATTTTTTCTTTGAACACTTCAGCGGGTGTTTTCCAGCCGAGGCATTTACGTGGCGTGTTATTGAGGCGATCACAGATCTTTTTCATGTCCTGGTCCGTCATTAATCGGATGTCGCGCTTGCGTGGCAGCCAGCGTCTGGCACGACGATTTGTATTCTCGACGGTGCCTTTCTGCCAGGGTGAAGAAGGATCGCAGAACCACGTTTGGGTGCCTATCTCAGCTTGAAGATGTGGCCAGTTCATAAACGCGCTACCGCGATCGAAGGTGATTGATCGGCGCGCCACACTGGGCAAGTCCTTCATCGCCTCGATGATCTTACTCATTACTGGTTTGTTGGGGGTCTTCAAGATCACTGTGAAGCGGCTGACACGCTCGACAAGCGACGTCACGTTGGCCTGGACCAAGCTTCTGTTTAAACAGCATCAAAGCGCCTTCCCAATTCCCGAACTCGCGACGGTTGGCGACGTCATCGGGAAGGAACAAAATACTGACATCACAGTGAAATTTGGATTCTCGACGCTTTCGCGTACGCCGTGGTCTGCGCGCGACGCGGTGGGTGGGCAGGTACCACCATAGATCATCACGCTGACCTTCTTTCGAATAGATGTACCGGTAGATGGTTTCTTGGCAAACCCGCAGCTTTGCCCGTTCTTGGATCATGCGATTGCCGATCTGCTCGGGTGTCCACCCATCTTTGATCCGTTCGATCACACGCTTGCACAGCTCAGGATGTTTGATCAACTTACGATCTTGCGCACGTCGATCAGCCTGCATCAAATGTGCGGCAGCACCGTAATAGCCATCACATTTGGGCATGCTCTCATCGCTGAAATGATTGCGTTTCAGTTCACGGAAAATCGTCGATCGACAGCGCTTCAATACACGCGCCATCTCCTTGACAGGGACCTTGGCGTGTCTCCAGCGTTCTATTCTGCGTCGTTCTGTGATACTCAGTTGCGTGTAGACGGTTCCCATATCGATTCATCTTGTTAGATAAGCTACTGTTTTCTAACAAGAGTCGCAGTTGAAGGTAGCGCGCGCCCGTGGAATCTCAAGGGTCGTTGCGACGGTTTCCGCTATCTCAGTTTCATCAGTTCTTCCCTGAAGGCTTCAGTTGGTGTTCTCCATCCAAGGCACTTTCTAGGCGTGTTGTTTAAGCGGTCACAAATAGCCTTCATATCGCGATTTGAGAGCGCGGCCACAGGTGCATCACGTGGTAAATATCGCCGTGCACGCTTATTCAGATTTCAACTGACCTTTTCTGCCATGGTGCCTGAGGATCGCAAAACCACGCTTCGGTGCCGATCCCAGGCTTCAGCTTGCGCCAATTCCTAAATTCAATACCACGATCGAACGTGATCGATTTGCGAGCCGGCTGGGGCAGGGGCTCCATGATCCCCATCAAACGGTTCATCAGATGCGTTGTACTACGGTAGTTGTTGCGAAACAGAATGGCAAAGCGCGTCTTACGTTCGACCAGAGAAGCAACGTTCGTCTTACCCTGGGCACGTTCAAAGATCATCAGATCGCCTTCCCATTCACCGAAAGTCTCACGCGTCTTAACGTAATCCGGTCGTTTGTGGATTGACCGATCGGGTGGAAAAACAAGGCCACGCGGTGTGCGGCTGCGTCGTGGTTGTCGTTTTTTACGACGATGTGGCAGATATCGCGCCAATGCTTCGGACTGGCCATCTGGGCCGTAAACATAAGCGTAGATCGTTTCATGGCTGACACGCAAAGATTGGCCATCATACAGCAAGCGACCCGCAATCTGCTCTGGAGACCAACCAGCTTCCAGCTGATTGACCACGTGTTTTCTCAGAGCCTCATACCGCACCAGTTTGCGCCGACGCGCACGGCGTTGCTTCGCCGCCCTCTGCGCACTCATACCATAGTAGCCATTCAGTTGCGGTAGCTCGTCGTCAACAAATCTGTTCCGTTTAATCTCGCGATGCACGGTGGACCGGTGTCTGCCAATCTCGGCTGCGATCTTGCTTACAGGAACTTTCGCGTCCAACATGTCTTCGATTGCGCGTCTCTCACGCAAATCCAGCTCCGTATGGGCCATCTTCATTCTCCTTGCTTTCCAGCAAGATAGGGGATTTGTCGCAACCCAGTATAGAATGTGCCCCCGTGTGATCTATAGATCCGATAATAGTAGTTATGTTAAATTATCTTGCGATATCGCTCTAAAGACGCAGGTATTGTGACAGCGGTCGTGATTTGGCGCCATGAGGGCCCCATTGCATCAAGGGACACCACCTCAATCACACTCACCCCAAATCCGATCTGCGCACAGGGTGCCATAATTTGGGGTGAGAATGGCTGATGTGCGGGGCGCACATCAGAAGCTGTAAATCCGATCCCTGATTTCCAGTAGCAGGATATATAGAACCTATTAGGATTCCTCATCCGGTGCCCGGTTTCGTCTCATAATTGTGTGGTTTAACGGGGCTGCCGTAGCGGGACGTTTTGGCAATTTGGCCTGCGTAAAATTGGGTGTGAACTCATGTGCGGATCATGGGTTGGTGCCTGATATTTAATCGCTGTGATACAATCTCTTTTGTTGACGTTTTTCCTACGTAACGTAGGTTGTTTTTTGTAAATACATTTCACTTT
>CALLAF010000022.1 GCA_938002605.1 uncultured Paracoccaceae bacterium | reverse complement strand
ACCCACGATGCTTCAGGGCCGTGTTATAATCTGACCAGTTCGTGGTCTTATATGTCGTCGGTGTCCAACTGCTCATCCACGCCAGCTAGCACACTCGATTCATACAGTGAATCCTAGAAGCCGATTTGTGCAACAAAGCCCGCTGACGGGGCTTCTACGCCAAACGCAAGGGGATGATCCGCTGGTGGGGGCAAAATTGACCTATGCATTCGAAACGGGTCTTTTGACGGATGTTGCGATTACCGGTGGCACCGATGATCTGAGCTTTGCTGCCTCGGTGGGCTACAGATTCTAACCTGTTACGACGCTTGTGAATATTGGGCAGTGATATCGCTAAACCCATCGTAGCGCTGCGCGATGATCCGGGTAAGCGGGCGGCCTTCTTGTGTAATCCGCAGGTGGTTGCCATCTTGGACAACATGACCTGCAAAGCCCGCTAATATGGCGGCGTGTATCGGGGCCAGTGCTGCGCCTCCTGGGCGGGCGTTGAGGCGCGGGATATCAATCGCAAAATTGCACATGAGCATATTGATCGCGGCGGCGCGGGTTTGATCCTCGGGGGTCATCGCATAGCCGCGGTGCCCGGCAAGAGCGCCGGATTCGATCCGCTGCGTATAAGCAACGGTTGCGGCGGCATTTTGGACATAGCCCTGCGCGAATTGCGAAATAGAGGAAGCGCCAATGCCAATCAGCGTGGGGCAGGTATCATCGGTATAGCCTTGAAAATTGCGCCGCAAATGCCCCGTATTATGGGCGTGGGTCAGGCTGTCATTGGCCTTGCCAAAATGATCGATCCCGATGGCTGTATACCCCATGTCCGCAAAGGCTCGTGCGGCCTGTTGGGCAAGGTAATAGCGGGTTTCTTCGGCGGGCAGGGCGGACGCGGGGATCAGTTTTTGCCGTTTGGCAAAGTTAGGCACATGCGCATAACCAAAAAGCGCGATCCGGTCGGGGTTAAGCGCGCGGACCTTTTCGATTGTATCGGCAAGTTTATCAGCGGTTTGGAAGGGTAACCCGTAAACGAGATCCGCGTTCAGCGACCCAATCCCTGCGCCCCGCAGTGCGTCTACACAAACGCGGGTGGTTTCAAAGCTTTGTTCGCGCCCAATCGCGGCCTGTACATCCGCTGAAAAATCTTGGATGCCGATGCTGGCGCGGGTCATGCCCATATCCGCAAGGGCCGCGATTTTAGCATCATCAACCAAGGTGGGGTCAATCTCGACTGAAAACCGCAGGTTATCAGCTGGTGGGAATACGTCAAAAATGGCCGTTGCAAGCGTGCGGATCATGTCTGGTGGCAGGATCGTTGGTGTACCGCCGCCCCAATGTAATTCACCCATACGCAGGCCGTCAGGCAGGCTGTCGCGCAGCAGCGCAAGTTCAGCCTTTAGGTAGCTGAGATAGGTTTCGACTGGCGCGATGGTGCTTGTGCCTTGGGTGCGGCAGGCGCAGAACCAGCACAGGCGTTCGCAAAAGGGGATATGCACATAGACAGATACCGGGATATCTGGATCAAGTTTCCCCAAACAGTCGCGCTGAAAATCAGCATCGACCTGTGCGTGAAACGCGGTGGCAGGGGGGTAGCTGGTGTAGCGGGGCACGCGGGCGTCGAAAAGCCCACGTTCGCGTAAGCGTGCAATATTTTCCATAGCGCGGTTATGGCAAACCCCTGCACCGATTTTATTGCGCTAGATCAAATGGCGCAGGGGATTTTACTAACTTAGTTGATCAATAAAGCAGGCAGTGGTTTCTGCGATCTGTTCGGCCGTATGGTCGCGCTTAAAGAAGGTCGCAAACCCTGTTTCGGGGAACATCAGATAGGTCTGGGTCGAATGATCGACCAGATAGTATTCTGGGTCGCCTTCTTGCTTGCGGTAATAGGTCCGGTAGGCTTTTGAAGCTGCATCAACCTGTTCGGCCGTGCCTGTCAGCCCAATCATATCGTCGCGGAAGTTATCCGCAAAATCGCCCACGATTTGCGGGGTGTCGCGGGCCGGGTCGACGGTGATAAAGACGGTGCCGATGTCATAGCCCTGATCTTCGAGTAAATATGCCGCTGATGCGTTGCGTGCACTATCAAGCGGGCAGACATCGGGACAGAATGTGTAGCCGAAATAGACCAAAGTTGGCTTGGTGATGATATCGATGTCTGTCACCGTTTCACCGGTTTCTGAGACCAGTTCAAACGGGCCACCAATGTCCGCGCCGGCCACTGCGGTATCACCACACGTTTCATTTCCACCGAACCAAGTAAAAAAACCGAACCCAGCTGCAACAGCGAGTGTTGTCGTTCCGATAATCACAGTATTCATCTTGTTTTCCTTTGAGAACGGCGCCTTGCCTGAAGCAAGACGCGCATGGATTTAGTGGTTCATGGTGCTATGTTCGCCGCGGGCAACAACTTTGAACATGACCTCAACCTCACCGGCGTGTTCAAACACCAATGTCGCGGGGATCATTTCATCCAATACAAACGGTGTGCCTTGTAGGCCCATGAACATGATGTGAAACCCGCCGGGTTCAAGCGTCGCCATGCCGCCTGCGGGAACGGGGACGCCTTCGATATGGATCATCTTTGCGACCCCATCTTCGAACTCGGTTGTGTGAATTTCTACGCGCGGATAATCGGCGCGCACATCAATCAGCATATCATCGGTGTCGCCATGGTTCATGATCTGCATAAACCCGCCGCCCGCCATCGCAGTCGGGGCGGTTTCAAACACGGTGGTATCCATCACGTGAATTTCAGATTCGGCTAAACCAACAGAAGCGGTCAGAGAAAAAACGGCAGCGGTGATCAGTGTGTTCAGTTTCATTTTTATGTCTTTCATCAGTGCCTTAGGGTGTTACCTTTAGGCAAGTATTGGGGAATTGGGAGGTGGGGTAAGCTATGCCAGCGGCGGTGCGCGTGCACCATGTGCCCAATAAACTGTTGAAAGACGGTTAAGTGTTTGTGGCGCGACAACATCAAGCGGCATTGCCTGCCCAGCGGCAATCACCATTTGCGCAGGCGCATTCAAGGCGCAAGTCTGTGAAATAACACAGGCCTGACAATAGGTGCCGCCATCACGCGGATCGCCTGAATCTCCGCAAATATCGGCCCATGAGCCACCCGCAAGCACATAGGCTGTGGCTTGTGCGTTATCGCTGGGCGCAACAGATTGGTGCCCAAAACCCACCAAGGCCAGAGCAAGCGCAAGAGTAACACTGATAAGCGCACGCAGGAACATGCGGCGGTTTCTACGCTTAATTTTGTGGGATGACAAAGGCTAAACCGTCGCAGGGGTGGATCAAGATCCACCCTACGTTTCAAACGAGAACGCTAACAAAGAAAAATCGCAGAGGTGCGGCAGTCTGTAGATTTGGTTAGAACTGACTCGCATCGTGCGAAAAACAACGGCACAGTCGCGTAAGTATTTCAAACCAAGGGGCCGCACCCATGATTACTGTAGATTACTGTCAGACAATGGCCGCGTATAACCGTTGGCAAAACGAAGGGCAGCGTCGGATCGTAGCTGCAATGTCATCAGAGGCGTTGACGCTTGACCGGGGTGCGTTTTTTGGCTCCATCATGGGCACGCTAAACCATTTGCTTTGGGGGGATACGCTTTGGATGAGCCGCTTTGATGGCGGGCAGGGTACAGATTTGACGATCCAGCAGAGTACGCAGTTTACCGATGATGTGCAGGCATGGGCGCGCGCACGTACGCGCATTGATGACCGTATTTCGGCTTGGGCAGATGCTCTTGAACCCGATGATCTAACCGGAGAATTGCATTGGTTTTCAGGGGCGATGCAGCGTGACCTTTCAAAACCTATGGGGGTTTGCGTGATGCACTTTTTTAATCACCAAACCCATCACCGTGGTCAAATCCACGCAATGCTGACAGCCGCAGGTGAAAAACCTGATGATACAGACCTTCCCTTTATGCCGTAAAACTGATCCAGTCAGGTGAACGCAATCCGGGAGGCACAGATGTTCAACGCTTTGATGGTCGAAAAAGATGCGGATGGGAAAACCTCTGCAGCTATTCAACAAATTGATATCGCACGATTGCCTGCGGGTGATGTGATCGTCGATATCGAATATTCGACGGTTAACTATAAAGATGGGCTATGTATCGGCCCAGGTGGCGGTCTGGTGCGCAACTACCCGCATATTCCCGGTATCGATTTTGCAGGGACCGTCGCAAGTTCAGACGATCCGCGGTATGCCCCCGGGGATAAGGTTGTATTGACGGGCTGGCGTGTGGGCGAAGCACATTGGGGCGGTTATTCCCAAAAAGCACGGGTCAAGGCGGATTGGCTGGTGCCACTGCCCAATGGCATCGATACCCGTCATGCAATGGCCGTGGGGACTGCGGGTTTTACTGCGATGCTGGCTGTTATGGCGCTTGAAGATCATAGGATCAAAGATGGCCCTGTTTTGGTCACCGGGGCAGCGGGCGGTGTCGGGTCTGTTGCGACTGCTATTCTTGCGCAATTAGGGCACGAGGTCGCTGCGGTGACAGGGCGCCCCGAAACGGCAGATTACCTGACCTCTTTGGGCGCGACCCAGATCGTCGCACGTGAAGATATCAACGAGACAACAAAACGTCCGCTTGAGGCTGAAACTTGGGGCGGGTGTATTGATGCGGTCGGCAGCGCGATGCTTGCGCGTGTTTTGGGGCAGATGAAATACGGTGCCTCGGTTGCGGCTGTGGGGCTTGCTGGTGGGGCGGATTTGCCGGCCACGGTCATCCCGTTTTTGCTGCGCGGTGTGAACCTATTGGGGATCGACAGCGTGATGCAGCCCTATGAAAACCGTTTGCGCGCGTGGGAACGCATTGCAAAGGATCTTCCGATGGAAAAACTTGAAGCGATGATCGTTCCGGCGGTGCTGTCAGATTTGCCAGCCTTGGGGCGCGATATTCTAAATGGCAAAATCAAAGGACGGGTTGTCGTGGATGTAAACGCCTAGCGTGGCTACAATGTCGCGCGACAATTCCCCCATTATTGTCTGGTTTCGGCGTGATTTGCGTTTGTCAGATCACGCCGCGCTGACGGCAGCCGTATCAACGGGGCGACCGATTATCCCGGTGTTTATCCGTGACCATTTGGTTGATTGCCTTGGCGCCGCTGCAAAGCTTCGGCTTGGGCTGGCTATCGATCAGTTTGCCCAATCATTGCGCGGCGTTCAAAGCCGTTTAACCCTGCGGCATGGCGATGTAATTACCGTTCTCAAAGACCTGATCGCCCAGACCGGGGCAACATCCGTTTACTGGTCGCGGCTTTATGATCCATCGCATAAAGACCGGGATACGGCAGTTAAGGCCGGGCTGAAGGATGCCGGTGTCGACGCCCAGAGCTTTACAGGTCATCTGTTGTTCGAGCCGTGGACTGTCACCACCAAAACGGGCGGGTTCTACAAAGTTTTCACACCGATGTGGAATAATGTCCGAACTCAGGATGTTGGCACCCCATTGTCGCCGCCTGTTAAGTTACGGCCACCAGAACGTTGGCCAGAGACGGATAACCTGCGGTCATGGGATTTGGCTGCCGCGATGCAGCGCGGGGCGCAAATTCTGGCCGATCATTGTGTTGTCGGCGAAGACGCGGCGCACAACCGGTTGAACCAGTTTGTTGCAGAAAAACTTTTGACCTATGCGACAAATCGTGATCGGCCAGGGGCAAACGGCAGCTCGGGGCTTTCGGAAAACTTGACTTACGGTGAAATCAGCCCCCGCCAATGTTGGCATGCGGGGTGGGGCGCGTTGCATGATGGAAAACCAGATGCCGAAGTTTTTTTGCGTGAACTTGTGTGGCGCGAATTTGCTTATCATCTTGCCCACCACACGCCGCATATATTGACAGATAACTGGAAACCCGCGTGGGATAAATTCCCTTGGAATACGGATGAAACCACTGAGACAACTGCGTGGAAGCAGGGCTGCACGGGTGTGCCCTTTGTCGACGCCGCCATGCGTGAAATGTATGTCACTGGCGTGATGCATAATCGAGGCCGGATGATCGTTGCATCTTATTTAACCAAACATCTTTTGACCCATTGGAAAATCGGTCTGGATTGGTTTGCAGACTGTCTGATCGATTGGGACCCTTGTAGCAACGCGATGGGTTGGCAGTGGGCGGCGGGTTCAGGGCCGGATGCATCGCCCTATTTTCGGATATTTAATCCGTTGACCCAGCTTAAGAAATTTGACCCCGAAGGTCACTATGCCACGCGTTGGATCGCCGAAGGTAATTTAGCGCCAAGCGCGACTTCGTTGTCCTATTTTGACATGATCCCCAAGCGATGGGGAATGCAACCAACGGATATGTACCCATCACCGATTGTAGATGTTTCAGTTGGTCGTGCGCGCGCGCTCGCGGCATACCAAGCGCGCGACACGTCGTAATCGGAGGCAAACGGGCAACACTAGTGATGCAGGGTGATTGTTTAACTTTTACATTAAGGTGTTTTTTAATATATTGATATTATTAATGAAATAATTTTTTCCTGACGGTGCTTTGCGAATATCTAAATAAGATCACTGGCAGATGGCCGGGAATTTTCCGCGTGAAAATCTTCGTTTTTGTTGTGCCCTTGCATGGTGCGATGTGATCGCAGAAAATGCTGGTGAAACTAACCTCGTCGCGTGTGATCGCGATGAGGTGTGAAAAGACAAGGAAGAACTCTGATGCCAACTGCTGGACGGCTCGCTGGTGCCGTATTTTTTGCCCTTTATGGCTGGTATGTCGCTGGTATTTCGGTGCCGTATTTCCCGGAATCCAATGCGCCTGGCTATTTGATTCCGGTTTGCGCTGGCTTGGGACTTTTCTTTGGCTGGACAATCTGCGGCACCCATGCGGGGACAGGTTATAACGCGGCGACGGGTCAAGGGTTGACCATGGCGTTTTTGTTTTCGTTCTGCATTCTGTATATCATGGGCTTTTTCCAGATGATGGCGCAAGCCATGCGTATGGTCTATGATGGCCCGATGGAGGCTATCATGGCGTCTTTCCTTGAAGCCTTTGAATTCGCGCTCTACTTCGTTGATATCAAGATGATTGCAACGGTGCTGATTGGCGGGGTTCTGTGCGCGTGGGCGACCGAGTACGTCGCGCAGCGGTACCCCTAATCCGTGGATATCTTTGTTTACGGAACGTTGATGTCGGAGCCGCTGTTTTGTGCAATTGCGGGCGGCAAACCCTGTGTAGCTGAGGTAGCAAAGCTTGATGGCTATGCCCGCTTTGGCGTCGCCGGGGATGTTGTGCCTTTCATCGCGCCAGCCGGTGGTCAACATGTTGATGGTGTTATCTACCGTGGGGTCGATGCTGCGCAAGTTGCGCGGTTAGATTTATATGAGCGCGCATTTGGGTATTTTACCGAAACGGTTCTGGTCACGACCACAGGTGGCCAAACCCCAGTGACATGCTATATGCCGCCAGATGGTTTAGTCGCGGATAAACTTGCTTGGTCGCTTGCCAGCTGGGAGGCAGATCACCTTGCGCCCGCGTTGCTGGCCGCGGCAGAGGTGTTTTCGCACGATCCACTGCCAACGCCGGATGCACTACGGCGTATGTGGCCCATGATTGAAACACGGGCTTGGGCCAAACATCGCACAGGGCCGACGCCAGCAACGTTGCGCCATGTTCCGCAATCCGATGACATAACGGTTCTTGCAAAACGTCCACCGCGGGGCGGTTTTTTTAGGATGCAAGACATTGATGTGCATCATAAACGGTTCGATGGCTCCCGGTCTGATCCGATGAGCCGCGAGGTTTTTATCGCGGTCGATGCAGCCTTTGTGCTGCCTTACGATCCGGTGCGCGACAAGGTTATCTTGGTCGAGCAAGTCCGCATGGGGCCACTGATGCGCGATGATCCAAACCCTTGGATGCTTGAACCTGTAGCTGGTATCGTGGATGCGCGCGAAACGCCGGAGCAGGCCGCACACCGAGAAGCCTTTGAAGAGGCGGCGGTCACGCTTGATCATCTCGAACCCATCAGCGCGTTTTATGCCTCGCCCGGGTCCACAACCGATTATTTCTACACTTACATTGGGCTATGTGATTTGCCACAAACCGCATCCTATTTGGGTGGTCTCGCCGAAGAGGGCGAAGATATTCGCCTGCATCCCATGATGTTTGACGCGGCTTTAGCGCTCGCTGATAGTGGTGAAGTTCAGGTGGGACCGTTGGTTTTGATGCTCAATTGGCTTGCACGCCATCGTGATCGGTTGCGCGCGATGGCTTGAGTTCATGCGAGCGCGGTTCTACACAGGGTAGACGTAATGAAAGGCGCCACCATGACCATCCGAAATGACCTTGCCCATGCTGTTGGGAATACGCCACTTATTAAGCTGCGCGCCGCATCTGAGGCGACGGGATGTACCATTTTAGGCAAGGCTGAATTTCTAAACCCCGGGCAATCGGTCAAGGATCGTGCGGCATTGTTCATGATCAAGGATGCGATCGCACGCGGTGATCTGAAACCGGGCGGCACGATTGTCGAAGGGACCGCTGGGAACACTGGGATTGGGCTTGCGCTTGTCGGGGCGTCGATGGGGTTTAAGACCGTCATCGTGATCCCTGAAACGCAAAGCCAAGAAAAGAAAGACATGCTGCGGCTTGCGGGAGCGCAATTGGTCGAAGTACCTGCCGTTCCGTATAAAAACCCAAACAACTACGTACGTTATTCTGGGCGCCTCGCGGAGAAGCTCAAGGCGACGCTTCCGGGCGGGGCCATCTGGGCCAACCAATTTGACAACGTGGCCAACCGCCAATCGCATATTGAAACAACCGGCCCCGAAATTTGGGACCAAACCGGCGGGAATGTCGATGGATTCATTTGTGCAGCCGGCTCTGGTGGGACAGTTGCGGGCGTTGGCATGGCATTGCAGCCCAAAGGGGTCAAAGTGGGTCTTGCCGATCCCGAAGGGGCGGGGTTGTTCAAGCTTTACACTGGCGAAGAAAATCCCGGAAATTCGATCACCGAAGGGATCGGCCAGGGCCGGATCACCGCAAACCTTGAAGGGTTCACACCGGATTTCACGTGCCGCATTCCAGATGCAGAGGCGTTGCCAATTGTGTTTGACCTTTTGCAAAACGAAGGTCTGTGCATGGGCGGCTCAACCGGGGTGAATATCGCAGGCGCAATGCAGATGGCGCGCGAAATGGGGCCGGGGCACACGATTGTGACGGTCTTGTGCGACTATGGCACGCGGTATCAGTCAAAATTGTATAATCCGACGTTCTTGCGCGAAAGGAACCTGCCTGTGCCTGAATGGCTAGAGGCAAGTGTTGATCTACCGGCGGTATTTGAAACCGCATGATCCGCCGCTTTGTTCTGATGTTGTGCCTTGCGTGCTTTTGGCCATTGGCCGGAGCGGCGCAAGATGCGACCGAGACAGAGACACAGACATGGGAACAAGTGGCCACCCGCGCGGAAAGCATGGCCGGGCGTGAAGACGCGTCCCGTTTCGCTATTCAACGACTACGCGCAGAGCTTGTTATTTGGCGAGACCGCTTTTTGGCGGATACGAACATCAACGCTGGGCGATTGAAAACCGTCGATGCGCAGATTGCGGCGCTTGGCCCTGTGCCAGAAACCGGTGACGAAGCAGATGCGATTGTTGAGCGCCGCGCAGAATTGGATGCGCAGCGACAGGAATTGGCAGCCCCAGGTCTATTGGCCGAAGAAAGCTATGCACGTGCAAATGGGCTTATCAGTGAATTCGACGCGATTGTTTTGCAGCAACAAACCGATGCGTTGACCGAACGGGGGGAAAGCCCGCTGAAGCCGCAGTATTTCGGCCCGGCTGTTGCGGCGGTTTGGAATATTGGCGTGACCATCGCTGTGGAAACACAGGCCGGGTTTGCGGCCCAAATTGCAGCCGGTACGCTCTTCTCGAATATCCCTCGCGCGTCGTTCTTTTTGATTGTTGCAATCGCATTGCTGGGGGCAGGGCGTCGCCAAGTGACGAAATGGCGTGCGAATTTGGCGCAGACACATGCGCGCCTGATGCCGCTTTGGCTGTTCTTGCTGTCACTCGTGCAGATTATCCTACCTGTTTTGGGCCTATTCATGCTCACGGTTGGCTTGCAGACCTTAGGGGTGTTCGGGCTTGTTGGCGGTGCCGTGGTGAGCAAATTACCAACCGCGGGGTTTGCCGTGGTTTTTGCGTGGTGGATCAGTCGGCAATTGTTTCCTGCGGGACAAGACACCGGGTACTTGGGCTATAGCATGGAAATCCGTGCGCGGTTGCGGCGCTATGGGTTGGCGATTGGTTGGGTCTTGGCTTTTGGATCATTGTTAGATGCCGCGATAGGGGCCATCGACGAAGACTTAGCCGTCGTTTCCGCAATTACACTGCCTGTCATTTTCATTTTGGGTGTCTTGCTCTGGCGTTTGGGACAGGCGATTGGATCTAAGCCAGTTGAAACCACCGATCTTCCGTTGTCGGCTGGGCGCGTGCGCGCAATCGTCGGCAAACTTTCCTTCGCCGTTGCCGCCGTCGCCCCTTTGATGCTTGCGTTTGGGTTCGGCGCGGGAGGTGACCTGATGTTGTCGTGGCTATATACGTTAAGCGTCATCGGCATGCTCTTGATTTTGCAGCGCCTTGTTCATGAATTGAGTGCTCCAAACGAAGCAGAGGACGCCCCCAAAACCGGCACAATGGCCTTGATACCTGTGGCGATTAACTTGCTGCTTTATATCGGGGCGTTGCCCGTGGTCGCCCTGATTTGGGGCGCGCGTGTGGATGACCTGATCGAGGTATGGGCGCGGTTCCGCGAAGGGTTTTCTGTCGGTGATACCCGGATTTCACCCACCGACTTTTTAACATTCGCGATTGTGTTTGGGCTGGGGTATCTGCTGACCCGTACGATCCAAGGGACGCTGCGCAAAACGGTGTTGCCGCGTACCCGACTTGATCTGGGCGGGCAAAACGCGATTGTCGCAGGGTTTGGCTATGTCGGGATCATTTTGGCCGCCATTGTCGCAATTACGAGCGCGGGGCTTGATTTATCAAGCCTTGCAATTGTCGCCGGTGCCTTATCTGTGGGGATTGGTTTTGGCCTGCAAAATATTGTCTCTAACTTTGTCTCCGGAATTATCTTGCTAATTGAACGCCCCGTAAGTGAAGGCGATTGGATCGAAGTGGGGGGGCATATGGGCTATGTGCGCGCGATCTCTGTGCGCTCGACACGAATTGAGACATTCGACCGGACTGATGTGATTGTACCCAATGCAGATCTAGTCAGCGGGCAAGTCACGAACTGGACACGTGGGAACCTTGTTGGACGGGTCATTGTCCCTGTTGGTGTCGCCTATGGCACGGATATCGATCAGGTGATGAAGATCCTGCGCGACATTGCAGAGGCGCATCCGCTGGTCGTCATGACACCGCCACCAACGGTTCTATTTACCGGTTTTGGTGCCGATTCAATCGATTTTGAGATCCGTGCAATCTTGCGGGATGTGAACTATGTGCTGGCCACCAAGTCAGAAATGAACATCGAAATTGCCCGCAAATTTGCCGAAACCGGGATTGAAATTCCCTTTGCTCAGCGCGACATTTGGCTGCGCAACCCCGAAGCCCTGCATGGAGATAAGACATGACTGACCTGCTATTTCGCGATGACGCGTATTTGCGCGCGGCAAAGGGCAGGGTGGTTGCGGTGACCTCTGAAGGGGGGATCGTTCTTGACCAAACGGTGTTCTATCCCACCTCGGGTGGCCAACCCGGCGATAGCGGCACGTTAACTTGGGAAGATGGGGCGATTGATATCGCCACGGCGGTCAAAGGACCAAATGATACCGTTGTTTTGATCCCTGCTGAGCCCGCAAAGATGCCTAAAAAAGGGGAGGTCGTCACCCAAGATATCAATTGGGACCGTCGCCATCGCTTGATGCGGATGCACACGGCGTTGCATCTGTTGTCGGTGGTTATTCCTCTACCCGTGTCAGGTGGCGCGATCGCTGCCGATAAGGGGCGTTTAGATTTCGATATGCCTGATGCCCCTGCCGATAAGATCGGGTTGGAAGTTGATTTGAACCGATTGATCGCTTGCGACATGGATGTCAGCAGCGAATGGATCAGCCAAAGCGAGTTGGACGCGCAGCCAGAATTGGTCAAAACCATGTCTGTACAGCCGCCACGCGGTAACGGAAAAATCCGGCTCGTGCGGATTGGGGTTGGCAATGAATGCGCTGATCTGCAACCATGCGGGGGTACCCATGTGGCCAATACGCGCGAAATTGGACCTGTGCGGATTGGCAAGATTGAAAAAAAGGGTCGCCAAAACCGGCGGGTCTACCTGCATTTGGAGTAGCGGATGCTGCGTTTTAGCCTTTTGATTATTATCACTTGTTTCGCAAATCCCGCTGTGGCTGACAACTTTGATGGCTGCAACAAAGAACAATTGCACATCGTTGATAGCGCGTTTCGCAACGCCAAAGAGTTAACCTTGCGTGCCGCAACGGCCGTTGGCGATACGCCTGAATATGAACGCTGGTTCGGCGAATTCAGTACCGAAAATGCAGAAACGGTCCGCGCCAATCTCAAATTAATTGTTGGTGCAATCCGCAGCGGTAATGTCATTGCGCATTGCGACCCGAATGGTTTCGACGGCTGTGGCGGGGGCACCTATGCATGGGTCTATCCAAACGAGCATTTCTTGATGCACCTCTGCCCGCCGTTTTTCTCATTGCCACCGCTCACCGCCCTAGAGCCGGGCGCCCGGCGCAGTGACAATGGCACACGTGAAGGGACAATCGTGCATGAGTTGTCTCACTTTATCAGGGTCGCCGATACCGATGATCACTGTTATTCGCGCAGTGCTTGCGCCGAGATGGCGCGCACTGACGTGCGGCGCGCGCTCGATAATGCTGATAGTTACCAGTATTTTACCGAAGATGTGACCTATTACGCACGCCAGCTGGTCCCCGGCAAACCAGAGGTGCGTAGCAACAATTAGCGCCGGTCTTGGCCAAATAGATCCCGCTCAATCGGTTGGTCAAGCATTTGCTCGGTTTCTGGTAGCCCTTCACGTGACAGCAAAATCGCAAGCGGGCGCAAGCCAGGCACGTAGCTGCACACCACCAGCATCATCACCATAATCGGCACGGATAGGAACATGCCCGGCACCCCCCAGACAGCGCCCCAGAAGGCAAGTGATAGGATGATCCCGAAGGATGACAAACGCAGCGCGCGCCCCATCAACATCGGATCAATGATACTGCCATTTACAAATTGGATCACTGTCGAAATCACAAAAATCGCCAAGGTTATTGGGGCTTCGCCGATTTGCACATGGGTGATAAGCGCAATCAGGAACGTGGCCACGATAGAGCCAATGTTTGGGATGAAATTTAACACGAACGTCAAAATGCCAATGGATGTCGCAAGTTCGAGCCCAAAGGCTTTGGCCAGCAAAAACACCAAAGCCCCGGTAATTGCGCTGATCAATGTCTTTACCAACAGGTAGTAGTTCACACGGTGAATGATCGACGCGATGATTTTGCCGATCCGCGCGGCTTGCGCCTCGTTGCCGACGAAATTGACGAGTTTGGTGTGAAACCAAATCCGTTCGGCAAACAAAAAGCCAACAAAAAGGATCACCAAAACCGTGGCCTGCATGATGCCGCTGGCTTGGCCGGCGGCAGAACGCAAATAGCTGGACACATTGACCGAACGTAGCGCATTGAACACAGCCATTTCACTGTCTTCCCCCATCCACGCAAACAGTGATGCAATGGCCGATGGCGCACGTTCGGTGTAGGATAGGGTGGTGACCAAGACTGTGTTGATTTCAGCCAATAGGATCGACGTCAAAATCAAGAGCGCCGCAGCGATCAAGATCATTGCAACAAGGCTCGCCAGCGCATTGGGAATACGAAATGGTCCAATCCTTTGGCGCGCGATAAAGCTGATGACGTCGCTTGTCAGACTGAACAGAATAATCGCGGTCGCGAGCGTGATCAGCATAAACCGGGCTTGGACCAGCAAAAATAAAACCACCGCAAAGGCAATGATGATCAATGCGCCAGTTTGTAGACGATTTGAATCGCGTTTTATGCTGTCGTTTTGTGGGGGGAATTCGTGTGGCATGGGGCGATTTTGGTCCGGTTAGTCTACGGTATCATAAAGCGATGACGTCCACGCCGTAAACACCCGCAAAAACATATCTATTGCCCCTTGCAAAGGGACGTCGGATAGGGCTAAACCGCGCAGCACGGACAGGTGGCCGAGTGGTCGAAGGCGCACGCCTGGAAAGTGTGTAGGCGGGAGACCGTCTCCAGGGTTCGAATCCCTGTCTGTCCGCCATCCGAAAGTTAACTAATTGATTTAAAATGATTTTTTGTCATTTTTGGCAAAAGTTCGATTGTTTTTCCAGTTTTTTGTTCACTGGGTGTTCCCATCACGGCTGCGCGGCGCTCCATAGGCTTAGTGTAGTGCTCTATTTCTTTCAGGGATTCGTGACCTGTCCACGCGCCTATCTGGTGGGGTGTCGCGCCAGCGTGTGCGAGCATTGTTGCGCGGTATTTCCGGAGACCGTGGGCACTCTTTAGCATCCCCGCGTCGTGGGCCGCTTCTCTGACAACACCTCCGATTGATTTTGCTGATCTTGTTGTGCCATGTTCTGTTGCTAGGAACGTCAGGTGCTTGGCGAACCTTGCGTCAAGTGCGCAATGCATTGGTACGCGGTCGTTTTCCATATCGTCGGCATAAGCAGGCAGGCTGCAGAACCAAGGACAATAAGCCATGCTTCCTGTTTTTTGCTGTGAGTATGCAATAATGCCGTCACTGCCGATATGCTGAGGTCCTAGCAAGACGGCATCACTTATCCTTGCGCCCGTCCATTGCAGAATTTCCATGACAAGCCTTTGGCGTGATCCTATTGTCCAATGAGTGCGAAATTTATTTACATCATTAGCGGTCCATGCTGGATGCCCCTCTGTTGGTGCCTTGCGAGGCAAGCTGACGCGCTCGGTCGGATCGTGTTCAATAAAGCCGTTGCGGATCGCCCACTTTACTGTCCATCGCCACACCTTGCGCCGATGATCGGGTGCGCTTGCGTTGTCGACGTCTTGTTGAACGTGGCGACGTTCAAGCCCGCGTATGGGGGCTGTACCATAGTTTTCGCGTATATCGTCAGCGTGTCGGCGGATCATGGCCCTGTAGGCAGAACTTATCGTGTGCATGTCTTCACACGCAATTGCTGCCGTGAACACTGCGCCGATGCTTCCAGCCCTGAACATGCCGCCTGTCCGTTTGGGTGTTTCGCGTGCGTCTGTGTAAGCTCTTAGAAACTCTGGGTCGTTTGCTGGTAGATCGGGCAGGCGGATATCGGGTCCATCTGCCCGACGGACATAAAGATACGTCTTGCCGCCTGCGGATCTAACTTTTTTGATGCCCTCTAATCTCACGATTGTTGGGCCCTTTTGCTGAATACGTCGTCGCACGTTATTGTCTCCGGTTTGGTAGACGTTACGCCTCCAAGGCTGTCAGCTGCAACAATTTCCACAATGCCGCCTGCGTGGACAATGACGCGACCGACTTCTATGCCTGTCGCGCGGACTCCCGATACAGCTCGCTCAATTGATTTAACTGTGGTGCGTGACGTTATCATCTAATTCTTTCCTTGCTGGCGTCGCATGCGCCGGATGCAGCGGTTCATGATGCGTTGGCATTCTGTCACCAATTCATCGAGACTTTGTTTCCGGCGGTTGATTCGCCCGTGGAGCTGGGCCAGGCGCCGCAGTTCGCGCATGTTTGCAAAATGCAGCCATGCTGCGCGCAAGCCGAATGGCTCAGATGGTTCACCGGTGTGTTGGCTGTTGTGGCCGATGGCAGGCGGCGTTCGTGTAGTTAGGGGCGCTGTACACGGATCACGCTGCTGCATCGTCATTTGCTTGCCGCCTCACATGCCACGATGATCGCGAGCAGATCCGTGGCAAGCTGGCGTTCTGCGTGATCGCCGCTGTGCGTCAGGATCGTTTTGCACGCACGCCGGATGCGGGCGTCCGAGTGGATTTCGATGTCATCTAGAATGCTGCGGGCCCAGCCCAGGCGCTGGAATGGGTTCGTCGTGTGAGTGGTGGCGCGGGCAGGGCGGTTTGCAACATTCATGATTAGGCCGCAGCCTTCGTCATGCGGTTGACTGCTTTGACCCACTGGCGCCCGGCGTCGCCGATGGTGGCCCCTGATGCGCTGACGCCAATCAATGAGAGTTGGACTTCAAGTGGCCCCCAATGCGACGTGGGTTCGATCAATGTGCCTCCATGCGTGACCACGGCTTTGCGAATTTCTGTTTCGACGTCATTGCCTGCGAGCCTGTCGATGCTTTCGGCCACGCAGCATTGGAAGTGTCGGGTCATAGCTGTGAGATCCATGCCGAGTTGCGCGGCGAGCGGATAATTTGGGGTTTGGGTATCGCGTGCTGCCAAGCATTTACCTGCGCATGCGACGGATGATGCGGTGTTGGACGCCTGTTTGCAAACAGCGCAGGCCGTGGTTGAGACGGCTTGCGCGCGTCCGATGGGTAAACGTGAGGTGGTATTTTCTATTGCTGCTGGCGACTGGCAGCGATGGTGGTTCCCAGTGGCACCCGTTGTGTCGATCGATGCGCTTGAGGTGGCGGATGGGGCAGGCGGCTGGGATCCTGTCTTGGCCGATGTTAAGCTGCAATTTGGATGGGGTGTGGCTTGGGTCAAAGGCACGGTGGCACCATGAACAGTAAACGCGGCGGCGTGAGGCTGACGGTGGACGGTGTGGATTACCTCTTTCGGATCACAACCAATGCTTTGATCGCCTATAAAGATATGATGGGGTACTCATTCTAAGAGGGGCTCGCGGCGATCCAAGCCAACCAAGATGACTTCCGCACAGCCCGCGCGGTGATCTGGGTGGCGCTTGCGCATGATAAAGACATATCCGTTGAAGCTGCGGGTGATGTGATGGATGCGGTGGGGCTTCCCGCAGCGCTTGCCGCCTTTACCGAAGCTGTCAGCCTGGCGTTCCCGCAACCCGAACCCGATACAGTGGGAAACGGCACCGCGGTGAAAACCGCCAAGCCCAAGCCGAAAACCAGACCGACGACATAGATCATCTTCTTGGCGCGTGGATCGATGCGCGCCAGGACTACCCCCTGTTTTGGGATCTCACGCCTGCAGAGATTGTGCGCGTGATCTCAGGCGTGCGTGCGCGCGATGCTCGCGATCATGAAACCGCGCGCATCCGCAACTATGAGCTGGCAAACCTCATCGCCATTGCGCAGCACGATCCTAAGAAAATGCCGGGGTATAAGCCGGTGAGTGGCAAGCCGCAGCCCTTGTCAGGTAAGCTGCAGCAGGCAAAGGCGCGCGGCGCGATGATCGCATGGGCGTTGCAGAATGGGGCGTGAGAGAGGGGGATTAATGCTGGCCCTTTGTTAAGCTCTTAGTCTTACGGCATCGCTGACCTCGCTGTGATTGCTCCCGGTCGCAAGCGGCCCGATGTGCTTCCGTTTATGACTTGTCCACGTCCGGTAATTTTCTCTACCTGACGTTGTGAATGCTTCGCTCTTGTGGCAACTAAAAGGGTGGCAACAACCGTAAAGAAGAACCATGGCAAATGAAGAATATCGCTTAACTTATGGAGCTGTGGCGGTTTCGTGCCTCCCCAAGTGCTCGTTTAAGCCAGCTTTCGTTCAAAAGCGACGGGGCTTTTCCAACCCAATGCTGAGTGGCGTCGTCGTGGATTGTAGAAGCCATTGATGTATTCGAAGATCGCCA
>CALLAF010000021.1 GCA_938002605.1 uncultured Paracoccaceae bacterium | reverse complement strand
GTGGCCCATTTATCGGTTCCTTAACTAATTACAATGTTGTTTCTCTCTGCAAGAACAACACGATAACTATTAAATAGTTATCCACAGGCGCAAACCCCCCAATAATGGGGGGTTTAGACAGATTTCACATTAGATCAGCATAATTAGGCACCATGTACATTGCAGCTCCACAAGTATGAAATCCATCTAAGCGTGTGAAATCAATCTAGTTCAATCGCGTCATCAAGCGACCGCAACCCAACCTTTGGGGCCTGGATCAATACCGCCATATTGCCGGGCTTATGTTCGTTGCGACGCATCTTTGCGTGCGCTTCTGGCAATTCCGCCCAAGTGAACACTTCGGACATGCACGGATCTAAGCGACGCTCAATCATCAGCCTATTTGCGGCGCTCGCCTGTTGGAGGTTCGCAAAGTGGCTGCCCTGAAGGCGCTTTTGGTGCATCCACATGTAACGCACGTCAAAGGTCAGGTTATACCCGGTTGTCCCTGCACAGATCACAACCATGCCACCGCGTTTACAGACAAATGTGGACACGGGGAACGTGGCCTCGCCGGGGTGTTCGAACACCATATCGACGTTGTTGCCTTTTCCAGTGATGTCCCAAATCGCTTTGCCGAATTTACGCGTTTCATTAAACCACGTCTTATATTCGGGCGTGTTCACGGTTGGCATCTGCCCCCAGCAATTAAAATCATTCCGGTTGATGACCCCTTTTGCACCCAGTGACATAACAAAATCACGCTTTGTTTCATCACTAATTACACCAATAGCATTCGCGCCTGCCGTATTGATCAACTGGATCGCATAAGACCCCAAACCGCCCGACGCGCCCCAAACCAAAACGTTTTGGCCAGGTTTCAGCTCGTGCGGGTGGTGCCCGAACAACATGCGATACGCCGTGGCAAGCGTCAGCGTATAGCAGGCGCTTTCCTCCCATGTCTGGTGCTTTGGGCGGGCCATCAGTTGTTGGGATTGCACACAGGTAAATTGCGCAAAGGATCCTTCTGGTGTCTCATAGCCCCAAATCCGCTGGCTTTCTGAATACATTGGATCGCCACCGTTGCAATGTTCGTCATCGCCGTCGTCCTGGTTGCAGTGGATAACAACCTCATCACCGACCTTCCAGCGTTTGACCTTGTCGCCAACCGCCCAAACGATGCCGGACGCGTCGGACCCGGCGATATGGAAATCCGCGCCATGGACATCAAATGGGCTGATCGGAATACCCAGACCGGCCCAAACGCCGTTGTAGTTCACACCAGCCGCCATCACGAGAACAAGCACCTCGTGGCTATCCGGTTTGGGCGTATCGACTGTTTCAACCTTAAATGCCTCATCAGGCTCGCCGTGGCGCTCGCGGCGGATCGTCCACGCGTACATTTGGTCGGGCACATGCCCAAGCGGTGGAATTTCACCGACTTCATAAAGCGCCTTTTGCGGGGCTGCTGCGGGGGCATTCAGATCTAGGGCCATGTCGGTCTCCATCACATAAGGTCACATTTTTCTGCGCCGCAGAATCAGCGGCCTATGTGATGGATAATATTCACAACGCAACTTTACAACACCATAGTAGCTATTTTTGTAATTTTATGTCTGCCGCGTCGCAGCGTAACTTAGTGAAAAGTCACTGCTGACACAGAACAAACATTCACGTTGTTACGCACAATGCTGCTGCCGTCCCGGAATTCTGCTTTCAAATCAAACATGCAAGATCCCGTACCATCGTCGAAATCGATGTTAATGGAGCTACCGTTCGCCAAAATAGATGATCCAAGAATGTCTTCTTCCCATGAATTTGTACTGGTGCGCGATCCGTAGAACCGCCAAATCGTGTAGCCCGTGTTATTCACAATCAGCACATTGCGGTTCATTCCGCTGGATGCGGTGCTTGTTTCAACACAGCCAGACGCGCCCAATACGACCACCGCCGCCAGAGCCAAAGATTTAAAGTGAAATGCCATACCGTTTACTCCCTCGTTAATTGTGGCCCAACCTGGCCACAAGACAAAGGTAAACGCCCCGATCGATTCTGATCAATCCCTAGGGGGCCGCAACGTCAGCGTCAAAGTGATGTGCAATAGTGTTTGCGTAATATGCAAGAATTGCCCGGCCAGTTTCCGTTATTTCAATGGTGTCGCCAGCAATGTTGATAGCCCCGCGGGCGGCAAGCCGGTCCAACGCGTCGGACGCAATCTGATCCGCAGGGCGTCGTGGCAGAGGCATTCGTTTGGGTTTAAGCTGGGCTAGTTTTTGCGCGATCTGCGCCTCAAGCGCGGCTTTATCGACGACGCTATCATAGGCTAACGCATGCGCAACCAATGGCACACCTAATACCGGGATCGCACTCATGATCCGCTTCTTTAGTTCCTCGGCGACGGCCATGGTGACTTCATCGGCAGGGGCCGTTGTGTGATACTCAGATAGCTTCAGAGGATCACCAAAGCTGACCGAGGCAGTTCCAAAGGTCCGAAACTGGCGCGTAATCCGCAACCAAACATGTCGCCCGACGCGACGTAGTACATGCATGAAAG
The DNA here is from genome assembly GCA_938002605.1 of uncultured Paracoccaceae bacterium. GTDB lineage: Bacteria > Pseudomonadota > Alphaproteobacteria > Rhodobacterales > Rhodobacteraceae > Yoonia. The sequence continues at coordinate 64,944 of CALLAF010000021.1, read as the reverse complement.
GTGGCCGAAACCGCCGTGTCCCTGACTGATCAGCGGCAATCAGAAACGTATCCTCAAGCACACGATCGTAGTTCAAGGCGACAGGGACAAAAATAACTTCACGCGCGTCCGGGTCAAAATCATCGATGATATAATTGAGCAGCCCAACACGTGGCTCTGCCATCCGCCCATCAAGGCTCAGCCCTCCTTCAGGAAATACCGCCTGACTAACCCCGCCCCGGGTCGCCATTTGCACATAGCGCGCAAGCACTTGACGATAAAGCGCGCCACGCGATTTACGCCGGATGAAATAGGCCCCCATCGCCCGGATGATCGGCGAAAGCGGCCACACCCGCGCCCATTCACCGACCGCGTAAGATAGCGCGCCAGCATTGGCCGCAAGATAGGTGACCAACACGTAATCCATATTGCTGCGATGGTTAATAACAAAGACGACGGCGGCATCGGGGTCGATCTCGGCCAATTGTTTACGATCAAATGTTCCCAGACGAATGCGGTAAAGCGACTTTGACAGCCAACGGGCCAGCCGGATTCCGATGCTGAAATAAGCTGTCGCCGAAAAGGACGGAACAATCTCACGGGCATAGCCTTTGGCTTTTTCAAAGGCGACGTTCTCGGGGACGTTTTCTTTGCGGGCGTATTCCACGATCGCGCGAGTCACTTCAGGGTCGTAGATCAGCCGCTGGATCATATCGTACCGCCGGGCAAGCTTGAACGGTTCAATCGGACGCTGAAGCCGCTCATTGACCCGCGCAATCACACGTTCGGCGCGCTTGCGAAAAAACCACCGTACCGAGGGAAATAAGAAATGCGACGCAAACGTCACCCCGGCAAACAGGACAATTAGGACAAAAGCCCACAGCGGCATTGAAACAGTTTGCGTCATCACGCGAACCTGACAGGGAAACGCGCCAACGTAAATCCCGCCATGCCGCAACGCAGCGAATTGACAACAACACAAAATACCGGATAGTAACCCATAAACGCAATATTGTTTCACAAGGACCCGACATGTCACACGCGCAGAAAGACCGCCCATGGCTATTCCGGACCTACGCAGGCCATTCAACTGCGGCCGCATCCAATGCGCTTTACCGGGGCAACCTTGCCAAAGGGCAGACCGGGCTTTCCGTCGCTTTTGATCTACCTACCCAGACGGGGTATGACAGCGATCACGTGCTCGCCAAAGGCGAAGTTGGCAAAGTCGGCGTGCCTGTCAGCCATCTGGGCGATATGCGTGCACTGTTCAATGACATTCCGCTTGATCAAATGAACACCTCGATGACGATCAACGCGACCGCGCCTTGGTTGCTCTCGCTTTATATCGCTGTCGCCGAAGAGCAAGGCGCAGATATTTCCGCGCTACAAGGCACCGTACAGAACGACATTATCAAAGAATACCTGTCGCGTGGCACCTATATCTGCCCGCCTGAACCTTCTTTACGGATGATCACCGATGTCGCTGCCTATACGCGCGAACACCTACCCAAATGGAACCCGATGAACGTCTGTTCCTACCACCTACAAGAAGCCGGTGCGACACCCGAAGAAGATCTCGCCTTTGCATTGGCGACCGCGACAGCGGTTTTGGATGACCTCAAGGACAAAGTGCCCGCCGCTGATTTTCCCGCAATGGTGGGCCGCATTTCGTTTTTTGTGAATGCAGGCATTCGCTTTGTCACCGAACTGTGCAAAATGCGCGCCTTTGTCGAGCTATGGGATGAAATCTGCGCGACCCGGTACGGGGTCGAGGACGCAAAATACCGGCGGTTCCGCTATGGGGTACAGGTGAATTCGCTTGGCCTGACCGAACAGCAGCCTGAAAACAATGTCTACCGGATTTTGCTTGAAACGCTGGCCGTGACCCTATCGAAAACCGCCCGCGCGCGTGCGGTGCAATTGCCGGCATGGAACGAGGCTTTGGGCCTGCCGCGCCCCTGGGATCAGCAATGGTCGCTGCGGATGCAACAAATTCTGGCGTATGAGACTGATCTGTTGGAATTCGATGATCTTTTCGATGGCAACCCTGCCATTGACCGCAAGGTTAGCGCCCTGAAAGAAGGCGCGCGCGCTGAACTGGCCCAGATCGATGGGATGGGCGGGGCCGTTGGCGCAATCGGATACATGAAATCGCGTTTGGTCGAAAGCAATGCCGCGCGGATCGCCAGTATCGAAGACGGGCGCACAACCGTTGTTGGGGTGAACAAATGGCAAGCGGGCGAACCGTCACCGCTGACCGCAGGGGATGACGCGATTATGGTTGCAGACCCTGAAGCAGAGGCCGATCAACTAAGTCGTCTGCGCGCATGGAAAGACACGCGCGACAATGCGGCGGTAGGCACAGCCCTCGCCGCGCTGCGTGCAGCCGCCAAAGACGGTAGCAACATGATGCCCCCATCGATTGCCTGTGCACGTGCTGGCGTGACAACAGGCGAATGGGCTGACGTGATCCGGAGCGTCTTTGGCCAATATCGGGCGCCAACCGGGGTCAGCGCAAACCAATCAAACCGGACCGAAGGGCTTGATGATCTGCGCGAACAGGTCGATCTGGTCAGTTCCGCACTGGGACGCCGCATGAAGTTTTTAGTCGGCAAACCCGGTCTTGATGGGCACTCCAACGGTGCCGAACAAATCGCAACCCGCGCGCGTGATTGCGGCATGGATATTAGCTATGAAGGTATTCGCCTAACCCCCGATGAGATCGTCGCAGCCGCGCGCGAGAACGAGGCGCATGTCATTGGCCTGTCGATCCTATCAGGGTCGCATGTGCCACTGGTCCGTGATGTGATGACAAAGCTTGCCGCCGCCAATCTTACCCACATTCCCGTCATCGCGGGGGGGATTATTCCAGATGAGGATGCCATTGCGCTGCAAAAGATGGGCGTCGCAAAAGTATATACGCCGAAAGATTTCGAATTGAACAAGATCATGGGTGATATTGTTCAATTGGTCGACCCGCGCGAGAAATCTTAGGCGGACTGAAATCTAACTTCGGGTCTCCCGCTTTGTACCTGTTCGGCATAGTCTGAGCGTAAAAGCAAAAGGAGACCAGATATGACCATCCACATCGGCGCTGAAAAAGGTGACATCGCCCCGACCGTATTAATGCCGGGCGATCCGTATCGCGCGAAATGGGCGGCGGAAACGTTCCTAACAGATGCGCGCTGCATTAATCAGGTGCGTGGCATGCTTGGTTTTACCGGCACATGGAACGGCCACCCCGTCACAATTCAAGGGTCGGGCATGGGCATGCCGTCGCTGTCGATCTACGCCAATGAATTGATCAAAGATTATGACGCGCAAACGCTGATCCGCATCGGGTCATGCGGCGGGATGCAAAAAAATGTCGGTATTCGCGACGTGATTTTGGCAATGACGGCATCAACGCTTTCAACCCCATCTAGCGGCATCTTCAAAGAATTGAACTTTGCCCCCTGCGCAGACTACGAATTGCTTGCCGCCGCCCATCGCGCGGCCTTAGCCAAGGACGTGCCTACGCATGTTGGCGGCATCTATTCATCTGACGTATTCTATGACGAACGCCCCGATCTGAATGAACAGATGGTGCGACACGGGATTCTAGGCGTCGAAATGGAAGCGGCAGAGCTATACAATCTTGCAGCCCGGCACGGACGACGCGCGCTTGCGGTTCTTACGGTCAGTGACCACCTCATCACCCACGAAGCCCTCCCTGCCGAAGACCGCGAAAAATCCTTTGGGGATATGGTTGAAATCGCGCTTGAGGCGGCTTTTGCCTAAACACCGTGACTGCGGTCATACCCGTTCACAACAGGCGGCACCCACCCGTCAAGGGTGCCGTCTTGGGGGCGGAGCACTTCCATATCAAGCGGATAGCACGCAGCTGCATCGCTTGAATGTTCAGCACTGCAATCGCCGCCGGGGCAAGCGCTCAGCACGGCAAGCAGATCGATTTCCGCAAATAGTTCGATATAATCGCCCGGACGCACGGGGCTGGCTTTCATAAAATACTGCCCGGTATCGCGGGTAAACCCGGTACACATGAATACATTCAACACATCATGCACCAGCGGTTCAGCGGCGTCTAACCCCTGCCCCATATGCCCGGCCAAGGCGCGGGTCAGGTTAGAATGGCAACAATGGTGATACTGCGCGTCAGACAGTAAATTCCCGGTGTAAGGATCACAACGCGTCCCGATTACATCATGCACAGAGCCGCCAAATGCATCCATTCCGTACCAATCTAACGTATCATGCGTCACCGTCGCCATCGGGCGCAGGGTCGGAAACGACGACCACAAGCGGTCACCGGTGGTCACATGGGTGCCGTGCAACGCACGGGTCTTACCGGAATAGAACCGCTCTGACAGATCATTGGCGTTAAACAAGTTCAAGTCGCCAACCTGCGGGCCATCGACCGAATGAATGCGCAAAAAATGCCCGGCAGGCACTTTGATTACCGCTGCATCTCGTGGCGCGACGGTCACCCGCGACAGAGGTGTCAACCTGTCGCGGGCGGTTTGATACAGCGCCATATCAGCAGCGGGCAACGTATCCGTCGGATAGCATATGACCGGCGGGACCGCGCGGCGCGCATCGGCATCTTTAGGTGGGTTCATCGGGGACCTTTGTATGCGGTAGGGGCTTTGCAGTTTTGGCGCGCAACCAAGATCGCGTTTTCTTACCTTCTGCCCCATACCATTCTTCGTCTTTCGTCGCGATCATAGTGGCAGCGATCGCCATAAACGCAAGGGTCGCGCCAAACATAAGTGCATAATCCGCACTCCGCAGGATCAAATAGAGCACCGCATATAGAACCACGAGCAAAGCGCCCAAAATCCACGCCCGATTGCCCAGCTTTAGCCCCACAAACGCGTAAAATGTGATCAACGCGGTCGTCACTGCCGCCGACAGTATATATGCAGCGCCAAAGCCGATCTGTTCAGCATAGGCCACCATCAACAAAACGAATGTCGACTGCGCAAGACCAATCAAAATGTATTGCACCGGGTGCGCCGGGCGGGCCTGACGCTTTTCGATCAACAAAACTGTCAAAAACGTCAAAGAAATAAACAACAGCCCATAGCGCGCTGCGCGGTAAGCTTGCTGATAGAAATCATTGGGCTGATAAAAACGCACGCCAAAGCTTCGCTGTGAGGCGTTATCAATTTGATCGCTACGGGAAACTTGTGGAAGGGGGCGTGCAAGCCCTGGGATTGTCCACTGCGCGTGAAAACCTGCTTCTGAAAGCTCGGAGCTGTCAGGCAAGAACGCACCAGAAAAACTTGGATGCGGCCAATCGCTCGACATGGTTATCGTGTTTGACCATCCAACAGGTGCAACATAGAGGCTCCTTGCGCCATTAAATTCAAGGACAAGCTCATAAGTTTGCGCCGCTTGCGGATCCCCGACAGTGGCCATCACGCCAGATGACGACAGCCGTGGGCGAAGGGGCACGTCGCGACCATCGACGGACAATATCGCAGCACCGCGCAGCGCGCGATTGGATGTTAATCCGACCTCAAGGCGCGCGTGTTGCCATAAAATCGTATCTTGATCGCCGACACTAGCATCCAGCCCTTCAACCGAGAAATCAAAAGAAATCTTGCTGTTCGCACGATACACCGGGACCTCAAAAAGCCCCCGTTTTCGGATTTCGCTCACTGTCGAAAAATCCACTGCAAAGTTTTCAGGCAACAGCACAAGCGACTGACGGCGACGAATTTCGATTTCAGCGTAGGTTTCAATCCGAACCTCACCGTCGTCGTCTCTTATCTCGCGTTGTTTTTCGACCTCAACGGGTCCTTCAACCGGAATGACAAGCTGCGGGCCCGATATGGTCTGTGGCCCGCCCCATTCACTACTGACGCTACGCAGGCTTTCGCGCGCATATCTAGCGCGGCTATCGACAATTTCGCCCGCAAAAAACAATGGAATAAACATAAGTAGGGCAAGAAGCCCCACAACAAAAAACCGCATTCCTGTTGACCGCATTTTATGATCTCTTTTTTCAATTCATGTAGGTGGCCTTAACAAAACAAAAACCCCCGCAAAATTGCGAGGGTTTTTTATGAGTTTATGTGCAGATCATCACGGGCGAGATGACCGACAAAATTTAAACAACGCGTTCAACCATCATGCCTTTGATGTGTGCAATCGCCTTGGCCGGGTTCAGCCCCTTTGGGCAAGTCTTAGCACAGTTCATGATCGTGTGGCAGCGGTACAGTTTGAACGGATCTTCAAGATCGTCCAGACGTTCGCCCGTAGCCTCATCACGGCTATCGATGATCCAGCGGTAGGCGTGCAACAGCGCGGCTGGCCCAAGATAGCGGTCGCTATTCCACCAGTACGACGGGCACGATGTTGAACAAGACGCGCACATCACACATTCATACAGGCCATCAAGTTTCTTGCGGTCTTCGATTGACTGCTTCCATTCCTTGGCGGGGCGGTTCGTTTTTGTTTCCAGCCATGGCATGATAGAGGCGTGCTGCGCATAGAAATGGGTCAGGTCAGGGATCAAATCCTTGATCACAGGCATATGCGGCAAAGGATAGATTTTTACGTCGCCCTTGATCTCATCCAGCCCGTAGATACACGCCAGCGTATTCACCCCGTCGATCATCATCGCACATGACCCACAGATACCTTCGCGGCATGAGCGGCGGAACGTGAGCGTTGGATCAATTTCGTTTTTGATCTTGATCAGAACGTCCAGAACCATCGGGCCGCAAGTATCCATATCAACAAAATATGTATCCAGCTGCGGGTTCTTCCCATCATCGGGATTCCACCGATAAATCTGCACCTTGCGCAAATTGGTCGCACCTTCGGGCTTTGGCCACGTTTTTCCCACCGTCATGCGGGAATTCTTAGGGAGTGTTAGCTGTACCATGGTTGTGCCTTGTCAACTTTCTTGCCAATCAACGGGGATTTCCCCGCAAACGTTCTAATTTCATCTACCACTGCTCTTGGACTGTTCTTGGTAAACGTCTCGTAAATCGCCGTGTCATCCGCGTTCTTACTATTCCTCTCGTCAAGGTATCGCGGCGTGCGCGGAAGAACGACAAGGTTCACGGCCTTCTCAAAAAGCCACTTTGCGTATCGGACATCCACAAAACGTTGCGAGCCCCGCATATATGCTAATGGCGGGACATTTTTGCCTAGCGCAATCATTGTCCCAGTCCCAATTTGATCAACATACTCAACACTCCAATTGCGCCTTTTAAACGAAAAGGCTCTCCTTGAGTTGGCACCCTGTTCTAGGTCCTTATCATATGTCGAAGCATGATATCCAAAAACATTATCATTAAGGCCTATCGCACGCGCCTGATAAATCGACCTTTCAACATAATCGTCAGGGTATTTGATATCGTCGTCGACAAAGAAGACAACATCATCATCACCCGGTTTATGTACGAACTTCCCAACATCCTTGAAATCTTCTGTAGGTATAGAGGCTTCTATCTTAGGGCTCGATTCTATCCATTCAGGAACAGCAGAGTACTCGTTAAGCGTTAAAAATAAGAGATCTACCTGTGAAAGGATGTCCTCGACGGCCAAAGGCAGAACGTCGGCCCGGACAGGGTATGTCGCCATATGTGCCCGGATCATATCAAAAACACGCGCTATTGTGGCAACCGAAGAAAGGGCTGCCAAAGTGTTGGCCCCGTATTATTGACATACCCCATATCCGAAGCCCCATGAGAGAATTACCCATGATCAACATCCTCAAATAGCCAGAACTTAGCAAACGAGTTTGTCTGGGCAGACTTGCCTGGTCCGAATTCGAACGGATTATCAGGCGCGTCAACCATAACCCAAGCCGGCACATTGTTCGAAACCCAGTCAGTGAATTTTCTATGTCTTACGTGCGAAACAGCTGAAACCTCATTCCGGTTAGAAGAATATATTAAAACGTACTTATTCGAACAACTAAACAGGTTCTCCATATACGCATTAAAGACGTCATCCTCTGTTAGATGATAGACAACGTCTAATGACATCGACAAATCGAACCGATCGATTTTGACGTCATCGACATTCCAGAACTCCCAGCCGGTCTTGTGAGCAAACTTGCGTCTGCAACTCCGTACTGCTCTTTGAGATACATCGAGGCCCACGTAGCTATCAAAATTGAAATAAGACGCTTGGTTACCGTCGCCGCATCCCCACTCTACAACGGTATCTATCTGTCTCGTCTTCACTAATTCGTTTATGTACGACGCCTTATACTCCGCCAACCGGCCATAGGACCCCGCGCCTGAAGTCCCTCCTTTACGGTAGCGTTTTTTCCAATACTCAGTCGAGTTAAATGGGGGTTGATTTCCACGCGTGGTCCCAGTCATGACGTTATATACTTCTAAGCCGCGCGGGGCGGATCGGCATTTCGCCGGTCAAATCGATGACGCAGCTTTCATATACTTCTTGTGGGTCGCGTCCGCGCAGCAGATCGGCGGATAGGCCAATACTAATGCCGGTCGACACACCTGTGTCGCTATTCACACCAACGCTGACCCCACCAGTAGGGGCTTGGGCGGCACGCGCACGTTCTTCGCAACGCTGGGCTGCTTCCTCGGGCGTGGGCGGCGTTGCCGCGCAGGCACCCACAAGGCACATGGCCAGAATTGGGAAACTGCCCCGCCTCACGCGCATCAGCCGAACACCGACAACAGATCGCCAACACCCAATGTGTCATCCGCAATGCATGAAATCGTATCAGGACGCCCGGCAATCTCAACCACCAGATCCGTTGTCGCAGAGGTTGTGCCAACAACGGCAGCCTGCGCGATTTCAACGATTTCGCTGCTAGATGCGTTGTCAATAATACAATCAGTCACCGGCGTCGCATCGACCCCAGGGAACTTGCTTTCAACGACGCCATTCACCACAGTTTTTGCACTGCTGCGCGCGATTTGGTCAACGCTATCAGACGCGTCAAGACATCCCGACAGGCCAAAGGCTACCGCAGTAATCAATCCATATTTCCACATTAGAACGTCCTTTCTTTGGGCGCGATTTTCGCTTCGGAAATGCCGCCCTGTTTTTCGGTTGTCAGTGGGGTCGTGATGACAGGACGATGGCTCAGCTTCACGCTATTGCCGTCGACGTGGCTGATCGTGTGCACCCGCCAGTTTTCATCGTCACGCGTTGCGTAATCTTCGTGGGCGTGCGCGCCGCGGCTTTCTTTGCGGGCTTCCGCGCCAACAATCGTTGCCAATGCGTTTGGCATCAGGTTGGTCAGTTCCAGCGTTTCCATCAGGTCAGAGTTCCAGACAAGGCTACGATCGGTGACCTTGAGGTCATCCATCTTACCCGCAATCGCTGTCATTTTATCAACACCTTCGGCCAGTGTTTTGTCGGTACGGAACACGGCAGCGTCTGCCTGCATCGCCTTTTGCATCTCGAGGCGCAGATCAGCCGTTGCGATATTGCCTTTGGCGTGGCGCAGCCCGTCAAACCGATCAAAACATGCGTCAACTGATGGCTGGTTCAATGTTGGGTTTGGCGCGTTGCGGTCAACAACCTCACCAGCGCGGATCGCAGCCGCCCGGCCAAAGACCACAAGGTCAATCAGCGAGTTAGAGCCAAGGCGGTTCGCACCATGCACAGAGGCACAGCCAGCTTCACCAACAGCCATCAGGCCCGGCACAACAGCGTTTGGATCTTTGGCAGTGGGGTTCAGCACCTCACCGTAATAGTTGGTCGGGATACCGCCCATGTTATAGTGAACCGTTGGCAGAACAGGGATCGGTTCTTTGGTCACGTCAACACCGGCAAAAATCTTGGCCGATTCAGAAATACCCGGCAGACGTTCAGCCAAAGCCTCGGATGGGAGGTGGTTGAGGTTGAGGTGAATGTGATCACCGCCCGCGCCCACACCGCGCCCCTCACGGATTTCCATCGTCATACAGCGGCTGACGTAATCTCGTGGGGCAAGGTCTTTGTAATTCGGGGCGTAGCGCTCCATGAACCGTTCGCCTTCAGAGTTGGTGAGATACCCACCTTCGCCGCGCGCACCTTCGGTGATCAGGCAACCCGCGCCGTAAATACCGGTCGGGTGGAACTGTACAAACTCCATATCTTGCAGCGGCAGACCCTGACGGGCGACCATACCACCGCCATCACCCGTACAGGTGTGTGCAGATGTGGCCGAGAAATATGCACGGCCATAGCCGCCAGTCGCCAGAACAACGGTTTTGGCGTTGAAGACATGCATGGTGCCATCGTCAAGCTTCCATGCGATCACGCCTTGGCAGACGCCATCTTCGGACATGATCAGATCAAGCGCGAAATATTCGATATAGAATTCAGCCTGCTGCTTCAGCGACTGACCATAAAGCGTGTGTAGGATTGCGTGACCGGTCCGGTCAGCGGCGGCGCAGGTCCGTTGTACGGGCGGGCCTTCGCCAAATTCTGTGGTGTGACCACCAAATGGACGCTGGTAAATCTTACCTTCTTCGGTCCGGCTAAACGGCACACCATAGTGTTCTAGCTCGTAAACCGCTTTGGGAGCTTCACGCGCGAGGTATTCCATTGCATCGGTATCGCCCAACCAGTCAGACCCTTTGACGGTGTCATACATGTGCCACTGCCAGCTATCAGGGCCCATGTTGCCCAGCGATGCCGCAATGCCACCCTGCGCCGCAACTGTATGCGAACGGGTTGGAAACACCTTTGAAATACAGGCTGTCCGCAGCCCTTGCTCTGCCAGACCTAGCGTCGCGCGCAGACCAGCACCACCAGCGCCCACGACGATCGCGTCATAGGTGTGGGTTTCATATTCGTATGCAGCCATTGTTTTGTTGCTCCGCTAAATTAAAGGGCGATGCGCACAATTGCGAAGATCGCAAAGGCAGCAGCAGAATAAGACAGGCAGTTCACGCCAATGATCAAAGCTTTGCGGGTCAAACCGCCGGTATAATCTTCGATGGTGGAACGGGCGCCATGTGCAAAGTGATTGAACCCAACCAGCATGGTTAAGATCGCAATCATCGCCGGGAACGGGCGTTGGTAATAGGCAATCACTTCGGAATAAGGCGAACCAAGGATCGCGCCGAAAGACAAGATGAACATAAGCACCAGCGGCACAAGCGCCACAGAGGTGACCATCATATGCCAGTGATGTTCAGTGCCTGTTTTAGCAGACCCCAGACCAGCAGCGCGTTTACGGTCAGTGATAAATCGCATGATCCGTCTCCCTTACAGTACGATGACGACAAAAATCGTCAGCAAAACGGACCCAACCAGCGCCGCTTGGGCGTACATTTCGGATTGATCAACCTCAAGCATACGACCAGAATCCCAAATCAGGTGACGAATACCAAACAGCATGTGGTAGAACATCGCCCAAGTTGAGAAGAACAAGATCAAATCACCGAACCAGCTGGTGATAAATCCATTTGCAGTTGCAAATGCTTCGGGGCCAGATGCGGCGGCAACAAACCACCAAACGATCATCAGCGACGCAACCAGCAGCGAGAGCCCGGTGATCCGCGTAAAGATTGACGACATAGAGGTCCACTGCGGTCGGTAATATTGCCCGATCATGAACGGTGACAGAGGACGGTTGTCCTGTTTATTGTCGGCCATGAATGTTCCCTTCTTTGGCTCGGCTGCCATTTCGGTTGCGCCTTTGGTCTTTTTTGCACCAATTCCAGCCAAGAGTCACGCAAAGTAAGATGGATAAACTGTGAATAATTGCCGCAATTTTGGAAAAATTCGGCATTTGTGATCACACATTTTTTCCATGTGATCACAAATAGAAAGCCGAGTTATTTAGTCAGAAATATTCAGAGATAACCAACTACACTTTGCAATAAGACCGCTAACACGTGCTAAAGCTATACAACAACCAACGGACACAACAAGACAGCTCCCGAACATCTGCTACGCGCAGCGAACGGCAGCATTGAACCCAAAGCTACTGATGCTGCGCTTGCGATGATTGTCCGCTATTCTTCAACGACGGCCACATAGCCAAAATCAGTGAGTTCTACTAGCGACTCGCTCTCATCCAAAACAATGAACTCCTCTCCACCCCGATATACAATATCCCCGCGCTGCGGTCCCAAGTGGCACTTGCCCTGTATGAGGTCGTTGATACTCACACCATCGAGAGATTCATATACAAAGCAAATCCTAAGGGTAGAAATAGCTTGCGTTAAGACCACTTCGTATCGATTTCTCCAATCCGCCGGCATACTTTCAATTGGGGGAACTGTTACAAACTTAACGCTTTCTCCAGGCCCATAAATTGAGTTGTACCAAGGCCAATTTGCTAATAGCGGGCTCTGCGGGCCTTCGTTGACCGCAGGCACACCCAGATACGTCCACAGATTGAGGGGTTGGTCGTTTCTAAACCTCGCCCCTTTACTTCCGTAAGAAAACCAAACAGCCTGTCCCACCGCATTCTCGTAGTAAGCTGTTACATCCTTTATCACCCCCGGACCGAAGCCCAAGTTTGTGAACGAGACTGTTGCCCCCCCCTCCATCCAGGTCGAATATGTGTATTCGAACAAGGGGCGTACTTTGAGGCTCTCAAAAGATGTTGCCGCTTCCAAGGCTCGGCTGCCGAGGAAAACACCGTAGCCACCTATCAAAGTGGAGGAAACAAGGGTTAAAACCGTAGCAATTGCAGCCGCCTTCTGCCATTTTTGATCCATTGACACATGCCCTGCTTCATCAGGTTCATCGCCTCTTTCCTCACCCATCAGTTTTGTTTCCTTTTAGCAAACGTTTGTCAAAGTGGCCTCAGATTCCTGGTATTTCTGATGCCTTATCAAGGATAAATCAAGCTCAGGTTTCACACTGCTGTCAATGGCAGTTTTTTCTACACTTTGGGCAAAGTAGAATTGCATAGTTTGCGGTTTTCTTGCCGAGTGTTGTCGAAATGAACTCCTTAAAATTATCGCTGCTCGGACCCAGCTTGCCAATATTCAGCGTCTATATCACTGGCGGTAACGGCCATTTTTAGGGCCCAGCTTTTCCCAAAGCAGACTTTGGCACAACTGCGGCGAATTCACACTTTGTCCCACATATCAGACATCGACAACCATAGCGAGGGTGGGCTGCCTGTTCACTCCGGCATCAACGCCCAATAGTCCAAATCAAGCAGCACATCGGGGTGGTATTTTCCATCATCCGTGCGCAGAACACCCGCCGCGCCCTTGGTTGCAACCAGCCTTAGCCGGATCGCACCGACGCCCGGCGCGGATGTTTCGGCGATATCTACAACCTCGGACCATGCCCGCACTGTATCACCTGCGAAACACGGGTTGGCATGGGCACCGCCGTTCAGCGCAACAATCATCTGCGCGTTGGCCAGCCCATTAAACGACAGCGCCCGCGCCATTGAAATCACGTGCCCGCCATAAATAAGGCGCTTGCCATCTGGTCGATTGGTCGCATCAAAATGGACCTTGGCCGTGTTCTGCCACAGCCGGGTCGCGAGCATATGTTCGGCCTCTTCTATGGTGACACCGTCCACATGGTCGATGACTTCGCCGACGGCATAATCAGACAGGCGGTGCGGCTCTCCTGCCAGTGCGAAGTCATATGCGCTGAAATCAAGGCCACGCGGGATGACAAGATCAGCCGCCGGAACTGCGCTGTTCAAATCAGGGATCACCGTTTCAGGCGCGGGGCCATCTCCGCGTTTACGCACCATGACCCAACGCACGTAAGACATCAGCACTTCGCCGTGCTGATTGCGCCCCGTGGTGCGCACCCAAACAACACCGCTTTTGCCGTTCGAGTTTTGTTTAACGCCAATCACCTCGGATGTGGCGGTGATTGTATCACCGGGCCACAGCGGCGTTTCCCAGCGGCCTTCGGCGTAGCCAAGATTTGCAACCGCGTTCAGCGACACATCGGGCACTGTTTTCCCGAATACGGTATGAAAGGTCACAAGGTCATCCAGAGGGCTAAACGGCAGGCCGCAGCTTTGCGCGAATTGATCCGACGAATGCAACGCGTGGCGGGCGGGGTAAAGCGCGTGATATAGCGCCCGTTCACCCATCTTGATCGTGCGGGGCACCGCATGGGTGATCACGTCACCAACGGCATAATCCTCGAAAAAACGGCCTGTATTTGTTTTGCTCATTGCTCGCCTAACTTCATGTCCGGTGTGTAGGGCGTGTCGATATCCTTGGTCACGGCTTGCCCGCAGCGCATCACGCCATTGGCCTGATCAAACGCATAGGTGGGGCTGCCGTGCAGCTCCCAGCCTTTTGACAGGGCCAAGGACACCTTGTGGCAAAACGCAGATGTGTCGTCTTCGGTCAACAAACGGTAGATTTTCATGATTTATCCAAACGGGTTATAGCCCAGCGCCACATGCACGCCCGCCACAACAGCAAAGACGACAACGGTGGCAACAAGGGCGGTGATTTCTTTTTTCATGGGTACGGCTGGGCCCGGCGTCCAATCAGGTTGCGCACGGTTGATCAGCTGCACTTCGGAGCTTGCCCAAACAAGCAACCCACCAAACAGAACAAACGATGGGGTGTCGCCATTGACGATCAAATGCGCAAGCGCCCAGATCATCACGGCGGTCAACTGCGGATGGCGGATGTATTGGGTGATCCGGGCCTTTGATCCGGACGCCGCAAAAAGATAAAATGCAAGCAACATCAAAAGGTTGTTGATCCCCACCAGTGCTGGCGTGCGGCCCCAATAATAGGTGCCTTGGGAAGTGCGGTACCCGATGATCATCAAAATCAGCCCAACAACAGCGCCAATAGCCACGGCCATTTTGCCCTGATCACCAAATTTGGCGCGGTGCGCCGGGGCAAGCCGTTTCCAAAAGTGAACCCCAACCCATAGGGCAAGTCCAAGGATAAGTAGTATCACGGTGTCTCCAATGCGGTGATGGCGTCAGCTTTCGCCAACGTCGCCCGCGCAGTGACAATATGCAAGTTCTCAACGATGCGCCCATCAACCACAGCCACACCCTGCCCTTCGGCGGCGGCGGCATCAAAGGCGGCGATCTGACGACGCGCAAGATCGATATCTTCAGCGCTCGGACCAAAGGCCGCATTGGTAATCGCAACTTGGGCGGGGTGGATCAATGTCTTGCCATCGAACCCCATATCACGCCCCTCGGTGCATTCGGCCTGCAACCCGTCGTCATCTTTAAACGCATTATACACGCCATCTAGCACCACGATACCTGCGGCTTTGGCCGCGAGCACGCACAGCTGTAGCGAAGTGATCATCGCCGCCCGCCCGCGCGCGTTCAGGTCTTTGGCCAGATCATTCGTACCCAGTACAAACCCAGCCATACGCGGATGGGCCGCGATACTGGCAGCATTTAATATCCCTTGCGGGGTTTCCATCATTGCCCAGATCGGCAGGTCCGGCACCAATGCAGCAAGTGCATCCAGATCGGCCACGCTATTCACCTTGGGCAATAGGATCGCATCACAATCCATCGCAGCAATAGCTGCCGCATCATCCGCGCCCCAGTCTGTATCTAGCCCGTTCATCCGCACGATTTTCAATCGCGGACCATACCCGCCCTGTGCCAATGCATCCGCCAAGGTGGCGCGTGCCTCGACCTTCGCGTCAGGTGCCACGGCATCCTCAAGATCAAACAAGATGACATCCACAGGCAAGCCGCGCGCCTTATCCAGCGCACGCGGTTTAGAGCCGGGAATATAAAGAGCCGAACGGAAAGGGCGGGTCTGCATGATATGTCCTCGCAATAAAATTGCGCATACATGGCCAGAAATTAAATGATAGTTCAAGAGAAAATATGCCGCAGCGCGGCAATTCATCAAGGAAGTACTGACCCGTCCAGGTATTTATGCGTACCGCTAGCGACACATCAGCTCAAGATGCTTGCTCTCACGCTGGCTACAATGGGGCGGTAGCGAGAGCCGTATCTTGATAGCCCTCTCATCCGCACTTTAGACTATCTGACTATAGCTGTTGCTGCTTCTCACTAACAGTTTTCCAAATAGAATGGGGATTCGGGGGGAAACGGTTCACAATAGAATTCTATTGCGTCTATTTCGGTGAAGTACTCGTGAATATCTCGACCGTGGTGTTCGCCATACACAAAAGAACACTGCACTTTGACCCCATCACGTTCGTCTAAGACGGTGTTGACGTCCCTACAGCGAACGCGCTGGCCAACCAATGTGGCGGCCCCATTGGAAAGAAAGGATTCAGTGAATACCCTGCCACCAAGATAGAAGTCCGCCTCAACCCGAAAAAGATGAAACGCACCATTCTCATCGATGTCTGTAACGACACCAATATACACTGGGTAGTCACTTCCCGGCTGTTTGGCGACAAGAGGGCTTGCGATTAATGTCAACCCCAGCATGCTTGTTGCTAAGCCAAAGTGTCTTAGTGGGCTGATCTTCATATATGACCTCATGTCGATAACGGTTGGTCTTGATTGCAATAACTCAAGTATTGGGCGAAAATTTCAAACACTCAATTTAGGTTGTATAACCGCAAAGCATCGGGGCAAGCCTCTAGCTCACAGCCACCCAAATCAGCCGCGCGCCTGTCAGCACCAGCAAGACATAGGTCAGCCCAAAGAACAGCCGTTCTGGCACCACGTCATGGGCGCGCACCCCAATCCATCCGCCCAGCAGTGCAAATGGGGCCAGCGCAAGGCTGCCAATAAGCGTGTCCCAAGTGAAGATGCCCAAGAACGCATAGGGCATGACCTTCATCCAATTCACGACCCAAAATGTGACCACCATTGTTGCTTGATATGCCGTTTTACTTAGCCCTTGTGACAGCAGGTAAACGGTTGCTGGCGGCCCACCTGCATGGCTTATGAAGCTGGTAAAACCGCTGACGAACCCCGCAAAGCGCGCGACATTGCGCGAAAACGGAACATCGTCGCGCCTGAACCATCCAAGCGCCCGTGCCCACTGAAACCCAACAAATCCAATGCAAACAAATCCAATCAACAGTCGAAAAAAATCCGCGTCAACGACTGTATAAACCCAAAGGGCAAAAATGACGCCGGGTAGCGCGCCTTGGATCAGACCCTTGGCCGATGGCCAATCCCATTTGCGCCAATAGGCTTTCATCGTCGCCACATCAACTAGCATGTATAGGGGCAACACAATGGCAAGCGCGGCCCCCGGCGGTACGACCAGCGCCAGAATCGCACCCCCGACAAAGGCGACCCCACCACCGAATCCGCCCCGTGATATGCCTGCAAAGACCATCGCTGGGATACCCGCCGCGAAAAAATACCAGTCAAGTTCGAACACGGCCACGCCTCTTAAATACCTTGGTTTCACCCTTTGTTAGCGCCTAACAGGATAATGAACCACATTACAATATTGGATGCCGCAATGCGGCACACTTGCACAGACGCGTGCAAAAGCTTACCCAATGTCGCAAATCGAACCACCAAAGGATCCATTTCAATGGCCAGACCCAAGATTGCTCTCATCGGCGCCGGACAAATCGGCGGCACGCTTGCACACCTCGCTGCGATCAAAGAACTCGGCGATGTCACATTGCTTGACCTCAATGACGGCGCTGCAAAGGGCAAGGCGCTTGACCTTGCCGAGGCTGGCCCATCCGAAGGTTTTGACGCCGAAATGGCGGGCACCGCAGATTACGCGGATATTGCAGGCGCTGACGTTTGCATCGTCACAGCTGGTGTTGCACGTAAGCCCGGCATGAGCCGTGACGATCTTTTGGGCATCAACCTTAAAGTGATGAAAGCTGTTGGCGAAGGTATCGCAGCCCACGCGCCAAATGCATTTGTCATCTGCATCACCAACCCGCTTGACGCGATGGTTTGGGCATTGCGCGAATTCTCTGGCCTGCCCCACAACAAAGTTTGTGGCATGGCGGGTGTTCTGGATTCAGCACGTTTCCGTCACTTCCTTGCAGATGAATTCAAAGTCTCTATGCGTGACGTGACCGCATTCGTTCTGGGTGGTCATGGCGATACAATGGTCCCACTGACACGCTATTCCACTGTTGCCGGCATCCCATTGCCTGATCTGGTCGACATGGGCTGGACAACACAAGACAAGCTTGACGCGATCGTACAGCGTACACGCGACGGCGGTGCTGAAATCGTTGGCCTGCTGAAAACCGGGTCCGCATTCTACGCGCCTGCGACATCCGCCATTGAAATGGCCGAAGCCTATCTTAAAGATCAAAAACGCGTTCTGCCATGCGCAGCCCACGTTGACGGCGCTTACGGGCTGGACGGTTTCTATGTTGGTGTTCCAACAGTAATCGGCGCTGGCGGCGTTGAGCGTGTTGTCGAAATCAGCATGAACAAAGACGAGCAAGCCATGTTCGACAAATCAGTCGACGCAGTCAAAGGTCTGGTCGCTGCTTGTAAAGATATCGACGGTTCACTGGCGTAACTGACATACAAAACTAACTTAAAAAGGGTGTCGCTCTCGGCACCCTTTTTTATGTCCTGCCCAAAAATCGCCTTATAGTTGCTTAAAGCTGCATCCCATTCAACAAGAGTATATCAATGCAACGGCAAGTATCTTCTGCAAAGAATCGTCCAACCTAGTATAAGAGCGCAGGCATGATACTTTTAGGCCTGTGTGTCTTTATTTTTGTGGCTCCTATTTGGGCCGCGAAAGGTATATTTTCGTTTTTCTTTCCGACTCCCAAAGACCCGCCGTCGCTCGCCGATGATGAACATATCGACCGTATAGACTTCAAAGTTGTCACCACCTCGCCCATGCAAGACACACAAGACGAGGCAATCGAGAAAACGCGCGCGCTCGTCGATGCAGAAGCTTGGGTTAAACTGGCGGTGTTGATGCAACAATGGGATCAAAACCGTACGACATGTGCTGGCGGCGAGAGCCTCGCTGAGCTTGCCCTCAATACGGTGCTTGACCGGGTCAGTTCTGGATACATTCAAGCAAGCTATTGCCAGTACGTCAGAACGGCGATCATCGAAGACGACATCGCACAAAAGATGGAAGACCTCGCAGCCATACACAGCGATAAATACATATTTGTTGTTCTTGCTGCTCATGTGCGCATGGCCCAAGGTTGGGCGGCACGTGGCCCTGAATATGCCCATAACGTCAGCGATTCTGGTTGGGCAATAATGGAACAACGGTTTGAAAAAGCGACGTGGTTGCTTGGCCAGGCGGATCCAGAAACTCTAAATTCACCTCTCCTCGCCTCGGCCCATTTTGAATTGCTTAGCTTTGTTCCCGATGCCGACAAGAACTTAGATGATACCTATCACACGTGGTCATCACTTGATCCGCACAACCAAACCCCGCATCGACAATACGGGTATAAACTATTGCCACGCTGGTATGGGTCATCGCAGCGCCTGCACATTGCAGCGCAAAAAGCAGCCCTTCGTACAAAAGAGCACACCGGCTCAGCTGCCTATGCTTCCATGTATTTGGAACCACTGCGATCAGGCGATTTTGTCTTGTTAGACATGGATACGCAACTATTTCATCAAGGCATTCTTGACCTTGCAGATATTGGCCGTAACGATCCTGTCGCGTTGGCAGGTCTTATTCAAACCCTGTTAGACGTCATCCAATGCGCGTCAGTTCAATCCAAGGGGCTATCCGAACAGCAAACGGCACTTTTGGAAAAGAAATCAAAAGATCTGGCACGTACTTACACCGACCTTGTTTGTCAGCGGTTAACCGCGATCCGCCCGTTTGCTTGGCATAATGGCAGGCGCGGCGCGCTCATGCACATAACATGGGCGTGCAGACAAGCATTTGATAACGGCGCGACGTTTAAGCTCTCAGATAATGGGCTTGAAACATTTATGCCAGATTAGCATCGGAAGCAAATCGGCTGACACCGCCTTAACACGAATCCTTTTGCGCGCTCCGCGATCCCCCACGGCGCATTTGTGATCACAGCCCAAAAACGTGTGATCACAAATGTTCGATTATCTCCATTTTTTTCATTTTTAAGTTACAAAACGTTCATTCCTTGTGGTTTACATAGCTTAACCGAAGCCAAATTGGACATGTCCCTATGAACATCCACGAATATCAGGCCAAAGCACTCTTGCGCAGCTACGGCGCGCCCGTATCAGATGGCCGCCCTGTCACCCGTGCAGAAGACGCAAAAACCGCCGCTGGCGAACTTGATGGCCCGCTTTGGGTGGTCAAGGCGCAGATCCACGCAGGCGGGCGCGGCAAAGGCAAATTCAAAGAAGCTGACGCAGGAGAAGCAGGCGGTGTCCGTCTTGCCAAGTCAGTTGAAGAAGCTGCTGAAGAAGCCAAGAAAATGCTGGGCCGCACATTGGTCACGCATCAAACTGGTCCCGTCGGCAAGGTCGTGAACCGCATCTACATCGAAGACGGTTCTGGCATTGAAACTGAAATGTACCTCGCCCTACTCGTTGATCGTGCGACAAGCCGGATCGGCTTTGTTGTGTCGACCGAAGGCGGGATGGACATCGAAGAAGTTGCCGAAAACACCCCTGAAAAGATCCTGAACTTCACAGTTGATCCTGCGACAGGTTACCAAGCCTTCCACGGCCGCCGCGTTGCATTCGCGCTGGGGCTGGAAGGTCAGCAAGTTAAGCAGTGCGTCAAACTGATGGGCCAGCTTTACACAGCCTTCGTCGAAAAAGACATGGAAATGCTGGAAATCAACCCGCTGATCGTGACTGACAAAGGCGACCTGAAAGTTCTCGACGCGAAAGTATCCTTCGACGGTAACGCGATCTACCGCCACGCGGATGTTGCAGCACTGCGCGACGAAACTGAAGAAGATCCCAAAGAATTGGCCGCGTCCAAGTTTGACCTCAACTACATCGCCCTTGAAGGCGAAATCGGTTGTATGGTGAACGGTGCGGGTCTGGCGATGGCCACAATGGACATCATCAAACTTTACGGCGCTGAACCTGCCAACTTCCTAGACGTTGGTGGCGGCGCGACCAAAGAAAAAGTAACCGAAGCGTTCAAGATCATTACATCTGATCCCAACGTTAAAGGCATCCTTGTGAACATCTTTGGCGGCATCATGCGCTGCGACGTCATCGCCGAAGGCGTGATCGCCGCTGTGAAAGAAGTCGGCCTGCAAGTACCACTGGTTGTCCGCCTCGAAGGGACAAACGTCGAAAAAGGCAAAGAGATCATCAACAACTCCGACGTTGATGTGATTGCTGCTGACGATCTCAAAGACGGCGCCGAAAAAATCGTGAAAGCGGTCAAAGGGTAATGCAAAAGGCGGTCAAAAACCTGAGCATTGCATCGATAATCTCGTTGCTTACCGCGTGTGCTACAGCACCAACGTCAACAAGTGACCAGACTTCAGGCGGAGCTCCTTCGTTGCGCGCTTCGCTGGTCAACACGACCGTCGAAAACAGTTTTGAGAACGCGATCGCCGCATGTGCAAATTACGTCGTCTCGGGTACTGCGCTGTCTTCACTCGGAAGTCACGGATTTCAACAATCCGGGACCAAACAAACTATCCGATTGGAAAACCCCAATGCGCTGGGAAACTCTAAAATTGTTGCAGTTCCGCGGCGTGGCGAGTGCCACGTCACGACATCGCCAGTAGCCTTCCGGGACATTAGCACCGTTACAAACTGGATAGAACCCGCCCTTATTCAGGCAGGTTTCACGAAACAAATTCGCCCTCAAAACGAACACTTTGCAGAGATCCTTTTTGTAAAGAACGGTGTCACTGTCGACGTGCGTAGATCGACCGGTGCTGGCGAGTTCAACGTAATATTGAGGCGAGACCAATAGCGCCGGAAAAACACTGCGGCGATAACCTATCGCCGCAACGCAAATAGAAAACTTAGGAGCCAGCCACATGGCCATTCTCGTAAACGAAAACACCAAAGTCATCTGTCAGGGCCTTACTGGTTCGCAGGGGACATTCCACTCTGAACAAGCCATTGCTTATGGCACAAAAATGGTTGGCGGCGTGACACCCGGCAAAGGTGGGCAAACCCATTTGGACCTGCCGATCTTTAACTCGGTCCACGAAGCCAAGCACGTCACCGAAGCGAACGCATCGGTCATCTATGTGCCGCCGCCATTCGCAGCCGATTCAATCCTCGAAGCGATCGACGCTGAGATGGAATTGATCATCTGTATCACCGAAGGCATTCCTGTGCTGGACATGATGCGCGTGAAAAAGGCGCTCGAAGGTTCTACCTCACGTCTGATCGGGCCAAACTGCCCCGGCGTGATCACACCTGACGCCTGTAAAATCGGCATCATGCCGGGCCACATCCACAAACGTGGGTCCGTTGGTGTTGTGTCGCGTTCTGGTACATTGACTTACGAAGCGGTGAAACAAACTTCTGATTCTGGCCTTGGCCAATCCACGGCTGTTGGTATCGGCGGTGACCCGATCAAAGGGACTGAACACATCGACGTGCTGGACATGTTCCTTGACGATGATGAAACACAATCCATCATCATGATCGGTGAAATCGGCGGTTCTGCGGAAGAGGAAGCCGCAGAATTCCTTGCTGATCAACGCAAAAAAGGCCGTTGGAAACCAACTGCTGGCTTTATCGCTGGCCGCACGGCGCCTCCGGGCCGCCGCATGGGTCACGCTGGCGCGATTGTTGCCGGTGGTAAAGGCGACGCGGAAAGTAAAATCGAAGCCATGAAATCTGCCGGCATCATCGTCGCAGACAGCCCCGCCACACTTGGCGAAGCTGTGCTCAAGGCAATCGGCTAAATGACATCAGGCGCTGCGCATATTACAAGGGCTGCGCCTGACCCTGGGTGGGTGCAAAGCGCCCTCCCGTGGGGAGGGTCGGGCGCTGCCCGGTCTCACGTCCGGGCAAAAGGTATCCGATAATGGGACCGCTGCAATCCATCAAGACTTGCCTCGCTAAGTCTTTTACATTCTCCGGCCGCGCCTCGCGGTCGGAGTTTTGGTGGTGCGTCGGACCAGCCTACCTAATTCTGGTGACGTTTTTGTCGCTATCCTACGATCCGGACATACAACCGCTGTGGGAAGCTGCATGGTCAGCAAGCCTATTTTTCCCTTTTGCAGGACTAACGTTATTCCTCACCCTGGGCATCAGACGATCTCACGATGCTGGGCTTTCCGGCATATGGTGGCCGGTAATCATGTGTTTGGGAACTTACCCATTGCTACACCTAGACCTCTTTCTTTGGCCTTACGAGAGCTTTGCGTTAATCATCGGCCTCTTGCTAACCCCACTTTTTGTAATATGTGCGGGCGCTATTTTCCTTTTACCTTCCGAACCTAACACCAACCGTTTTGGCCCTAACCCTAATAAGGCTCACTCATGAACGATCAATCACCTAACGACATTCTTCACGCCTCATCGTTCCTGCAGGGGCATAATGCGGAATATGTAGAACAGCTTTATGCGCGCTATGCTGACAACCCCAATGCGGTTGACGAAAGCTGGCGCGACTTTTTCAAGGCGCTGGGTGATGCCCCGACGGAGGCCAAGGCAGAGGCCGCAGGCCCGTCTTGGGGCCGTATGGATTGGCCCCCGGTTCCCAATGACGATCTGACATCTGCGCTTGATGGCCAATGGCCGGCCGAACCAGAGGCCGCGGGCAAGAAGATCAAAGCGAAAGCCGCCGAAAAAGGTGTGTCGCTCGACGAAAATCAAGTACGCAATGCCGTGCTGGACAGCATCCGCGCGTTGATGATCATCCGCGCCTACCGTATTCGCGGGCATTTGATCGCTGATCTTGACCCGCTTGGTATGCGCGAAAACGTCCCCCACCCAGAGCTTGATCCAAAATCTTACGGCTTTACCGCTGCTGACATGGATCGCCCAATCTTTATCGATAATGTGCTGGGCCTTGAGGTCGCGACGATGAATGAAATCATCGCGATCGTGCAGCGCACCTATTGCGGCACATTTGCCTTGCAATACATGCATATTTCCAACCCCGAAGAAGCGGGCTGGTTGAAAGAACGTATCGAAGGATACGGCAAAGAAATTTCCTTTACCCAAAATGGCCGCAAGGCGATTTTGAACAGCCTTGTGCAGGCCGAAGGTTTTGAAAAATTCTTGCACGTCAAATACATGGGCACCAAACGGTTTGGCCTTGATGGCGGCGAAAGCCTGATCCCCGCGATGGAGCAAATCATCAAGCGCGGCGGCCAGCTCGGCCTTGATGAAATCATCATCGGCATGCCGCACCGTGGGCGTCTTTCTGTTCTTGCGAACGTGATGGAGAAACCTTATCGCGCGATTTTTAACGAATTCCAAGGCGGTTCGTTCAAGCCTGAAGATGTCGATGGATCCGGCGATGTGAAATATCACCTTGGCGCATCTTCGGACCGCAGCTTTGACGACAACAACGTCCACCTTTCATTAACCGCCAACCCATCCCACCTAGAGGCGGTGAACCCGGTTGTTCTGGGCAAGGTCCGCGCCAAACAGGATCAAAAGAACGACGTTGATCGCACGCGCGTAATGGGGATTTTGCTGCACGGCGATGCGGCGTTTGCTGGCCAGGGCGTCGTTGCCGAAGGCTTCGGCCTGTCTGGCCTGAAAGGTCACAAAACAGGTGGCACGATGCATATCGTGGTGAACAACCAAATCGGTTTCACAACTGCGCCGCACTTCTCGCGCAGCTCACCTTACCCGACTGATATTGCCTTGATGGTCGAAGCCCCAATTTTCCACGTCAATGGCGACGACCCAGAGGCAGTCGTGCACGCTGCGCGCGTCGCGACTGAATTCCGTCAAAAATTCCACAAAGACGTGGTTCTTGATATCATTTGCTACCGCCGCTTTGGTCACAACGAAGGCGACGAGCCGATGTTCACCAACCCGGTCATGTATAAAAAGATCAAAAAGCAAAAGACCACGCTGACGCTTTATACTGAACGTCTGGTCAAAGACGGGCTGATCCCCGAAGGCGAAATCGAAGATATGAAGGCCGCGTTCCAAGCGCACCTAAATACGGAATTCGAGAACGGCAAAACCTTTAAGCCCAATAAGGCCGATTGGCTTGACGGGAAATGGTCGCATCTGGATCGCCAAAAGGATGATTATCAACGCGGGGCCACCGCCATTGATGAAAAGACATTCCAAGAAATCGGGCGTGGTCTGACGACTGTGCCAGAAGGCTTCCCTGTCCACAAAACCGTGAATCGCATTTTAGGCGCGAAGTCTAAGATGTTCGAATCCGGCGAAGGGTTCGATTGGGCCACGGGTGAGGCGCTCGCATTTGGGTCGCTTGTCACCGAAGGGTATCCTGTGCGCCTGTCCGGACAGGACAGTACACGCGGGACATTCAGCCAGCGCCACTCTGGCCTGATTAACCAAGAAAACGAAGATCGCTATTACCCGCTGAACAATATCCGCGAGGGCCAAGCGAATTACGAAGTGATCGACAGCATGCTGTCGGAATACGCGGTGCTTGGCTTTGAATACGGCTACTCGCTCGCGGAACCAAATGCGCTGACCCTTTGGGAGGCCCAGTTCGGCGATTTTGCCAACGGTGCGCAGATCATGTTCGATCAGTTTATTTCTTCTGGCGAAAGCAAATGGTTGCGGATGTCCGGGCTCGTTTGTCTGCTACCGCATGGCTACGAAGGACAAGGGCCAGAGCATTCAAGCGCACGACTGGAACGGTTCTTGACCATGTGTGGCGGAGACAACTGGATCGTGGCAAATTGTACCACGCCGGCGAACTATTTCCACATCCTGCGCCGCCAATTGCATCGCAGCTACCGCAAACCACTGATCATGATGACGCCGAAATCATTGTTGCGTCACAAGCTCGCGGTGTCCAAAGCCGAAGAATTCACCACCGGCTCCAGCTTCCACCGCGTGTTGTGGGACGATGCCCAGCAAGGAAATTCTGACACCAAACTTGTTGCAGACGACAAAATCAAACGGGTCGTGATGTGTTCGGGTAAGGTCTACTATGACCTGCTTGAAGAGCGCGACGCGCGCGGGATCAACGACGTCTACATACTGCGGTTCGAACAGTTCTACCCGTTCCCGGCCCAATCGGCCATGAACGAACTAACCCGGTTCAAAAACGCTGATATGGTCTGGTGCCAAGAAGAACCTAAAAACCAAGGTGCATGGTCGTTTATGGAACCAAATATCGAATGGGTCCTGTCCCGCACCAAAGCCAAAACAACACGCCCCGTCTATGCTGGGCGCGCAGCCTCGGCATCCCCGGCGACGGGCCTTGCCAGCAAACACAAAGCAGAACAAGCGG
The DNA here is from genome assembly GCA_938002605.1 of uncultured Paracoccaceae bacterium. GTDB lineage: Bacteria > Pseudomonadota > Alphaproteobacteria > Rhodobacterales > Rhodobacteraceae > Yoonia. The sequence goes on along the minus strand of CALLAF010000021.1, from coordinate 38,809 downwards.
CGCTCGTTGACGACGCCCTGACTATCAAAGGAACAAAGTAATGAGCACCGAAGTCCGCGTACCAACGCTTGGCGAATCCGTCACCGAAGCGACAGTTGCCACATGGTTCAAACAGCCCGGCGACGCCGTCGCAGTTGACGAAATGCTGTGTGAACTTGAAACCGACAAAGTCACCGTCGAAGTGCCATCACCCGTCGCAGGCACATTGTCAGAAATCGTCGCCGCTGAAGGCGACACTGTTGGCGTTGACGCGCTGCTTGCCCAAATCGCCGCAGGCGATGCGGCCCCTGCCCCCAAGGCCGAAGCACCCGCAGCGGCCCCTGCCCCGGCGGCCGCACCTGCTGCCAAAGACGTTGAAGACGCCCCATCCGCAAAAAAGCTAATGGCAGAAAACAACCTGTCCAACGTCGCAGGCACCGGCAAAGATGGCCGCGTCATGAAAGAAGACGTGTTGAACGCATTGGCAACACCTGCGCCTGCAGCCCCGGCCGCACCGCGCGCACCAGTCGCCGCCAATCAGGTTGACCGCGAAGAGCGAGTCAAAATGACCCGCCTGCGCCAGACCATCGCACGCCGCCTGAAAGAAAGCCAAAACACCGCCGCCATGTTGACCACCTATAACGAGGTCGACATGACAGAGGTCATGGCCCTGCGGAACCAGTACAAAGACCTGTTCTTGAAAAAGCACGGCGTCAAACTGGGTTTCATGTCTTTCTTTACCAAGGCCTGTATCCACGCGCTGAATGAAGTGCCTGATGTGAACGCAGAAATCGACGGCACCGATGTTGTTTACAAAAACTACGTCAACATGGGCATCGCTGCGGGCACACCAACCGGCCTTGTGGTTCCCGTGATCAACGACGCCGATCAGATGTCATTTGCAGACATCGAAAAAGCAATCGCCGAAAAAGGCGCCAAAGCACGGGACGGCAAGCTGTCGATGGCAGAAATGCAGGGCGGCACGTTCACCATCTCGAACGGTGGTGTTTACGGGTCTCTGATGTCGTCACCGATCCTGAACCCCCCACAGTCCGGCATCCTCGGCATGCACAAAATCCAAGAGCGCCCAATGGCGATCAACGGTGAAGTTGTGATCCGCCCAATGATGTACCTCGCGCTGTCCTACGATCACCGCATCGTTGACGGCAAAGGCGCCGTGACATTCCTCGTGCGCGTCAAAGAAGCACTGGAAGACCCACGCCGGTTGTTGATGGATTTGTAGATCGTGCTTCAAACCGCCGTTGATCTATCAAGACAGTGGCCCCAAGCAATACTCAAAGTTGCGCTTGGGGGCCTTTATGTTGGGTCCTTGGCTACTTGGTTGTCTGGATCAAACTTGAACTGGATCGACGAAGCATATTCTAGCTACTCTTCCGAAATAACAGGTAGCTTGATCTATTCTGGGGTGTTTTTTTTGGGTTTTTTGTATTTGCTTGGCACCATTTTCGTGGCGGCTGGCGAGACCAACATACTGGGATCGAACATCAACCATAGAATAAAGTTGGGCGCAGATGTTTTCGAGACTGGTAACGGCCTATTAATAAACCAATACCAAGAGGCTCGGCTAAATGCCCAAATGTTTGGAGGTATTCTATCAGCCTTCTTTTTTGCAAGTCTCACGGCAATAGCGATTTCCTTATATCAGGCAGATGAGGCGAGGTATCTCAATGAAATTTATGGAGTCGGCCATCAGTCTAACGAAGTTAGTCAAGCGACACAGGGAATAGGAGTTTGGCGCGCTATTGGTGTGTCACTAGTTCTCGTGATCGCTTTTTTTGTTGCGATCAAAGCAGTAAAGCGATCGACAGAGGATACCTACATTGCAATAGCAGTTCAAACAGAGTTGTTATTAACCAGCAAAAACTCGGCCCCTGCGAATGCCTCTGCTCCGTAAATCCCTCGCGCTGCTTGTAATCCTTGCGTTTGGCATCGCAGTCTATACGCAAGTCATGCTGCGCAAAGGTTCTGTCACGTCTCCGCCAATGGCCGCGGCCAGCAAACAGACCGAGACCCGCGGCGTGTCCCCCGGCGGCAGCATCATGATCCACGGTATCCTCAACGGTTGGGGCTGGTTCGGCCCGCTGCAAACCTATTGGGATTGGACAAACGGCTGCATCGCCGTCACTAATAAAAAAATGCGCGAAATCTGGTCGCTGGTACCAAACGGTACCCCAATCGCAATTCAGGAATGAAGTATGCCCGCTGAACTCACCGTCCTCACCCTCGCGGCTCTGCTTCAAGGTATCCAGTTTTTGTTGATGGCGATCCCGGCCAATATCGAACTTGGCCCCGGCAAAACGGCAAGCCCACGTGACCCCCAGCGACTGGCTAAGCCGTTAATGGATCAGGCAAGTGTCGGCACGGGCCGCCTATTTCGCGCGATGAACAACCATTTTGAGGCGTTGGTTTTGTTCACCATTGCGGTGGTCGTGATCACGCTTGGCGACAAGGGCACCGGGTTTAGCGCAATTTGTGCGTGGACCTATCTGGCCGCCCGCATTCTTTATGTCCCTGCATATTATTTTGGATGGACGCCTTGGCGCTCGCTGATTTGGTTTGTGGGGTTTCTCTCTACCATGCTCATGATAATCTCGGCACTGTTCTAGACGCCGACCAAAAACCGACAAATGTCCGACGATTGTCCGACACACAAAATTTCTAAAGGAGACACCATGTCCAGCTATGACGTTATCGTAATCGGTGCAGGCCCCGGCGGCTATGTCAGCGCAATCCGTTGCGCCCAATTGGGGATGAAAGTGGCCGTGGTTGAAGGCCGTGAAACGCTTGGCGGTACTTGCCTAAACGTGGGCTGTATCCCATCCAAGGCGTTGTTGCACGCGACGCACATGCTGCACGAAGCAGAACATAACTTTGCGGATATGGGCCTAAAAGGCAAAGCTCCTTCGGTCGATTGGAAGCAGATGCTATCCTACAAAGAGAACGTTGTGGGTCAGAACACGGGTGGCATCGAATTCCTGTTCAAAAAGAACAAGATTGACTGGATCAAAGGCTGGGCAACCATACCGGCGGTCGGCAAAGTGCAGGTCGGTGACGACACATATGATGCCAAAAACATCATCATCGCGTCCGGCTCAGAGGCCTCTGTCCTGCCTGGTATCGAAGTCGACGAAAAAACTGTCGTAACCTCGACAGGTGCGTTGACCCTGAACAAAGTGCCCACATCACTTGTCGTCATTGGTGCTGGTGTCATCGGGCTTGAGCTGGGGTCGGTCTATGCTCGTCTTGGGGCAGAGGTCACAGTGATTGAATACTTGGATGCAATCACCCCCGGCATGGACGCCGAAATCGCCCGTCAGTTCCAAAAAATGCTGACCAAACAAGGCCTGAAATTCAAATTGGGCGCGGCAGTTCAAGGCGTTGAAGTCAAAAACAACAAAGCCACCGTCAGCTATCAGCTGCGCAAAGACGAAAGCGATCACACAATTACCGCCGATGCGGTTTTGGTTGCGACAGGTCGTAAACCTTTCACAACCGGTCTGGGGCTTGATGCGCTTGGCGTTGAGCTGTCCGAGCGTGGTCAGATCAAGACCGATGCGAACTACGCGACTAACGTACCCGGCATCTATGCAATTGGCGACACGATTGCCGGCCCCATGCTTGCCCATAAAGCCGAAGATGAAGGCATGGCCGTCGCAGAAGGCATCGCAGGCCAAAAGCCACATGTGAACTATGGCGTGATCCCCGGCGTGATTTATACCCATCCAGAGGTCAGCAATGTCGGCGAAACTGAAGAAACGCTGAAAGCTGCCGGCCGCGCATATAAAGTCGGAAAATTCCCGTTCCTAGGCAACGCCCGCGCCAAAGCCAACTTTGCCGGTGACGGCTTTGTAAAACTGCTGGTCGATGCGCAAACAGACCGCATTTTGGGTGCGCATATCATTGGACCGATGGCGGGTGATCTGATCCATGAGATCTGTGTTGCAATGGAATTCGGTGCTGCGGCCGAAGACATCGCACGCACCTGCCACGCACACCCAACATATTCCGAAGCCGTCCGCGAAGCAGCTTTGGCCTGTGGTGATGGCGCAATCCACGTTTGAAAATTTGGCGCGCCGACCAATAATCGGCGCGCCAAATCCGAAATTCTATTGATCCAAATTTAGAAACAATTCTCAAAAAGTTAGTTAACCTTGCAGCGCTATTAGGCACCTGCGACCATATATCCGCCACATTTTTGCACCCAATCCATGTTTTAAGGCGTTAACGTTTTGTGAGATCCGAAATGAATTACCTCTTAGTCGCCCTTTTCTTTGTTTTCTCTTTTGGCTCTGCTGCGCAGGCCCAAACTGAAATTGTCACGCGCGCACCGGGTCTCGAGTTCGTAACTGAAACCCGGATTCCGGGCGCCGATGAAACCATGATGTCGCTTTGCTATGTCACAGATGATCTGATCGTTTACGGAATTGTCTTAACCAGCGATGTGCAGGGGTATGCTTTGGCCAGCGATCGCTGCGAGACTAGTTACGATCAGCTTTATTCCGAGGACAAGATCATCGCGGCGCAGGCCCTCGGCCTAATTCCAGCTGAGATAAACCCGGTTGCGGGCAATGATTGGAAACATAAGCTAGGCATCTATGGTTTACTGCTTTCCGGGTGCTTAGGGCTGATCGCCGTGATCATTCGCCGCGTCAAATCCCTTCTTGGCTATGACCTGCGCGGGCCAATGCGCAAGAAAGCAGCCCTTCGAATTCTATCTGCGATGTGCCACATGGCGAAATGCGATGGCATCGTGGATTCGATTGAACTTACCCATATCCGCAAAACCATTCGTCGCCTGACCGGGCGGAATTACCCAACCTCCGAGGTGATTCAAATGGTTGATTCGATTGATATGTCGGCGGGCCTAGACGAACATCACTTTATCGCCTTTGGAAAAGGTCTGCGCGACCGTGAAAAAGATTTAATGATGCAAGGCATTTTATCCGTCGCAATCGCGAGCGGACGCTTGATCCCTGTGGAACATGCATTTGCGACGGAATTGGCCTATGGGCTGGGCATCCCCGGCGAGGATTTCCGCCGCCTACTGGATCTCGTCTATGCATCCGAAGATGCCGCTTAGGTCTTAAGCATCCGCAAACCCTGCGTCGCATCCGTGCGCACCGCAAGCCGCAAGCCCGGTTCATCCCCTGCCTTTAACGCCGCCAAGATCAGCTTGTGATGATAGGGCGGCTCTGTCCGGTTCAGCCGTCCGTAAAGCGCGCACATTGTCGGCCCCAGCTGCAACCAAACGGTTTCGGCCATTGCCAACATCGCGGGTGCCTGCGCGCGCAGATATAGGGTGCGATGAAATTCAAGATTCATCCGAATATAGCCCGACGAATCGTGGCGCGCGATCATCTGGCTTACGCCATTGTTGATGGATTCAAGTCGGTCAATCAACGCAAAGTGAGCACGCGGCAGGGCGCGCGAAGCCAGTTCTAGCTCAAGTAACGCGCGCAATGTCGCGAGTTCTTCGATCCGGTCGTTGGATAGGGCCGGCGTCGACACGCGCCCCGAAGATGAAAGAAACAAGGCCCCTTCGGCCACAAGGCGGCGCACGGCTTCGCGTGCGGGGGTCATCGAAACATCGTAGTCATGCCCAATCCCACGTAGGGTCAGGGCCTCTCCGGGGGCGATTTCGCCGTGCATGATACGCGTACGCAAGGCACGGTACACCCGTTCATGGGCGGCAATCGTTGGATCAGTGGGGCGTGGTTGAATCATGATGCCAATATGTGATCACAAACAGGTCCGCGGTCAATCGTCGAATTGAATACGGTGCAGCTGATCCCCATTTTCGCGTAGCCAACCCCGGTGAATTTCATAATCAGGGCAAAGCCCCGCAACAACCCCCCAGAATGCTGGGGAATGATTCATTTCGCGCAAATGCGCGACCTCGTGGGCGGCAACATAGTCCAACACCGCTGGTGGGGCCATAATAAGTCGCCACGCATACATCAACGCCCCCGCGCTACTGCACGACCCCCAACGCGACCGTGTGTCGCGAATGGTCAGCCGTGTATAGGTCACCCCCAGCTGGGCCGCATAAACATCAGAGGCCGCGGCCAGCGCATCACGGGCAAGCACCTTAAGCGCAGCCTGCAGGGCCGCACCGCTCAGCTTGGCCCCGTTTGGCACCCAAATGGTATCGCGTTTGATTTGTAAACGCGGCACATCCGCATGGCGGATCGGCACCTCTTGACCGCGTAACAACATGGTCCCACCGACAGCGGCGCGCACCACTGGGCTGAGTTGTGCAAGATGTCCGCGCAGCCAATCTTCTTGCGCACGCAGAAATGCAAAAGCCTCGCGGTCAGGGGTGCGTGGCGGCATTGTCAGCGTCACGCGCCCATCCAACCGGGACACGCGCAACGATAACCGACGTGCCCGCGCAGAACGGCGTAAATCTACCGAAATCGAGGGGTTGCCTTCAAGCGTATGACGGCCCATATCCAACTACTCATGATTTATGTGTCAAAGGCTTTGACACGCCTGCCTGCTTATGGCAGTTGGCACCGATCACCCGCAAGGGTTAGACAAGAATTTGAAGGGATAGCCTATGCCTAAGGAAGAATGGGGCACAAAGCGTGTTTGTCCTGAAACCGGCAAACGCTTTTACGACCTGAACGCGACACCAATCATTAGCCCCTACACCGGCAATGAAGTGACTGTCGATACGTCCAAAACCCGGACAATGGTCGCAGACGCCGAAGACGCGCAATCCGCGAAAGCCAAAGAGGCCGATGATACGGATGATCTGGTACTCGACGACGACGATTCTGATGACGTTGATCTGGGCGATGATGTGCTCGAGGATGACGATGACGAAGATACAGTGTCGCTCGACGAATTGGCAGACGTTGCCACAAACGACGACGAGTAATTTTCTGATCCCGGGCGCGATTTTCACTTGATCTCGCCCGGTTCGCTGCATAGACAGCACCTCGCAACGCATGTTGTACCCGATGACACGGTCATCATGATGGGGCCTTAGCTCAGCTGGGAGAGCGCCTGCATGGCATGCAGGAGGTCAGCGGTTCGATCCCGCTAGGCTCCACCAAATATTTTTTCGACGTGGCGACACTGTTTGTCTTTTCCGAGCAGCACGCCTGCTCCATACATCCTCATATCAAGACTTCTATCGCGCGGCGACGGCTGAGCTATTCCCCACCAGAAGTACAATTTTTCCCTTTGCCTCTCCGCGTTCAATCATCTCATGTGCCCTCCTCGCATCCGTGAAAGGCATCGTTTGTGCAACAACTGACTTTATCTCGCCCTTGGCGAGCAGATTTAGAAGAATGGCTAGGTCTCCCTTGAACCATTCAGGATGCTGACGCCTCATTTTGCCAATCGAATAGAACGCTGTGGCATGGCCATTCGGCATCCAGTCCCACAATTTGAGCTTAACGAAGTCCATTGGGATACTGCCGCCATGCCCCATCACGGTTTCCAGGAACCCATAGGCGACCAATGTCCCTCCGGGCCTGAGGATATGGAGAGACCTGCTCAAACTGGCACCACCAAGAGGATCAAATACAACATCAACCCCGCCACCTGTGGCCTCTCTCATCAAGGCCTCAAGTTCAGCGGCATCGCTGTCGATTGGGGTGCCACCCAAACTTTGGATCAACTCGTGCTTAGATACACGATCAGTACCGAATGCGGTGATACCTGCTAGTTTTGCCAGTTGCAGCATCATGGTTCCAACGGCGCCACCTGCCCCGTGAACCAATATGCTTTGGCCCGTTTGAGCTTTCGCAACGCGGTGCAGCATCTGAAAAGCAGTAACAGCAGACAGGACCATTCCGAGCGCATCAACAGGGCTGACATTGTGCGGAACTTTGGTAAGTCGATGCTCGGGAAGGCAAATATACTGTGAATAGGCCCCGATGGTCGTCAAGTCAGCGACCATGTCGCCAAGCGCGAAATCTCCAGTGTCGGGGCCAAGCTTGTCGACAACGCCAATCAGATCATAGCCGAGGGTGAAGGGGGGCTTCTCTTTTACGTCAGGATACATTCCCTTGCGGATCATGATGTCCGTAAACACGGCACTTGTCACCAGCACTCTGATACGCAACTCACCGGCTGCGGGTTCGGGAAGCTGATCATCCGTGAGAAGCTTGAGCCTTTCAGCCCCTCCAAATTCAATCACATCTATATGTTGGTTTTGCATTTTTGAGTGCCTCGCGCCATGCAGTACAGCTCTGTTTAAGCAGACTACGATCATCCCGCTTTGACCCTGATCAAACCGCTGCCTCATTAAGATTTTGAGCGACTCAAAATCATAGAGTTAGCGGCCACCAAAAAGAGCAAACCAACTGGCACTCCATACTTTTCTCGGTCTAAATCACGCTCACATAATTATACGCGCGTTTGATGTGTTTTGACAAAACCCAAGATATTCGTTCCCTAGTCTTTTGAAGTGACCGAACTGACAAAATTTCTTATAATTCGTCGTATTCTTATCCCTCAAATTTACCCTGCCACGCATTTGACATCCTTGGTCGGGGCCGACACAGTTCTCAAAGTATCAAAATTGAATGGGGTTTGATGTGTCGCTTCCACGAGTATCATTGCAGGCGCTGGATGCTTTTGAACGGGTTGCGCGTACTGGTTCTATCCAAGCTGCGGCCGCCGAAATGAGGCTATCTATTTCATCAATTTCGCACCAAATTGCCCGGCTCGAAGACCAGATCGGCACGGTCCTGTTTGACCGTACGACGCGCCCCTTTGTCCTAACCCGTGAAGGGCGTCAAGCCCTGCAACATCTATCCAAGGGGCTACACCATATCCGGCAGGCCGCCGATGCCACGGTGATTTCTGGGTTGTTGCAAGCCCGTTCATTGCGCATCGGCATGATCGACGAATTCGAAAGCAACGTGACCCCCGCGCTCGCCACGTTTTTGGCCAAGGAAATGCCGCGAGCCACGCTATCTATTCGCAATATTTTAAGCCACCAAGCGGGCGATCTTTTGCAAAAAGGCGCGATTGATCTTGCCGTTGTTGCAGACAGCAACGATGATGATATGGGCTTGGCGCGCCTTTCTCTTATGCGTGATCCTTTTGTCTTGGCCTTGCCTGATGGGCACAATGATACGCCTGCGGATATTGTCCGGGGGCGTGCGCAGTTGGATTTTTTACGTTTCAACCCAGATCACCTGATTGGTAAACAAATCGCCGCACATCTGGCCCGAAACCAGATTGATTTGCTGCGTCGGTTGGATTTTGACAGCGTGCAATCGATCATGGCGATTATTGCAGGTGGGGCAGGATGGTCGATCATCACGCCCATCGGGTTTGTGCGCTCGCAACGGTTTGCGCAAAACACGCGTTTGCATCCGCTGCCAATCCCAGCCTTTTCGCGGAGCATCGCGCTTGTCGCACGCGACACCATTGATATCCCCACCCAAAAAGCGGTCGCCGCGTTACTGCGCCAAATCATGTGGAGCGAGATCACCCAACCAGCCTGCACCGCCTACCCTTGGCTAACTAAGCCGATGGATATTTCGGAACTTAGTTTCGAATAATACGAAACTATTGGATTTAAATTGACCCTCAGGGCTAGCGCGCTTTGATAGGGAAATACCCACTTATCACGGATAATTCGACATGAGAGACCAAGCACGCGTTGTTGTTATTGGCGGCGGAATCGCCGGCTGTTCTGCCCTGTATCACTTGACCCAAGAAGGCTGGACCGATGTGATGCTCATTGAACGCGACGAGCTGACTTCAGGCACCACATGGCATTCCGCTGCGCAGGTCACCAACTTCGGCATGACACAGACGATGGTTGGGCTAAAGACGCATTCGATCAACCTGTACAAAGAACTGCGCGATGATCCTGAATATCCGGTCGGGTATAACTACGGCGATGGCGGTATTCGTTTGGCCAATACTCCAGCGCAGATGGATGGGTATCGGCATTTTTCTTCTATGGCCGCTGGCATGGGTGTCGAATTTGAAGTCATCGACGCCGAAGAATGCGCCCGCCGTCACCCATTGATTTCAACTGACAACCTTTTGGGCGGTTTGTGGGACCCAACCGACGGCCATATCGACCCCGCGCAACTGTGTCAGGCGCTCGCCCGACGCGCACGTCTTGCAGGCGCCGAGGTCAACCGCCACACACCCGTCACCGGTCTGACCCAACACGCCGACAGCACATGGACCGTCCACACTGAAAAGGGCGATGTGAAATGCGAGATCGTGGTGAATGCAGGCGGCTATCGCTGCAATGAAATCGGTGCGATGATGGGTGTGCAACACCCGGTTGCATCGATGGAACACCAGTATTTTCTGACCGAAGACATCCCCGCCATCGCAGAAGCCGACCACAGGATGCCGCTACTGCGCTGCCCGATCAGCGACTATTATTGCCGCCAAGAAAAAGGTGGGCTTCTTCTAGGCTTTTACGAACAAGATTGCCGCACTTGGGGCATGGATGGAATCGACCCGCATTTCACCAACGCCCTATGCCCTGATGATCTAGAGCGCGTAACCGATGTGCTTGAGGGGGCGTTTGAACGGATGCCCGCCTTAATGGAAACGGGCATCCGCGAGGTCGTCAACGGCCCCATTACCTATACGATCGACGGTGCGCCGCTTGTGGGGCCGATCCCGGGAAAACGAAATGCCTATTGTATCATTGGCCTCCGTGCCGGTCTCGGCGAAGGCGGTGGGCACGGCTGGTTACTTGCCCAGCAGATCGTCCACGGCGAAGCGCAATATGACACTTGGGTCATTGATCCGCGCCGCTTTACCGGCCATGCAACCGTTGAGCTTACCGCGCTGAAAGCCATTGAAGATTACCAAAACGAATTCCGCTTCCACTTCCCGCACGAACACCGCCCCGCCGGACGTCCGATGAAAACAACGCCATTGACCGCGGTGCTTGCCGCGGAGGGCGCTGAGATGGGCACAGTCAACGGATGGGAGCGCGTCGACTACATCAAGCCGACACCCGATTTCAAAGAAACGCTCGGGTTTCGTTTTAACGAGGTCCATGATCTTGTCGCGGCGGAAGTCAAAGCCGTTTCAACCGGCGTGGGCATGACCGAAGTCTCGGGCTTCAACCGCTTTGAGCTGACGGGTCGTGACGTGCATCGTTTCCTTGACCGTATGTTCTGTGGCACCGTCACAAAACGGGTAGGCCGCGTTGGGCTTGGGTATCTTCTGAACGACCATGGCCTGCTGAAGGGCGAGGCCACCGTGGCCAATCTGCCCGCCTCGGACCGTGGCCCAGAACGGGTGTGGTATGGTTCTGCGGCCGCGTCTGAATTCCACGATATGGATTGGCTGCAAAGCCATTTACGTGCTGATGAAGACGTCACCATTACATCTCTCACCAATAGCCAGACAATTCTTGTGCTGGCCGGGCCAAAGGCCCGAGAAGTTCTTGCTGCGGCATCACGCGGCGATTGGTCCCGCGAGGCGTTCCCTTGGCTGTCGGTGCGTGAAACCCATATCGGAATCGCTCCGGCAACGGTTCTCGGCGTGAGCTTTTCGGGCGAACTGGCCTATGAAATCCACGTTCCGAACGAAAACCTACATGCCGCCTATGCCGCATTACGCAAGGCGGGTCAGGTGCATGGTCTTTGTCTTTTTGGTGCGCGGGCGGTCGATTCTATGCGTGTCGAAAAAGGGTTCTTACACTGGAAAGCCGATATTCTGACAGAATTCGATCCCTTTGAGACGGCGCTGGACCGATTTGTTAAACTGGACAAAGGTGAATTTATCGGCAAGGCAGCACTGCTCAAACGCGTTGAAAATGGGCCAAAGGCCAAACTGGTCACACTGTCCATCGACACTGAAGATGCGCCCGCCCATGGCGGCGCATCCGTCAGGCATGATGGGGCGATTGTCGGCACTGTTACGTCGGGTGATTGGGGGCATCGGACAGGTCTTAATCTGGCCTATGCCTTTGTAAAACCTGAATTGGCGGGCATTGATACGGCAATGACAGTTGATATCGTCGGCGTCCCAATGCCAGCGCGCGTCATCGCTAGCGGTCCCTATGATCCAAGTTACGGGCGTATGCGGGCCTAATCTTTGGTCGCCCCAATCAGCGTCAATACAAAGGGACCAATATCGGCAACGATCAACCCCACACCCGTGGGGTTGGGGTGCAACCCATCGGCCTGAAGTAGGGCTGTCAGCTCGGACGGTGTATCAACTGTGGCCCGAATGCCCGCGAGGAAATCTGGATAGAGCGCGACCTCGTATTTTGCGGCAAGATCAACATAGTTTTTCTCAAACGCAGCCTCGTAATCAGCGCCATAATTCGCGCCAACGTCGAGACCCACGAGTAGCATATCAACACCAGCTGCCTGACCTGCAGCCAGGATCGCATCGAGATTTTCATAGCTTGTCGCGGGGTCAACCCCGCGCAAATAATCATTTCCGCCTAGCGCGATAATCATCGCATCAACATCCGGCGTTAAGGTCCAATCCACCCGGCTGCGCCCGCCCGCCGTCGTATCCCCAGACACGCCAGCATTGACCAGCCGAACATCCGCCCCCTGCCCGTCAAGCCACGCCTGTAGCTGCGGCACAAAACCGTCATCTTGTTGCAGGCCATACCCAGCAGTCAAACTATCGCCGAGTGCCGCGATTGTGACAGTTTGGGCGTGAACAGAACTTGTTGTTAGCAAAACAGCGATAGTAAGGTTGCGAAATGCGCTGCGCGCGCCATATCCAAAAGACATGATCTGACCAAAGGCCTTTCGCATGACCGACCCTGTTTTTTCCATTTCTGGCACCAACCTATCGCTCGACGGGAATGCAGGACGCGTCGACATCTTGCGTGATATCTCATTGGACATCGCAGCGGGTGAAACATTGGGGCTTATCGGGCCTAGCGGGTCGGGCAAGTCGTCTCTCCTTATGCTTTTGGGCGGGCTGGAACAGGCCACATCTGGCAGCATCATGGCGTTAGGCCAAGAGCTGACAACAATGACCGAAGACCAATTGGCCCGCTTTCGCAGAGACAATATGGGGGTGGTGTTCCAATCTTTCCACCTGATCCCGACAATGACTGCGCTTGAAAATGTCGCAACCCCATTGGAATTGGCAGGCGTCCGCGAAGCATTTGCGCGCGCGAAGGCGGAATTAGAGGCCGTGGGGCTTGGCGACCGCATCAACCATTACCCCAGCCAGATGTCAGGCGGTGAACAGCAACGCGTGGCGCTTGCACGGGCCTCTGCGCCGCGTCCGCGTATTTTGCTTGCGGATGAGCCGACCGGCAATCTTGATGAAACCAACGGGCAGGCGATCATGGATCTGTTGTTTGATTTGCGGGACAAACACGGTGCGACCCTGATCATGGTCACCCATGCGCCCGAACTTGCCGCGCGCTGTGATCGTGTGGTGCGTCTGCGCGATGGGCGGATCGAAACGGCAACGCAGGCAGCGCAATGAGCCTACGTATTGCCGCCCGTTTTGCCGCACGCGAGTTGCGCGGCGGCCTGCATGGGTTTCGCGTATTTCTGGCCTGTCTTGCGCTAGGTGTCGCTGCGATCGCGGCTGTGGGCACCGTGCGCGCCGGGATCGAGGCTGGTCTCAAACGCGATGGCGCCGCCCTGTTGGGCGGCGATGCCGAGGTATCGTTTACCTACCGTTTTGCCCGCGACGCCGAACGTGATTGGCTGGAAAGCATCGCAACCCACGTATCAGAAACCGTTGATTTTCGATCAATGGCCGTGGTTGGTAACGAACGCGGGCTCACGCAAATCCGCGCCGTCGATGATCTATATCCGCTGATTGGCGCTGTCACACTTGATCCGCCAATGCCGCTAGCGCAGGCGCTTGCGGATTATGGTGGCGTGATGGAACGCGTCTTGGTCGATAGGTTAGGTTTGTCGCCCGGCGATCAATTTCGGCTGGGCACGCAAACCTTTACCTTGCGCGCGGTGTTAGATCGCTATCCTGACAATGCGGCAGGAGGTTTTGGGCTTGGGCCGCGGACACTTGTGCTGACAACTGCGCTCGCCGACTCCGGGCTGCTAAACGAAGGGACGCTATTTTCAACAGAATATCGGTTGGACCTGCCCGATGGGGTCAATCTGGCTGAACTACGCCGCGAGGCCGTACAGCAATTTCGCGACGACGGGCTGCGCTGGCGCGATAGCCGCCGAGGAGCAGGCGGGACCGCACGGTTTGTTAACCGCATCGGCGCGTTCTTGATTCTCGTCGGCCTGTCTGGGCTTGCCGTTGGCGGCGTTGGGGTCTCAGCGGCGGTGCGCGCCTATCTCGCCAGTAAAACCAACGTAATCGCGACGCTGAAAACACTTGGCGCAACGCGAGCCACTATTTTTCAAACCTATTTCATTCAAATCGGGGTGCTGTCGCTCATCGGCATCAGCATCGGGATTGCCTTAGGGGCAGCGCTGCCATTGCTATTCGCGTCGCTGATCGAGGCACGTCTCCCGATCCCGGCAGTGCTTACTATCTATCCCGCACCCTTGTTCGAAGCGGCTGTCTACGGTGTACTTGCTGCGCTGATTTTCACGCTTTGGCCGCTGGCAAAAACCGATGACATCCGCGCCGCGACCCTGTTTCGGGATGCATTCGGCGGATCCAAAACGCTACCGCCCCGCCAGTATATTAGCGTGTTGACCGCATTGGTAATCACACTTGTCGCCGCCGCGATCTATTTCTCAGGCACCACATTTTTAACCTTATGGACGGCAGGGGGGATCGCCGGATCGCTTGCAATCCTCGTCTTTGCCGCCTTCGTGATCCGTTGGATCGCGAAACGACTGCGCACGCCATCTCGCGGGCGGCCCGCCCTACGCCTCGCGCTCGGCGCAATCGGTGCCCAAGGCGGCGAAGCTACGTCTGTTGTGCTCTCGCTCGGACTTGGGCTGACGGTTTTGGCGGCAGTTGGGCAGATCGACGGCAATTTGCAAAAATCGTTCTCGGACGAATTACCCAGCATCGCGCCAAGCTATTTCTTTGTCGACATTCAGCCTGACCAAATTGACGGGTTCAACGCCCGGCTTGATAGCGATCCTGCGGTCAGCAAGGTTGAAACCGCCCCGATGCTGCGCGGTGTCATCACCCGGATCAATGATCAACCCGCGCAACAGGCCGCTGGTGGTCACTGGGTAGTGCGGGGTGATCGCGGGATCACCTATGCCGATGCACAGCCAAATGGTACGGAAATTACCGCTGGTGAATGGTGGCCAACGGGGTATGATGGCCCGCCGCAAATCAGTTTTTCACAAGAAGAAGCCACCGAGATGGGGCTACGCTTAGGCGATACGATGACCATCAACGTGCTTGGGCGCGATATCACGGGAACTATCACCAGTTTTCGCAATGTCAGCTGGGAGGACGCCGGGATCGGCTTTGTGCTTGCCCTGAACCAAGCGGCCCTTGCAGGTGCGCCGCACAGTTGGATCGCGACCGTTTATGCCGAGGAAGAGGCCGAAGCCGCTATCTTGCGTGACCTTGCCACTGCCTATCCCAACATTACCGCAATCCGTATCCGTGACGCGATTGACCAAGTCATGACGCTGGTCAGCGGAATCGCGGCCGCCACGCGCTATGGCGCATTGATTACCTTGATCACCGGCTTCTTGGTGCTCATCGGGGCAGCCGCAGCAGGTGAACGCGCCCGCACCTATGAGGCCGCCGTGCTTAAGACCTTGGGGGCCACGCGAGGCCGCATTTTGCTTAGCTTTGCCTTGCGTTCTGCGTTATTGGGAGCGGCCGCAGGAGCTGTTGCATTAGGGGCTGGAATTTTGGGTGGCTGGGCCGTTACAACATTCATCATGGAAAACACTTACAGCGTCATTTGGGGCAATGCCCTGCTGATCATTCTTGGCGGGTTACTTGCATCGACCTGCGCCGGGCTTGGATTTGCGTGGCGGTCATTGGCGGCAAAGCCCGCCCAAATTCTAAGGGCACGCGAATGAGCGATCCGGCATTTTTTGGCTATGGTAGCCTCGTCAACTTATCTACCCACGACTACGACGATCCGCGCCCAGCGCAGCTAAAGGGCTGGCGGCGCACATGGCAGGGGACAACGGCACATGGCATCGCCTATCTATCCGTGATCCAAGACCCAGGTTGCGAAATTGCAGGTGTGATCGCGCGTGTGCCGGGGGCTGACTGGGTCGCGCTTGACGCGCGCGAAGACGTTTACAACCGCCATGACGTCACCGATGCCGTCACGCATGACGCGCCTAGCGCGATGACGGCGGTGTACCAAGTCACCCCCGATATCCACACGCCGCACACCAATGACCACGGGATTTTGCGCAGCTATCTGGATGTTGTTGTGCAAGGTTATCATCAGATGTTCGGGGTCGATGGCGTCGCAGCATTTTTTGACACAACCGATGCATGGGCCCCGATCATTGAAGATCGAGACGCCCCGCAATACCCGCGCCACCGGACGCTTTCGTCAGACGAGACTTCGCTGGTGGATCACCATTTGAACAGGCTTAACTTGCTTTAGGTTTGACCTGCAGCAATGGCATCACATCAGCCATCTCTGGACCGCGTTCCAAACCGGTGACAGCCTTGCGCAGCGGCATGAACAAACCTCGGCCCTTGCGACCTGTTTGTTCCTTCGCCTGTGCGGTCCATTCGGACCAAGTGGTCGCCGTGTAGGGTGGTTCGCCCAACAGATCGAACGCCTGTGAAATAAATTCTGCGTCTTCGTCGGCGACCAGCGGTGTCGCCCCATCGCGGAACAAGACCCACCACGCAGCAACATCATCAAGCGTGTTGATATTGTCGCGCACGACTTTCCAGAACGGTTCGGCCAAATCATCCGGCACGCCGGCAGCAGCGATTGTGTCCGCCACAGCTTCATGACCTAGCGTCGCCAAGTGGCGCGCCGTCAGCGGGCCAAGATCATCTGCGTCGAATTTTGTGGGCGCAGAGCCGAATTTGGAAATATCAAAGCCTGCGATGACCTCATCAATATTCGCCCGCAGCTCAACCGGATCAGACGACCCAAGCCGCGCCATCAATGATAAGATCGCTTCGGGGGCAATCCCAGCCTTGCGCAGATCGCGCAACGCCAATGTGCCTAACCGTTTCGACAGCGCCTCGCCCTGCGGGCCCGTCAGCAATGAATGATGCGCGAAACGCGGCGGCGTGCCGCCCAGCGCATGCATGATTTGGATTTGGGTCGCGGTGTTGGTCACGTGGTCAGACCCGCGCACAACATCGGTCATGCCCATTTCAATATCATCCACGACTGACGCCAGCGTATACAGAATTTGACCGCCGTTCTTAAACAGCACCGGATCGCTGACAGAGGCCGCATCGATTGAAATGTCGCCGATAATCCCGTCCGCCCATTCGATCCGTTCATGATCAAGCTTAAAGCGCCAATGCGAACCGCGTTCTTCGCGCAGTGCATCTTTTTCGGCCTCTGACAGTGCAAGTGCAGCCCGATCATAAACCGGCGGCTTGCCCATGTTCAGCTGTTTCTTGCGCTTGAGGTCCAATTCAACCGGGGTTTCAAAGCATTCATACAAACGCCCCATGTCGATCAGCTTTTGTTTCGCCAACTCATAGCGATCCATGCGCTGTGACTGACGCTCAATCCGGTCCCATTTGATACCAAGCCACGTCAAATCTTCTTTGACGCCCTCGACATATTCTTCCTTAGAGCGTTCCGCATCCGTGTCATCAATCCGCAGCACAAATTGCCCACCGTTTTGGCGCGCGATGGCATAGTTAAACAGCGCTGCACGCAGGTTGCCGATGTGCAGCCAGCCGGTGGGCGAAGGGGCGAATCTGGTCGTTGTCATGGGGTCATCTCCTGTTGGCGCACTTATGACCATGCAACAGGCAAGATGTCCAGTTTAGCCTTTATGTTCCACTGTTATCACGCCAGCGGTTCACAATCGGATAACGCCGATCCAGCCAAAACGCACGGTTTGATAGGCGTGGGCCTGGTGCCGACTGGAACCGTTTGTATTCGCTAATGTAAATCAGATGTTCGACCCGCTTCACGATCTCACGATCATAGCCTGCGGCGACGCAGTCAGCGACAGACGCCTCATCATCGACAAGCATCGTTAGGATCCCGTCCAAAATGTCATAGGGCGGCAAACTGTCTTCGTCTTTTTGGTCGGGGCGCAGTTCAGCTGACGGGGGTTTGTCGATAATCGCAGTCGGGATCACCTCACCCGCAGGACCTTGCATCCACTCGCAATGGTTGGCGTTGCGCCAACGGCAAGCGTCGAACACGCGCGTTTTATACATATCCTTAATCGGGTTATAGCCCCCCGCCATATCGCCATAGATCGTCGCATAGCCAACCGCGACCTCGGATTTATTACCTGTGGTCAGCAGCATTTCACCAAATTTGTTAGACTGCGCCATCAACAGCAGCCCACGAATACGCGACTGAATGTTTTCTTCCGTCAAATCGGCAGGCATGTCGCCAAACAAAGGCGCTAGCGCCTCGGTAACGGCGGCGCGGGGGCCCGCGATATTCACGATATCATACTTAACGTCCAGCGCATCCGCCGCCGCGGCAGCATCATCAAGCGAGGCTTGCGACGTATATTCAGAGGGCAGCATGACACAGCGCACATTTTCAGGGCCAAGCGCATCAGCTGCAATTGCCGCAACGATCGCACTATCGATTCCCCCCGACAGCCCCAAAAGCACTTTTTTGAACCCCGTTTTGCGCATGTAATCGCGTAACCCCAGAACCATCACGTGGTAGTCTTGCTCTAGATCACCGGGAATTGATGCGAGCTCAGCCGGGACCGCCTCCCATCCTGTATCGGTCTGTTTAAAATCAACATGGGTGATCGCAGTTTGCAAAACTGGCATCTGCACGGCCAATTGCCCGCCACGGTTCAACACAAATGATCCGCCATCAAAGACCTGATCATCCTGCCCGCCAACCATGTTCAGATAGACCAGCGGCACATCGTTTTCGACAACGCGCGCCACCATATTGTTAAGCCGCACAGGAAATTTGTTGCGGAAATAGGGAGACCCATTCGGGACAATCAAAATTTCTGCCCCGGTTTCGACCATTGCTTCGGCCACATCAGGATACCATGCGTCTTCACAAATCGGACTGCCCAAGCGTGGACCATCATTCACGGTGTAGGGGCCTGAAATATCATCACTTTTAAAAAGGCGCACTTCGTCGAAAACATTGAAGTTCGGCAAAAAATGCTTTTTCATACGGGCAGAAATTTTGCCGTCGCGCAAGATAAAGTAGCAGTTGTAAAGACGGTCACCATCAAACTGCGGCCCACCAATCGCCAAGGCAGGACCATCCGCACAATCTGCAGCCAACGCCATGATATGTGCCATCGCATCCGCAACAAATGCAGGCTTTTGCACGAGGTCTTGGGTCTGATAGCCCGTGATAAACATCTCAGGCAACGCGACCATATCAGCCCCGGCGTCGCGTCCGGCGACCCAAGCCTCGCGGGCGAGGTCTGCATTGCCTGATAAATCACCAACGGCGGAATTCAACTGAGCTATCGTGAGGCGGAACATTTTTGTCATAGTTTTGTCCTAATTTACAGCAATGCATGTACCAGAATAACGCGTATTGAAAAGGCGGCTGCAAAGCAATGTAGGGATAATGTTCCCTTAACCGTTGTCAGAACGCAGAGCCTTACCTAAGCTGCGGTGTGAGTTAAGTGATCGGAGGACTCGAATGACTATGTTTGGATTACCAAAAACAATGGCGGTTGCCCTGCTTACTGTTGGGTTGGCGACAGGCGCGCAGGCGCAAACAGTCCAAACAAAGCAGTACGATGACGGCGGCGTCTACGAAGGCGAATTCCTTGATGGAAAGCAGCACGGTATCGGCACCTACACATTGCCCACTGGCTATGAGTACACTGGCGAATGGGTCGAAGGCGAGATTCGCGGCCAGGGCGTTGCCCGTTTTGCAAACGGGTCCGTGTATGAAGGCGCGTTTGTCGCGGGCAAACCCGAAGGCCAAGGCCGAATCACATTTGCTGATGGTGGCACTTTTGAAGGTGATTGGATCGATGGCAACATCACTGGCCAAGGCATTTCACATTACGCAAATGGTCTGACCTACGAAGGTGAATTCCGCAACGCGATGTACCACGGCACAGGCACCATGACGAGCGAAACAGGCTATGTCTATTCAGGTGAATGGGTCAACGGCATCAAAGAAGGGGAAGGTACGATCACCTACCCTGACGGCGCTGTCTATACAGGCAACCTGACCGCAGGCGAGCGCGACGGCATCGGTACGATGACAATGGCCGATGGCGTAATTTATAGTGGCGAATGGGTTGATGGCCAAATCCAAGGCCGCGGGACGCTAACCCAAACCAATGGTGACGTCTACGAAGCCAACTTTGTAGCCAGTAAGCGCGAAGGCGAAGGCACTGTCACCTATGCCAATGGCGACGTTTACACTGGCACCTTCGCCGATGACAAACGCCACGGCACCGGAACGCTGCAAGGGGCCGACGGGTATGTCTATGTTGGTGAATGGGTTGAGGGCCGGATCGAAGGCACAGGCGAAGCAACCTACCCCGATGGATCTGTCTATGCCGGGACATTTATGAATGACCTCGCGCATGGCACGGGCACAATGACCTATCCAGATGGTTCAACCTATGAAGGCGATTGGGACAACGGCGTAATCAGCGGCTCAGGCACTGCGACCTTCGTCAATGGTCTTGTCTATGAGGGCGAATTCCTGAACGCAAAAAACCACGGCCAAGGCAAAATGACCTACACCGATGGCTACACCTACGAGGGCCAATGGTCCGAAGGCCAGCGCAACGGCATGGGCCAAGCCTCTTATGCGGATGGCACCGTCTATATTGGCGAGTTTCTAAACAACCAGCGCAACGGCCGAGGTGAAATCACGCTGCCTGACGGTTTCAACTATGTCGGCGACTGGGTCGATGGCACCATCAACGGCCAAGGTCTTGCGACCTATGCCAATGGCGATGTCTATGAAGGCGCATTTGTACGCGGCCGCCGCGAAGGCGAAGGCAAGATGACATTCGCAACCGGGCAAGAAAGCATCGGCATCTGGTCTGACGGCGCACTCGTGTCAGAAACGACAGAGTAAAAATTATCGAAAGACACTCTAAAAAGCCCGCATGCTACCAGCATCGCGGGCTTTTTTAGACTAACCCTAAAGAACGCATAAAATGATTGCTTATGTTACCGTCGGGGCTGACGATATCGCACTTGCCAGGCGGTTCTATACGGCGTTCCTGCCTAAGCTTGGGTATGGCTTAAAGGAAGGGCCCGAGGGTCTTAGCTTTGCACTGCCAGTCGCGCCGGGGCAATCGCCCCTGCTTCCAGACTTTTATGTAAAGCCAACATTTGATGGGAAACCTGCCACGGCCGGGAATGGTGCAATGATCGCCTTTGAAGCAAGCAGCCAAGCATTGGTACGCGCCCTGCACACTGCAGCACTCTCAGCGGGTGGCGCGGACGAAGGGCAACCCGGTTACCGTTTATCATATGGGCCGCATTTCTATGTTGGCTATTTGCGTGACCCGCAAGGGAACAAGATCGCATTGTTTTGCGATGACCCGACTGCGCCCGGGCGAGATGGATAAACACGTGTTTTGCATTTGTGTCTTTTCAACGCGAAAAACCTGGCTATAGTCGCCGCATGATGAACGCCCAACATATCGCAAACCCGCAGCGCCTTCCGGCGCCGTTTGCACGTGGGCTAGACCTACTCCTAACGCGCCTCTGAGTGCGGCCTTTTTGGCGCGCGTGCTCAGAGGAGTTGAGACACAGCGCTAAAACACCCCCATCAGAGTTAGGAAAGGCAATGATCATGACACATTGCACCAAAAAACAGAGCATTTGCGCGCCGCTGTCCATACCATTGTATGAAAATATGTCGTACAGCGCATCGCAAAGTGAACCGCATTCTGGCGACGCGGATCGACCCGCCGCCTCCAAAGACCATATTTGAAGGACTAATCAGATGACCAAAGACAAAGTTCTGATTTTTGACACCACTTTGCGCGACGGCGAACAATCGCCCGGCGCAACAATGACCCATGCCGAAAAGCTCGAGATCGCAGAACTGCTGGACGAGATGGGCGTCGATATAATCGAAGCTGGATTTCCAATTGCCTCTGAGGGCGACTTTAAAGCCGTTAGCGAAATTGCACGGCTTGCCAAAACGGCGACAATCTGCGGTTTGGCGCGTGCCAACTACAAAGACATCGACCGCTGTTGGGAGGCCGTGAAACATGCGAAATCCCCGCGCATCCATACGTTTATCGGAACATCGCCATTGCACCGCGCGATCCCGAACCTGACGATGGACGAAATGGCCGAACGGATCCATGATACGGTCACCCATGCGCGCAACCTGTGCGAAAACGTGCAGTGGTCGCCAATGGATGCGACCCGCACCGAATGGGATTACCTGTGCCGCACCGTCGAAATTGCAATCAAAGCCGGGGCGACAACAATCAACGTCCCCGATACCGTTGGATATACCGCCCCTGTTGAGAGCGCCGATTTGATCCGCAAATTGATCGCTACCGTGCCGGGTGCGGATGACGTGATTTTTGCGACCCACTGCCACAATGACCTTGGCCTTGCGACCGCAAACTCACTGGCGGCTGTTGCAGGCGGTGCGCGTCAGATCGAATGTACCATCAACGGTCTGGGCGAACGCGCAGGTAATACGGCACTTGAAGAAGTCGTGATGGCGCTGAAAGTGCGCGGCGATATCATGCCGTTTGCGACCGGCATCGATTCCACGAAGATCATGAACATCTCGCGCCGCGTTGCTGCGGTGTCAGGCTTTGCTGTGCAATTCAATAAAGCTATCGTCGGCAAAAACGCGTTCGCGCATGAAAGCGGCATCCACCAAGATGGGATGTTGAAAAACCGCGAAACGTTTGAGGTGATGAAGCCCGAAGATGTCGGTCTGTCAGGCACGTCACTGCCCTTGGGTAAACACTCGGGCCGTGCCGCGCTGCGGGCCAAGTTGAACGAGCTCGGCTTTGACGATTTAGCCGACAACCAGTTGAAGGATGTCTTTGTCCGTTTCAAAGATTTGGCCGACCGCAAGAAAGAAGTCTTTGACGATGATCTACTGGCTTTGATGCGTCAAAACAACGCGGACGAAGATCGGCTGAAGCTGAAATCGCTCCGCGTTGTCTGTGGCACCGAAGGCCCCCAAACAGCCGATATGATCATGGAGATCGACGGGGCTGACGTTAAAACATCAGCCACGGGTGACGGCCCGGTTGATGCAACATTCAACGCAGTCAAGACACTGTTCCCGCATGGAGCGCGATTGCAGCTTTATCAGGTTAGCGCCGTCACCGAAGGCACTGACGCGCAGGCCACAGTCTCCGTGCGGATGGAAGAAGAAGGCCGCATCGCGACCGGGCAGTCAGCAGATACCGACACCGTCGTTGCCAGTGCCAAAGCTTATATCAACGCGCTCAACCGCCTGCTTGTGCGGCGCGAAGAATCTGCGCCGGGATATGATGTTAAGGGCGTAAGTTACAAAGATCGGTAGTTAAATCTGCGACTCGTCGTAATGGGCGCCCCGTGAAATTGGGGCGCCCATTTGCGTTTTTGCAATCATGTTTGCTCTAGGGTGATTTTCCAACGGCACAATTGCGCTGACCTATATATATTGAAAAAGTTCAATAATTTTTTAAAATATATAATAAATTTCGAAGTATATGTTCGAAATATGAAATATTCGAATACACTAAATTCCACCAAAATCTAGGGCTTCTATCCGCGCACGTGCCGCCGTATAACGTTTGGGAACACATGCGCAGGGACGGCGCATTGCATAAAACAAAAAATACGGAAGGCCATCGAATGGCAGGCTTTGGCGGGTTATTTTCTTCGGATATGGCGATTGACTTGGGGACCGCAAACACCCTTGTTTACGTCAAAGGCAAAGGCATTATTTTATCAGAGCCTTCGGTCGTGGCGTATCACGTCAAAGACGGTGTGAAAAAAGTGCTGGCGGTTGGTGAAGACGCGAAATTGATGCTCGGCCGCACGCCAGGCAGCATCGAAGCCATCCGTCCCATGCGCGACGGTGTTATCGCTGATTTTGACACCGCCGAAGAGATGATCAAACACTTCATCCGCAAGGTGCACCGCCGTTCGACCTTTTCAAAGCCCAAGATTATCGTCTGTGTCCCTCATGGTGCGACACCGGTTGAAAAACGCGCGATCCGCCAATCTGTGCTGTCTGCTGGCGCGCGCCGCGCGGGCCTGATTGCTGAACCGATTGCTGCCGCGATTGGCGCGGGCATGCCGATCACGGACCCAACCGGTAACATGGTTGTCGATATCGGTGGTGGTACGACCGAGGTCGCGGTCTTGTCGCTGGGAGATATTGTTTATGCGCGTTCTGTCCGCGTCGGTGGTGACCGCATGGACGAGGCGATTATCAACTATCTGCGTCGCCAGCATAACCTACTGATCGGTGAAGCTACGGCGGAACGGGTCAAAACATCCATCGGCACCGCACGGATGCCTGACGATGGTCGTGGCCAATCGATGCACATTCGCGGGCGTGACCTGTTGAATGGTGTGCCTAAGGAAACTGAAATCAGCCAAGCCCAAGTGGCCGAGGCGCTTGCGGAACCTGTGCAGCAAATCTGCGAGGCTGTGATGACCGCGCTTGAGGCCACGCCACCAGATTTGGCCGCGGACATCGTGGATCGCGGCGTGATGCTGACCGGGGGCGGGGCGCTTCTTGGGCAGCTTGATCTGGCGCTGCGCGAACAAACGGGGCTTGCCATTTCGGTGGCGGACGAATCGCTGAACTGTGTGGCATTGGGCACTGGGCGTGCGCTTGAGTACGAAAAACAGCTCCGGCATGTTATTGACTTCGACAGCTAACACCGACCGGGGATAATTGCCCTTGGCAAAAGATAAAAACAGCGAAGACTTTATCGGCCCACTGCGCAGATTGCTGGTTGGGGTGGTCCTGCTTGTGCTGTTTGGTTTGTTCCTTGTGTGGCGGATCGACAGCCCACGGGTAGAACGGTTTCGCGCCGCTGCGATCGACAGGTTCGTACCTTCGTTTGATTGGGCCATGGCCCCGATTACGGGGATCGGACATCTGATCAGCGACTTCCAAAGCTATCAGCAACTCGCAGACCAGAACCAAGACCTCCGCCGTGAACTACAGCAGATGAAAGCTTGGAAAGAGGCGGCAGTTCAACTCGGCCAAGAGAACGCCAAACTTCTTGATCTCAACAATGTAATTCTTGATCCACAACTGACCTATGTGACCGGAGTTGTAGTTACAGACAGCGGATCACCGTTTCGCCAATCAGTGCTTGTGAACGTCGGTGAACGCGACGGTATTATTGACGGCTGGCCAACGATGGATGGGCTTGGGCTGGTTGGCCGCATTGCCGGCGTTGGCCAAGAAACCAGCCGCGTGATGCTTTTGACCGACACCTCAAGCCGTATTCCCGTCACAATCCAACCTTCAGGGCAAAGGGCAATATTGGCAGGTGATAATACGCAAAACCCATCGCTCGAATTTCTTGAAGATACCGGATTGGTACGGCCGGGTGACCGGGTTGTGTCATCATCCGACGGTGGCGTGTTTCCGGCTGATCTTTTGGTTGGTCAGGTCGCGCTGGGCACTGATCAGCGGCTACGTGTGCGCCTGTCAGCAGACTATCAACGTTTGGAGTTTCTGCGCGTGCTACGCGCCCACCCGCATGAGGTCATCGAAGACCCCGGTGGGTTGCTGACACCCGGTGCCGAATTCTTTGGACCGGCCGCCCTGCCCGTGACCCCGACGCCGCAGCCTTTGGATGACCTGAACGATGGCTAGCCCCGCCGGACCACAGGTTTGGGTGAAATGCATGACGTATGTATTGATCGCCTTTGTGATCATGGTTTTGCAACTGGTCCCACAAAGCATGGAACCCAAAATTTTAACGCTTTCTTTGCCGGGCGATATGTTCGCACCTTGGCGCTTGCGTCTTGTACCGCCTGATCTTTGTTTGGCTGTCACGATTGTTTGGGTCGTGCGCCGTCCCAAATTCATCCCTTTTTGGATTATCGCTGGTATTTTCCTGTTAAGCGATCTGGTCTTTCAGCGCCCGCCGGGACTATGGGCAGGTATGGTCGTTTGGCTCACAGAAGAACTGCGCAAAAGGCACCGTGAATTTCGGGCCATGCCATTCTTGGGTGAGTGGAGCAGTGTTGCACTGGGCATTCTTGCACTTTTCGCCGTGCACCGGCTCGTGCTGGTTATATTCGTGCTGCCCCTCCCGCCTTTGGGAATGGTGTTTCTTCAACTGATTTTGACAATTTCAGTCTACCCTTTTGTTGCAGTTTTCATGCATTATGTCTTTGGCATTACCCGCGTGGCACCCGGTGAAACCGGAAGCAGAGGGCAACGTGTATGAAACAACAACCGAAAGACATTATCGCGAGCAGCCGCACCATTAGCAGGCGTGCCTTGGTCGTGGGCACCTCACAAATTGCACTGATGGCCGTCTTGGGTTGGCGTATGCGGTCGATGCAGGTTGAACACGCCGAAGAATTTCGTCTGCTCGCCGAAGAGAACCGGATCAACATTCGTTTGGTGGCACCGTCGCGTGGCTTGGTGTTTGATCGCAACGGGATCGCAATCGCAGATAACGAACAAAACTACCGGGTTGTAATGGTCCGCGAAGACGCAGGTGACGTGGGCGAAGTGCTTGCCCGCCTCACTGAAATTGTCGATATCGCCCCCGAGGATCTGAGCCGTGCGATGGAAGAAATGCAACGCCGCTCGCCATTCGTGCCTGTCACTATCGCTGAGCGTTTGACATGGGAAGATATCGCCAAGATCAATCTGAATACCCCCGCCCTGCCCGGCATTTCCGCCGAAGTCGGCCAAAGCCGCGTCTACCCTTGGGGTGCTGATCTGGCGCATGTGGTCGGCTATGTCGGCCCGGTCAGCGATTACGATCTCAGCCGGATCGACGACCAAGACCCGCTTTTGCAAATTCCGAAATTCCAAATCGGTAAGACAGGTGCCGAAAACAAGCTCGAACACACATTGCGTGGCAGCGCGGGCCATCGCCGGATCGAAGTCAACGCTGTCGGCCGGGTAATGCGCGAATTGGACCGCCAGGAAGGTGACGCTGGCAAAGACGTACAGCTAACCATTGACAACCGGTTGCAGACCTACGCCCAAGCCCGTCTAGACGGCGAATCCGCTGGCGTCGTTGTCATCGACCTTGAAAACGGCGATCTGCGCGCAATTGCCTCCGCGCCATCTTTTGATCCGAACCTGTTTGTGCGCGGCATTTCTGTCGCCGATTGGGAAGGCCTGAACGCAGACAAATATCGCCCGCTGGCGGCAAAAGCGGTGCAGGGCACCTACCCGCCCGGATCAACCTTCAAAATGATAACAGCGTTGGCCGCAATGGAAGACGGCGTCGTCACCGCAGATGAAACGGTCTATTGTCCGGGGCACACTGATGTTTACGGGATTCGGTTTCACTGTTGGAAACGCGGTGGCCACGGCAATATCAACCTGCATGACAGTCTCAAGCAAAGTTGTGACTGCTATTATTACGAAATCTCCCAGCGCGTCGGTATCGATAAAATGGCGGCGATGGCCCGTAAGCTTGGGCTCGGGATCAAACATGATCTGCCGCTGTCCGCCGTTGCCTCTGGGCTTGCCCCAGACAAAGAATGGAAATCATCGGTCCGTGGCGAAGATTGGCGGATCGGGGACACGGTGAATGCGTCAATCGGGCAAGGCTATGTGCTCGCCTCGCCGCTACAATTGGCAATCATGACCGCCCGGATCGCAACAGGGCATGAAATCACACCCCGGCTGGTACGTTTGATTGATGGGGTCGAACAACCCTCGGGGCGTGGCGAAAGCCTTGGCCTCAATGAGAACACGTTGCGGCGCATTCGCTCTGCAATGGTTGATGTTTGCAACAACCGGCGTGGGACAGCGTACGGATCGCGTATCTTGGCTGAAGGTTATGAAATGGCCGGGAAAAGTGGCACCAGTCAGGTGCGCCGCATCACCCCCGAAGAACGGGCCGCCGGGGTCACCCGCAACGAAGATCTGCCGTGGGAACGCCGCGATCACGCGTTGTTCGTCAGCTACGCGCCCATTGAAAACCCGCGGTACGCTGTCGCGGTGATCGTCGAACATGGCGGCGGCGGTTCAAGTGCCGCCGCACCCATCGCACGCGATGTGATTTTGCAAGCGCTCTATGGCGGTGCCCCCCCGCTTGACGCCTATCCTGCAAGCCAGCGCAGCAAGATCGAACAACAACAACGGCGGATCGAAGCCCGCATCCCAATGGGCGCAAAGGCCCAGAGCCGCGCATGAGCTATCTCGCCCATAACACCCAGCACGTCCCCACAGGGCTACGCAAAATTTGGTATATCAATTGGCCGTTGGTCATGTTGATTTCAGCCGTAGCGAGCGCTGGGTTCCTGATGTTGTATTCTGTCGCGGGCGGGTCCACATCGCCTTGGATGGAACCGCAGATCAAACGTTTTGGCCTTGGCATGGTATTGATGTTCATCGTGGCCATGGTTCCGATTTGGTTTTGGCGCAACATGGCGTTTGTTGCTTATGCGGCATCGATCGTCTTGTTGTTAGGCGTTGAATTCTTTGGCGAAGTCCGCATGGGCGCGCAACGCTGGATCGATTTGAAATTTATGGTATTGCAGCCGTCAGAGCTGACAAAAATCACAGTGGTGATGTTTATCGCGGCCTACTACGACTGGCTGCCCTTGGAAAAAACATCGCGACCTGTCTGGGTCGCCTTGCCTGTGATATTTATCCTTGTGCCAACGATGTTGGTTCTTAAGCAACCTGACCTTGGCACATCGCTTTTGCTGCTATTTGGCGGAGCGACAGTAATGTTTCTAGCTGGCGTGCATTGGGCCTATTTTGCGACTGTTGTCGGCGCAGGTGTCGGTGCGATTGTTGCCGTGTTCGAAAGCCGTGGCACGTCTTGGCAATTGCTGAAAGATTACCAATACCGCCGGATCGACACGTTTATTGACCCATCCAATGACCCGCTTGGCGCTGGCTACCACATCACGCAGGCGAAAATTGCGCTTGGGTCGGGCGGCTGGACCGGACGCGGGTTTATGCAAGGAACCCAATCGCGGCTGAATTTTTTACCCGAAAAACATACGGATTTCATCTTTACCACGTTGGCGGAGGAATTCGGTTTTGTCGGTGCCTCGACTCTGTTGTTGCTCTATCTTCTGATCGTCGTTTTCTGCATCGTGTCAGCGATAGGCAATCGTGACCGTTTTGCTGCACTTGTGACCTTGGGCATTGCCATGACGTTTTTTCTTTTCTTCGCGGTGAACATGTCGATGGTTATGGGGCTTGCGCCTGTCGTCGGTGTTCCCCTTCCGCTTGTCAGCTATGGTGGATCTGCCATGCTGGTTCTTCTGGTTGCCTTTGGCCTTGTCCAAAGCGCCCATGTCCATAGGCCCCGCTAATGATCAATATTCTTTTTGCTGCGACTGACGATCTTTGGCACGATTATGAAATCCCGCTGAAACGCGCGTTAGAAGATACAGGCGTCGCAGCCGATCTGCGTCGCGATCACCAGGCAGAAACCACGGATTATATCATCTTTGGCCCCGGCGGGCCGGTCGATGATTTCACGCCCTATACCCGCTGCAAGGCGGTATTGAACCTATGGGCTGGCGTTGAAAAAATCACGCAAAACAAAACGCTGACCCAGCCGCTTTGCCGCATGGTCGATCCGAGCCTCACGCATGCGATGGTCGAATGGGTCGTGGGCCACACGATGCGCCACCATCTGGGAATGGATGCGCATATTCATGGGCAAGACGGTATTTGGCGCAATGATGTCTATCCCCCCATTGCCGCAGATCGTCCGGTAACGATCCTTGGGATCGGCGCGCTGGGGGCCGCCTGTGGACAAGCCCTGCATCAGCTTGGGTTCCCGGTAACCGGGTGGAGCAGATCGCAACAGAACGTTCCAAACCTGCATTGCCTACACGGCGACGATGGGTTGGACACAGCGCTAAGCGGCGCGCAGATTATCATTCTTTTGCTACCAATGACGGCGCAGACTGAAAACACCTTGAATGCAGCCCGGCTTGCTTTGCTTGCGCCGGGTGCCTTTATCATCAACCCCGGCCGTGGCCCGCTGATTGACGATGCAGCCTTGCTCGCGGCGCTTGAAACCGGCCAAGTCGCCCATGCAACGCTTGACGTGTTCCGCACTGAACCCCTGCCGCAAGATCACGTTTTCTGGGGGCACCCGCAGGTGACCGTTACCCCGCATATCGCCGCAACAACGCGCCCTGATACCGCAGCGCAGGTCATTGCGGAAAATATTGCAGGTCACGAAAACGGCGCGCCCTTACAGAACCGCGTTGATCGCGGGCGCGGGTACTAATGCAGCTTGGGCGGTTTTGCCGGGTCCATTCCGGGGGCGCCGGGCACATGTGGTGTTTCGGGTTCAGGTAGATCAAAACGCAGCCCGACCTTGGCCAGATGTGCCGCGAGCGGATCGCTGGCCCGCACAAACATCACATCCATTACCCCCGCTTCGATCCCCGAAAAGGTCAGCACTTCGCTTGCCGCATTGGCCAGCGCTTGTTCTGCGCCCGGCGTTGCATCGATAAAAGCCAAGACATGCCCTGTCGCCCCACCCTCATATGTGGCTGCCGCCAGATAGGCAGATTTTGCCATACCCGCGGCAATCGCGAGTTTCCGGTCAAGCCCTAGCACAACCTCTTCGGGCAGGCCGCCGGGTGCGTTGATTTCGGTCAGACGGGCCTCGGTTTCATCGGGCGCATGTGACAGGGTTTGCACTAACCAATCCACGGCCTCTGCGGGGATCAGCATTGCAGATGGGGCGACCTCTAAGTTCAAAGCCAGCCCTACCCCCTGCCCGGACAGCATTTGCACCAGCCCGCGCCCGGGCACCCCGGCATAAGGGGCCGCACGGCCCACAAAGTCTGCAAGCCGTTCTTCGCGGTCGAACACAAGCGCGAAACGCTGATCTTCGATTTCAAACAGTTCAGGAAGAACTTGGTCACCTTGGGCTTCTGCGGTCAGCAGCATGAACAGTTCGGTATCTGCAAGCCTTTCATAAAACCGCAAACGCGCGGCATCGTCTTCGGGGGCGGCTTCCATGGCCGCATGGGCCGTATCGAGATCAGTCATCTAACACGTCTTTCACTTGGGCCCGCAGCGCAGGCAGCAGGTCGGTCTCAAACCATTGGTTTTTCTTTAACCACCCGGTATTGCGCCACGACGGATGAGGCAAGGGAAACACGCGTGGTGCATAGTCACGCCAACTGGCGACTGTGTCAGTCACACTGCCGCGGCTCTGCAAATGCCAGCGCTGCGCATGACCGCCAATAACCAGCGTTAAAGGCACTTCACCAAGATGGGCCATCACCTTTTTGTGCCATGTGTCGGCACAAATTTTCGGCGGGGGCAGGTCCGACCCCGCCGCATTGTAGCCCGGAAAGCAAAACGCCATCGGCACAATCGCAATCTTTGTGACATCGTAAAATGCCTCGTGATCAAGCCCTAACCAATCGCGCAACCGATCACCGGAGCGGTCCCAAAACGGTTTGCCGGCTTCATGCACACGCAGCCCCGGCGCTTGGCCAGCGATCAATATGCGCGGTGCAGCATCGAGCCAAACGATAGGCCGCGGGTTATGCGACGTCTGGGTCAGTGCAAACCGATCAGCGCATAATTTACAGGATAATATGTCTTGCCTGAGGCCCAACTTCTCACTCTCCCAGCCTAGACTTCGCAAAACCGCGCGCTCACAACAAGTTAATTTGCCTCACGCTTGATGCCTTCGCACCTTTGCGGTAATTGCGGGACAAGTAAACTGGGGGACAGCATGTATCGCGTCTGGAATTTTCTAACAAACTACTCACTTTTGTTGATCATCGGGGCAGGCATCGCGCTTGTTTGGGCGAATATAGATGCCACAAGCTATCACCACTTTGTCGAACTTGAATTGATCCACGATTCATGGGTTGGACATGCGCATTATGATGCAAATGGGCACATAGAATATCGGTCATTAACATTAGAGTACCTGGTGAACGATGTGCTGATGGCTTTCTTCTTTGCGATCGCCGCAAAAGAAGTCTGGGAAGCCGTTATTTTGAAAAACGGCAGCCTACGCGGCAAAAAGGCAGCAACACCGCTGTTCGCGACGGTTGGCGGTATGGTCGGCCCGGTCGCGGTTTATCTCGGACTTGCGTTGCTTCTCGGATCAGAAACATATGACGCGGTTGCAAACGGGTGGGCAATCCCAACGGCAACCGACATCGCATTTAGCTATCTTGTGGGCCGTCTCGTGTTTGGTGCGGGCCACCCAGCTGTGCGGTTCTTGCTGCTTTTGGCAATTGCGGATGATGCGGCAGGGCTTATCATCATTGCGGTCTTCTATCCATCAGGCGAACTATCTCCAGAATGGTTGTTGCTGTCAGTCTTCGCTGCAATCGCGGTCTTTTACTTCTTTAACCGCCTGCCGCGCCAATTGGATCGCGGCAAAGAAATGCGCCCGAATTCAACTTGGGTCCGTAACAAACTGTCGTTCTGGCCATATCTGGTTGCAGCCGCAGCAAGCTGGTACGGCTTCCAAGAAGCCGGTATTCACCCGGCCCTTGGTCTGCTTCCAATCGTGCCAACGATCCCACATGCGGACCGCGCGTTTGGTATCTTTGCCGAAGCAGAGCAGTACCTGACCGACCTTTTGAACCACATCGAGCACATTCTCAAACACCCGGTCGAAATCGTTCTTTTCTTCTTCGGACTGCTAAATGCCGGTGTCGAATTTTCGTCCATGGGCTCACCAACGTGGCTTGTCCTTGCAGGTCTGTTGATCGGGAAACCTGTTGGTATCTTGCTCTTTGGCTGGTTTGCGGCACGTCCGCTTGGGCTCGGGCTGCCAGAAGGCATGCGGATCATTGACTTGGTCGTAATCGGCTGTGTGGCTGCGATTGGCTTTACGGTTTCGCTGTTTATTGCCGCCGTCGCCTTTGATAGCGCGGTGATGCTGGGCGATGTGCCTGTGCAAGACGCTGCGAAAATGGGCGCACTGTTTAGCTTCTTTGCCGCGGTCGTTTCGATCGCCGCTGGCAAGCTGACAAAGGTACAAAAGCAGCACGGCTAGAATACATGCGCAGATCATGCTGTATTTTCGACGCAATTTAGCGATACTGTATCATAAGGCGTTGGTCGTGACCGGGCATTAACCTTTTTCGGTCACGATCGACCAAACCCTTATCGGGGCGCCGTGGGAATCAGATGCTCGAATTTGCACAAGTCAGTAAATCGTTTTGGACAGGCACCCAGCGCAAGGTGATCCTTGATCGTGCCTCGTTCCGCGTTGAACTTGGGCATTCGCTTGGCATTCTTGCGCCAAACGGCACCGGGAAAACCACACTGATCAATATGATGGCTGGGCTTGAAAAACCGGACGAAGGGCGGATCACACGCAACTGCCGCATTTCGTTCCCGTTGGGGTTCATGGGCGGCGTGGTGCAAAGCCTTACCGCCAATGAAAACTGTCGCTATATCGCGCGGCTTTATGGGTTGGACCCCGACTATGTCGAAGCCTATTGCCGCTGGCTGTGCGGGTTGGAGGAATATTTTGACATGCCTGTTGGGGTCTATTCCAGCGGGATGAAATCGCGGTTTTCATTTGCGTTGATGCTCGCGCTTGATTTCGACATCTATCTGATCGACGAAGGGATGCCGGGATCGACCGACGCTGAATTTAACCGCAAGGCTGGCGAAATCTTACGCGAACGCTTGGAAACAACGACGATGATTATCGTGTCGCACCAACCGGCCACGCTTGAACGCTTTGTCCGCTCTGCGGCTGTTTTGAAGAACGGTCAGCTCTACCTGTTTGACACTTTGGAAGAGGCAAAGGCCGCATATGAGTACTAATCCCAAGGTCAAACGGTTTCGCATTCGGCGCGGCGCAGATTCTGCGACGCAAGCCGCGCCACAAGAACCGGCTGCCGATACAGCCCCTGACGACCTAGATGCCCAAATCGATGCGATCCGGAACGAAGGTTTGACCGCACGTCAACTGCGGATGGCGCGCCGCGTTGCGCAAAAACGCGGGCTGACGTTTTCGTCTGAATTTGACGCCGTCCGTCAATTGCGAGCAGCGGGGATCGATCCGTTTCAACAAAAATCGGTTCTTGAATTAGTCATGCCAGAGGGCAGCCAAAACGAGGGCGAACAAGGGCAAATTCAACTGCCGCAAAAGGTAAACCGCCGCCACAGCGCGCAGGTCAGCACGCAAAACGGGCTCAAAATGAACCCCGAGCATGCTGCGGAAATCCGCCAAATTCAAATCGACATCGCACGCAGACGGCGGCGCAAAATGCTGCTGATGTTCACGCGGCTTGCGTTTTTCGTGTTTCTGCCAACCTTTATGACAGGTTGGTATTTTTACACGATGGCGACCCCGATGTACGCGACAAAGTCCGAAATCGTCATCCAGCAGGCACAATCGGCGTCCGCTGCGCCCGGTGGCCTATCCACCCTGTTTCAAGGCACGTCGATAGCAACGCAACAAGACAGTATTGCCGTGCAATCCTATCTGGCTTCGCGCGAGGCATTATTGCGGCTAGACGCTGATCACGGGTTCAAAGAACATTATAGCGACGAAAACATTGATTCCATTCAACGCCTCCCAGCCGACGCGACAAACGAAGAGACCTTTAAACTTTACACTGACCACGTCCGCATCAGCTATGATCCCACCGAAGGCATCATCAAGATGGAGGTTATCGCCGCCGATCCTGTTACCAGCTACGAATTCTCAACCGCTCTGATTGCTTACGCCGAAGAACAGGTTGATCAACTGACAGGGCGTTTGCGTACCGACCAAATGCGCGGCGCATTGCAAAGCTACGAAGATGCCGAAGCCCGTCGCGCCGAAGCACTGGCGGTTTGGCTCGCGTTACAAGAGAGCATGCAACAAATCGATGCGGGCAGTGAATCGGGGGCCCGCATGGGCCAGATCAACGCGCTCGAAAGCGAACGCCAACAGTTAAGCCTTGTGTTGCAATCGCGCCTGAACGTCGACCGACCCAGCGAAATTCAAGTACAGGCCCTTCGGAACCAAATCGCAAATATTGACGCGTTGATCGCAGAGTTGCGGCAAGAATTAACCGGGTCCGTCGGCGACGGTCTATCGCTTGCGGTGCGCAATACAGAATTGCGCGTGGCTGAAGAAAACTACAATTTCCAAACGGCGATGGTGCAGCAGGCGCTCACGCAGATGGAAACCGCCCGGATCGAAGCAAACCGGCAGGTCCGCTATCTGTCGCAAAGCGTGAACCCGGTGATCCCAGATGAGGCGGCATACCCCCGCGCATTTGAAAACACATTGCTGGCTTTGCTGATCTTCTCGGGTATTTACCTTCTTATCTCTATCACCGTCTCAATCCTTCGCGAACAGGTAAGCTCTTGATGCATAACGTCGACATTGGACCACTCACCGTCAGCAATGACGCCCCTTTGCTGTTGATCGCTGGCCCTTGCCAGCTCGAAAGCGTGGATCACGCGCAAATGATCGCTGGGCATATGGCCGAGGTTTGCGCCCGCCACGGCGCACAATTTGTGTTCAAAGGCAGCTACGACAAGGCCAACCGCACTTCGCTAAATGGGGTGCGCGGGCTGGGCATGGATGAAGGGCTGAAGGTCATGCAATCGGTCAAAGACAGCATCGGCTGCCCGGTCCTGACCGACATCCACGCGCCCGAACATTGCGCAACCGTTGCCGAAGTCTGCGACGTCATGCAAATCCCCGCGTTCTTGTGCCGGCAAACTGACCTGTTGCTTGCGGCTGGCGAAACAGGTGCCGTCATAAATGTGAAAAAAGGGCAATTCCTCGCACCTTGGGATATGCCCAATGTCGTGTCCAAAATCGAAAGCACGGGCAACAAACGGATCATGCTCACCGAACGTGGATCATCGTTTGGCTATAACACGCTGGTCGCTGATATGCGGTCGCTGCCGACAATGGCGCGCAGCGGCTATCCCGTTGTGATGGACGCGACCCATTCGGTGCAACAACCTGGCGGAATGGGCGGATCATCTGGCGGGCAGCGCGAATTTGCACCTGTTATGGCGCGCGCCGCTGTGTCGCTTGGCATTGCGGCCGTGTTTATCGAAACCCACGAAGATCCCGACAACGCCCCTTCTGACGGGCCGAATATGATCGCACTCGAAAACATGGATGCGCTGGTCAAAAGCCTGATGGGCTTTGATGCGTTGGCCAAGGCTGACCCGCTACGCGTCTAAAATTTAGGGCTTTTCCCGCGCACATCATCTTCATAGGATCGACCAGAGTTATTCTTTGGACGGATTCTATGCGCATTTTTGTATTTCTGATTTTTGCCCTGTCGTTTGCCGTACCGGCCGCAGCCCAAAGCACCGCTGGCATCTCACCTGATTACGAACAGCAAGACGCGGATATCGCGGTACGCATGCGCGAAATTCTTGCTGAATTGGGCAACTATAGCGATGTGACAGTTCAAGTGAACGACGGGGTGATCACCCTACGCGGCACGGCCACATCGGCAACAGAAATCACCGCGCTGGATACCTTGGCGAATGGGATCACCGGCGTCGTCGCCGTCAAAAACCAAGTGACTGAAACTGCGGACATCGGGCGCCGGTTAGACCCCGCAATCGAACGGTTTCGCGCGCGCATCGATCAGTTCATTGTGTTTTTTCCCCTCGCGCTGATTGCCGGTCTTATCTTTTCTTTCGTGGTTTTTGTTGGCTTTTCGATCGCACGGATGCGTCAACCCTGGGAACGACTGGCCCCGAACCTGTTTATTGCCGAACTATTTCGTCAATTGCTGCGCATCGCATTTGTGATCTTTGGAATCGTGATCGCGCTTGATATTGTGAACGCCACTGCCCTGCTGTCGACGATTTTGGGCGCTGCCGGGATCATCGGCTTGGCGCTTGGTTTTGCGGTACGTGACACGGTCGAAAACTTTATTGCGTCAATCATGCTGTCGATCCGGCAACCATTTCGCCCCAATGACACTGTGGAAATCAATGGCGATCAGGGCAAGGTGATCCGCCTGACCAGCCGGGCCACGATCCTTTTGTCGTTCGACGGCAACCATATTCGCATCCCCAACGCCACCGTGTTCAAAAGCAGAATCATCAATTTCAGCCAGAATGCGGAACGCCGGTTCAAGTTTGCGATCAAGGTTGAGCGCGACGCCGATCTAATGGCCACCCGCAGTCTGATCGCGGACACGGTACAGGCGCTGCCCTTTACCTTGGATGAACCCGCCGCAGATACTTGGATCGAAGCCCTGCATCCCGAAGGCGTTGAACTGGTTGTGACGGGCTGGGTTAACCAAAATGAAAGCTCACTTGTGCGCGCCAAAGGCGAAGCACTGCGGCAAGTCAAATTGGCCCTTCAGGGCGCTGGCATCGTGATTCCCGACGCAACGCAAGCCATCCAAATGATCAAAGAGCCGACAAAGCAAGCAAGTGCCGAAAGCACGGGCGTTGAAACAGTTGCGGCCAAAGGTGATGCCGCACTGACACGGATTATCGATGCAGAACGCGACCTTGACAGCTCCGAAGATCTACTGCGCGAAGACAGTTTAAAAGAATAGCAGTTTTTGTAAAAACGGGGTTGAACCCCGTCTCCCTTCGCAGTATTCACCGCCTCGCTGATGGGGTGTAGCCAAGTGGTAAGGCAACGCTTTTTGGTAGCGTGCACCGTAGGTTCGAATCCTACCACCCCAGCCAGCCTTTCTTAATCATCGTTGATTGATAGTAATGTGGCAGCATAACACCGCAAGTGCCCCAACCGCTGCCCCAGTCACGGTGCCTTGCCCAGGATCAACTCCCAACCGGGTTCACCATAGACGCCGGTAAGTGGCCCCGTGAGTGAGTAGCCACTGACGCAATCCTCAAATACCTCGTCGACCTCGAACAGAAGCTCTGGCCAGTCTTCTGACGCGCGGATGACCACCACGTCGCCCTCCTGTAGGTCAGTCATCGGATTGCCTCCAGGCAGCCAGGATAGCGAGGGTGGCGAGCAGGGTGATGACAGGGTGCGAGCGCCCGCCTAGCCAGACGAGCGTGGCCAGTGCGGCCTTGGGTGGTGGTGATGAAAGAAAGCCCGCTACTAGGGCTGATAAGATACGCATGAGTAACCCTCCTTTGATTGGTATCATTTTAGATACGAAGGGTTGCGCGGTTTTTCTGGGGAGTAGCGAACGGCCCATAGCTGACCTCCAGGACACTGCCGACTTTCTGCGATGCGGCACGCCGAACCGGTCATTAGCTGCAAGTGCACACCGATTTGCGTTCGCCAACTTGAGCGACGTTCAATAATATTGACGTGCACCAAATTCGACACTAATCATGAACGCAGTTCAAGTATGGATCGCGATCGTTTCCATGAACTAGATCTAACGAGCCGTCTGTTGGCGGCTACATTTGCGTTGTCGCTCCAATGGTCGACCCTGTAATGGTGCAGGGTCTGCAATCAGACGACCTGGTAGCGCAATCAATAGGAAGCAGTAACTTGGAAGCTCTTTTTGCCCTCGCCGTCTTTTGGACGTGTCGCGGTTTGATGCCGCTCCTTTGATAGCATTTATTGCAGCAAAGGAGATGAACTATGGGATTGAAACAGACGGACGAATTCCGGGTTGACGCGGTGCGGATTGCGCTGACAAGTGGGCTGACGCGCAAACAAGTGGCATCAGATTTGGGTGTTGGATTATCGACGCTGAACAAATGGGTTACGGCGCATCGCGACACCGAGGTGGTATC
>CALLAF010000020.1 GCA_938002605.1 uncultured Paracoccaceae bacterium | reverse complement strand
GGCTGCGCGAAGACCTTCAATATCCTCCCCGTTGGGTTTGAAAGGCACCGCATTGCTGGACCCTGTCGCGACAACGATTTGGTCTGCCGCAATCGTTTCACCTGAGGCAAGTGTCACCTCGGTTTCAGAGATAGATTGCGCAACTCCCCGAACGACACGGCCACGCTTCAACAGCCCATCATAAGGGATCAACGCACGTTCGAGGATTACGGGATCCACAACGGCTCGCACCATCGCGGGTGCATGAACGAAGTGGCTGTTTTGTTCGATCAGGGTGACCTCAGCGACGTCATCCAAAGATTTGGCAAGCTCTGCGCCAACGTAGCCGCCGCCAATGATCGCAATTCGATGTGACATGAAGGTGTCCTGTCCCGTGTCTGTGGTTGCATTTCGATTCGAGACACTACATAAGGGCAATTGACATACAAAACAATAGACCACGGTCCATGGTTTGGAGGCAATGATGAAAATAGGTGAACTTTCCGAAAAGTCCGGTCTGAGCCGTGACACCATTCGGCTGTACGAAAAGAACGGGTTAATCTCTTCTTCCGCCAGTCAAAGTGAGACCAATAACTATCGTGACTACAGCGATGACGTTTTGTTGCAGTTGCAATTTGTGAGCAGCGCACGCGAGGCAGGTATATCAATCGCCGACCTGCGCGAACTCATGGAGGCTTTCTTCGACAGCTGTGATCCGTCCCAGGCTGAGAATGTGATCGTTGCCAAAACTACCGAACTCAAAGAGCGAATTGTTCAGATCGAGAACGTGATCGCGTTTCTTGATGAGGCATTGGTGAAAGTGCGCGAAGCGCTCGGCGACGATTGAGGATCAACGTTTGCCCTTTTCCAAATTGAGTTGAAACATGCATTTGAGTGTTTGAAGATTTGGGCAGCTTCGCCTCGCTACGCAGTCACCCCCACATCCAACGATAGATTAGTATCGTAGGGGTCCGCATGCGGGCTGCTACTGCAGCAACGCAACCTGTAGCTGGACGCCAGCTATGGGCCGTCCTTGATTGCCGCGGTCAGCTTGGTGACATCACAATTATGTCCAGCCATCGCAGATAATCTACGCAAACCGCCTAAAGGCTGCACCCATCACACAGATCGCGGGTCGCAATATTGCTCATATGACTACCAGAAGATTCTGCGCAAGCACGGGTTCAAAGTATCGAAGTCTGGGAAAGGCAAGGCTTGCGGACCAACGTAGTGCCCCAGAAACAGCGCGTCAGCGACTGTCAGCGCGCCGTTCATCCCCATCACAACGATAATCAGCAGCGCTGTTTTGATATATAATCTACCCAAAGGGTCAGACAGGTATTTGTTTTGGGGAATGCTGGACATGCCCATACTCCATAATCCGAAGATCGCGCCGTTTTAGGATAGGTACCCGCATTACCATCCGCGCGAAAATGCGGAAAAGAAGTATGAAATCTTAAACTAAACTTCACCAAGACAGATGTCAGCGGGTGGCAGGCGTTAGCGGCCTGCGCGTCATTTAGCGCGGGCTTTTGTTTGGGTCAAGCAAGCCACTGACATCCTGC
This sequence comes from uncultured Paracoccaceae bacterium, assembly GCA_938002605.1. Classification (GTDB taxonomy): domain Bacteria; phylum Pseudomonadota; class Alphaproteobacteria; order Rhodobacterales; family Rhodobacteraceae; genus Yoonia. Next base: position 118,538 of record CALLAF010000020.1, on the reverse strand, counting down.
TGCCGTTTCCCCGCGCGGCTTATATTCGCCGCTGATCCAGCCCTCATACCCGTCTGTTTGCAGTTGGTCAAAGAACGCCGGATAGTCGATTTCGCCCCTATCAGGCTCGGACCGATCAGGGGTTTGGGCGACCTGAACATGGCCCGTTAACCCGCGCATTTTGTCCCAGGTTCTCAAGACATCGTCTGTGATTTTGGCGGCGTGATAAGCGTCAAATAACAAACGCAAATTGGGCATATTGACGGTTTCAATGACATGCTGTGCCAGATCAAAATCATGCATGAAATAGCCGGGCATATCACTGCGGTTGATCGGCTCTATCAGCAGGCTAAGGTCGGGCACCTGCGCCGCCGCCCAAGCAAGGTTTTCGATATAGACGGCTTCGGCCGCGGGCCCATCGGCAACGCCTGCCATAATATGCAAATACTGCGCACCAAGTGTTTTCGCATAGCGAGCGGCCCGCATGAAATCGCGTTGGAATCGGGATTGCAACGCTGGCACGGCTGCCCATCCGGGTTCCCCACCCGTGTAATTTGGCGGCGGACAGTTGATCGACACCATTTTTAGGTCGTAGCGCGCCAATTGGTTCACGATATCTTGGGCATTCACATCATAAGGAAACTGTACCTCAACCCCGTCAAATCCCGCGTCCTTAGCAGCGCCAAAGCGTTGCATGAACGGTATTTCGGTAAATAACCATGTCAGATTGGCGCAGAACTTGGGCATTTTACGAAACCTCGGTTGCGGGTGCAGACTATACTAAATCCTTAGCCAGAATAATCGGGAAGAACGCACCATCAGAGCGCAAGCCAAACCACTCCTGCCCATCATGGGCAGCAACTTCGCCAATTTCAACGAGACGGTAAAACGACTTACGATCAATCAACGCCTCAAGCTCTGCGCGGATCAAAATATAGGGGCTGGGTTCGCCAGTGTCAGGGTCTTTTTCGATGCGGATAGGATGGTCAGGCCCAGCGGTCGCCGTGTCGCCGACATTCGTCTCAAACACCAGCGCATCCCCCACCCGGTTGAAATCCACCGCAACAAACGGCACGTCATCAACGGTGATCGTCACCTTTTCAGCAGGGGTAACCAATACATAGTCAGCGCCGTCTTTACGTAGAATCGTCGAAAAAAGACGCACAAGTTCAGGCCGTCCAATAGGAGTGCCCATATAAAACCACGTCCCATCGCGCGCGATACGCATATCAAGCGGCCCGCAGTCAGGCGGATTCCACAAATGGACCGGCGGCAAACCCCCTTTTTGGGCAGCGCGCGCGCTTTCAGCGATGCTTTGGGCGTTTGGGGTCACACTCTTTTGTGTTGTCATTGTTTTTGCCATTGGGATTTATGTGAATATCTGTTGGTATAGCCGATAACGTTTATCCGGAGGAAAGTCATGGCCGATCACGCCGATCTTGTTGTCCAAATTGAAAATCTGGGCGCAAAGCTGCAAGAAGCGCGCAACAGTATTTCGGCCCGCTTTATTGGCCAAACGCGGGTTGTCGATTTAACCCTTACCGCGTTGATCTGTGGTGGGCACGCTGTTTTGATTGGCCTGCCTGGCCTAGGTAAGACAAGGCTGGTTGACACGCTTTCAACTGTGATGGGGCTGAATGGGAACCGCATTCAGTTCACGCCGGACCTGATGCCTGCGGATATTCTTGGATCAGAGGTGTTGGAAACCTCTGATAACGGCACCCGCAATTTTCGCTTTATCGAAGGTCCGATTTTTTGCCAGCTACTGATGGCCGACGAAATTAACCGCGCATCCCCCCGAACCCAATCTGCACTGTTGCAAGCGATGCAGGAAAAAGAAGTTTCAATCGCTGGCGAACATCGCCCCCTTGGCGCGCCGTTTCACGTGCTGGCCACGCAAAACCCGATTGAACAAGAAGGCACCTACCCGCTACCCGAAGCCCAACTTGACCGGTTTCTTGTCCAAATTGATGTCCCCTACCCTGATCGCGCAACCGAACGCGATATTCTGATCGCCACCACTGGTGTGGCCGAAGCAGACGCCACTGCCGTTTTCACTGCCGCCGAATTATTAGACGCGCAGACATTGCTGCGCCGCATGCCGGTTGGCGACAATATCGTGGAAATGATCCTTGATCTTGTGCGCGCCTGCCGCCCTGACGCAGACGCGCCTGATGTGATCCGCCAAAATGTCAGCTGGGGCCCAGGCCCGCGTGCCGCGCAAGCCTTGATGCTGACAGTACGCGCGCAGGCGCTGCTTGATGGGCGCTTGGCACCTTCGGCCGAAGATGTGCTGGCGATGGCTGTGCCTGTGCTAGAGCACCGGATGGCCCTGTCATTTGCAGCACGTGCGCGTGGCGAAAACGTCGCGGATATCATCTCCCAAGTGGCCGCTGACGTGACCAAGGTCTCTGCCGCCGCATGACAACCCCGCTTGCCCTTCGCGCTGAGGCCCAGACCCTCTCAGCACCGCTGCCGGCACTTTTGGCCGAGGCAGAGCATCTGGCGACCACCGTTCTGCTGGGAGACCACGGGAGGCGGCGTGCTGGCGTGGGCGATACGTTTTGGCAATATCGCCCAGCCCAGCCTTCAGACGCTGCGCGTAGCATCGACTGGCGCCGATCAGCCCGGTCAGACGCGAATTTCGTACAAGATAAAGAATGGCAAATCGCGCAATCGATCCTGCTCTGGGTCGATCAGGCGGCATCGATGCAATTTCATTCAGATGACCTGCCAAGCAAAGGTGCGCGTGCGCGGCTTCTTGGATTGGCCACCACGATTTTGCTGATACGTGGCGGCGAACGGGTCGGTCTGACCGGGCTGCGCCTGCCCCCCCGGCGCGGCGAGGCCCAAGTTACGCAGATGGCACAAATCCTGTCAGAACAAAGCGATGTCGATTACGGCGCGCCGGAAACCCAAGGGATGCTGCCACATTCGCGTGCCCTATTCATCAGCGACTTCATGGGCGATATCGCCCCCGTCGAAGAAGCCTTGATGCGTGCCGCAGATCGCGGTGTGGGCGGGGCATTGTTACAGGTGCTTGACCCGCAAGAAGAAGAATTTCCATTTGACGGGCGTACCGTGTTCACCTCGATGACGGGCGCATTGGAACACGAAACCATGAAGGCTGGCGATCTTAAAGCCCGCTATCTTGATCGGTTAGCGGAACGGAAAGATTGTCTTGCGATGCTTGCCCGCACAACCGGCTGGCAATTTAGCACGCACCATACCGGACAATCGGCGACTTCCGCGCTCCTTTGGCTTTATGGCGCACTGGAGCGGCAGGTATGATGGCACTGGGTCCCCTCGGGTTTACAGCACCTTGGTTGCTGGTTGCGCTTGCTGCCTTGCCAATTCTTTGGGTGCTTTTGCGCGCGGTGCCACCGGCGCCGATCCGGCGACAATTCCCGGGCGTCGCGCTTTTGTTGGGGCTGGCCGACAAAGACAGCCAATCGGACCGCACACCTTGGTGGCTGCTGTTGCTGCGCCTTTCCGCAATGGCCGCAATAATTATTGGGTTCGCCGGGCCCGTTTTGAACCCGCAAGCCGCGCGCGGCGGTGACGGTGATCTGGTGATCGCGGTTGATGGCTCATGGGCCGGGGCCGCGCGTTGGACACAACAAATGTCACGTGTCGACACGCTTCTGTCTGAAGCAGCTGTTGCGGACCGCCGTGTCGCTGTGGTGGTCTTGACCGATCTGCCTGCAGGCGACCTGCCCTTCGCCGCCCCAAGCGACTGGCAAAACCGCCTGCCAAACCTGCGCCCACAACCGTGGCAACCAGTTGATCCGGTGGCCTATTTCGATGCCCAGTCTGGGACGTTTGAAACCTATTGGCTATCAGATGGGATCGATTTCGATGGGCGCGACGCGCTGCTTGCGCGGTTTGAGAGCGCAGGCAGTGTCACCGTTTTTCAAACGCCGCAACAGACCATCGGCATACGCCCAGCAACCTTTGAAGATGGCGAAGTGATCATCAGCGCCACGCGCACCCCTGTCGGCACCGCCCTTGAGGCGCAAATCACCGCCACCGGCCGCGACCCTGCTGGGGTTAAGCGGCCACTTGCCACTGTCCCGATCAGCTTTGCCGCAGGTGAATCCGACACACAAACCGCGATGATCCTTCCCCCTGAATTACGCAACCGGATCACACGGTTTTCAATTGACGGGACCAAATCAGCAGGCGCTGTTTCCCTAACAGATGACGCGCTCAAACGGCGCGAGGTTGCGTTGATCGCGCAAGGTGGCGCCCGCGAAGGGCTCGAACTTCTGTCGCCACTATATTACCTGCGCGAGGCGCTCGAGCCCACTGCAGATCTGATTGACGGCACCATTTCCGACGTCCTTCTTGCCAATCCTGATGTGATCATTCTGGCGGATGTAGCGACCCTTAGCGGTGACGAAACGGACGCCCTGTTGGAATGGATGAACGACGGCGGTATGCTGGTGCGCTTTGCAGGGCCGCGCCTTGCCGCGAGCGATCTGGGACGCAGCGCAGAAGATCCGCTATTGCCCGTGCGCCTGCGGTCTGGTGGCCGCACTGTTGGCGGTGCAATGAGCTGGGGAGAGCCTAAATCGCTCGCCCCGTTTGACGCTGACAGCCCATTTTTCGGCCTGCCCGTGCCCGACGATGTCAGCGTCACAAGCCAAGTCATGGCGCAACCCGATCCAACGCTCGCCGCACGGGTCATTGCAGAACTTGCCGACGGTACCCCGCTGGTCACGCGCAAACAGGTCGGCGACGGTCAGGTTATTTTGTTTCATGTGACCGCAAATGCAGAATGGTCCACCCTGCCCCTGTCTGGCCTATTTGTGCAAATGTTGGAACGCATGGCCGTATCAACCCGCCCATCCACGCCCGAAGTCACGGAATTGGCCGGCACAACATGGTTGCCAAACAAGGTCTTAGACGCCTACGGCCAGCTTGAGGACGCAAGCACATTGCCGGGCGTGGCAGGCGAGACCTTGGCAGCAGCAGTGCCGGGGCCCGATTTGCTGCCCGGCCTTTACGCAGGCGCCGAGCGGCAGTTGGCGGTGAATGTCATCGGCTCCGATACCGTTTTGGCCCCCGCAAGCTGGCCGTCGCATATTGCAGTTGAAGGCATGGCTGCACTCCGCGAAACCGCGCTTAAAGGTTGGTTGCTCACGGCTGCACTTTTGATGTTGATGCTGGATGTGATTGCATCGCTCGCCGTTGGCGGCCGGTTGCGTGGTCCGCGTGCAGATGTCGCCGCCCTCCTTGCGCTGTTTGTCCTTACAGCGCCAGAGGCACGGGCCCAAACGGACGATGCATTTGCTTTGCGCGCGACATCTCAAGTGGTTCTCGGGCATGTTGTCACGGGCAACGAAAGTGTTGACGAAATCGCACACGCTGGCCTGTTGGGTCTGTCGCAAACGCTGTTTCGGCGCACATCAATTGAACCTTCCGCACCTTTGGCCGTGAATTTAGAGACTGATGAGCTTGCGTTCTTTCCGTTTCTTTACTGGCCGATCACAGCTGACCAAGCGCTGCCATCGCAAGCCGCCTATACAAAGCTGAACCGCTATTTGCGATCCGGCGGGATGATCATGTTTGACACTCGCGACGCTGATACCGCGCGGTATGGGTCGGGTTCCCCCGAAGGGCGCAAACTGCAAGCCATCGCGCGATCACTGGACATTCCTGCGCTTGAGCCGGTTCCCACTGACCACGTACTAACGCGCACATTTTATTTGCTGCAAGATTTCCCTGGGCGCTACGCTAGCCGCGATATCTGGGTCGAAGCTGCGCCAATTAACGCGGTTCAGGCCGAAGGCATGCCATTTCGCAACCTCAATGACGGTGTGACCCCTGTCATCATCGGTGGCAATAATTGGGCGGCCGCATGGGCCGTGACGCAAAACGGTGCCCCAATGCTGCCCGTCGGACGTGGGCAAGCCGGCGAACAGCAACGCGAAATCGCCTTTAGGTTTGGCGTCAATGTGATCATGCATGTGCTGACTGGGAACTATAAATCTGACCAAGTCCATGTACCGGATCTGCTTGATCGGTTGGGCCAATGACACAAACTCTGATCTTTAACCCGCTTATCCCCCTGCCGGCGTTAATCGGCATCGCGGCTTTCGTTGTGCTAGGCGTTGGTTTTGCGCTTTGGCGGGGGCTGCCGGGGCGATGGCTTCGCGGGGTTGCTGCAATTGTGTTGCTTTGCGCCATCGCTGGGCCATCAATGCAGCAAGAAGACCGCGCGCCACTCTCCGATATTGTTTTGGCCGTTATCGACGAAAGTGCGAGCCAAAGGATTGCAGATCGCCCTTCGCAAAATGATGCCGCACTTGCAAATATCACGGCGCAGATCGCCCGGCTTGATAATACAGAACTGCGGGTCGTGCGGGTTGCAGATGGCGAAGGTGACATCGGCACCGCATTGATGACCGCCACGACCCAAGCGCTTTCCGAAGAACCGCAAGGCCGTGTCGCAGGTGTGATCTTGATCAGTGATGGACGGCTGCATGATATTGAACGCGCCCCCCGCCTGCCTGCACCGATGCATCTGCTGTTGACCGGGCAACCAGATGATTGGGATCGGCGACTTGTGGTATCGCAGGCACCTGCCTTTGCCATTTTGGGCGAACAGGTAACCCTGACGTTACGGATCGATGATCAAGGGGCCGCGCCCGCGACCCAAACGGTTGATCTGTCAATCGCTGTCGATGGCGACCCAGCGATTAGCCTCCCAATCCCCGTCGGGCAAGATATTGAAATCCCATTTGAATTGCCACATGGCGGCATGAATGTCGTACAGTTTTCAATCCCCGAGGCCGAAGGCGAACTGACCGAGCGCAACAATGTCGCCGTTGTGCAAATCAACGGTGTGCGTGATCGCTTGCGCGTGCTTTTGGTATCAGGCGAACCGCACGCAGGCGAACGCACTTGGCGCAATCTGCTTAAGTCGGATCAGACCGTTGATTTGGTGCACTTCACCATCCTGCGCCCCCCTGAAAAGCAAGATGGGGTGCCGGTGAACGAATTGTCGCTGATTGCCTTTCCCACCCGTGAATTGTTTTTGGAAAAGATCGATGATTTTGATCTGATTATCTTTGACCGCTACAAGCGTCGCGGCATTTTGCCCGGCGACTATTTCAACAACATCCGCGAATATGTCGAACAAGGCGGCGCCGTTCTGGTGTCATCTGGCCCAGAATATGGCGGTGCTGAAAGTATCTATCGGTCTCCGCTGGGGCAAATCTTACCCGGCGCACCAACCGCGCGCGTATTCGAAGAAGGCTTTACCCCGCAAATTACCGATATCGGCCAGCGTCACCCTGTGACCGAAGGGCTTGCGGATCTTTCGCCAAACCCCACCGGCGATGGCCCCGGTTGGGGCCGTTGGTTCCGATTGGTTGACGTATTGGTACCACAAGAAGCAACGACCGTCATGTCTGGGATTGATAATCGCCCACTACTCGTCCTGAACCGTATTGGTGAAGGGCGTGTGTCGCTGATCGCGTCAGACCACAGTTGGCTATGGGATCGCGGGTTTGAAGGGGGCGGGCCGCAATTGGAATTGCTGCGCCGTCTTGCGCATTGGATGATGAAAGAACCCGAACTTGAAGAAGAATCACTTTGGGTAGAGCCAAGCGGCCAAACCATGCGGATCATACGGCGCACCCTGAATGAAAGCGTCGATGATGTCACCGTCACCCACCCTGACGGAACGCAGACCGTATTGACGTTGGAACAGGTCTCGCCGGGGCGGTTTGAAACACTGTGGGATGGTCCGGAAATCGGGCTGTACCGTTTGGATGATGGGACCGAAACAACCGTGATTGCACTTGGCCCCGCAGCACCGCGCGAATTTGAACAAACGATTGCCTCGCCCGAAACGCTTGATCCCGTTGTTACCGCATCGGGTGGTGGCACCCTACAGATTTCAGATGGCGATATTAGCATCCGGACCGTCCGCGCCGGACGCCCCGCGAACGGGCGTGGTTGGATCGGAATCACACCACGCAGCGCATATCAAACCGCAGATATCAGCATCACACCTATATTGCCTGCTTGGGCATGGCTATTGTTAGCCGCATTACTGAGCATTGGAGCATGGTTACGCGAAGGGCGGCGTTAATCGCCTAGCACGACTTCGAACAGTTCTTCAGACCAGCCATCAACGCTACACCGGGTGCGGATAAACACAGATGTCGCGCCTTCGGGGATCACGATCCCACTTTGCGAGCGCGTAAAGGGCTGTTCATTGACATGCGGGTGCGCAAGTTCGCGGAACCCGAGCCGATTGCCATCGGCGTCCAGCACTTCCCAACCGTCGGCATAGTGGTCCCACCCCGTGTCAGGATGCAAGATTGAGACAGACACACGGTCTCCAGATATGGTGACATCGGTGACTTGGGGTGCGTCGGCCAAAGCGGCCGACGCTGCGAAAAAGGGAATCAGTGCATATTTCATCATGTCTTCTCGTTTAGCAGAATACTGCGCGGGACCGATGCAAATTCGCGTGACCAGACGATGCCCAAGGCAATAATCGTCGCGCCGATCAGTGCAAACGCCCCCAGCAACCACGCAAGCGCCGCCAATGCAAAATACATCGCCCGCAACCCGCGGTTAAAATTAACCCCTGCACGAATGTTGAGCTCAGCCGCCTGTGCCGCGCGCGGATAGGCGATCGGGTCGTCAGGGTCATTGGGCACAGCGGACATGACTACCGCGCAATAGCCAAACACGCGGTTTGACCAAACGAATTTCAAAAACGCATTGGCCAAAAATAGAACCACAAGCCCCAGCTTTAGCTGCCACACGACAACCGGCAGTGGCGCGTCTGTGACCTCGAGCGCCACGCCACGCAACGGATCAGTATTCCCGATCAGTGCAAGCACACCGCCAATTGCAAGCAAACAGGTTGATGCGAAAAACGATGTACTTTGACGCAGACTTGCGAGGATCTGGCTGTCATAGATACGCGGATTCCGGGTCACAAACACCTTCATCCATTCGCGACGATGCGCGGACATTAACACAGTTACTGACGGGCGTTTTCCACCGGAGCGGTCAATCAACGACCCGATCACCAACCAGCCCACCACGATAAACGCAGCGGCACCCCAATCCCACAGGGTCAGAAGCCCAAGATGTTCAAATAATTCCATAGGTCTTGTTTAGCCAGTCAGCTATCGACTTGCCATAAGGAAAAATTGGTAATATATTTTTACCAAATATGGAGAACCGCAATGGAAATGCCAGCCCCGAATGCCAGCGTCCTCTCGCGTAAGGATCAAATTGTCAGTCGCTTACAAGCCGTTTTGCCTGCAAATGCGGTGATTTCTGATGTGGCTGAGACCCGCGCCTATGAGTGCGATGCATTGACCGCTTACCGCTGCCCGCCACTATGTGCGGTTCTGCCCGCCAATACAGCAGAAGTCGCGGCGGTCATGAAGATTTGCCACGACATGGGCGTGCCAGTGGTACCGCGCGGGTCGGGCACGTCGCTTGCTGGGGGGGCGCTACCGACCGCCGATTGCGTAATCCTTGGCGTGGCCAAGATGAACGCCGTGATCGAAACCAACTACCCTGATCGTTATATCACCGTGCAAACGGGACGGACCAATCTATCGGTCACAGGGGCTGTTGAGGAAGATGGGTTCTTCTACGCACCCGATCCGTCAAGTCAGCTGGCCTGCGCCATTGCCGGTAATATCGCGATGAATTCGGGCGGTGCGCATTGCCTGAAATACGGGGTGACGACAAATAACCTGCTGGGCGTGACGATGGTCATGATGGATGGCAGCGTTGTTGAAATTGGCGGTGCGCATATGGATGCGGGCGGGTTGGATCTGCTCGGGATCATTTGCGGCTCCGAAGGGCAGCTGGGTATTGTCACAGAAGCCACCCTGCGCATCTTGCCCAAACCCGAAGGCGCGCGCCCTGTGCTCATGGGCTACGACAGTAACGAGGTCGCGGGTCAGGTCGTAACCGATATTATCAAGGCAGGCGTTTTGCCCGTCGCCATCGAATTCATGGATCGCCCCTGTATCGAAGCGACCGAAGCTTTTGCCAAGGCCGGCTACCCGATGTGCGAGGCCCTTTTGATTGTCGAGGTCGAAGGATCAGACGCTGAAATTGACGCGCAATTGGCCTTGATCATGGAAATTGCCGCCCAGCATAACCCGGTTGAACTGCGCGAAGCCAAATCAGCAGATGAAGCCGCACGCATTTGGCTGGGCCGCAAATCGGCCTTTGGCGCGATGGGGCAGATCAATGATTATATGTGCCTTGATGGCACAATCCCCGTTTCCCAATTGCCTTATGTACTGCGCCGCATTGGTGAAATGTCCAAGGAATACGGGCTGGGTGTCGGCAATGTGTTTCACGCGGGCGATGGCAATATGCACCCGTTGATCTTGTTCGATGCCAACAAACCCGGCGACCTTGAACTGTGCGAGGCATTTGGTGCTGACATTCTCAAACTCTGTGTTGAGGTCGGTGGTTGCCTGACTGGCGAACATGGTGTGGGTATCGAAAAACGGGATCTGATGCACACGCAATATGACCCGGTTGATCTTGAGGCACAGATGGCCATCAAAGACGTGTTTGACCCCGCATGGTTGCTGAACGCGGCCAAAGTGTTCCCGCTGGATAGTTCTGAAGCACGCCGCGCGGCCGGAGGCCACTGATATGACACCCCAGACCGAAGAAGACCTTTCAGACCTGATCAAAGACGCACAGGGGCCTCTTAGCATTCAAGGCGGCGGCACGCGTAGCTATGCCCATGTCGCAGGCGACAAAGTTGACATGCGCGCTATGTCGGGCATCACCCTTTATGAACCCGGCGCGATGACGATTGTCGCAAAGGCCGGCACCCCCCTGTCTGAGATTAACGCGGCCCTTGCTGCCGAGAACCAGCGACTTGCCTTTGAACCGATGGATCATCGCGCGCTTTTAGGCTCGACTGGCGAGCCTACCATTGGTGGTATTGTCGCCGCCAATATTTCGGGACCACGCCGCATATCTGTTGGGGCTTGCCGCGATTTCTTGCTGGGTGTGCGTTTCGTTGATGGGGCGGGCAATATCGTCAAGAACGGTGGCCGCGTAATGAAAAACGTAACTGGCTATGATTTGGTGAAGCTGATGTCCGGGGCCTATGGCACGTTGGGGGTGTTGACCGAAGTCTCGCTTAAGGTCCTGCCAAACGTCGCCCAAACGGGTTGCGTGATGCTGCATGGGTTGAATGATACGCAAGCGATCAAGGCGATGTCAGCCGCACTCGGCTCTCCATTCGAGGTCACAGGTGCGGCACATCTGCCGCAAAGCATGCAAGGCGATCCGATCACCATGATCCGGATTGAAGGTTTCGACGCATCGGTCAAGTACCGCGCAGACCGCCTGCGCGACCTGTTGAAACCCTTCGGCGATACCACACTGCAGATTGGCGAAACGGAAGATGGATCCGGCACGGAAAAAGGGTGGGAGTGGGTGCGCGATGTGAGTGCGTTCTCAGATCAACCGGGAGATGTTTGGCGTATATCTGTGAAACCGTCTGACGCCGCTGATATTGTGGCCAAGTTAGTTGCGACTGCCGTTCAATATGATTGGGGCGGCGGGCTCATTTGGGCGTTAACCGATGGTGGCGATCTTCGCACAAAACTAGGCGATTTCAAAGGTCATGCAACACGCATCCGCGGTGCGGGCGACGCGCCAGTGTTCCACCCTGAACCAACGCCGATTGCAACGATCAGCGCGGGATTGCGCGCAAAATTCGACCCACGCAACATTCTCAACCGGGGTCTTATGGCGTAATGGAACTGCTTGTCTTCATTTTTGGCCCTCCGATTGTGGCGTTTGTTTTGCTTGCCGCGATGCCGCCGGGTGCGCCCTTCTTATCCGTGCTTGGCATTGTCGGGGTTCTTTGCTTGGTGGCGGCGGCGGCAATTTTTCCGATTGCACCAGCGAGCGGCCCAGACGATTGGTTTCATGGGATCGAAGTTGTCCCGCTATTTGGTGCAGTTGGGGCGGCCTTTGCAGCATCGGTTGCGCAAGCCATTCGATGGGTTCGGCTACGTCAGGGCAAGAAGCCTTATTATTTCGTGATCCTCATCGGCGTTTTGTTTGGCGCTTTTGTTATCACGACAGCTTTGGGAAATTTTTAGATGCAGACCCAGTTTACACCAGAACAGCTCAGTGATCCGGGCACAGCACGGGCCAATGAAATCTTGCGCGCCTGTGTCCATTGCGGATTTTGCACCGCTACCTGCCCAACTTATCAGGTCTTGGGCGATGAACTAGATAGCCCACGCGGGCGGATCTACTTGATCAAGGACATGCTGGAAAACAACCGCAAGCCCGATGAAAAGACGGTCAAACATATTGACCGTTGCCTGTCTTGCCTTGCTTGTATGACGACCTGCCCATCCGGCGTGCACTATATGCATTTGGTTGACCATGCCCGGGCTTATATTGAAGAGCATTATAACCGTCCGTGGTCAGATCGCGCCTTGCGGTGGGTGCTCGCGCGCATATTGCCCTATCCAACGCGGTTCCGGATTGCCTTGCTGGGCGCGAAGATCTCACGGCCCTTTGCGCGGTTTCTACCTGATCCCCGCCTACGTGCCATGATCGCGATGGCCCCTAAGGTGATCCCCCCAGTCAGCCGCAACGACGATCCGCAAACATTTCCAACACAAGAAAAGAAAATGCGTGTCGCGCTGATGACAGGCTGCGCACAAAAGGCGCTCAATACCGATATCAACGATGCCACGATCCGCCTGCTTACGCGTATGGGCGCAGAGGTTGTGGTAGCGAGCGGTGCAGGCTGCTGTGGTGCGCTGACCCATCACATGGGCAAAGAAAATGAAAGCCACGCGGCGGCAGCCAAAAACATTCGTGCATGGGTGCGTGAAATGGATCAGGGGCTTGATGCGATTGTGATCAACACCTCTGGCTGCGGCACCACGGTAAAAGATTACGCGCATATGTTCCGTAATGATCCGCTTGCGGCAGATGCGGCACGTGTCAGCGCGATTGCGATGGATGTCTCCGAGGTCTTGATGAAACTGGACCTGCCAAAAGGCGCAGACAAAAACACCAAAGTCGCCTATCATGCGGCCTGTTCGCTGCAACATGGGCAGCAAATCAAAACACATCCCAAAACCCTGTTGAAAAACGCCGGGTTTACCGTGTTGGAACCTGCTGATAGCCATCTGTGCTGCGGATCAGCGGGCACTTATAACCTGATGCAGCCAGAGATTTCGGCGCAGCTAAAGTCGCGCAAGGTTGATACGCTTGAAGCGCTGACCCCTGACATCATCTCCGCAGGTAACATCGGGTGTATGATGCAAATTGGCAGCGCGACCGAAGTGCCAATTGTGCATACGGTAGAACTGCTTGACTGGGCGACTGGCGGGCCGAAGCCACCAGCGCTTAATGCCGAAAAAAATACGAAAATGAACGTGCCAATCCTGCGCTAATGCCATATTCCTGCCGCAACTGTACGGGAAGTTAGATCAAACAGTAGGGACGATATGCGGCATTTTCTGATCATTGCAATTTGGCTCTGTGCAGCCGTGATGCCTGTGCAAGCTCAGGAAACCGATCTCGTCAGCCTGGAAACCCGTCAGGACAGTGAAGGTTGGGAGGCCGTTGGCCGGCTTGATATTGCAGGCAAAGGGTTTTGCACCGCCGCCTTGATCCGGGAAAGCCTGATCCTAACGGCAGCACATTGCCTGTATGATGAGGATGGATCGCCGATCGCCAGCGATCGATTCGAATTTCTGGCAGGATTGCGCGATGGGCGCGCCTCTGCGACACGCGCGATTAGACGCGCCATCCCCCACCCAGACTACGATCCAAACGGTGATACATTCGCGCCGCTCGAAGTCGCCGTGGATATTGCTGTTCTTGAACTTGAACGCCCGATCCAAAACACGCGGATACGGCCATATTTAATTGCCACACGACCCCTTACGGGTGATGAAATTGGGGTGGTCTCCTATGGGCGCGGACGTGAAAACCGACCCAGCCTGCAAGAGGTCTGTAGCGTCTTAGGGCGTCAAACTGGGGTGATTGTGATGACCTGCGATGTCGATTTTGGGTCCAGCGGCGCGCCCGTATTCACCGTGCGCGATGGGGAAACCCGGATTGCCTCTGTTGTATCCGCAATGGCGCAGATTGATGGGCAGAAAGTGTCGCTTGGCACCTCACTTGACGGGCCGCTTTCAGTTCTTATGGCGCATTTTTCAACCATCGGTCCGGCGCTTCCCGGCGGCACGCAGCGCATTATCTCAATCGGCGAACGCAATGACACCGGCGCAAAGTTCATTAGCGTGAACTAGGGGCTTGAAACCCTAAATCAGCATCCCCACATCAAATGTACCAAGGCGCCAATGATGGGTCTTGGGAAAATCGGCCTGTCCCATTGGGAAGGCTTCACACTTGTTATCGCTTGATAAAGGATGACCTATTATGCGTAGTTTTGACCTGACACCCCTCTACCGTGCCACCGTTGGTTTCGATCAAATTGCAGACCTGATGGATCGCGCAATTTCCAGCGACGCCGGCACCAACAACTACCCCCCATACAACATCGAAAAAACGGCAGATGACGGCTGGCGTATTTCAATTGCGGTCGCCGGGTTTAGCGATGATGATCTCGCCATCGAAGTCAAAGATCGTGCGCTCCACGTCACCGCGCGCAAGGCCGAAGACGAAGCCCAGCGCAAATACCTGCACCGCGGCATCGCCACCCGCGCGTTTGAGCGCCGTTTTCACCTTGCGGACCATGTCCGCGTGACAGGTGCGAGCCATGAAAATGGGATGCTGCATATCGACCTGACCCGCGAAGTCCCCGAAGCGCTCAAACCGCGCCGGATCGAAATAGCAGCGGGCGGCAAAAAAGACGCCAACCTCGTGGATGCGAAATCTGTGAACTAAAGAAAATCACTTCCAGTGCAAAAACGCGCTGGGAGTGATGACCTTGGAAACGTGGCGAACGTCTACTTCGAGCCCAATTTGTTCCTTGGTCAAGGTCGCAGCGAATGACCGCAATCCGAGCAACAGGCTTAGTCGCAGGTCAAGGCATGTCGGTACATTGCGTGTGCAAGCGAAGCCATATCAGAACCGCGTACTGGAAACTCCATGACGGTATTAATTCTGACCGATCGCAATAGATTCTGATCGGCGATCATATATCGGGCTGTATGATTTTGCATAGCAAATGGACCATGGCCGCCAGATCTAATCTCGGAAAGCCAATTTTCCAATATTCTCGATTTAGCTTGCAGTTCATCAGGACTAAGAATTCTTTGATCTCGCAAGGAAACACGCAGCTCTCGAAGTGTGGCGCTAAGTTCTTCTATTGCCCCGTCCGCGACCGGAAGCCGCGCACGCCAAACCACATTATAACGGGTCGAAAAACGATTTGCGAAGGGCCAAGTCAGACGTCCTGGATCGGTCTCGTAGTTCTGAACATTGAAAGAGCTGACCGTGGTAAAGGCCCCGGATACTTCAGTCAGCTCGACATTGCATCCTTTGATGACCGCCTCGAAATCCCCTGTGATACGGTCGTCTTCGTGTATAGAACCTGTCGGGAAAAATTGATCAAGCTCAGTGTCAGCAGCAGCTTTGCTACAACTGATCAAGACCAATGCGATAAACAGTCGTCCAATCACTGGCACCTCTGACAGTCTAATATAGATCCAAAATACGCTTCGGACTTTTCGGTCGTCACGCTGAAAATTTACAGGCCAAATTATTTTGAAGCGGACATAGGGACAATGTCTTTCTTGTCCGCAAAGCGGACTCAGCCGCCAAGACTACATCAATGCGCCTCTGCCCAATTCGCGCCCTGCCCTGCGTCCACAGATAGTTTCACATCCAGCTTCACCGCCGGATCGTTGGCGTTTTCCATCACGTCGCGTGCCACGTCGATCAGGGTTTCTGCGCTGTCTTCGGCGACCTCAAAGATCAATTCGTCGTGGACTTGCAGCAGCATTTTCGCGGGAAGATCGGTAATTGCATTGGGCATGCGGATCATCGCGCGGCGGATCACATCGGCGGCGGTGCCTTGGATCGGCGCGTTGATCGCAGCGCGTTTGGCGAAACCAGCGTGCGGTCCTTTTGCATTGATTTCGGGCGTATTAATTTTGCGCCCAAACAGCGTTTGCACATAGTTATGTTCCTTCGCAAAGGCGACCGTGTCATCCATATAGGTGCGGATGCCGGGGAAGCGTTCAAAATAACGGTCGATGAACCCCTGCGCCTCACCACGCGGAATACGCAGGTTGCGTGCCAAGCCAAAACCAGAAATCCCATAGATCACACCAAAGTTGATCGCCTTGGCCTGCCGCCGAATATCGGGGGTCATTTCATCTAAGGGCACATCAAACATCTCGGACGCGGTCATCGCGTGAATATCGATCCCATCATGAAACGCTTGTTTGAGCGCATCAATCCCCGCGACATGGGCCAGAATGCGCAACTCGATCTGGCTATAATCTAGGCTCACAAGCACATTGCCCGGTGCCGCGACAAAGGCTTCACGGATGCGCCGCCCCTCTTCGGAGCGCACAGGGATATTTTGCAGGTTCGGGTCGGTCGATGCCAGCCGCCCTGTGTTCGCACCCGCGATCACATAAGACGTATGCACCCGACCCGTGTCAGGGTGAATATGTTCTTGCAGCGCGTCGGTATAGGTCGATTTCAGCTTTGATAGCTGTCGCCAGTCCAAGATGCGGCGCGGCAGATCGTGGATCGTGGCGAGGTCTTCCAATACGGTCGCGCCTGTCGAATAAGCCCCAGTTTTACCTTTGGACGGGGCCTTGCCATCGGGCATTTCCAGCCCCATTTCGTCGAACATGATCTCGCCCAATTGCTTAGGCGATCCGACGTTAAACTTATGGCCAACCATTTCATAAATATCGTCTTCCAGCCCGGCCATTTTCTGCGCAAACGCATTCGACATGCGCGACAGCGTATCGCGGTCGACCTGCACCCCGTGCATTTCCATCTGCGCAAGCACCGGCACCAAAGGCCGTTCTAGCGTTTCATATACCGTGGTGACTTGTTTGGCGTGCAATTGTGGTTTGAACTGTTGCCATAGACGCAGGGTGATATCGGCGTCTTCGGCGGCGTATTTCACCGCCTCATCAACGGGCACACGGTCAAAAGTGATCGCCGATTTTCCAGTACCAAGCAGCGGTTTAATTGGGATCGGCGTATGCCCCAGATAGCGATCAGACAGCACATCCATCCCGTGGTTATGCACGCCCGCGTTCATCGCATAAGACATCAGCATCGTGTCATCAATCGGGGCGACAGTGATACCCTGACGCGCAAAAATCTTGGCATCATATTTCATGTTTTGGCCGATTTTCAGGATCGACGCATCCTCAAGCACGGGTTTGAGCATCGCCAGACATGTGTCCATATCCATCTGCCCTTCGGCCACATCATCAGAGCCAAACAGATCATCGGCTGCGGCTGCTTTGTGGGTCAACGGGATATAGCAGGCCTGTCCTGCCTCAACACATAATGAGATACCAACCAGATCAACAATCATCTCGTTTAGCCCGGTGGTTTCCGTATCAACGGCAACGTAGCCGCGCGCATAAATCCGGTCGATCCAGACCTGCAAAGCTGCCGCATCTGACACACATTCGTAGGTTTCGGGCGCGAATGGCACGACCTCTGGGGTTGCGACTTGCGAGGTTTGTTCAGGGGCCGCGATAACGGGTGCTTCGGCCCCCAATTTATCGGCCACGCGTTTGACGATGGTGCGAAATTCCATTTGTGTCAGGAACCCAAGCAGCGTGTCCGCGTCCGGATCGCGTATTTCAAGACTATCAAGATCAAACGGCAGATCCATGTCGCAATCCAGCTGCACAAGCCGTTTGGACAATTCAATCTGCGCACGGTTGTCGATCAGGCTTTGGCGGCGTTTGGGTTGTTTGATTTCGCCCGCGCGGTCCAGCAGCGTTTCCAGATCTCCATATTCATTGATCAAAAGCGCGGCTGTCTTGATCCCAATGCCCGGCGCGCCCGGCACGTTATCAACGGAATCACCCGCAAGCGCCTGCACATCCACAACGCGTTCTGGCCCGACACCAAATTTTTCAACTACGCCGTCACTGTCGATGCGCTTGTTCTTCATCGGGTCGAGCATCTCAACCCCGCCGCCGACCAACTGCATCAGATCTTTATCCGATGATAGGATCGTCACACGCCCGCCCGCATCCCGCGCCTGATAGGCGAGGGTCGCGATGATATCATCAGCTTCGAACCCTTCGATTTCTTCGCAGGCAATGTTGAACGCCCGCGTTGCATCGCGCGTCAGCGGCATCTGCGGGCGCAAATCTTCGGGCATCGCGTCACGGTTGGCTTTATACAGGTCATACATTTCATTGCGGAAAGTATGGCTGCCCTTGTCCAAAATAACCGCCACATGGGTCGCCGCATCTGGCCCCGTGTTGGTTTCGATATAGCGCTGTAGCATATTCACAAAGCCCGACACCGCCCCTACGGGCAACCCATCGGATTTGCGCGTCAGCGGCGGAAGCGCGTGATAGGCGCGAAAAATGAACGCCGAGCCGTCGATGAGATGCAGGTGGCAACCTTTGCCGAATTGCGTTGTCATGGAATGGCTCCTTGCGTTCAGTTTACGTTCGGTTCTGCCACGATCAGCCTCGGTTCGCCAGTGATCTTTAGCGGGTTTATCGGAGAGACCAGGTAAACGGCGTCCACAAGCCGACGCGCACACCAGCGCCACGCAGCACATCACCAACCCAGGCATTACAGGTGCGGAATAAGTGAAAACGCCCCGTCGCAGGATAGAACCGATCGGTCGCATTAAAGCCGGGATGATCAATAGGCTGATCAGACGCAAAGCCTGCGTTGATTGCGTCAAGCAAGGCTGCGAACTGATCAGGGGTCAATCGCAACCACGTCACGTCCAAGTCTGCGTGCAGCGGCCCTGCCAAATCAACGCGCATCACGGCATGATCGCCAGTCACCGCGCGCCAGATTGGCCGTGGGCTCAGGTCAGTATAATCGCCAGTAGTCGTGTAAAAATCCCGCGCACCCCAACCGAGGCTGACCCAAGCCACGTCAGGATGATTGATTGGCATGCCAGCAGCCGCCAAAAACCCGAACCTGTCGCGCACCTGCGGGGTCGCGGGGATTAAAATGTCAGTATGAATCGGCCCGGCAAAAAGACCGATCTCTATATCGCCCACGTCTGGTGGCTGACCGCCCGTTCGGATCATCCCACCCGCTGTCCCAGCGAGCAGATATATCAGCGGCAACAGTATTAAAATAAGGCAAAAACGCCGAATTATACTTTGCCTTCGTAATCGGCATGCACGATTTTTGCATCGCAGTAGGGGCATTCGACATAGCCGACCTCATGCGGGATTTGCAACCAAACGCGCGGATGGCCAAGCCCGCCTTCGCCACCATCGCAGGCAATGCGCCAATCGTTAACAATCCGGGTCTCTGGTGCTGGCGTGGTCATAGTGTCACCTTGTCTGCTTGCTGCGGGCCGCCTTGGGCCTTAGATCACGTGATACATACCGCACGAGACGCGCAGGGGAAAGACCAGCATGACCGACAACGCCATAGAAATTTCCGGGCTCAGGAAAACCTACGCCGCCACCGGCCGCAGCCCCGGCAAAGAGGCGTTGAAAGGGGTTGATTTGAATATCCCACGCGGGTCCATTTTCGGGCTTTTGGGGCCAAACGGAGCTGGAAAATCGACGCTTATCAATATTCTAGCGGGATTGGTGGTCAAATCGGCGGGCAGCGTCAAGATTTGGGGTTTTGACCAAGACACCAATCCGCGCCAATCGCGCGCGTCGATTGGAATTATGCCGCAAGAACCGCATCTTGACCCATTTTTCACGCCCGCCGGATCGCTCGACGTTCAGGCAGGCCTTTATGGCGTGCCAAAATCGCAACGCAAAACCGCAGAGATTCTAGATCTGATCGGATTAACCGATAAAGCGGAGGCTTATTCCAGATCGCTGTCCGGTGGGATGCGGCGCCGCTTGCTTTTGGGCAAGGCGCTTGTGCATTCGCCGCAAATTCTTGTGTTGGATGAACCAACAGCCGGTGTCGATATCGCGCTGCGTAATATGCTGTGGCAAAACGTGCGCAAATTGAATGATGACGGGATGACCGTGATCCTGACCACCCATTACCTAGAAGAAGCAGAAGCCATGTGCGACGATATCGCGATCATTAATCATGGAGAAGTGGTTGTGCGCGATAGCACCGCAAACCTTTTGGGGCATCTGGATCGCAAAACACTGGTAATCACGCCAGATGGACCTGCGCAATTGCCGGAACTGCCGCCGGAAATTTCTGGCAAAAAGCACGCCAATGGCACGCTAAGCTTTACCTACCAAAGCACAACAACCCCCGCTGATGCGGTGTTGCAGATTTTGCGCGATGCCGGGATCACGATCAAAGACGTAAAGACCCAAGAAGCCCACCTTGAGGACGTGTTTCTATCGCTCACGTCCACCAAATAACATCATCGATCAATCGGACAACATGCGGCCAAGCTGTTGTCCGCCGATGATGTGCATGTGGTAATGCGGCACATCTTGAATGCCATGCACGCGGGTGTTCGAAATGCCGCGGAACCCCTCGTCTAGCTGCATCAGGTCGCACACAGCAGCGATCGCGTGAAAAAAACCTGCTTGTTCGTCTGCGGATGCGTCGCGGGCAAAGTGATCGAGGCTCATGTATGGCCCCTTGGGGATCACCAGCACATGCACAGCAGCCTGCGGCTGAATATCATGAAATGCCAAAGCGTGTTCATTTTCGAACACAGTCTTATTAGGAATTTCGCCGCGCAAAATCTTGGCGAAAATGTTCTGGTCGTCGTATGCGTATTCCATGGGAGGCCTCAATCAACAAAAAGATGGGGGGTTTCGGCAAGTGTCCGTGCAGTATCGGTATCGACGCGCAGGAACTGAACAAGGGCGGCAGCGTTTTCTTCCACGCTTGCTGTTTCACTGATCCGCGACGTGCCTGCAAACTCCGCGTCGCGGATACTGTCGCGCTCGTGCAGGATATCGTTGCGAATGGTCGGCAGCAGCCGCGCGACAGTTGCATCACTGCTTTGCATACCAGCAAGCCCTACCCGCTTCGCATGCCCAACCAAATAGTCGTCGTCAAATTCACAAGCGATTTCGAGCAAACGCACATCGGCACGGTCCGAGAAAAAGTCACGCATCAAATCGATGTCTGCTGTATCGAGGCAGATCACCAACCGATCGCTTTTGTTGTGATCAAACAACATCCGCAAAAATGCGCGGCGATGCCGACCACGTTTTTGCACAGTCGTTTCGATCCCACCAAGATCTGGCAAGGGCGTTGCGTCTTCGCTGAATAGATAGTCGACCGCAGGAATATCAGTATGGGCACGGATTCCAGCGGCCAAGCGTTTGGCCACATGCCATTTCTTACAGGCCACTATAAGCAGTTCGCGATTGCGCCCCAATGTCGTTTCGCGTTCCCAAAACCGTGGCGCAAACCGGCGGCCAATGCGCCCACGTCCGGTCAAAAATTGAAACAGCCGCCGACCTTCGTCAGTAATCACGAAATCTGTGCGGTCACTGACATAGAGCGCGCCCAGCTCGGATCGCAGATCAGCAGCCTCGGCACTGATTTTACGCGCGAACAGGCCGCTTTGCCCCAAAAGCAGGTCATAGTGGTCGTTATAAAACGTCACCGGCATCCCGTAGTCTGTGAACATCAAAAATGTGAGCGTCCGGTTTTCAATTTCTTTCCCCGGCACCAAATGCCGCACCAGAGTTTGAAAAAATGTCTCATCGGGAATCCACGTGGTGCGGAAAAACCGCATTACGTCTTTGCGCGCGCGGGTGAAATCAAGCAGTGCTTCAACGGTGCGCCGCCGCAGGCACCACCATTGGCTGCCGATCATAACCTGCACATCTTTGGGCGTATCGCGCGTGATCCCAAATTTCTGCTGCAACGCCAATGACGTATAAAACCGCTTTTTCTGGGTGCGCTCGTTAAATAAATGGCGGTAGATCAGACGCTCTTCACGGAACCCTGTTTTGATCCAATCGCTGTCAAAGAAATCATAGCTTTCGATAAAATCACGGTCATGCTGGTCTAAAAACTGATGTGCGTATTGGGCGGATTTGATCGGCATGCAATCCCCCGAGACCATGTAAAAATGGCTCGCGCGCGGAAATGCATCAACCGCGGCTTCGACGGCATGCAGGGTCGCCTGCACCAGGCTCCATTCGCCCCACCCGCATTTGATCCGGCGCTTGGCAAACGCCACGTTTGGATTATCCGCCAGCGCCGTCTGGATGGTTGCAAAGTCTGCAGCATCGGCCGAGGCATCAAAATGGATTGCGATATAATCGCCAGCCGCTGTCAATTGCTGCGCTTGCTGCACAATCGCATCAGGGTTCTTGTGGCAAAGAAGGATAAAGGCGATTCTTGCCATCTTTAGTGGGTGCCCCCCTGCGAACAAATTGATGTTTCCGGCGACTTACCGCGATCAGACATTGAATAAACGGTGTTTCTTTGCTCTTAAAGGGAAAACGACGACGACATTGCGCAAAGGAGACCACAATTGGCGAGTTTTCCCGGAACCTGGATGACCACCAGCGAAAGCGTCGTCTACCGCGTTGTCCCCAAATGCGCCTGCTCAACCATCGGGCAAATCATGTATTATTCAGATCATGGTCAGTTTTTTGACGGCGATATCCATGATGCAAAAACCGGTATGCACAAATGGGCATTGGATGACAGCAAGGCACTGATCACCAAAAACGTGACCGCGCACCAAAGCTATGCATTTACCTGTGTGCGCAATCCTTACACGCGGATTCTATCGTCGTTCTTTGACAAAATTTGCGGCATCCAGCGCAACGGCAAATATTATCGCGGCAATCTTGTACCCCTACTGACTCAAAAATACGGGATCGAGGTAGGCGATCCTGATACCGGATTCGAATTCGACCAAATTAAAAGCTTTCGGCGTTTTCTACTGTTCGCCCGTGACACTGTGCGCTGGCGCCGCCCCATGGACCCCGATATCCATTGGTCCGCCATGTCCGGCCATATCGCGACCTATATCGTAAACGGTGGCCGCTACGACAATATCTTCTGGACCGAACAGTTTAACGACGGCATGCAATCGGTGTTGGATGAAATCGAAACGCCGCATACAGTTGACCTTAAAACGATCCCCCGCTTCAATGAAAGCGAAGGTCACGGCCCCAAACGCGCGCATCCTGTTGCAGACTATTTCGACGACCTGTCGATGCATCTGGTCTATGAGATGTACAAAAAAGACTTCCGCATCTTCAAATACGATTTTGAAAACCCGGCCAACAAAATGCCGATCGGCGACATTGACCTAGATGAGGTTCACGCAAAGCTTGGTCAATAGAGACGCGCGCAATCAGGCAAAGTCAGCCAAACATTGCGCGCACTGGTTTGGTCTGACCATGCTTTAGGGCGATCTTATTGCTGCACGACTTGCCAACGGCCGTCTTGATCTTCGATATCGTAGGCGTAGCGACTGCTATTACAGACGACGGTTAGTCCAATGAAAACGGATGCTGGACGCATTTCCGAAACGCTGTCACAGGGATGACCGCTCGCGCGGATTATCTCAACCGCTGGGTCGACCATCCAAAGCAATGTGCTATTTGGCATTTCTGCCGCCGCGGCGATGACCGCGCCCGGTTCGACCTGAACGTGCTGGGCCTGGGCGGAATGGCCCGCGATAAAGAACGCTGGGATAAGTGCGTGGATTGCGTGTTTGAACATTGTGCTGGCTCCATCAATACATATTGATATTACCACCGCGCTTTATGGCAGCTTTGTGTTCAAAGGTTGAAATAGATGTGACAATTTCAACTTATAGGTGTTTTAAACCTTCACTCCATCTGGTTACTTAAATGGTTAACTGTTTATGATTTAGTGCGTTTTTTTTGCCAACCTCTGACTTCGCCATACAATTTCGTCAGCCCAATTCTTAAGGAGAACCACTATGCGAGCATCCGAAATGCATCTCTAGGGTCTCAGTTCAAGTGGTGCCCGCGGCCGGACTCGAACCGGCACGGCCATACAGCCGGGAGATTTTAAGTCTCATGTGTCTACCATTCCACCACGCGGGCACGGTGCTATTCCTATGCGGACATGTCGCGCGGGGCAAGCGGTGAAAGACCTTCTTCTTTGACGGCTTGCATCGCAACATAGGTCGAAGTGTTCGCAACATGCGGCAATGTCGAAATTTTCTCTGCTAAAACAGCGCGATACCCCATCATTCCCGAGGTGCGCACTTTCAGCAAATAATCGAATGCGCCTGCAATCAAATGGCATTGTTCGATCTCTGGGACCAGCATGACCGCCGCATTAAACGCCGCCAAGGCATTTTCACGCGTGTCGCTCAGTTTCACCTCGACAAAGGCGACATGATCGCGGCCCAAGCGAATAGGGTCAAACAAGGCACGGTAACCACGAATTATGCCGCATTCCTCAAGCCGTTTAAGCCGCGCTTGCGTAGGAGATTTCGACAGGCCGATTCGCCGTGACAGCTCGGTCACGCTGACCCGCCCCTCTATCGCAAGTACATCAAGTATTTTTCGGTCGAACTGGTCGATATCTGAAATCATATTGGCCGCCATATAGTTCACCTTCAGGTTAATCGCCTATCATTTATCAAATTATCAACCAAATAGACTTCTAGCAATGGCGTAAGATTCCCCTGCCGACAAGGAGCACGCAAATGTCACAAACCGAATCCGATCTAAGCCAGCAAATAGACGCCGCAATGTACCGCAATGAAGCCGATGCAGTTGCATCGTTGGCGCAAGCCGCAGCGCTGACACACCAAGACCGCGCACGCATTTGCGCAAATGCCGCCGACCTTGTCCGTGATATCCGTGGCAGTACCGAACCCGGCCTGATGGAAGTCTTTCTTGCCGAATACGGCCTGTCAACCGACGAGGGAATCGCCCTGATGTGTCTGGCCGAAGCATTGTTGCGGGTTCCAGATGCGGAAACCATCGACGCGCTGATCGAAGATAAAATTGCGCCATCGGATTGGGGCAAGCATTTAGGCCATTCGGCGTCGTCACTTGTAAATGCCTCAACTTGGGCATTGATGTTGACCGGGCGCGTGTTGGACGACGAAAAACCAGGCATTACGCGCCACTTGCGCAGCGCTGTCAAACGTTTGGGCGAACCAGTCATCCGCACTGCCGTCGCCCGCGCAATGCGTGAAATGGGGCGTCAGTTTGTATTAGGCGAAGACATCACAAAGGCGATGAAACGCGCCGCGGACATGCAAGAAAAAGGCTTTACCTATAGCTATGACATGCTTGGCGAAGCGGCATGCACCGAGGCTGACGCCCGTGCCTACCATCTTGCCTATTCGCGGGCGATATCGGCGATTGCCGATCATTGCACCTATGACAGCGTGGCTCAAAACCCTGGTATTTCGGTAAAACTATCTGCGCTACATCCCCGATATGAGGTCGCGCAAAAAGATCGTGTAATGGTCGAATTGGTGCCGCGCGTGCGTGCGCTGGCGATGCTCGCGAAATCCGCGGGCATGGGGTTCAACATTGACGCAGAAGAGGCCGATCGCCTGTCCCTGTCGCTGGACGTGATCGAAGCCGTGCTGGCCGAACCTGCGCTGGCGGGATGGGACGGGTTCGGCGTTGTCGTACAGGCTTACGGCCAACGGGCATCATTGGTGATCGACCACTTGCACGCATTGGCGACCCAATTGGATCGCAAGATCATGGTCCGTCTTGTCAAAGGTGCCTACTGGGATGCGGAGATTAAGCGCGCGCAGGTTGAAGGCATGGACGGCTTTCCCGTTTTCACGGCCAAACAGCACACAGACATCAGCTATATCAGTAACGCGCGCAAATTGCTGGGCATGACTGATCGGATTTACCCGCAGTTTGCGACACATAACGCCCATACAGTGGCGGCCGTGCTAGATTTGGCAAGCACATTGGGAAAATCAGCAGAGACTTACGAATTCCAACGCCTGCATGGTATGGGAGAGACGCTCCACACGCTTGTACTGAACGCACAAGGTACCCGTTGCCGGATTTATGCCCCTGTTGGCGCGCACGAAGACCTGCTGGCCTATCTGGTCCGCCGTTTGCTTGAAAACGGCGCGAATTCCAGCTTTGTAAACCAAATCGTTGACGAAGATGTCGCCCCTGAAACTGTTGCGGCCTGCCCGTTTGATGCTATTGGCGCAGGTGTCGCGCTACCCAAAGGACCCGATATTTTTCAGCCGACGCGGGTCAATTCAAAGGGATGGGATCTGACACATCGCCCTACGCTGGTCGACATTAACGCAGGGCGCACAGCATTCCAAACCACGACATTTCATGGACATCCGATCATTGCCCATGCGGTCAGCGAAACGAGTACGGCGCATCCGGTCATTAATCCTGCCTGTGGCGATGATATTGTCGGGCAGGTTCGTATCGCCTGCCCTGCAGCGATAGATTCGGCGTTGGGCGCGGCATCCCCTTGGGCTGTCGATGCCGCAACCCGCGCAAAGGCACTGAATGCAGTGGCTGACGCCTACGAGGCCCACGCATCGGAACTGTTCGCGATCCTTGCGCGCGAAGCTGGCAAAGCCATGCCTGATGTTGTTGCAGAACTCCGCGAAGCGGTTGATTTCTTGCGCTATTACGCCACCCAAGCCAACGACGAAAATCAGGCATGTGGCGTTTGGACCTGTATCAGCCCGTGGAATTTCCCGCTGGCGATTTTCACCGGCCAAATTGCGGCAGCACTTGCGGCGGGCAATGCCGTCCTTGCGAAACCTGCCGAACAAACGCCATTGATCGCGACCCGTGCAATTGAATTGATGCATGCGGCTGGCGTGCCTGTGACTGCGCTTCAACTTTTGCCCGGTGGCGGCGACGTGGGTGCGGCGCTGACATCAGATGCACGCGTGAATGGCGTAGCCTTTACCGGGTCTACAGCAACGGCCCTCAAAATCCGCACGGCGATGGCGGCCAATTGCGCACCCGGAACACCGTTGATCGCGGAAACCGGCGGGCTGAACGCGATGATCGTCGACAGCACTGCACTGCCAGAACACGCAGTCCGCGACATCGTCAACGGGGCGTTTCGGTCGGCAGGCCAGCGCTGTTCGGCGCTCCGCTGTCTTTATGTCCAAGAAGACATCGCCGCGCCGCTGCTTAAGATGCTTAAAGGCGCGATGGATGAACTGGTTATGGGCGATCCGTGGTTACTGGCGACCGATCTTGGTCCGGTCATCGACAAAGCCGCGCAGCAGATCATCACCGATCATATTGCCACGGCCCAAGCCGACAGTCGGATCATCCACCAAATCGATGCCCCAACAGCGGATGGGTATTTCATCGCGCCGACAGCCATTCGTGTGGACAGCATTACCGATATGACCCGCGAAATCTTTGGCCCTGTGCTGCATGTTGCCACCTTTCAGGCGGATGAAATCGACGCCGTGATCGATACGATCAACGCAACTGGCTATGGTCTGACATTCGGGTTGCACACGCGGATTGATGACAGGGTGCAGACCATCGTTGAACGCGTGAAGGCTGGCAATATCTATGTGAACCGCGATCAAATTGGGGCGGTTGTCGGCAGCCAACCTTTTGGCGGTGAAGGGCTTTCTGGGACTGGCCCCAAGGCAGGCGGCCCGCACTACCTGCCACGCTTTACGGAAAAACCTGCGCCGGTTTCGTCTGAGGCTTGGGAAAGCGATGCAGATATGAACAAACTGCAGGCAAATCTGCACGCCGTGCAACCCGATGCCCCCAAACCCGCAACAGACCTGCCCGGCCCGACCGGCGAATCCAACCGCCACAGCCTGCGCGCGCGCGGCCCCGTTCTGTGTCTAGGACCCGGTGAAGCCGCGGCACAGAAGCAAGTCGCGGCAGTAAATGCGTTGGGCGGGATCGGGATCAGCGCCGAAGGCAAAATTGCACCCGACGTGCTCGCGACACTGGACCTAATCGCAGGGGTGCTATGGTGGGGCGATGCCGACACGGCGCGCGCGATTGAAATAGCCCTGTCCAAACGAAGCGGCCCGATCACCGCGCTCATCACCGGTATACCTGACACCGCGCATTTGATGCATGAACGCCATGTGTGCATTGACACAACGGCAGCAGGGGGCAATGCGGCGCTTTTGGCGGCTGTCGCAGATCAAGCTACCGCTTGACCCCGCGCCTGACATAAATCACGGTCGCGGTATGCTTTTACCATTCCGCGACCACAACCCATCTGAACGCGTCCCCTATGTCACGATCGCGCTTATTCTTTTGAATATCCTGATCTTTGTTGGCAGCTACGCGCTACAAACCGACCGGGAAATTAACCGCATTTTTGCGGAATACGGGCTGATCCCTGCCCGGCTTTATGCGGGCAACGGGCTGACGACGCCGATCAGCTCCATGTTTTTGCACAGCGGCTTTATGCATCTTGCAGGCAATATGCTGTTTTTGTGGATCTACGGGGATAACCTAGAAGACAAGCTTGGCCATGTGCCGTTCTTGATCTATTACCTACTCTGCGGGGTCGCGGCGGGATTGGCGCAATATGCCTCACAACCGCTGTCGATGGTGCCAATGGTCGGTGCATCGGGGGCAATTGCGGGCGTGATGGGCGGCTATATCTTGTTGTTCCCCAAGGCCCGCGTCGATGTCTTTGTCTTTTTCATCGTGTTTTTCCGCATCTTTCCACTGCCCGCGTGGATCACGCTTGGGTTCTGGTTTGGGGTGCAAATCTTTAACGGGCTGAACACTGCCGCTGGTGGCGGCGGCGTGGCGCATTGGGCCCATGCTGGTGGGTTTGTCGCCGGGTTTGTGCTGATGCTTCCGTTTTGGTTCAAGATCGGCAGCACAGAGTTTTGGAAACGCACCGAAGGGCATCCGGATCACCCGGAAACCCAATACAAGCGCAGCAATATTCCTGTGGTGAAGCGCTAAGCCTTGCGGATCACTTTTGCGAAACTGTCAAAGATCGGCTCATTTGAACAGATCACTTCGCCGTCTGCCAAAATATCACCGTCCGGGCGGATCGGCTCTAGCATCGCACCGGCTTCACGCGCGATAATCAGACCAGCGGCCATATCCCAAATGTGCAATTTACGTTCCCAAAACCCGTCATAGCGGCCCGCAGCCACATAGGCGAGATCAAGCGCTGCCGCGCCAAAGCGGCGTACGCCCGCACAGGCAGGCAAAATACGTGCAAGGTCTTGTAGGGTTTCAGGCAGATCAGCACGGCCTGCGAACGGCAATCCAGTTGCAAAAATGCTTTCGATCATCCGGTGACGGCCAGACACGCGCATGCGGCCTTCGTTCAACCAAGCACCACCGCCTTTTTCCGCATAGAACATTTCGTCCTTGGCTGGGTCATAAACAACACCCGCAACGATCTGCCCTTTATGTTCCAACGCGATCGACACAGCCCAATGCGGTAGCCCGTGCAGAAAATTCGTAGTACCATCAAGCGGATCGACGATCCAGCGGCGGGTTGGGTCAGCGCCTTCGATTTCTTTGCCTTCTTCACCCAAAAAACCGTAAGTCGGGCGGGCGTGCAGCAATTCTTCGCGAATGGTTTCTTCGGCAGTCCGGTCGGCGCGGCTGACAAAATCGCCGGGGCCTTTGGCGCTGACCTGCAATTGTTCAACTTCGCCAAAGTCTTTAAGCAATGCGCGCCCCGCTTTACGGGCGGTTTTCATCATCACGTTCAGGTTTGCACTGCCAGCCATTGGACTTCTCCGGGTTCGGGATCAAGCGCGGCGTATAGGCCGTCATGACGCGCAGAACAAGGGGGAAAGCCGCATTTGGGTAAACCCGTTAGCGGCGTTGCAGTTTAACAGCTTCTTGTTTCGCCAAGCGGATCAAATGCGCCATAAACGGGCGATGCGTATCATCCGACCGCGTGGCTGCATAAAGCCGCTTTGTGATCCCTGTATTTGTCAGCGGCCGCGTGACGTAATCTGAGTTAAACCGCACTTGGCTAACGACCCAATCGGGCAGCACGGCCACGCCGCGGTTTGACGCAACAAGCAACAATATCACCGCCGTCAGCTCAACCTGACGGACTGATGCTGGTTCGATTTGGGCGGGGGTCAAGAGCTCTGAAAAGACATCCAGTCGCGCCCTGTCAACCGGATAGGTGATCAGGGTCTCGCCACGAAAATCTTCCGCTTCGATCACCTCTTTTTGTGCAAGCGGATGCATCTTCGACGCCACAAACACGGGTTCATAATCGAAAAGTGGTGTGAAGTCAGTCTCGGGCAGATCTTCGGGGTCGGATGAGACCACCAGATCGACCTCCTCTTTGCGCAGGGCTGGCAGCGCGTCAAAGGCAAGACCGGGGCGGATATCAACATCGACCTCTGGCCAGGCCTTGCGGAATTGTTCAAGCACCGGAAATAGCCATTCAAAACAGGCATGGCATTCAATCGCGATATGCAACCGCCCCGCGCTGCCTTGAATTAGCCCTGAGAACTCGGCCTCGAGCGCTGCAACCTGCGGGAGGATGTTTTCCGCGGCTGCAAGCATCCGCATCCCCGCCGCGGAAAGCTTGAGCGGTTTTGACCGGCGCACAAACAATTCGACGCCCGCCTGATCTTCGATCCCTTTGATCTGATGGCTCAGCGCGCTTTGCGTGATGTGCAATTGTTCCGCCGCGCGGGCCAGCCCGCCGGTATCATGAATGGCTTTGATGGTCCGCAAATGCCGAAATTCGATGTGCATATGAGCCACCCTCATGATCGTGCTGAAAGTTATGAATTTGCCTCATGTTAATAAAGCTGCGATACGGACAGCGCAAGAGAGAGGTCCGCCCATGTCAAATACAACTGTATCGTTCGAATTCTTCCCGCCCAAATCGCTCGCGGCTTCGTTCCGGCTTTGGGATTGTGTGAACACGCTCGCCCCTCTTGATCCGACATTCGTATCTGTGACTTACGGCGCAGGCGGCACGACCCGCAAACTGACGCACGAGGCTGTGGGCACCATCCACAAGACTAGCGGTTTGAACGTGGCCGCGCATTTAACATGTGTCGATGCAACCAAAGCAGAAACGCTTGAGATCGCAGAAGGTTACGCCCAAGAAGGTGTGCGCGAAATCGTGGCCCTGCGCGGCGATGCCCCCAAAGGGGCGGATGGGTTCACCCCGCATGCCGAAGGTTTTGCAAGCTCTGTGGAATTGATTGGCGCGCTTGCGGATACGGGTAAATTTAACATCCGCGTCGGTGCATACCCTGAAAAACACCCCGAAGCCGTAGACCAAGCCGCTGACATCGCGTTTCTGAAACGCAAGATTGATGCGGGTGCTACATCAGCGATCACGCAATTTTTCTTTGAGGCCGACACATTCTTTCGGTTCCGCGATGCCTGTGTAAAGGCAGGTATCGACGCCCCTATCCTTCCCGGGATTCTGCCGATTGAAAACTGGGCGGGCACCCAACGCTTTGCTAAAATGTGCGGCACTACGATCCCGCAGGTCGTCACAGACGCCTTTGAAAATGCCACACGCGACGGTACAACGGATTTGCTGGCAACTGCACTAGCAACGGAACTATGCGATGATCTGCGCCAAGGCGGGGTTGAGCACATGCATTTCTATACGCTCAACCGTCCTGAATTGACCCGCGATGTTTGCCATGCGCTTGGCGTGACCCCAAAAGCGAGCTTGCAGAACGTCGCCTAAGCCGTCAGCCTTGGGCAA
Organism: uncultured Paracoccaceae bacterium; assembly: GCA_938002605.1. GTDB lineage: Bacteria > Pseudomonadota > Alphaproteobacteria > Rhodobacterales > Rhodobacteraceae > Yoonia. The sequence continues at coordinate 86,816 of CALLAF010000020.1, read as the reverse complement.
ACAATGCCCGAGGCCCCGATGACAACGACGAGCTATACCCTGCCCGACCGCGACCGCATGCTATCCATGTCGGGGTTGGAATATCTTCAGACAATGCTTGCCGAACCGGGTCTAGGCGCGCCGATTGCGCTGGGAATGAACTACCGGCTCGACACCGTCGCGCGGGGCAAGGTGACATTTCTTGGCCGCCCAGAGTATCAGCACACGAATCCAATGGGCGGCGTGCACGGCGGCTGGTATGGCACCTTGCTTGACAGTTGTATGGCCTGCGCGGTGATGACCGCTGTGCCGAAGGGCGCGATTTACACGACCCTTGAATATAAGGTGAACTTGGTCCGCGCGATCCCGATCGGTATGGAGATTATCGCCACCGGTATCTTGGATCACGCGGGGCGATCTACTGGGGTTTCGCATGGTGAAATCAGAGGTGTGGATGATGACAAGCTCTATGCGACCGGGTCAACCACCTGCCTGATCATGCAGGTCAACCCCAGCTGACGCTTCAGGCGCAATCGTCTCGTGCAACCGTTCTGAGGTGCACCGCCCAACCACACGTTTGCGACGCGCGAGAAATACCTTTGCCCAGCCACGCCAATGACCAATCGACGGGGCGTTCACATCTTGCACGAACCGTGCCCGCCAGCCGTCGGGCAAAGGCACGCCACAATCTGACAGCCGATCAAGCATCCAAACCAGCGGGATATTCGCCAACGACCGCGCCTGCGGGTGTTCACCCACCTGCCCACCAATATCTGCGTGATTTCCGCGAAACCAGACCTGCTCCATATGGCCTTTCCACTCAGCCGGTCGCTGCCACATCACCGGCGCATACGCCATGCGGCGTTCATCCAGCGCTAGCGCATGGAACCCGTTCAACACATGTGGGCCTAGCGCATGATTATGGAACCCATGCTGTGTCGGCATCCAACGCCATAAGATTGGCAGACGCACGCCCAGCGCCTTGACCGTATCCCAAACGGCCACTGCTTCGATTTTTACATCGTCATGGCAGTAAAGTTCGCGAAAACGCGTCGCCACCGGGCGCGTATCGCCGTTGCGGTAATGCCGGTAGGCTTGGCGTACCCCGCGCACAGTCGCATGTTCTGGCTTGAGCAGCCCAATACCGTCGATCACCCCCGCGAGCGAACGCACGGCATAAGCCCCGCGCGAATAGCCAACCAGAATGATCTTATCGCCGGGCCGATACCGCGACGCGATCACGCCATAAGCGCGCTTGATTTGACGATTGATCCCCTTGCCGGTGATTACATCCCATGTCCCCGACCAGTCGCGCCATTGAATACCCGCTTCGTAGTAGACGGTCAGGTTTGCACGTGCGCTTACCTCATTGAGCAGCTTAAACGTAATCCCTGCATTGGTTTCGCACCCTGGCGCAAGTGACGACCGCGTCCCATCAAGCACGACAATATGCGTCGCAGGTCCGCGCCCGCGAACGCCTCCTTCTTCGGTGCGCGCACGCCGCCCGAAAAGCCCAAAAAGCCAATCACGCAGCTGCACTGTTTTCCTTGGCCTCTGCGATGGTTTTCCAGATCCGGTGCGGCGTAAAAGGCATATCAACCTGCCGCACCCCAACATCCCACAGCGCATCCACAACCGCATTCGCGACGGCAGCCAGCGCCCCAACGGTACCTGCCTCGCCACAGCCTTTCATTCCCATCGGGTTGTTAAGCGACGGCGTGCTTTCGGTGGTAAAGCGGATCATCGGAATGTCATCCGCGCGCGGCATCCCGTAATCCATGAATGTTGCGGTCAACAATTGCCCGGTTTCGTCAAACACCACCCGTTCGGTTAGCGCCTGCCCGATCCCTTGGGCCACGCCACCGTGAACTTGGCCTTCTGCCAGCATCGGGTTGATCAAATTGCCAAAATCATCGACCACCGTGTAGCGATCGACAGCGACAACGCCAGTTTCGGGGTCAATCTCGACCTCTGCAATATGCGCCCCATTTGGAAAGCTCCGGTTTTCCAGATCAATCGTCGCCGAATGCGTCAACAACTCATCGCGTCCCGCACCACGGGCCATTTCAGCGACCTCAAGCATCGTTGGTGTCAGATTCGATCCTGCGATACGGAACCTTTCATCATCAAAACTGATGGCTGCAGCGTCAACGCCTTGGTCGGTCGCTAGAAACGCGCGGAACGCGTCGATGATCACCCCGACCGTTGCCAACGTCGCGGTGTTTTGCACCGTCACCGAACGTGACCCGCCCGTGCCGCCACCTTTGGCAATTTGGTCGCTATCGCCTTGCACAACTGTAATCTGCGCCGCAGGGATCCCCGTTTGATCTGCTAAGAATTGCGCATAGACTGTTTCATGCCCTTGCCCATTGGATTGGGTGCCTACGAAAATAAGCGCCCCATCATCCGTGAATGTGACCTTTGTGGTTTCTTCGGTGTCGCCCAATATGCTTTCGATATAGTAACAAAGCCCCTGCCCGCGTAGCAGCCCCTTGGCCGCGCTTTCGGCCTTGCGCGTGGCGAACCCCTCACGATCAGATTCAGACGCTGCGCGGTGCAGCACCTTTGCGAAATCGCCCACATCATAGGTCACGCCGGTGACAGATGTGTATGGGAACTGATCGGGCTTAATAAAATTCTTCTCGCGCAAGACCCATGGATCAACGCCCATTTGCCGTGCGGCTTCGTCCATCGCGCGTTCCAACACAAAGATTGCTTCGGGTCGACCTGCACCGCGATAAGCATCAACGGGCGTCGTATTTGTGAACACCCCAACGCAGCCCATATAGGCGGTTTGCACATCATAGGTGCCCATCATGACCTTAGAAAACAATTCGGTCTGGATCGGCTGCGCAAAGCTTGAATTATAGGCCCCTATATTTGCAACCGTATCAATATGATAGGCTACAATACGTTGGTTTTCATCAAAGGCCAGCGTCGCCTTTGTGGTCAAATCGCGGCCCGCATTATCGGATAGCATCGCCTCGGTGCGCTCGGACATCCAGCGCACAGGCCGGTCTAACACGCGCGCCGCATGGGCGACCGCGAAATATTCGGGATAGCGCATGCCTTTCATACCAAAGCCGCCACCGACGTCAGGGTTTGTCACACGAATGTCAGCTTTTTCCAGACCAAAATGCTTGGCCAGATCATCCTTTAGCCCCCAGACCCCTTGCCCGCCAAAAGCCAGATGCAAACGGCCATCTGAAACCTCAGCAAAACAGCCGCGCGGCTCCATAGAGTTCACGATGATACGGTTGTCGACAACCTCCGTCGTGACCACATGCGCGGCACTGGCGATGGCCGCTTTGGTCGCAGCCTCATCGCCCAACCCAAAATCGAATGCTTGGTTTTTGGGGGCCTCTGCATGGATAGCATCGCCACCAACCGCCAAATCCACATGCACGGCCAAATCGTCAATCTCAAGCCCGATGACCTCTGCCGCATCCTTGGCCTCGGACAAACTATCCGCGACGACCATGGCAATTGCCTCTCCGACGTGACGCACGCGCCCCTGCGCAAGAATCGGACGCACAGGTTTTGCACCGCGCGTGCCATCGCGGTTTTTAATCACCGCGGTTCCAAGACCAATCTTGACACCTGCGGCGATCAGGTCATCCACCGTGACAATCAACTGCACACCGGGCATATCCCGCGCATCATCAAGATCAAGCGCGGCAATCACGCCATGCGCAACGGACGATCGCAAAAAATATGCATAAAGCGCGTTCGGCGGCGCGATGTCATCGATATAGCGGCCATGCCCGGTCACGAACCGCATGTCTTCGACCCGCTTTACCGATTGGCTTTTTCCGAATTTTTCCATCCACTTGATCCCGATTTTAGCGTGCTGGGCACCACCCTAAACACGCGCTCTGCGATGTCCATAGACAGGTTTGTGTAAAAAAAATTCAAGTCTCGGGATTAAAACCCATGCCCCAACCGTTGGTATTGTAACTGACCGGATAGGCCGGCAGCGACACCAAACAAAACCGGAGAATAATTATGAAACTTTCTATTCTTGCTTTGACAACAATTGTTGGCCTCGCGGCATGTGACGACGCATATGCAGCGGGCCATGCGACTGCGCCAGCCATCGACACAAACGGCATTCTGACAAATGCAGACGGCATGAGCCTCTATACATTTGACCCAGACACGGCGACGACATCTGCGTGTAACGGCGGTTGCGCCGTCAATTGGCCGCCGCTAGTGGCTGCTGCGGATGCGACAGCATCGGACGCGTTTACCGTGATCACCCGTAACGACGGTAGCTTGCAATGGGCCTATGACGGCCAACCGCTGTACCTTTGGGTAAATGACCGCGCACCGGGCGACACAACAGGCGACGGTGTCGGCGGTAATTGGCATCTTGCGCGCCCCTAGTCCTGAACAGCTTTACCTATCGCTTCCCGGCCGCTAGGGTCGGCCGGGACAGCAATTGGTCACGGATGCACGCCGCCAAGATGAGCAACTTTCAACAGCAAATCTCGGACTGCATGCCGGATCTGTGGCGCTACGCATTTGCGCTGACCCGGAACCGTGACGCTGCGGATGATCTTTTGCAAGATGCGGTTGAACGGGCTTGGCGCAAACGTGCGATGTGGGAACCCACCGGCACGGTCAAAGCTTGGGCCATGAAGGTCTTGCTGAATACATACCGGACGCAGTTGCGCGCGCCTGCACGCCGTCATGCAACTGCACCGCTTGATGATATTGCGCAAACGGTGCCCGCCGCTGATATGCTAGATGACCAACTTGCGCTTGCGGAAACAGCTCGCGCGATGGCCACCCTGCCCGAAGAACAACGCGAAGCCCTGCTTAGTGTGGTGGTTGGTGGGCTCAGCTATAAAGAAGCAGCCGCAACATTGGATATTCCCATAGGGACGCTTATGTCACGTTTGGGGCGTGCACGCGCCGCACTTAAGGCGGCAATGCAACCAGTTGAAAGCCCAGTATCATGAGCGCGTTGAACGATAAAATCACAGCCGACATGTTGCACGCCTTTGTGGACGGGCAGTTGGATGATGCGGATATGGCTCTGGTCGAGGCATATTTGAACGAAAACCCCGACGCACTGGACGATGTAACCGCGTGGGAACAACAAAACGATGCGATCAATGCGCTGTACCCCGCGCGCGATACCCCGCCCGTGATGCCTGCATTCCCGGCGGAGCCAGCCAACATCAATGCCCCATCCGGGCTATCATGGTCCGCCATTGCCGCGTCCGTTGCGATGCTGGCCGTTGGCGTTGCCGGGGGCTGGATCGCCCGTGGCAATCAAACCGATCCCGTCTTGATGGCCAGCCTTGTCCAAGAAGCCGTGCAAGCCCACGCCATCTATAGCATCGATCCGCACCGGCCAGTCGAAGTCGCAGCCTCTGAAGAAGAAACGCTCGTACGTTGGCTCTCCAACCGCGTGGGCGAACCGCTTCAGGCACCCGACCTTACCGCAAATGGGTTCACGCTCGTTGGCGGGCGATTGGTGTCTGCGACAGAAGGTCCCGCCGCGCAATTCATGTACGAAGATGCAGGCGGCAAGCGCATCACCCTGTTCGCCGTGCAAGGGGCCACCGGGCAATTGGCATCGTTTAACTACAACCAAACCGGCGAAACCGGCAGTTTCTACTGGGAAGACGCAAACCTTACCTATGCGATTGTCGGTGATGTGGATCGCGACGCGCTCAACCAATTGGCCGTCAGCATCTATAACCAGCTATAGCCCCTTTCCCTTGACCCAGCCATTGGGTATTCGGTTCCAAAGAATATTGGGAACGTGACAATGGCCATGGACAAGACATTCGACGCAAAAACCGCCGAGGCACGCATCTACGAGATGTGGGAAAACGCGGGCGCATTTAAGGCAGGTGCAAACGCCAGCCGTGACGAAACATTCTGCATCCAATTGCCGCCCCCCAATGTCACGGGCCATTTGCACGTCGGGCATGCGTTCAACCACACGCTGATGGATATCTTGACGCGTTGGAAGCGGATGCAGGGCTACGACACGCTATGGCAGCCGGGGCTGGATCACGCGGGCATCGCCACCCAGTTGATGGTGGAAAAAGAACTTGCCGCAACAGGCCAACCCAAACGCACGGAATTGGGCCGCGAAAAGTTTCTTGAAAAAGTCTGGGAATGGAAAGGCGACAAAGGCGGCGTGATCGAACAGCAGGCCCGTCGTTTGGGCGACAGCATGGATTGGTCACGGTCTGCATTCACCATGTCCGGCGCCGAAAGCGCGCCTGAGGGCGAAAAACCCGGCAATTTCCACGATGCCGTGCTCAAGGTCTTTGTGCAGATGTACAATGACGGCCTGATCTATCGCGGCAAACGTCTGGTCAACTGGGACCCGCATTTCGAAACCGCGATTTCCGATCTTGAGGTCGAAAACATCGAAGTCGACGGCCACATGTGGCATTTCAAATACCCGCTCGCGGGTGGTGAAACCTATGAATACGTCGAAAAAGACGAAGACGGTAATGTCACCCTGCGCGAGACCCGCGATTATATCTCAATCGCAACAACGCGCCCGGAAACCATGTTGGGTGACGGCGCGGTTGCAGTGAACCCCAAGGATGAACGCTATGCGCCCATCGTTGGCAAACTCTGCGAAATTCCGGTCGGGCCAAAGGCACAGCGCCGCCTGATCCCCATCATCACCGACCCCTACCCCGATATGGATTTCGGGTCAGGTGCGGTGAAAATCACCGGCGCGCATGATTTCAACGACTACGAGGTCGCCAAGCGCGGCAATATCCCGATGTATTCCCTGATGGATACCAAAGGCGCGATGCGTGCCGATGGCAAACCGTATGTGGAAGAGGCCGCAACCGCCCAAGCTATCGCCAATGGTGAACAGAAATTCGACGAGGCAATGATCGCCGCGATGAATATGGTCCCCGAGGAATATCGCGGGCTGGACCGTTTTGAGGCGCGTAAAAAGGTCGTTGAAGACATCACGTCTGAGGGCAACGCCATCATGCACGACGTGACCCGCACGGAGAAGGACGAAGATGGCAACAAGGTCGAAGTGACCGAGACCGTGCCATTCGTCGAAGCCAAGAAAATCATGCAGCCGTTTGGCGACCGGTCCAAGGTCGTGATCGAACCCGCACTCACCGACCAATGGTTCGTCGACACCGCTAAAATCGTCGGCCCCGCGCTGGACGCGGTACGCGAGGGCCGCACAAAGATCATGCCGGAATCAGGCGAAAAAGTATTCTACCACTGGCTGGAAAATATCGAACCTTGGTGCATCTCGCGCCAACTCTGGTGGGGACACCAAATACCGGTTTGGTATGGGCACCCGGTCCACGAAATAAACTGGGCTACCGATAAACGACTTAGAACGGAGCCTGGAGCAAATGTTGATCACACGTCTTTTGACTTTGTTGCATTCTGCGCTCCAACATTCGAGCAGGCACAAGAACAGGCTTTAGAGTATTATCGAATTAAAGGCATAGCGAGCCCAGAGACCGTTATAGAAATTGAAGCGGCACCGACTCGTGAAAGCTATCCAATGGGGTGGGCGCCAGATAACATCGAACTTTGGCGCGACCCTGACGTGCTCGACACTTGGTTCTCCTCTGGCCTTTGGCCATTTGGCACGCTCGGCTGGCCCGAAGATAACGACGCGATGAAATATTTCCCCGGTGATGTGTTGATCACGGGCCAAGACATCCTGTTTTTCTGGGTCGCCCGGATGATGATGATGTCGCAAGCTGTTTTGAAAGAAGACCCGTTCCACACCGTCTATCTGCACCAGCTTGTGCGCGACGCGAAGGGCGAAAAAATGTCCAAGACCAAGGGCAACGTCATCGACCCGCTGGACATGATCAATGAATACGGCGCCGACGCGCTGCGGTTCTCAAACGCGCAGATGGCCGCGCTTGGCGGCGTGCTGAAAATCTCCGAGGACCGGATCAAAGGCTACCGGAATTTTGGCACCAAGCTTTGGAACGCTTTCAGCTTTGCCGACCATTATGAAATCGCCTATCCGGGCGATGCTGCGCGCCCAACGGCCACGCAAACGCTGAACAAATGGATCATTGGCGAAACCGGCAAGGTCCGTGAAGAAGTCGACGCAGCGCTAGAATCCTACCGTTTCAACGACGCGGCAAACGCGCTTTATGCCTTTACATGGGGCAAGGTCTGCGACTGGTATCTGGAATTTTCAAAACCCATTTTGCAAGGCGAAGACGCGACTGCCAAAGCTGAAACAGAGCAGACGCTGCGCTGGGTACTGGATCAATGCCTGATCCTGCTGCACCCAATCATGCCCTTCATCACCGAAGAACTTTGGGGCCTTGCCGACAGTCGCGCCAAAATGCTGGTGCACGCCGATTGGCCGACCTACACGGCGGCGGAACTGGTTGACGCAGATGCAGACCGCGAAATGAACTGGGTGATCGACCTGATCGACAACACAAGGTCCGCGCGCGCACAAAGCCACGTACCCGCAGGCGCCAAGGTGCCGCTGGTCGTGACCGGGTTAGACGCCAAGGGCCAATCTGCATGGGATAACAACCACGTGCTGATCCAACGGCTTGCGCGGATCGAAAGCCTGACTGCGGTCGATGCCTTCCCCAAAGGTTGCGTGACGATCCCGATGGAGGGCGGAACATTCGGTTTGCCCCTCGCCGATCTGATCGACGTGCCAGAAGAAATCGCACGGCTAGAAAAGACACTGCAAAAGCTGGCCAAAGAACTGGGCGGTTTGCGCGGACGGCTGGGCAACCCCAAATTCGTGGCCTCCGCCCCGGAAGAGGTTGTCGCCGAAGCGAAAGAGAACCTAGCCCTACGCGAAGGCGAAGAAGCGCAAATCAAAGCAGCAATCGCGCGGTTGAAAGAGATTGGGTAAAATTAACAATGCTCGCCGAAATTTGGCGGGCATTTTATATTTATCAGGTGCCAGAATGAATTCTAAAACCATCCAAAGGACTATGATATTAGTATTTTTACTACTTATCAAAAATGTGGCGAATGCACAAAATTACGGGCCCGATTTCACATATAACCTACATGGGAATGCGCCCCTTGAATTAATCCCGGTTATCGAACTACGATCGCATTCGATACGGTTGCAACATCCCTACGAAATAGTAATTCCCGACACCCAGTTTGGCGAAATGGTTATTTGCCAATTATACGATAGTGAGGGTGAAATAATAGGGAACCGGTATTCACAAACTGGCAATCGTGAAACCCGGGTGTTCTTCGGTCTCAAAGAACCCAACGCCTCGGCACGATGCGCTTATGTTGGCCGTGAAATAAACTGATAATCTGGATCGAGGCAGCCCAACATTTTTCGGAATGACATTTACCACGCGACCCGTTCAACCGCGCGCATCATCCCCAGCCCTTTATCATAGACCAACGTCAATACCCGGCGGCCACCAGTCTTGCTGGCGATCTGTGGTGCGGTACGCATGGCGATGGCAGCACCTGTGCTTGCGAGGAACCCGCGGCGTGATAGTTTCATCTTATACCCCCTAGTTGCGAATAATTCTCAGATAATCACGATTGCATTGGTTTCAAGCCCTGGCTTATCTAGCGCCTATGACAAAACCTGCACTGACCCGCCTCGCCCAATCATTGCCCGCCTCTGTCCCTTTCGTCGGCCCAGAGGCCACAGAGCGCGCGAACGGCAAGCCATTCATCGCCCGCCTAGGCGCGAATGAGAACACGTTCGGCCCTTCGCCCCGCGCAATCGCTGCGATGCAAAAAGCCGCGTCAGAGGTCTGGATGTACGCCGACCCAGAAAGCCATGATTTGCGCTTGGCCCTCGCGGCGCATCATGGAATTGCGCCCGAAAACATCATGATCGGCGAAGGCATTGATACGCTGCTTGGCGTGCTTGTACGGCTTTATGTTGCCCAAGGTGACGCGGTGGTGACTTCCGACGGGGCCTACCCCACATTCAACTACCACGTCGCAGGTTTTGGAGGGGTGCTACACAAAGTGCCCTATGTCGATGACCATGAAGACCCGGCATCCCTAATCGCCAAGGCCCGCGCGGTAGACGCCAAACTGATCTATATCGCCAACCCCGACAACCCGATGGGAACATGGCACAGCGCGGATGTGATCGACCAGATAATCGCGGATATCCCTGACGGGGCGTTATTGGTGCTTGATGAGGCCTATATCGAAATGGCCCCCGACGGCACCGCCCCTGCCATGCAGGTCGATAACCCAAACCTGATCCGTATGCGCACGTTTTCAAAGGCACATGGCATGGCGGGCGCGCGCGTCGGCTATGCCATTGGCGCAGCCGAGGTGATTGACGCCTTCAACAAGGTCCGCAATCATTTTGGCATGGGACGGATTTCACAGGCAGGGGCGCTTGCTGCGCTGGAAGATCGGGACTGGCTCGCCCATGTCACGGCTGAAATCGCGCAATCACGCGACCGTATTGCACAAATCGCAAGTGACAACGGGCTGACAAGCCTGCCGTCTGCCACGAACTTTGTCGCCGTTGATTGCGGCCAAGACGGCGATTTCGCGCGGCGTGTTTTGGCGGCCCTTATCGAAGAAGGCATTTTCGTACGGATGCCTTTCGTCGCCCCACAAGACCGCTGCATCAGGATCAGCTGCGGAAAGTCCGAGGAAATGGACGCATTTGCGGCAGCCTTGCCGAGGGTGCTGGAGCTGGCACGGCGCGAGGCTTAAGACACAGCGCGGTTGCTCTGCCGCGCCTCATACTCTTCCCAGACATGCATTCTGCCTTTTTGACGCGCGTCGGCGAGCCAAAGTTTTTTACGCACATCGGGGACCTCATAGGCCGCGTAACGTCCACCCGAGAATTTCGGCCAGTCAATCGCCAGACCTTGTTTAACCATTTCTTCAGATAGATCACGGCCATCTTCGAGATAGCAGCGTGCAACGTTGCGCCCATAGGCGTCGGTTTCACTTATATCCGCGCGAATAACATGCCCCTTGCACATGTTAACCAAGGCCCATTTGGCTTTTTTGCCATAAGGATGGTTCATTTCGGGCGCATCAATTCCGTAGAGGCGTATCTGCTTTTTTTGAATGACCACAGTGTCGCCATCAACAACATAAGCCTTCCCATGCAAAGTATATCCAGGTGATGCTTTATGCGCCGTTTTCGCCTGAAATGGGGGGCGATTTTGTACGGGCTGCACTTTGGGCGGCACCCTACGCAAACTGGGTGGCGGCCCATGTTTATCTTTGCGGCCCGCCAAAATCCACATGAACGCCACGCCGACAACGGCTACTATTAAAACCTCCAACTCACTACCCTTCGCTGAACAGGCACATCACAGGTGAAGCGTACCCAGATCAACTCAAAATAGCAAAATGAATCCGCAACTCACTTAGGCCGTCGCAATCACCTCTGAAGCTGCATCAAGTGCGCCGCGTCCGTGCGGGATGTTGAGTGCTTTGAGCCCTGCATCAATCGTGCCCAGCGCGCCCATGATCATATGTCCGCTCAGGTGCCCCATGTGGCCGATCCGGAAATAGTCTTCTGCGGGATCGCGTCCAAGCCCAATGCCCAACGTCAGCCCACATTTGCTTTCAGTCCATTCCCGCAAATCTGTAGCGATAGATGATCCCATTGCCACAGATGTAACCGCATGTGACCGCTGTGCCGGGTCGGCGACGTTCAGCGCCATCGGTCCGGCACTGCCCCAGACATCAATCGCGGCCCAGACGGCCTGGGCGATTTTTGCGTGCCGTGCGAACACCGCATCAATGCCTTCGGCTTTGATCAGATCAAGTGCGGCGCGCAACCCATACAGGTGGTGTGTCGGCGGTGTTCCCGCGAAATGTTGGTAGAAAACCTCTGGTTTGACCCGTGGCCGCCAATTCCAATAGCGTGACACGTTGTCGGTTTGCGCTGCATCGGCCTTTTCGTTAAAGAAAACAAAGCTTAATCCGGTGGGGGTCATCAGTCCTTTTTGGCAGCCTGCGACCATAACGTCGACGCCCCAAGCGTCCATCTCAAATCGGTCACATCCCAAAGACGCAATGCAATCAGCCATCAAAAGCGCCTGATGGCCTGTACGATTCATTGTGGCGCGCAGCCCAGTGATATCGTTCTTGATGCTGGTGGATGTGTCGACATGCACGGCCATAACCGCCTTGATCCGACCTTCGGTGTCGGCGGCAAGCGCGGCTTCGACTTGGGATAAATCAATTGCAGCCTGCGCACCAAAGTTGATAATTTCAGCGCGCGCGCCCAATCCTTGGGCAATATCTGCCCAACCAAGGCCAAAAAGACCCGTCGCCAAAACCAAAACAGTGTCACCCGGGGCCAATACATTTGCCAGCGCGGCTTCCCAAGCGGCGTGCCCGTTGCCGATGTAAATCGCGACATTCTGATCAGTCATCGCGACAGATTTCAAATCTGGGATCACACTATGCGTCAGATCGTGCAATTCGCCTTCGTAAATATTGGGTGATGCACGGTGCATTGCTTGCAAAACAGAATCAGGAATCACCGATGGACCGGGAATCGCCAGATATTGGCGACCGTAAGACAGAGACATGGGAGTGCTTTCGATAGTGGTTACCGGCCGACAGTACCCCCAAGTTTAGCCGCGTCAAGCCTAGCGAACTTGCCCCGCCCCCCTATTTAAGATTAGACGTGCATGAACATGATCCAAAGGATACGCGATGGCCGCGCCACTCCCCCCGGTAGACCCTAGCAAATCGCAATCTGCACTCACGCTATTCTGGTGGCTGTGGAAGGATTATCTGCGCCCCCAAAAATGGCTTTTGGTGGCTGCGGTCTTTTTCATGGTGATCGAAGGCTCCATGCTTGCGGTAATCCCGCGGATGATCGTGCCAATGTTTGATGATGTGTTTACTGCGGGCGATGTAACCGCCCTGTATTTTGTCGCATTTGGGGTTTTGGGCATCTTTATTGTCCGCGCAATTACGTCAAGTGCACAGAAACTTTTGATGGCACTGATCGTGCAACTGACCGCTGCGAATATGCGTAAGCATCTCCTGCGCCATATGATGACATTAGACAGCGCATTTTACGCCGAGCACCCCCCAGGACAACTGATCGAACGTGTCCAAGGCGACGTCAACTCGATCAATTCCATCTGGAGCGGCATTATCACCGCGCTTGGCCGTGACCTCGTGTCACTGATTGGCTTGTTTGGCTTTGCGATGTGGCTCGACTGGCGATGGACGTTGATCGCTGTGGTCGGCATCCCGATGCTAGTGATGCCTTCGCTGATGGTGCAATCCTATATCCGCAAGCGCGCCCGCCATTCACGCGAAATCGCCGGAAGAATTTCCACCCGTTTGGACGAAGTATTCCACGGCATCAACCCGATCAAGCTGAACGGGCTCGAAGAATATCAAGGCAATCGCTACAGTCAGTTGATCAAAGAGGGCATCAGAGCCAACGTCCGCACTGCCGCCGGGCAAGCCACCGTTCCTGCGTTAATTGATGTGATGACCGGTATCGGGTTTATGGGCGTGATGTTATATGGTGGCACCGAAATCATGGCGGGCGAAAAAACCAATGGTGAGTTCATGGCGTTCTTTACGTCAATGTCGCTCGCTTTTGATCCGCTGCGGCGCCTTGGCGCAATGAGCGGTCAATGGCAAACGGCCGCAGCGAGCGTTGAACGGCTTCAGCAGGTATTGAACCTCAAGCCATCGATTGTGTCGCCTAAAATTCCTTCCGCAGTCGCCGCAGGTTGCCCAGAAATTGTGCTTGATTCCGTGAACATGCACTACGGCGAATTACCCGTGCTGCGCGATACAAGCTTCGTCGCACAGGCGGGAAAAACCACCGCGCTTGTCGGGGCATCTGGCGCGGGGAAAAGCACCATCTTTAATGTGCTGACCCGACTTGTTGAACCAACATCGGGCAGCGTCACAATCGCCGGAACTGAGATCAAAGATTTTGACCTCGCAGATCTACGCGGGCAATTTTCGGTTGTCGCCCAGGACGCGGCACTGTTTGATGAAACCCTACGCGATAACATTCTGTTGGGCCGCGAAGACGTGTCCGGCGACCACCTAAAAGCGGTTCTTGATGCGGCGCATATCAGTGACTTCTTGCCCATGCTGCCAAACGGGCTGGACAGCCCCGCAGGTCCGCGCGGGTCGAACCTGTCAGGCGGTCAACGCCAACGTGTTGCTATTGCGCGCGCACTATTGCGCGACACGCCGATCTTGCTGCTGGACGAGGCGACAAGTGCGCTGGACACCAAGTCAGAGGCCATTGTTCAATCTGCGCTCGAACAGCTTTCCACCGGGCGCACAACACTGGTGATTGCCCACCGCCTATCAACCGTGCGCAACGCGGATTCGATCGTGGTGATGGATCATGGTCGCGCCGTTGATCAAGGCACCCATGACGAGCTGATCGCGCGCGGCGGTATCTACGCTGACCTGTACCACTTACAATTCTCTCAAGAGAAAAGCGAAGATCATGACTGACCGCACTATACTCTCTATCGGCGGGGCTGATCGTGTTTCGTTCCTGCAAGGGCTGATCACCAATGACGTCGAAAAAGCCGAGAACGGGATCATCTACGCCGCGCTTTTAACCCCGCAGGGGAAATACATCGCGGATTTCTTTGTGATCGGCCAAGAAGACCGGTTGCTGATCGACGTCGCAACAAGCCATGCGCCAACGCTCGCGCAACGTCTAATGATGTACCGCTTGCGCGCTGCCGTAACGATTGAAGAAACCACATTGATCGCATCGCGCGGGACGGGTCGCGCCCCTGAAAAAGCATTACAAGATCCCCGGCACCCAGACATGGGCTGGCGTATTTATGGCGAAACGCATGTGGGGGACGACACCGATTGGGACAGCTTGCGTGTCGCGCATGTGATCCCGCAAACTGGAATAGAACTGACACCAGAAACGTATATTCTAGAGGCCGGGTTTGAGCAACTTAATGGCGTTGATTTCAAAAAAGGGTGCTATGTCGGCCAAGAGATCATCGCTCGGATGAAACATAAAACCACGCTGCGCAAAGGACTAGCAAAGGTTCGCGTTGATGGTGCCGCCCCCATTGGCACAGAGATATTAAATGCAGATGGCAAAACCGTTGGAACGCTTTTCACACAGTCTGGGGGTTACGCCCTGGCTTATCTACGTTTTGACCGCGCCATTGGTCCTTTGACAGCCGCAACGGCCAAGATCACGCCTTAACAGCTAGCGCGCTATCCAATAGGGCAACGCCAAGCTTGGCAACTTTGTTGACGCGCCCCTCGCCGCTAATCACAAACGCGACCGCATCCTTCTCGGGCACAAGCGCCAAAAGCCCGTACCACAGACGGTTTGATCCATCGTGCCCCCAAGCAATGTGACCGGTGCCCGGGATCTGAAACCGCATAAGACCCGCCCCATAGTCACCGTCGCCGGTATCCATCATGCGCTGAACACTAGAAGCTTGAAGCAAAGCGGTTTCGCCGCGCTGTGCTGTCAGCAAGAACCGCCCCCAGATCATCATATCAGGAATTGACAGATGCATCCGCCCGGCAGGCGAAAAAAGCGCAGGGTTGTCTGCCATGCGCGCATCGGGCGCAACGGGGCGCTTAAAAAGCCCCAGAACGGATCGGTGCCCGCAAATATCAGCGGGTGGGCCGATCCCGAATGACGTCAGCCCAAGCGGCGCTATAATCCGATCGCGCAGCAAATCTTCCCAAGATTGCCCAGAAACAGCCTCCAGCACATGGGCCGCGAAGATATACCCAATATTCGAATATAGAAATGTGCCGGGATTTTGGTGCAATGGGGCGCGCCAACACGCCGACAAAAATTGGTACTGATCAAGCGCCCCGTCATAAAGCGCCCCCATACTTGTGCGGTCTGGGTTCGGGCGCAAGCCCGCCCGATGCGACAGAACTTGGGCCAGCGTGATCTCACGCCAGCTCGGATCCATATCCGCGGCGTTTGCGGGCAGATACTCTATCACCGGGGCATCAAGGTCGATCAGCCCATCTTGGGACAACATGAACGCCAACACGGCGGTAAATGTCTTTGTAATTGATCCAATGTGCCATGCCGCACCAAGAGATACCGGGGTTGCATCGATCGTGCTTTGGGTGCCGCCCACATAAATTTGCGGGGCATCGTTGCCTTGCTGAAACCCAAAGCCTGCGGATACCAACCCGCTTTGCGCAAAGCTTTGGTCAAACGCCTTGGCCAAAGGTTGTAAATCAAGTGTCGTTTTGCGGGCAACCGTATCTTTTTCCACGACAGACCTTCCTGCTAATACTTGGCCCACGAATGAAACTTTTTCATCGCTAAAACAAGAAAGACCGCCAAATTGGCGGCCTTTAATCTATCGTTCGCCCGACGCTTTACGCGCGTTCGACGTATTCGAAAATCTCTGTGTTGACGACGATGCTTTCGTCTTGGCCAACGAATGGTGGGATCATCACACGTACGCCGTTTTCCAATATCGCAGGTTTAAAGCTGTTCGCGGCGGTTTGGCCCTTAACGACGGGTTCTGTTTCTGCGACTTTACACACAACCTTTTGCGGCAAGGTCACGTTCAATGCCTCGTCGCCGTAGTATTCGATTTTAACAGTCATGCCGTCTTGCAAAAACGGACGGCGGTCGCCCAGAATGTCCGCAGGCAATGCAATCTGGTCATAGGTTTGCGTGTCCATAAACGTCAGCATCTCATCAGCTTCGAACAAGAACTGTTGGTCCTTTTGTTCCAGCGTGACCCGCTCAACCTTATCGGCAGACCGGAAACGTTCATTCAACTTACGACCGTCGCGTAGGTTTTTCAGTTCAACCTGCGCAAACGCCCCGCCCTTGCCGGGTTTCACGTGGTCAATTTTGACAGCAGCCCAAAGACCGCCTTCATGTTCCAACACATTGCCGGGGCGGATTTCATTACCGTTAATTTTAGGCATCTAAGAGTTCACTTCGCGATTAGAAAGGTTGATCGGTGCTGAATAAAGCCTATATATCGACCGTGGTGAGCTGGCAAGATCAGGCAAACGGCACTTTCAGCCATGCAATAATTGCATAGCTGCCATTCCAAAAGAGAACCCCCGAATCGGGTTCAAACATGCATATTGCCCCTCACTCGGGAACTACAAGAGCAAAATAAAGGAAGCATGATGAGAGATTTCGTCGACGGTACCGCCTTCAACAACGAACAAGGTAACCGTGCACGTAAATTATTCGCCGCTGTTGTGCTTGCTGCGCTTGATGATGCGATTGCCGATGACAAGAAATATGGCAACGGCCCTGAACAAATCGCACGTTGGGCACGTTCACGCGATGGGCGCGAAGTGCTGTCTTGCGCAGGTATTGACCCGAACGAGCGTGTTGTCGACGGCTTGATGGACTTTGTCGGCAAGGGTGTCCGCACCTCTGTTGCCCTGTCCCGTGAAGAAAGCGAACGTCGCAACGCGGCCGAACAGGAAGCACGCGCTGCCTAGTTCCTACACGGGTCTAGGTAAACGTTTTATGAACACGCGGCCCTTTGGGGCTGCGTTTTCGTTTGTGGCTTTCCCGGCACTTCCCTATCCCTATTATCGCGATGAAAGTGGGACACAATGACCAAAGCAATCATGATCCAAGGGGCCGGGTCTAACGTCGGTAAATCCATGCTGGTCGCGGGCATTGCACGCGCCTGTGTCAGACGCGGGCTGTCTGTTGCGCCGTTTAAGCCGCAAAACATGTCTAACAATGCCGCCGTCACCGCAGATGGCGGTGAAATCGGACGCGCACAGGCGCTACAGGCGCTTGCATGTGGGTTAGAACCGCTGGTGGACATGAACCCAGTACTGCTAAAGCCTGAGACTGACACCGGCGCACAGGTGATCGTACAGGGCAAGCGCTTTGCCACACTCAAGGCGCGCGATTATGGCAGTCAAAAGGCCCAACTTATGCCTGCCGTGCTACAAAGTTTTGCTCGTATTGGCGCAGGGCGTGATCTGGTCATCATCGAAGGCGCAGGCAGCCCGGCAGAAGTTAACCTGCGCAAAGGCGATATCGCGAATATGGGGTTTGCGGAAGCGGCAGGCGTTCCCGTTGTGTTGGTCGGCGATATTGATCGCGGCGGAGTTATTGCGCAATTGGTCGGTACCCATGTCGTTTTGCCCGCAGACGACCGCGCCCGGATCAAAGGCTTTGCCGTCAATAAATTCCGTGGCGACACCAGCCTTTTTAGCGAAGGCATGACCACAATCGCGGCCCGCACCGGGTGGGCCGATCTTGGGGTGATCCCTTGGTTCGCCGATGCATGGCGCCTGCCTGCCGAAGACGTCATGGATATCGCCAGCCACAAGGGAGATGGGATCAAAATCGCAGTGCCCCGTCTAAATCGGATCGCCAACTTTGATGACCTTGATCCGCTCTCTGCGACCCCAGGTGTCAGCGTCGAAATCATTGAACCCGGTCGCCCCCTACCCGGCGATGCGGACTTGGTCATCATTCCCGGCTCAAAATCCACAATCGCGGACTTGGCAGACTTTCGGACGCAAGGCTGGGACGTTGATCTGCAAGCCCACGTCAGGCGCGGCGGACAAGTCTTAGGGATTTGCGGCGGCTATCAGATGTTGGGCACCGAAATTTACGATGACGACGGAATCGAAGGCCCACCCTGCCGGATCAAAGGGCTAGGGCTGCTTGACGTCAGGACCGAGATGAAGCCGCACAAACGGCTCGCGCTGTCGCAGGCCACCTATCTGCCCACCGGGGACACCGTACAAGGCTATGAAATCCACATCGGCGAAACCAGCGGTGCGGATTGCGAACGCGCCTGGCTGTCGCTTGAGGGGCGCCCAGAAGGCGCCGCATCCACGAACGGACAGATCAAAGGGTGCTATATGCATGGTTTGTTTGCGGCAGATCAGTTCCGCACCGCTTATTTAGCGGGCTTGGGAAAACCGATCGCAGACCACAATTATACGCAGGACCTTGAAGCCACGCTTGACGCGCTAGCGGATCATCTTGAAACACATATGGATTTGGAACAGTTGATTGACCTTGCGGGCCCGATTTAGTCGAGCCCCTTGCTCACCAAAACACGGTTGATTTCGCGGCGCACCAATTTGCGGACGTTGCGGGTGATCCGTTCACCCAATTCGCCGCTCAGTTCTTGATGCACGATTTCAACAACTAAGCCACGCAATGCCTCTTCGTCGATCCCAACGGCCGGACTATCCGTATCAGCGACATCCTGCTCAAGACCCAGTGCTTCGCGCATGATTGGCGAATATTCTGCCAGTGTCGACGAATCAACAAGCCGCGATTGGAATGCAGCTGCTGCCCATTCGGTTTCATCAAGGTTCTCGCCTTCGTCGGCTTCCCAATCTTCCGCTTGCGAAGTGACCGCTGCTTCAAGTTCGGCAATCGTTGCCTCTAGCCCGGCACGCTCGGTGCGTTTGGCTGATTCCAGCACAAGGATCTTGCTGACCTCATCTGCATGACGAAACGTGGGTTCTTCTTCTATTTCAGGCGTAGCCACGACTGGCGCATCTTCGGCCGCATCAACGCGGAGCGCGGGGGTCAGCACCAAACGTTCAACAACGCTGCTTGCTGCAGGTTCTTCGCCTGTACGAACAGACACCAGATTGCGCACTGACTTCAGCAATGCATCGTCAACATTCCCTGTGCGTGCCGTGTTGGACATGTTGTAACCCTCGTTCCAAATCTACACTTAAAAGGCTAACTGATAACGAAACGTTAAACAACTATTAGCTTATTCTTCGCCGATCGCGCGCAACACGCGATCTAGAGAACGGCCTTGTTCGGACAATAGCGCCGGCGAATCCTTAACTAGGTTGTAGTATTCCGTAGGATCATATTGCTGTACCGGAAGGCGCAAATGCTCTGCGGTTAACAGGCCCATCGCGGCCAAAACCGCATAAGATGCAATCACCTCGTCCGCTTGGCTCGATATCCGGCTGGCTTGCGCATCCAGAAGCTCTTGCTCGGCGTTCAGCACCTCAAGCGTGGTGCGTGACCCCAAGGTCGCCTCTTCGCGTACACCTTCAAAGGCGACGCGCGCAGCGCTAATCTGCTGATCAGACGAAAGCCGCGAGGCCTGCGCTATCTGCAGCGATGCATAGCTGTTCCCGACCTGCTGTTCGACGGCTGCCATCGTGACATAAAGACCTGCGCGGGCCGCGTCACGATTCGCGATCAATTGACGCATCACACTTGCAATTTGCCCACCGTAATAGATCGGGCCGCCGATGCTCAGCTCAATTGATCCGCCATCATTGCCTTCTTCATCGGTGTAGACTGACCCATCAAGTTCCACTGTTGGCATGACGGCAACTTCGCCGCGACGGATGTTTAGCTCTGCGGCGGCGACCGAGTGCTGCACCTCAAGCACGCTGGGATGGTTACGCACTGCAAATTCTTTTGCCTGCGTGACAGTTTGCGATACTGGGGCCGGGGATACGGCGGGGGCGCTAGACGGCATATGGCCGATTGCCGCGTTATATTCTTCCATTGATTGCACCAAAGCACCCTGCGCGGCCGCAAGCAGGCTGCGGGCCGCAGCAAGTCGCGCCTCGGCAGATGCGACGTCAGTGCGCGTGACTTCACCGACGTCAAACCGATCTTGGGCCGCACGGTATTCTTGCGTAATCACACGCACGTTGCTTTCACGAAGCTGCACAAATTCTTGGTTACGACGCACATCCATATAGGCCTGCACAGCGCGCAATAGCACATCTTGCTCAATGCCCCGCAATGTCTGGCGCGTGCTGAGCACCAGTTCTTTTTGGGCGTCGATAGAAAGCCTGTTCAACCCGCCATCATATAGGGTCAAACTGCCGCTGATTGCAGCCAATCCCGAATTGGTGACTATGCGATCCGATCCCGTCAACGACCCGCTGGCCGTGCTTGACGCGGACAGCGACCACGCGATCACAGGCATTGTGGCGGCGACAGACTGTGCCACATCTTCATCAGCGGCCCGCAACAGCGCCCTGTTTTGTTCTAGCAAACCCGAATTATTGTAAGCTGAGGTCAACGCCGCCGATAGCGTTTCTGCGCTGGCGGCAGACCCGAAAACAACTGAAGTCACAACTGCCAGCGCAGCAAACCGATTGCGTTTTTTCATGGGTTTTTACTCACTTTAATTTGTCGCGCATCGCGCCCGAATATATCAAACGCGCTAAAGCGCGAATTCCGCCGTTTTTTCAAAGCCTGCAACGACAGGCGCACTCGCATTAAATGCAAAGCGCCAGTTCATGACGCCGTCCAACTTATAGCCAACGCGCACGACACCAAGACTGCCCTCAGCGAAAATACAAGCGATCCGCCCGCCTTCACGTAGCTGCGCAATCACCGCATCAGGCACAGTTTCGACCGCGCCTTGCACCATGATAATATCGTAAGGGCCGGATTTTTCAGAGCCAGCCGCCGATGGGCCGGCCATCACAGCAGCATTGTCGATCCCTTGGGCAGATAGCAAGGTTTGTGCCTCTTCTGCGCGGGTTTCCTCATCTTCGACGCCCACGACAAAATCACACATATGCGCCAAAATTGCGGTGGAATACCCCAGCCCGCAGGCCAAATCCAAGGCGACATGCTGCGGCTGAATATCCAGCGCATCAAGCATTTTTCCGAATGTGCGCGGCTCGATCAAGGTACGCCCACCGCCGAGATCCAAGTTTTCACCGACATACGCAGCCTCGCGCATACTGTCCGGCACGAATTTTTCGCGCGGCACAGCCAACATCGCGTCAATGATCGGGAACTTGGTCACATCAGAAGGACGCACCTGCGTGTCGACCATCATTGTGCGGCGGGAGGTATAGTCTGTCACGATCTAAACTCTTTCGTTCAGTTTGTTTTGTATTTCATGCCACACAAGGGCGTCCACGGCAACGATTGATCTAGTCATGCATGTAGATCAAGGCAAGCGCATGGCCCGATCTTTATAGCACATTATGCACCAACCGGCACAATATGATTGTCCCAAGCAAGCGAAACGCTCGCCCCTAGGTGCAGCGCACCCTGATTTATCCGCCCCAACTGGCCTTGCCCGTTGGTGATGATAAACCCCGTACCATGCGCCGCAACACCGCCCGCATCCGGCGCTATGATTTGATGGCTGAGCGCATTAGTCGCGACATCGTAGATTTGTGTTACCCCGCCAACAGGCGAAGTCACCGCGACATGTCTGCCCCCCCGCGAAAACGCGATACTTCCGACATAGCCACGCATCTGACGGCTTTGCGCGGCAGGGGCCGTCAGCAGGGTGATCGCTCCGCCCTGCCGATGCAGCCCGGCCAATACATTCTGATCCCCATCGCCTTGCCACTGCATCCCAAAGGCAACCCGCCCATCCGCGATATCGATATGGCGGATCGAATTTTTGTTCAGGTCACGCGAAAGTGCGACACTTTCAACGATTTGCCCGTCTTGAACATAGGTTAGATTCGGCGCCATCGTCGCGATATTCAGCTTGGTACGCCCGCTATCAGGGTGGGTATCAATCCCGCCATTTGCGATGACCAAAGTATCCGTGCCCGGCATTCGTTTGATTTCATGCGGACCAACGCCGCCGCTTGCGAATTCATCAACCCGGCGATAGCCCGCCTGCACATCCCAAACACCAACGCGGCCCTGCCCGGCCTCAAAATCATTTTCGGTTGTAAACAGCCAATGACCGTCCGCCGAAAATGCGCCGTGCCCATAGAAATGGCGCCCATCGGGGGCGGCCATGTTGGATTTCTCAAGACCTGTCACACAGTCAATCACAACCGCAAACGTGCCCGGCCGGCGAGCAAAGGCGACAGCCTCTGGCCGTGTAGGATGGGCCGCGGCGGCATGCCCGCGTGCGGGCAGCGGAATTTGAAACAAGACATCATTCGCTGCGCCAATCCCGCACAACACAAATGATCCATCCGGCAATGCCCCCGCCGAAAGATACTGCGGCGACCCTGCATCAGCCCAGGTAGGCGTTGGCACCAACCCTGTCGCCAAAAGCCCTGCCAAAAACTGCCGTCTGCTGGTCATTTCAATCGCCGTCCAACGCGTTAAACCCGGCTACAACGCCTAGCTTTGGCCCCAGATCATTGCGTACCACCGTGCGGATCGCCGAGATTTCTTGCTGAAGAACTTCGATAACAAATCGCCCCGACGGGTCAGAAACCCCCGCAAACGCTGGATCATCGATCCGCACGATCCGGCCTTGTGCCCGATCAAACGCATCCTTCATCGCAGCGTGCACCTGTTCATTGTCAGCAGATAAAATGAGCGCCAGTTCACGCAGCGCCGCAAGCGAAAGCACGACATGTCTCTGAGAACGCTGAGAACGCCAGAGCTCGGCCCGAGTTGGACGCGGGCGGTCAAATGTTCCCAAGGGGCGACCAAGCCGTGTGTCACCCAAAAATTCGAGCCCCGTTGAAACCGCTTTAAACAGTTCTTGCACGGCTTCTTCGTCGGTCCGGTACGGCCCAGTTGCCGTTGGGAACCGCAACAGATCCGCATAAGACGTCCGCCACTCCGCATCAATCGCGTTAGTGAGTGCAGCGATATCCGCCGTGACCGTCTGGATCAGCGCACAGCGATAACTGTCACTGCCCGCCGTTGCAACCGCATCATCGTATAGCAAAAACTCAAGCGCGTAGAACCCGCGCGCTGCAATTGAAACATCTGCATAAGCAGCGGCATCCATCCCAATCGGGTCTTCGTCACTGATCAAGCCTAACAATGACCGCGGGGTCACCCCGCGACTGTCGGGCCAAAACGCCAATGCAAAGGCGCGGTCGTCAACCTCTGACGGGCCAAAACGCATGTGGCTGACCCCGATCCAGGCATCGAACGCGTCACCATAAGCTGCCGTCAGCACAGGTGACGCCGCATCGCAATCATCCTGCGCTACATCTGCAAGGGCCTGCGATTGCGCAGCAAGCCGTGCGTATCCGGGCAAGACATGCGTATCGAGCGCCGCAGAGGTCAAATCAGACAGTGATTGCGCAGGTGCCCCGGTCGCCACCAAGGTTACCGAAAATGCTAACAATAGTCGTTTCATAGGCTCTCCAAGAATGCGATCAGATCGTCACGGTCGTGCTTAGACATTTCAATCACTGTATCACGCATAGCCTGTGCTTCACCCCCATGCCAGAGGATCGCTTCCATTAGGCTGCGCGCCCGGCCGTCGTGCAAAAAATTGCTATGGCCGCTGACCTGCTCAGTCAACCCGATCCCCCAAAGGGGCGGCGTGCGCCATTCGGTCCCGGTTGCGCGGGCTTCGGGGCGATGATCAGCCAGCCCCTCGCCCATATCATGCAGCAACATATCGGAATATGGCCAGATCAATTGAAAGCTTTGCGCGGTTTCGGGTTCCTGACGATGGGTTACGAAACTTGGGGTATGACAAGAAATACATCCAGTTTGATAAAACAACTCTTTGCCACGCAAAACCTGGGGATCATCAACATTCCGGCGCGCGGGAACGCCAAGATTGCTACTATAGAAAGTGATCAAATCCATTCCCGTGGCATCAACTTCGGTGACGCGGACATCGCCATCCCCATGCGGCGCGGTCAGGCAGTCTTGCTGCGCTGGCGTGCATTCGCCCGCACCGTTTGGAAAAAGCGGTGACGAAATGCCGATGTCACCCGAAAACGCGGCTGCCGATTGATGCCGCACCGTTGGTGTCCCCGCCTTTAATCCAAAGCGCCCGAGCATGGGTTGATCAAACTCCAATGACCAAACGATGTTTGCACGCCCAGATATGCCATCACCATCCGCATCTTCGGGGTCCGCGTTTGCTAAAATATCCGCGGCAGGGATTGATTCTAGCAGACCCAGCCCAATCATCTGCGGTGCAATGCGGGGGCTAATCATCGCATCAGGGTGCATCGGGCCATAGCCCAAATCTGCGGCTACATAGGTCGGGTGGCGCAAAGACACGGTTTCGCCTCCCGACAATGTGATCGGCTCTTCGGTATAGGTCACATCCAGCCGATACTCTGCCGGGTGTCCCTGCACGGCGAAATCCTGCAGTTGACGCCCGTAGGTAGGGTCAGGCAAAGTCGCGAGATAGCCCTCAATATCAGCCGTTTTCGCATCAAATCCACCGAGAATTGAGACCCGCAAAAACAGCGAAACAGCATTATCTTCCGCGTTCGCGGGCGTGTGGCCACGGCCATCTTTGATGTGACAACGCTGGCAAGACCGCGCATTGTAAAGCGGCCCGAGCCCGTCCGACGCCAACGTCGACGAAGGCGAAGACACCCAAAGCTTGCGGAAAAACCCGTTGCCAACCTTAAACGTAAGCTCGTCTTCAAAACTGATGTTGCCAGATGGCTGCGAAAAAGCATTTGCGTCGTTGCGTGCACGCACAGTTGCGGCCCCACCTGGGTTTTCTTCAAACGCCGATGGCGCCGTGAAATCAGTCGTCGGCGTCGTGACCGCATCAATGCGTGTCTGTTCAGCGGCCGTGCGTGGCACGATGTTCAGATGCGGCTCGTCCAAGACGCCTGCATAAAGCTCGATTGGCAAGCAAACAAAAGCTAGCTTTAGAATAATTGCACGATTTCGCACGAGGTGTCTTTCTTGCTCGGAGTATTTCCGATAGTTATAGTCGGAATACAAAATGCGCGAGTCACTTTTTATGGCAAACCTGATGTTAAGCTGCGACATGATGGCACGACCTTCGACAGAAGTACCTGCCCAGCAACCAGATATCACGACACAATGGCGTGACGTGCTTAATAGGCTACGCGTGATCGCTTTGGAATGCCGGGTTTCGGCGCAAACGGACTTGTTCAAGGCCTGCGCGCTTTTGTCCAGCCAGCCGGAAACGGCGCGCGACGCGCACGCGCGCGCATTAATCAAATGTTTGCGGCAGGTCACAGCACGGACAACAACGTTCTATCGCCCCGGAACAACTGAGATCTCGTTTGATGAGGCCTGGCTGGTACAGGCTCTTAGCGCGATTAAACGCGGCGACGGCGATAGTTTTTCATTTTTAATTCGGTCGCGGGTGCCCCGCGAACATCAACGAAATATCGGCTTTCTGATCCGTGGGATATCCGAGCAATTCCCTCAAGTTTAGAATTATTCTAAAAACTTCTTGGCTTTTGAAAATACTGGTGTAAATAAGGTGACAAGCAAGCCAGCTTATCGCCAGCCAGCACCTGTATTCGTTTTCAAGAGGGTCTGATATGACACAAACAGCTATTGCACTGAGCACTGACGCCAAAGCAGCCATCGCAGAAGCGTTGAATCAAACAGTTGCCGAAACTGCGGTTACAACGATGCTCGCACAAAACTTTCACTGGAATGTGACAGGGATGGCATTTGGCCCGCTTCACGATCTGTTTCAAAAAATGTACGAAGATCACTTTGTCGCGCAAGATGATCTTGCCGAACGCATCAAAGCGATCAACGAACACGCCGAAGGTACATTGTCCGGCATGATCAAACGTTCCAAAGTATCTGAATTTGAAGGTACCGCGACGGCTGAAGAAATGATCAAGATGATGCTCGACGCACAAGAAACACTGGCCGCGACATTGGCCGGATGCGGCGAATTGGCAGCGTCACACGGCGACACATTGACCGAAGACCTGTGCATCGCACGTGGCCAAACGCATGAAAAATTCGCTTGGTTCCTGCGGTCGCACTTGGCCTAAGCTTACGCAAAAATCTGATCTAAAAGGGCGCTTTGGCGCCTTTTTTCTTGCACTTTTTCTCGTAGGCAATGCGCCAGCCCGCATATTTCCCCATAATATCTTGCTGCGCGATCAACATATCAACGAACCCAGCCTTTTGGCTGTCCTTCTTTAAGCCCTTAAAGATAGATTTTTGTGCTTTGGTCATGGAACAGCCGATGCAGTGCCCTTCGCGTTTGAACTTACACACATCGATACAGGGGCTTGGTGTCTTTGGCATGATGGCTCCGACAAAAAAGGGCGGCACCCTTTGCAGAGTACCGCCCTAGTCTAATCTGATTTAGACCGTGTTTCTATTCGAAAACAGCTTCTGGATCGTCAAGGCTGTCAGAACCTTCGAATTCAATCTGATCAACGCCAAGTGCGGCAACCACACGCTCAAACGACCGTGTTTGATCGATCAAACCGTTTACGCCACCCATGACGAGCTCTTCGCCGGCCGCATTCCCCTGCTCAAGCATTTGGTCGTATGCGAAACCAGCTTCGGCAGCAGATTTGATCCGGCCAAGGCCCAACATTGTTGCAGACAATTTGGACTGAACTTCGGTGTCCAGTGCAGCGTCTGTTTCAGCAACCAGATCAGACAGTGAAGGACCAGAAACCAAAGTGCCGTCGACCCGGATATATTCGCCAAGGTAAACGTTCTGCACGCCCAAACCATCGTAGTAGTGGCTGTTGTGGGTGTTGTCAGAGAAGCAATCATGCTCTTCTTCTGGATCGTTCAACATCAGGCCAAGACGCATACGTTCGCCAGCGGTTTCACCGTAAGACAATGAACCCATGCCTGTCAGCATTGCTGAGATACCAGCCGCTTCGGTTTCGGTCAGCTCTGCGCGTGCAGCGCCACCGTCAACCCATTGTGCGGTCATCCACTCCAGATCGGACACCAACAAATCGGTCGCAGCTTTCAAGTAAGCAGCGCGGCGATCACAGTTACCACCGGTGCAATCATCGCCAGCGGCATAATCTGTCCAAGGGCGGTTGCCTGCACCAGCAGCGTGGCCGTTCAAATCTTGGCCCCACAGTAGGAATTCAATCGCGTGATAACCAGTTGCCACGTTTGATTCGACACCATCAGCCTCGTGAAGTGTTTCAGCCAACAGTTCAGGCGTAATCGCCGCAGCGTCTACATCTGTACCGGACAATGTGAATGATGGGCTTGCGACAACGTTCAATGCGGCAAACATGTTTTCATCAGTCGCACCGCCATAAGACAGATCAACATAGTCGATCAGGCCTTCGTCGAGTGGCCAAGCATTCACTTTACCTTCCCAGTCATCAACGATCGCGTTGCCAAAACGGAAAACTTCGGTTTGCTGGTAGGGAACGCGCGCTGCCAACCATGCGGTTTTTGCCGCTTGAAGCGCCTCTGCAGATGGATCAGCGATCAGCGCGTCAACAGCGGCTTGCAATGCAACGGCCGTGATACGTGAATCGTCATAGCCTGCAGCGGCGATGTCAGCGTATGTGTTCAAGACATCAGCCTTTTCCACGGCCAATGCCGGGGTCGCGATACAAAGGCCAAGCGCAGTTGAAAGAAGATAGTTACGGGTCATGTGGGTATTCCTCTGGTTCGGTAAATCAGTTTGCTTGCCTGCATGGCGCTAGCGGGATTAACGCCCCTTTCCTGAGCAATTCAATCAACAATGTCAATCCGAGTTTTTTACTCGGAATATGAAAGTGGATATAAAAAAGCCGGACGCATCGCTGCACCCGACCTGAATTCAGTTACGCATGACGGTTTTAGATAAGCCCATACTTGGAAAACAGCGCGTTCAAATCCGCCTCGGGACGCGCGCCGATGTGGCTGATCACTTCGGAAGCGGCGACATTGCCCATCTTGCCACATGTCTCAAGGTCGTAACCATTGGTCAGCCCCCAAAGGAATGCACCCGCGAACAAATCGCCCGCACCCGTAGCATCGACAATCTGCGTGGGAACAGCCGGAACTTGCCAACGCTGTCCGTCCGCCAAGACATGCACGCCATTTTCGCTATCCGTACAGGCGACAATTGCGACCTCTGCCGCAGCTTTGCCCAACGCCGCATCAAAATCGTCGGTTTGATACATGGAAAGCATTTCAGCACGGTTACAGAACAACAGATCCACATGATCTTTGATCATGGCGCGAAACGCGTCGCGGTGACGATCAATACAAAACGGGTCAGATAGGGTGATCGATACTTTGCCCCCTGCCCCTTTGCACGCGTCAATCGCCTTGGCGAAGGCCGCGTGGCTATCTGGGCCATCGAAACGGTACCCTTCGAGATAAATCCATTCGGCTTCGGCCATTTGAACGACATCAATGTCATCTGGCGACAGAAATTCAGTGACCCCCAGATAGGTGTTCATTGACCGTTCGCCATCGGGCGTGACAATCACAATGCAGCGGCCGGTTTCGGCCTCTTCGGACTTAGATGCCAATGCGGTTTCATACACGGCACCCTGCGCGCGCAAATCATGCGCAAAAATGGCACCCAGTTGATCATCTTTGACTTTGCCAACATAGGCCGTGCGTCCGCCCAAATGGGCAATCCCCGCAATGGTATTCGCCGCTGATCCTCCACTGATTTCTTTGGCAGGGCCGACCTGCGCATAGAGCGACACGGCCCGGTCCATATCGATCAATTGCATGATGCCTTTTTCGATCCCAGCCTTTTCAAGAAACGCGTCTTCGGCGCGAGCCAGCACATCGACCATTGCATTGCCGATGCCGACAACTTGAAACTTTTTCATAGGTTCTTATCCTCAAATAGACAAAGATCGCGGATCAAACAGGCCGCGCATTTTGGTTTTCTGGCGACGCATGTATAACGTCCGTGAAGAATCATCCAGTGGTGCGCATGCTGCTGGAAGTCAGCGGGGATATGATCCTCGATCGCGCGTTCGACCGCATCGACATCTTTGCCAACAGCCACACCACTCCGGTTTCCAAAGCGAAAGATATGTGTGTCAACCGCCTGTGCGGGTTGATGCCACCACATGTTTAAAACAACATTAGCCGTTTTGCGGCCAACTCCGGGCAATGATTGCAAGGCAGCACGCGAATTGGGGACTTCGCCCCCGAATTCATCGACCAAAATCTGGCTCATCTTGATGACGTTTTTCGCCTTTTGGCGAAATAGCCCGATGGTTTTGATATGTTCGGTCACGCCTTCAAGCCCGAGATCAAGCATCTTTTGTGGCGTATCCGCGATTTTGAACAATGCACGCGTGGCCTTGTTAACCCCAACATCTGTGGCCTGCGCCGAAAGCGCCACGGCAACCACCAGCGTATAGACGTTCACATGCTCAAGCTCGCCTTTTGGTTCA
Organism: uncultured Paracoccaceae bacterium; assembly: GCA_938002605.1. Lineage (GTDB taxonomy): Bacteria > Pseudomonadota > Alphaproteobacteria > Rhodobacterales > Rhodobacteraceae > Yoonia. The sequence continues at coordinate 56,900 of CALLAF010000020.1, read as the reverse complement.
GGCTCTGCCGTATGAAAGCGCGTAAAAATTTCGCGGATCGTGTGATAATCTAGCTGCTTTACCATTGCCTTGGTATGCCTTGCCACGCCTAAGGGGGCAAGGCGCAGATGCGCAATATTCGGGTCGCGTTCTGGGGGTATCCTCCCTAGATTATCGGGCATGGAACACAATGAACCCTACCACTATCAAGTCATGCGCCGCGCGATTGATGCAATCGACGCTGCTGGCGACACGCAGCTAAGCCTCGCGGACCTCGCAGCAGAAATGCAAATGAGTCCTGCGCATTTCCAGCGCCTGTTTTCAACATGGGTGGGGGTATCGCCCAAACGATACCAGCAATATTTGACGCTCGGGCACGCAAAAACCTTGCTGCGCGACCGCTTTACCATGCTTGATACCGCGCATTCGGTCGGGTTGTCCGGCTCTGGGCGGCTGCATGATCTATTCTTGCGGTGGGAGGCCATGAGCCCCGGCGACTATGCCCAAGGCGGCGCGGAGCTGACGATCTATTGGGGGTGGTTTGATAGCCTCTTCGGGCCTGCTTTGGTGATGGGCACGGACCGCGGGATATGTGGGCTGGCCTTCGCTGGCGAAACAGGAGCCGACGCTGCGATGAAAGATATGGTATCGCGCTGGCCAAACGCGACCTTTTTAGAAAACTCAGACGCCTTGCGCGATTGGGCCACCGCCGCCCTTGGGATGACAGGCGAAACGCAGTTGCACATGATCGGCGCCCCATTCCAGTTGAAAGTCTGGGAGGCCTTGCTGCGCATCCCAACAGGCCATGTCACAACCTATTCCGAAATCGCGGGGGCTATCGGCAACCCCAAAGCTGTGCGCGCCGTCGGCACCGCCGTTGGGCGCAACCCTGTCAGCCTGCTGATCCCTTGCCACCGGGCACTACGTAAATCAGGCGCGCTAGGCGGCTATCACTGGGGCCTTCCGGTAAAACGCGCGATCCTCGCGTGGGAATCGGCGCGGGCGGAAGTTGACTGCTAAAATGATCAATTGAATCTTAAGCGTTAGGGCAAACGCCTATGCGACGCGAGGCGATTAACGTACGAAGGTCCGCTATGCGGACGAACCGCCCTTTCGCTGCGGCTACACCAATGTCTGCAGTTGAGTTGCTTCGGTTGTTAATAACCACTCATGATGCTAACTCGGCATAGTAATGAAAAACATGTCTACCACCTACTTCGACGGCAATGATGCGACGATGTCCGGTTCGCGCATAATTCTTCCCGAGAGCGCGGAAATCGAACTCGTCCGCACAGATGGCAAGGACGCTTATCTTCACAGGGCTTCCTCGACAGACATCAGGAAACTCATTGAAGCGGAAGTGAAGAGCGGTCGAACTAAATGGGCGCATCTCCTTATAGAGATTGATGATATTTCATTGGGGTTTTGGCTACCCGCAGAGTTGGAAGCATACTGCATAGTATTTGCTATGACGCCCTTCCCAACCGCTAGAACACTGCTCAAAGAATCGCCCAACAGCCGTGAGTTGAACAGCCATTGGCTTAGCCGTTTGTCAAAGAAAGCAAAAACCAAAAAGTTCCGAGACCGCTTCCTGCGTTATGTTGAAACGCAGCCGAAGGCACTCATCGAGTTTCGTAAGTTCTACCAAAAGCCCAGCTGAAGCTTACATTCGCGACGGCGCAGAAAAAATGAAGTATGGGCTCGAACCTGCCATTCGCTGCATTCTTCTCGAAAGTCTGGTTTTGGCCCGTAACTTTGCCTAAGAAAACATGGTCTACCGCAATGCGGTTCCAAATGTGTTTCTAAATTTCGCGAACTCAAATCCCCTCAAAAACAAGCGGAACCTGTCCGAATAGCACCCCGCTATTGGATAACACTGGCAATCACCGCATAAGCTGGGCTATCCAGAACGCGCAATTTGCGCACCCATATCGAATGGAAAACAAAACGATGATTATTTCAAAACTTCCTCTTGCGATCGCTGCTTCGGCATTGATGTTTGTCACGGCCTGTGACGGCACTGCACCTAACGGCAACCAAAACGCCCAACAAGGTGCGTTGATTGGTGCGGCTGCAGGTGCTGCGGCTGGCCTATTGACCAACCGTGACCGCTCTAACGCGGATCGCAACCGCGCTGCCCTTTTGACTGCAGCAGCTGGCGCCGGCATCGGTGCCGCGATCGGCAACAACATGGACAAGCAAGCCGAAGAGCTTCGCGCGAGCCTTGGCAACGGTGTTGGCGTGACACGTCAGGGCGATGATTTGATCGTGACCCTGTCCCAAGACATCTTGTTCGCGACTGACAGCACCGCAGTATCTGGCGCGTCACAAAACGATCTGCGCATCGTTGCGCAATCGCTGAACAACTACCCGAACACAACTGTGAACGTGGTTGGTCATACTGATAACGTGGGCGACGCAAGCTATAACTTCGGTCTGTCACAACGCCGCGCCCAAGCGGTTGCCGCAGTCTTGCGTAGCGGTGGCGTATCGTCTTCACGTATTCGCGCCCTTGGTGCAGGTGAAGATTCTCCAATCGCGTCAAACCTGAACGCATCTGGCCGCGCAGCAAACCGCCGCGTTGAGATCATCATCACGCCAAACTAAATTTGCGTTTATCGCAATTCGAGGAGGGGTCGCATAGTTGCGGCCCCTTTTTCGTTGTGAAACAGGCCTCCCGGTCATATAAATTGACCAATTCACAAGAGGCCGCGCCAATGCCATTCGAACCGGTACAACAAGAAAAACTATCGCATGGCGTCATTCGCCAAATCGAAGGGTTGATCCTGCGTGGTATCCTGCGCCCCGGTGAACGGTTACCGTCTGAGCGCGAGTTGAGCGACCGCATGGGCGTGTCCCGCCCTTCCCTGCGTGAAGCCTTGGCCGATCTTCAGTCACGTGGCCTGCTGACATCAAAGGCCGGTGCAGGTGTCTATGTCGCGGATGTGCTGGGCTCGGCCTTTGCGCCAGCACTTGTGAAACTATTTTCCACCCATGTTGAGGCGGTGTTTGATTACATCTCTTTTCGCCGCGACATGGAGGGGCTGGCCGCCGAACGCGCCGCGCGACTTGCCAGTGATACTGACCTTGCCCTGATCAACACCATTTTCAAAAAAATGGAAGCCGCTCATGAAAAGCGGAACCCGGCGGATGAAGCCTATCTTGATGCGGATTTCCATCTGTCGATCATCGAGGCCAGCCATAATATCATCATGCTACATATGATGCGATCGATGTATGAATTGCTGCGCGAAGGCGTGTTTTACAACCGCTCTGTCATGTTCAACCAACGCACCACCCGCGACACATTGCTTGACCAGCACCGTGCGATCAATGACGCGTTACAGGCCCGCGACCCCGCCGCTGCGCGCGCCGCAGTAGAGGCGCATTTGAATTTTGTCGAAGGTTCTCTTTCTGACCAGCAAAAATCGGACCGGAATGAGACCTTTGCACAAAAGCGGCTTGATCACGAAGTATCGCGCTGATCCGCGCGCACCAAACCCGCCCAAAGCCACACAGAAACCAAAGTCTGGATCATGATCCCGATTAACGCAAAGTGATGCACAATGCCCGCCATTTGACTGGCATAAACCAACATATCCCAAACCGCATGCCAGATAATCACAACCCACAACGTGCCTGACGCAATTGCGATTGGTGCAAGGAAAATCCCAACAAGAAAAGCAAAGCCCATTTGTTGTAGGGTGATCACGGTCGGTTGGCCGCCGATACCGATAATCCCATGCATTAACGCAAAGAGCACAGCGCTCAGCAGCATCGCCTTAAACAGGCGTAACCGCGCCATTGCAGCACGCAATAGGACACCGCGAAACATGATTTCCTCGGTCACCCCGATAAGCAACGGCACCGTGAATAACAGCACCACCGTACGCGGCGGCATCGTGTTCCTGCTTAGATACGGCAAGAGCGCGCCCAGCATTAGCGCCATTACCGCAATCGATGGCAAAAGCCAGATCGCCCCGGCTGGACGAAACCGCCCAAACCCAACAGAGCGCCACCCAGACGGATGCACAGCAACTAAGCACAGCATAAGCAGAATGACTTGCACGGGGAGGAGCGCCAGCAATACAGCGCCAGTATCAGACGGTGTTTGACCAATTCGAAAACGCAGCGCTGTCGCGATGACAAGGATAGCGTAATAGGCAGCGACCGCACCAAGCGCCCGATAAAGACCTGTCATCGTGTTGTTTCCGCGATCAGCATTCGCAAAGTGTTTCCGTGTCGCACATGACTGTCAACGAAAAAGCCCGGACGCTGGCAGGCATCCGGGCTTTTCAATCAGTTATGCGATGTCGCTTAGTGCAGCTTGTCGGCGACCGTCGCGATTGAATCGTCGATCAATGAACCTGCAGATTTTGCATCCATCTGCTTGGCAATCACATCTTTGGCAGCGCCAACAGCAACCGTGATCGCCTGGTCGCGCACGTCTTTGACGGCGGCAGCTTGGGCGCTTGCAATTTGTTCTTCTGCGGCAGCAAGACGACGTGTGATTGACGTCGCAATGTCAGCCTTGGCTTCGGCAGCGGCGTTGGTCGCTTCGTCTTTGGCAGAGGCGACGATGCGCTCTGCTTGTTCAGCGACTTCTTTTTGCTTGCGCTCATATGAGGCCAACAAAGATTGTGCTTCTTCGCGCAGCGCCTTGGCTTCGTCCAATTCGGACTTAATCGCAACAGCGCGCTTATCAAGCATGCCACCGACAGCGCTAGGCACCTTGAGGTACAGCATGATGCCGACCAAGATCAAAAAGGCGATGAGCACGACGAAATCTGTGTTTCTTAACGAAAAGAAACCATAATCGCCGCCAGCTGCTAATGCAGGCGATGCGCTCAGGGCGAGGAGTGCGGTAAAAATAAAGCGCATGGTCTACCCTTTCATCCGAGCTGTCACCGCAGCGGTGATTGTTTTTGCGTCAGCTGTTCCGCCCATTGCTGCAACCAATTCTTTGGTTGTTGCTTTGGCCACGTCAGTGACAGATTTAACTGCGCCGTCGCGAATTTCGGCAATTGCCTTTTCACTTTCGGCTGCTTTTTCAGCGATCTGCGCGTCGGCCTTTGCAAGCTCAACGTCCAGCTCTGCTTGAATTTCTGCTTTGGCTTCAGCGACGATCTGCTGGGCCTGTGCACGTGCATCAACAAGCGCCTTGTCATAAGCAGCTTCTGCTTCGGCAGCTTTGTTCTTAAGCTCTTCTGCAGCAGCAAGGTCGTTTGTGATTGTGCCTGACCGCTCTGCAAGGACCGCAGCAATGCGGGGCAGCGCGATGCGTGACATCACAAAGAATGTTGCAGCAAGTGCAACAAGAAGCCAGAAAATCTGGTGTGGAATCCATTCACCGCAAAGCTGCGGCATACCGATGGCACCGCCGTGCGAGTCCAAGCATGCGCTTACTACGGTTTCGTGTGTGTCTGTTGCCATCGTGGCCCCCGAATACCTTGTGATTTTACTGGCTGGCGCAGATCACTGCACCAACCAGACGTAAGGATAGCGGCTTGTTCTTAAGCGAACTTCAGCAGAAGCGCGACGAGGAACGAGAAGATCCCCAGAGCTTCGGCGAATGCGAGGCCGATAAACAGTGTCGCTGTCTGCGAAGCAGCAGCTGATGGGTTGCGCAATGCGCCTGCGAGGTAGTTACCTGCAACGTTGCCTACGCCGATGGCTGCAATGCCTGAACCGATTGCTGCCAGACCGGCACCGATGCTTGCGATATCGCCTTCCATGAGAATTCTCCTTACGATTGGAAGTTTAGTAAAGGGTGGGACATCCCACCCTTGTGGTGATTAGTGTGCGGGATGAAGCGCGTCTTTTAGATAGACACACGTCAAGATCGTGAAAACATACGCCTGAATACCGGCCACGAGGATCTCAAGTCCGTAGATGGCGACAATACCAAGGATCGCAGCGGGGCTGGCCAATGTCAGCGCGGCGAAGCCAGCGAAAACCTTGATCACAACGTGACCCGCAGTAATGTTACCAGCCAAACGAATGGACAGGCTAACCGGACGCACGAAGTAAGAAATCACTTCGATGATCGCGATGATCGGGCGCAAGAAGCCCGGCGCGTCTTTCATCCAGAACAGTCCCAAGAATGCTGTACCGTGCTTAACAAAGCCAAGCACAGTGATGGCAATAAAGACCCCAAAGCCAAGAACCGCTGTAATCGCAATCATGGATGTCGGGCTGTACGACATTGGCAGAAGCGCCAAGTAGTTAGCGAACAATACAAACACGAACAACGTCATGATGTAGGGAAAGTATTTGACAGCGTCTTTGCCGGTCACGTCTTCGATCATCTTGTAAACGAAGCCGTACATCAATTCGCCGACTGACTGGATACGCGAAGGCACGATGCCACGACCGCGGCTACCCAAAACGAAAACGCCAACAACGGCAAGCACAAGAATGGCCAACCACAATGTCAGGTTAGATGGCGTGTACCAATGAACAGCACCGTCCCCAAACAATGACGTGGGAATAAACTGATCCAATGGATGAAAGACCAGACCACCTTCGGAAGCTGCTTCTGTTTCAGTCGCCACTTGCGTCACCCTTTTCTTCCGCAGCTTCATGCTGCTTCGTTTGCACTTCGTTGGCTGATCGCATCATGGTGAGAACACCAGCCGCGAGGCCAAACAATATGAACAGCACCAGAAAAATTGGCATGGTCCCAAACAAGGTATCCAGCCCATATCCGATGCCAAAGCCGATCCCAAGACCGGCGACTAGCTCTATCACCATCCGCCACGCAAGCTGCGCTTGGGAATAGTGTTCTTCTGAATGGTCCTTGACTTGCTCTGGCGCTTTGAGCGCTGCGATCTTTGCATCTAGCGCCTTTAGGCGTTCTGCATGGTCCGGATCAGGCATTTCAAGGTCCCTCGGAAGGTTGGGCATGGTTTAGGTCTGTGACGGCACAGAGTCAAGTAATCGTGAAAACCCACTATAACTTTGTTTTTAAATGACAATTCATAAATTCAGGTGCGTCAATTTGCACCATCACGCCCAATCCATCCACAAACAACATTCAACCAATTGGTTGACGTTTTGCAAGGTTCACGCTTAATCGCGCTATGAGCAGCAAACTTGACCTCGCCTTTTCAGCCCTTGCCGACCCTACCCGCCGGAGCATCCTCGCGATGTTGCTCGAGGATGACATGGCCGTGACAGATGTGGCCGATCCGTTTGAAATGTCTCTCGCTGCGATTTCCAAGCATTTGGGCGTGCTGACCGCCGCCGGGCTGATCAGCCAAGAAAAGCGTGGCCGCGTGAAGTGGTGCAAGCTGGAACCCGATGCGCTGCGCGAAGCTTCAGTCTGGATGCAGGCTTTTGGCCAGATGGGCGCAATCGACCTAGACGCGTTCGAGGTATTTTTGACAAATGAGTTGGGCGACAGCTAGTCGCGCAGCAGCATCACCAGTGCCACAACTGTCAAGCCAAGCCCGACCAAGACCAGCGCCGGTGGCGCCGTATGGCCCAGCGCAATATCCCAGACAATCACCCATGATGGGGTCAGGTAGGTATAGGCCATGACCTTGGAGCTCGGCAGCCGCAGCGCCGCGAACTGAAGCAGGGTAAAGGTCATCGCACTGGCGACGACCGCCGTATAGATAATTGCGACCCAGACAATATCAGGCAGCTGCATCCAATCAGTCGCCATCAGGTCACGCCACCCAACGGCGGTTAAGATGGTTGCACCCGCCAACAGCGTCCCAAAGGTAAACACCAAGGTCGGCTCGCCTCGGTTCAATTTACGCACCAAAGGTGTGTAAAGGGCGTGCGAGACGCAGCCCCAGAAATAGATCACTTCGCCTTTGCCGATCTCAAACCGTAGAATCGCAGCGAAATCTGCCCGAAAAATCACCCAGACCGCACCGGCGGCCCCAATCGCAAGCGCAAGCGCCATGCGTCCGGTCAAAACCTGCCGTAGTAACAGCCAGCCAAAAGCTGCGGATAGAATGGGGGTCAATGTAAACACTGCCGCCGCACTGACCGGGGCCGCGGTTTTCAACCCTTCGAACATCAATACAAAATAGGTGGTAAAGAAGACTGCGAGCATCACATAGCGCCAAGGGGCGCGCAAAGCGCTGCGCGGGATACCTGTTGTGACCAAGGCTGCGGTGCCGATAATCGCGCAGGCAATCCAAAACCGCACCGCATTCAATGCTAGCGGCGCAATATCATTAGCCGCGAGCGCGCCCAGCGAAAATGATCCGGCAATCAAGACCGAAAACAACAGCATCGCAAGATGCCCAACATGTGCCGGTGTCATGCGCTGGAAAGACCTTTTACTTCGTTCTTTAGATAGGTCAGAAATGCCTGCACTTTTGCGGTCCGGTGCAAATCAACATGGGTGACAAGCCAGAGCTTACTTTCCCATTCTTCATCTGGGGCAATAACCTCGGTTAGCCCAAGATCGCGGTCTAGTAGATGGCGCTGTACAAAACCGATCCCCGCCCCAGCAAGAACAGCATCGCGCATGTGGCGCATTTCGCTGGCGAGATAAACAATTTGGTTCGTTGGGACGTGATCGCGCATCCATTTCGCAAAAGGCGCGCGACTTTTTTCATCGTCGTGCCCAACGAAGTAGTGTTCATGGAATGCGCTGATATCTTTGGGAACACCATATTTCGCGGCATAGGCTTCCGATGCAACAAGCGCCATGCCCTGCGTCACGAAAGGTTGCACCACATTATCAGGTTCGTCAGGCATCCGTCCGGCACGGATCGCGACATGTGCTTCCCCATATTCAAGCCGGAAAACGCGTTCACCTGTCCGAAAGCGCACACGCACCTCGGGATGGCTGGCTTGGAACCCAATAAGAATCGGCGTCAAGATATCAGACATCATTTCCAGCGAGGTGACGACCAAATCACCAGACACGCCCTCGCCCTGCCCTTTGATCCGGCCCGCAAGCTGGGTGAATTGATCATCGGTGGCTTGCGCGACCTGCAAAAGATCATGCCCGGCTTCCGTCGCCGTATAGCCCCGCGCATGGCGTTGGAACAATTTCACACCCAGCCGCTGTTCCAGCGCATCAATATGGCGGATCACCGTCGCATGGTGCACCCCAAGCGAATCTGCGGCCCCACTGACCGTTCCTTTGCGCGCAACCTGATAGGCCGTGCGAATTTCGTCCCAATTATCCATCGGATATCCTGTGCGCTGATCAACATAGACTGTTCATCTTTGGTTGTTTTGTTCGAATTTGCAAGCGCATACCTTTCACCCATCGCAATTCGCACCAAAGGAAAACCCCATGACAACTGTGCTTCACCTTACCGCCTCTGGCATTTCTGACGGCTCAGTCAGCCGTGCCGCCACCGCCAAGATCATCGCGGACCTCGCGCCGTCAAAGATCATCACACGTGATTTGGCGATCACCCCAATGCCACAGGTCAACAGCCAATGGATCAACGCGCGACTGGTCCCCGCCGAGGAACGCTCAATCGCTGAAATAGCATCGCTTGAATTGTCAGACATTTTGATCGCCGAAATCGCGGCAGCAGATATCATCGTGATCGGCATGCCGATCTATAACTTCGGCATGCCTGCCGCGCTTAAGGCATGGGTTGACCTGATCGCACGCCCCGGCGTCACCTTCTCTTACACCGAAAACGGCCCCATTGGCTTGATGACCGGAAAGAAAGCCATTGTCGCCGTCGCTTCGGGGGGAACCCAAGTTGACGCACCGATTGACTTTGCAACACCACATCTGCGCCAAATCCTACGGTTCGTGGGAATTGATAACATTACAGTTCATACAGCCAAGGATTTACTGCCAACCGCCGCCTAAGCGCGGGCTTTGCGCTGTGCGGGATGTTGACTCGTACCGCGCAGCAGCATAAACGCCATTCAACACCCGGATAGCGCCAGCTTTCCGGTCCCCACCTTCTAGGGGATCGCCCTCCGTCAGCGCGTTGCGCCCACGGGGGCGCGCTGCATTGGGTAATGCCCACGGGGGCGCTACTGCTTTAGGCTTTGCGTTCCTATATACGTAAAGCAAACGAAACGACGCGAGGGGCCAAGGCCTATGTTTGAGAATCTATCCGACCGCCTATCTGGCGTCTTTGACAAGCTCACTAAACAGGGTGCGCTTTCTCACGACGATGTCAAAACCGCACTGCGCGAAGTACGTGTGGCCCTGCTTGAGGCCGATGTTTCGCTGCCTGTCGCCCGTGACTTTGTCAAAACCGTCCAAGAAAAAGCAACCGGTCAAGCCGTCACAAAATCGATCACCCCGGGCCAGCAGGTCGTTAAGATCGTCCATGACGAACTGCAACATGTGTTGACCGGTGACGAAGATCCCGGCGCGCTGAAAATTGATAACCCGCCTGCCCCGATCCTGATGGTCGGTCTGCAAGGGTCTGGTAAGACCACAACAACCGCCAAACTGGCGAAGCGTTTGAAAGAACGCGACGGCAAACGCGTGTTGATGGCATCATTGGATGTGAACCGCCCTGCCGCGATGGAGCAGTTGCAAATCCTTGGCGCGCAAATCGGCGTCGACACGTTGCCCATCGTCAAGGGCGAAGACCCTGTTGCGATTGCCAAACGGGCCAAGACCCAAGCCAACCTTGGTGGCTATGACGTCTATATGCTTGATACCGCAGGCCGCCTGCATATCGATCAAGAACTGATCGCCCAAGCGGCTGCAGTGCGTGATGTCGCCAACCCGCGCGAGACCCTGTTGGTCGTTGACGGGCTGACCGGTCAAGACGCGGTGAACGTCGCCCAAGAATTTGACGATAAGATCGGCGTTTCTGGCGTTGTCCTGACCCGGATGGACGGCGACGGACGCGGTGGTGCAGCGCTTTCGATGCGCGCAATCACTGGCAAACCAATCCGCTTTGTTGGTGTCGGTGAAAAGCTGGACGCGATTGAAACCTTCGAACCAGAGCGTATCGCGGGCCGCATCCTTGGCATGGGCGACATTGTTGCGCTGGTCGAAAAGGCGCAAGAAACCATCGAGGCTGAACAAGCCGAACGCATGATGAAGCGGTTCCAAAAGGGCCGTTTCAACATGAACGATCTGAAAATGCAGCTTGAACAGATGATGAAAATGGGCGGCATGGAAGGTATGATGGGCATGATGCCCGGCGCGGCCAAAATGGGCAAACAGATGGCAGCGGCTGGTATGGATGACAGTATCCTTAAGCGCCAGATCGCACTGATCAATTCAATGACCAAGAAAGAACGGGCCAACCCCGATCTACTGGCCGCCTCCCGTAAAAAGCGGATCGCCAAAGGCGCGGGCCTTGAGGTGTCAGAGCTGAACAAACTGGTCAAACAGCACCGCCAAATGGCCGATATGATGAAAAAGATGGGCAAAGGCGGCATGCTGAAACAAGCCATGAAAGGCATGTTCGGCAAAGGCGGCGGCATGCCCGGCGGCGGCGCAATGCCCGATATGAACGATCCCAAAGCAATGGAAGAAGCCGCCAAGGCGCTTGGCGCGAAAATGCCCGGCGGTCTGCCCGGATTGGGCGGCGGCATGGGGCTGCCCCCTGGCCTATCTGGTTTTGGGAAGAAAAAGTAAACCATGACCCCCGCCCCCACCCTTTCCACAGCGCGACTGGTCCTGCGTGGCCCGCAAAAGCGCGACCTTGCGGCCTTTACCGCTTGGGCGACAGAATCTGCGCGCATGGAAACGCTTGGTGGGGCAGTTTCAACACGTGGCGCATGGCGCGGTTTTCTCGCTGGGATCGGCCATTGGAACTGGCACGGGTACGGCTTTTTTACAGTCGAAGAAAAATCCAGCGGCCTTGCAACGGGCCGCGTCGGCATTCTGAACCATCTCGACTGGCCCCAACCTGAAATGGCGTGGCACATGTTCGATGGGTTCGAAGGCAAATCTTACGCCTTTGAGGCGGCCTGCGCCGTGCGCGAATGGGCCGGTCAAGTTTTGGGGTTAGAGCCACTGATCTCGCTGATCGCCCCCAACAACACGCGGTCTTTGGCGCTCGCCACACGGCTTGGCGCTATGGAAGAACGCCGCGATACAATTGATGATGAAAAGGTCATCATCATGCGCCACTTGCGCTTTGACGACCCGCGCGCGACGGCCCAAGCAGCAGGGGCAATCACATGATCCCAACGCTTTATACAGATCGGTTGGTCTTACGCCCCTTTGCGCGCGACGATTTTGATGCATATGCCGCATTCATGGGCAGCGATCGGGCCATTCACATGGACGGCCCTATTAGCAAAGACAAAGCTTGGGATTGGTTCACCAATGATATCGCGACTTGGGCGCTCTATGGTTTTGGGTCACTCGTGATCACCGAAAACGGCCAATTCGCCGGGAGCACAGGCATGATACATCCGCCGCATTTCCCAGAGCCGGAATGCGGTTGGTTCCTGCGCGATGGGTTCACCGGCCGCGGGCTGGCACAAGAAGCGGCGCGTGTGATGATCGACTATACGTTTGCGACAACCCCGCTGCAAAGCATCGTCAGCTATATCGGGCGCGAAAACACCGGATCTATCCGCGTGGCGCAAGCGCTTGGCGCGATACACGATCCCCATGCCGCGACGCCAAAGGGCGACGATTGCCTTGTTTACCGCCACACAAAAGGAGCATCCAATGTCTGACGCCACCACACGCGCCGCAGAGGTCCTTAAAGGCCACCGCGAAAGCATCGACCGTTTGGATGCGATCCTCGTCTATACTTTGGGCGAGCGGTTCAAACACACCCAAGCCGTGGGTAAATTGAAAGCCGAACACGACCTTCCGCCATCCGATCCGACCCGCGAAGAGCATCAGATCGCACGGCTGACCGACCTTGCAAACCGGGCCGATCTTGACCCGGAATTTGCCAAGAAATTCTTGAATTTCATTATTCAAGAAGTGATCCAACACCACAAACAACACCAATCGTAGGGTGGATTTTAATCCACCTAACCCCTGCCATTTATAGGAGAACTACACCATGGCTATGAAAATTCGTCTCGCACGCGGCGGCTCTAAGAAACGTCCTCACTACGCAATCGTTGCGGCTGACAGCCGTATGCCACGCGATGGCCGTTTCATCGAAAAACTGGGCACATATAACCCCATGTTGCCAAAAGACAGCGAAGACCGCGTAAAAATGGACATCGACCGCGTGAAATACTGGTTGTCCGAAGGTGCACAGCCAACAGACCGCGTCTCACCTATGCTCGAAGCTGCTGGCGAACTGCCTAAGAAAGACCGCTCTAACCCGAAAAAGGGTACACCAGGCAAAGCGGCACAAGCCCGCGCTGAAGAAAAAGCAGAAAAAGCAAAAGCCGCTGAAGAAGCTGCAAACGCACCTACAGAAGAAGCAGCACCTGCTGAAGAGTAAGACGCTTTCGTTGCCCGGCCAATCGTGTCGGGCAACACCCTCTCCCCTTAGGGAAACCCCATGTTTCGTTTACTTCGTCTTGTGATTTTCACCGCTGCTGCTTTTATTGCAGGCATATTGACCGAACGCAGCAATGCGCAGACCAATTGCGAAGCCACAGGCGGAAACTGGACCCAACAAATGTGCATAAGATCGGATATCCCACATGACTGACCGCGTTATTGTTGGCTCGCTTGGCGGCTCTTTTGGCGTCAAAGGCGAAATCCGTCTAAAATCCTTTTGCGCGGACCCCGCTACAATTGCAGATTACACCCCACTTTATACCGAAGATGGCCGTGCCTTTGCCCAGATGGTGCTGACCGGCCAACTTAAGAACGGCTTCACCGCCCGCGTTGACGGCGTCACCACCAAAGAAGAGGCCGACGCGCTACGCAATGTCAGCCTGTACGCCGACCGCGATGTGCTGCCGTCGCTGCCTGATGATGAATTCTACTATGCCGATTTAATCGGGTTAACCGTGCTGGATACAGGCGGGGCCACGCTTGGCACCGTCAAAAACGTGATGGATCACGGCGCTGGCGACCTGCTCGAACTCAGCGCGCCCGGTCAATCTGAAACGATCCTGCTGCCCTTTACCAAAGCCGCAGTACCGACCGTTGATCTGTCCGCGGGGCGCATCATTGCAGACCCGCCCGAGGGTCTGTTTACACAAACAGATCAAGATAGCCCTGAATAAGCACGCGCAGCTTTTCGCGCCGCCCTGCATTGCGGGCATAACGTAAAAACGCCCGGTACAGATACCAGCCATAAAAATAGCGCAAAACCGTGTCGATCTCATCATCGGGCAGCTCAGCGGCCTGTGCAAAAGCCGCAACCTGCGCGGCATCAATCCCCCACGCACCGGATATTGCATCAGATTTTAATGCAACATGATGCAAAAAATGGGCCAATTCGCGCGCCAGCGGCACTTTGGCCGCCGTTCCCGTGTCAAAGCCGTAAAGCACGCCATCATCGACCCGAAAATTATGTGGCGCGAAATCGCCATGCCCGGCGACGCGGCAGACTTGTACCCCTTGCACCGAAGCTGCCTGATGTCGTAATGCTTCGCGTAATGCCTTTGCCAACGCCAAATCATCCCCTTGCAATCCATTCCGTGGCATCCCCGGCAGTTTCTTTTGCCAATGCAGCGGTGAAAAATGGCCGATGTCGCGCCGCGCTCCGACGTATGCCGCGTGCCATCGTCCCGCGTGTCTTAGCAAATCAGGATCGGTTGCCTCTGAATATGGCGCACCAGGCACATGCGAAACCACCAAGACGCCTTGTGTCACATCGGCAGCGATCACCTGATTCACCTGACAATCACCGCTGCACATACGCGGACCAACTTGTTCAAGATCATGCTGTGTTTTTGCAACCACATCCGCAGCATTGGCCCGCACGATATGTCGCACCACAACCTGCTGTCCCTTCAGCTGCGCTGCAAACACACCTGTGTGTTTCTTTGCGCCCAACAATGCCCCACGCGTCAGCCGCTGCATCAAAACACTATCGATGACGGCCGCATCCCAACGGTCAATCGCAGCTTGTTGTTCGGCACTGCGCTCCAGCAATCTGTTGAAATCTGTACTCATCCGTCTTCTCCGGTAACAACGTTGCCCCTTTCGCAACGCCCTGTCATCCCCTAGAAACACGATATGTCTGACCAAACACCTAAAAAAAGCGCTGGCAAAGCCGCTGGCCGCATTTCTATTCGCCCGACGCTGAAACCGCGCGAATTGATGACCGACACGCCTGAGCTTGCGGGCTCATGGACCGCGCAAATTTTGACGCTGTTTCCGCAGGCCTTTCCGGGGGTTTTGGGTGAAAGCCTAACCGGAAAAGCGCTGCAAGACGGGCGCTGGCAAATGCAAACATATGATCTGCGTGAATATGGCATCGGCAAACATCGCAACGTGGATGATACGCCCGCTGGTGGCGGGGCTGGCATGGTGCTGCGCGCTGATGTGCTTGAGGCCGCGATCAGGGATGCGCGCGCCGGTGCCAAAGGCGTGATGCCGATGGTTTACCTCAGCCCGCGTGGGCAGCGGTTTGACCAGAACATGGCCCGCAACTGGGCGCGCACGGATGGGGTCACGATGCTCTGCGGTCGGTTTGAAGGCGTGGACGAACGTATTTTGCAGCATTTCGGCATCCAAGAGGTGTCGCTTGGCGACTTTGTAATGACCGGCGGAGAAATCGCCGCCCAAGCGATGATCGACGCCACCGTGCGCCTGCTGCCCGGTGTGCTGGGCAACGCCGAAAGCGCGGTCGAGGAAAGCCATTCCAACGGCCTGCTCGAACACCCGCAATACACCAAGCCCGCCGACTGGCAGGGCCACGCGATCCCCGAGGTACTGCTATCCGGCAACCACGCAAAGATTGCGCAATGGCGGCGCGAAATGTCTGAGAAGATCACACAAGAACGGCGGCCGGATTTGTGGGAAAAGCATACCAAATAACTTAAGTAGGCTGAAAGTTAAATTGGCTAGGTCTACTTGTTCTCCACCATTCTCTGGTTAATCGGTCATGCTTAGGGATAGATATGAACCTCGCGAATGAACCCCGGTATACTTCAGAACTATATGCGCGTCGTTTTCTCGACTTTGGACCTGATAAAACGTTGGTATCATGGGCCGAAAACATGGTTCTCGCGGGCTTCATCTCAGATGGGTTGTTTATCCTTCTGGGCGAAATCGAGCCTTTCAATAAATTTGAAATCGACAGCCTACTTGACCGCATCCAACGAGAGCTTCACTTGCCAAAGATCCAATCTAAGGTCGAGGCGATCGAAATCGTAGCGACCGCTTATATTAGACGGTTTATTTCAGGCAACATAGATAGTGCCTCAGCTCTGTTTATGCTAGCCCAGCTTTGTATAAATGAGGACTATGAAGACGCCATTTATGATTTTTACCTGCTGCACTATGCGGCCGTTGATCTCGAGGCATCAGACACTCAATACTATTGGCCAGATGCTCATAGCGGTAACATTGAGAGGCTTATCCGGGCCAGATTTGTCCGTTGGATTGAAGATCACCCGTTGCCCACGTGGAAAGGATACGAGTTCGATAAGAACTGACGGTGGCCATTTGTTATAAAATTCAGCACTCGATTTCGCGTTACCGCGTTACTTCGCTACCAAATCTCTCGCCTTGAACCCCTTGATCACCCCCCCCTTATCATCCTATACGCAGCTATTCCCGGTCGGCTTGCTGATTCCGGGTGATGGTTTATGGAACCATCTGGGTTTTGAGCGGGTCTGCGTTGATCCTTTACTCACCAGTTGGACCGGACAGCCACAATAAACAATGATGACGCATCTCTGGCGGGCGCTACGGCGGACCCGATAACGACGCAGAGCTCTGAGCCACGCAAACAAACATTGCGGATAACCGCAAGCATTTCAAAGGAGCCGTCAGATGGATCTGATTGCACAACTCGAAGCGGAGCAAGTCGCTGCGCTGGGGAAAGAAATCCCCGATTTCAAAGCGGGTGACACCATCCGCGTTGGTTACAAAGTGACAGAAGGTTCGCGCACACGTGTGCAGAACTACGAAGGCGTCTGCATCGCCCGCAAAAACGGCCAAGGCATTGCCGGGTCATTCACTGTTCGCAAAATTTCTTTTGGTGAAGGCGTGGAACGTGTGTTCCCACTGCATTCCACAAACATCGACAACATCACTGTTGTTCGCCGTGGTCGCGTCCGTCGCGCGAAGCTTTACTACTTGCGTTCGCGCCGTGGTAAATCCGCACGTATCGCAGAAGTCACCAACTACAAAGCGCCTAAGGGCGCCCAAGCGTAAGGATTGCTGTCATGAAAAAAGATATCCATCCCGACTACCACTTTATCGAAGTCAAAATGACCGACGGTTCCGTGGTTCAGATGAAATCCACTTGGGGCAAAGAGGGCGACCAACTGGCGCTCGACATCGACCCATCAGTCCACCCAGCATGGAACGGCGGTTCAACCCGTCTAATGGATGCTGGAGGTCGTGTGTCTAAGTTCAAAAACAAATACGCTGGTTTGGGCTTCTAAACTGGGCGGTGGATCAAGATCCACCCTACGTGTTACAAGCGCCGCGCATGCAAATGCGCGGCGCTTTGCGTTTCAGGAGTAAGCAATGGATCATCCACTTAGCAGCCTTATTGACCAGATCGTTCAGAACGCTGAAAAGCGTGGTGATCTCGACAACCTCCCGGGCGCGGGTAAGCCCCTGCCAGTGGTTGATCGCCCGCAAGACGCTGTGTTGAACCGGATTATGTCGGAAGCTGACGCGAAATCACCGGTTGTTATTTTGCGTCAGCAAATACTTGCATCACAAGAGCGCCTGAAATCATTGACTGATGAGGCTGCACGTAAAGAAGAAATGCTGATTATCGCCGAATTGCACACCAAGTTGGCCATCGAGATGGAAGCGTTCCGCAAGTACGGGTAGCGCGCCTTAAGTCCGCGGTGCAGACCCCAGTTGTTCAAGCTGCCGCATGATGTTCAAAAATTGCTTTCCATAGGCCGTAACATGATATTCGACCCGCGGCGGCACTTCTGGGAATGTTGTTTTCTCTATCAAGCCAAAATCAAGATTTCGGCGCAAGCAATCATTGAGCACTTTCGTCGTTAGCCCATCAACGCTGCGCACCATTTCACCCGGCCGATTGATTCCTTCGGACAGGAGCCAAAACACGGTCAGCGACCATTTGCAGCCGCAAATCTTTTGTACGATCTCGGCGGAGGCGGGCGGTACAATACGCCCTGAAATTTTCTTTTCGTGGAATACCATCAAGATGTACCTTTTGGTGCCTAGCGTTGTAAAAAGTGCCTGCTTTTTAAGCCCTATTCGTCGCGTCTACATACCGTTTCAGAGACCAAACCTCAACGGAGTATACAATGACACAACATGCAATCATCAGCGGCGGATCCAGCGGGATCGGGCTTGCGACAGCCAAATTGCTTGCCAAGGCGGGCATTCCAACAACGATAATCGGGCGTCATCAGGGCAAACTGGATGAAGCTGTTGCAGAAATTGGCGCAGGTGCAGCGGCTTTGCAGGCAGATCTATCGACGCAGAACGGCATCGAAAAGGCGACCGCATTCATTCAGTCGGCCCCTGCTGTCACCCATTTTGTGAATGCGGCTGGGTATTTTAACCCAAAGCCTTTTACGGATCACTCAGCAGCCGACTATGACACGTACATGGACCTAAACCGTGCTGCGTTTTTTTTATCACAAGCCGTGGCTGATCGTATGATTTCCGCCAAAAAAGGGGCTATTGTTCATGTCGGATCGATGTGGGCGCATCAGGCGATTAAGGCAACACCATCCTCTGCATATTCAATGGCCAAGGCCGGCATCCACGCTTTGACCCAGCATATGGCTATGGAATTGGGCGATCATGGTATTCGCGTGAATGCGGTCGCGCCTGCAATCGTGCGCACACCGATCTACCGCGCATTCGTGCCAGATGATGTGATGGATGCCACATTGGCCAGCTTAAACGAATTCCATCCAATTGGTCGCATCGGTGAACCCGACGATGTCGCAAAGGTTATTGCATTCTTATTGGATGACAGCGCCGAATGGGTCACCGGCGCCGTCTGGGATGTTGATGGTGGTGTTATGGCTGGACGTAACTAGCCTTTGGAAAAGGCGGCTTGGGAGACACTGGTCCTGAGCCGCCACTATCATTGGCTTAGGCTGCCGATTGCCCGCGCGAACGTCCGCCACCACCCCCACTGCGACGGCGACCACCGCCGCCACCGGGTTTGCCACCGCCAGCATGACGACCACCGCCGCCACCGCCGCGACGGGCACCGCCGCCGCCGTTGGGGCGCTTTTTCTGACCGGGTTTGATTTCCCATGGGCGCCCTGACGCGACAGGAATTGATTCCTTCATCGTCTTTTCGATATCTTGCAGTTCGATCATCTCGTCCGGTGCGACCAAGGCAACGGCTGACCCTTCGGCGCCTGCGCGCGCAGTCCGCCCAATGCGGTGAACATAGTTGTCTGCGACATTCGGCAAGTCGTAGTTATAGACGTGGCGCACGTCAGGGATGTCGATCCCGCGTGCGGCAACATCTGTCGCGACCAGTACACGCACCTTGCCTGCTTTAAACGCCGTGATCGCCCGATCACGTTGACCTTGGCTTTTGTTGCCGTGGATGGATGCGGCGGCAAAGCCTTTTTTCTCAAGCACTTTATACAGCTTTTCGCAGCCGTGCTTGGTACGTCCAAACACTAGCGCCAATTCATCGCGGTGCTTATCCAAGAGTTCAATCAAAAGATCGGTCTTGGCGGCTTGGGCCACGAAATGCACCGATTGCGCGATTTTCTTGGCCGCCTGCCCCGGAGGGTTCACCTGCACGCGCACCGCGTCATTCAGATATGTCGCTGCCAATTCTGACATCAATTTGGGCATCGTCGCAGAGAACATCATCGTCTGACGATCTTTCGCCAACAGCGGCGCAATCTGGCGCAATGCATGGATAAAGCCCATGTCGAGCATCTGGTCAGCTTCATCGAGCACCAGGTAGATGGTTTCATCTAGGCGTACAGCGCGACGGTCAATCAAGTCGATCAAACGGCCCGGTGTGGCAACCAGCAGGTCGACACCGCCCGCAAGCCGCTTGGTCTGTGCCACGATCCCAGCGCCACCAACCACAAGCGCCACTTTCAAATGGCTGCCTTTAGTATAGGCGGTCAGGTTGTCGGCGATCTGCTTGGCCAATTCACGTGTCGGCGCAAGGATCAACCCGCGCGCGGTTTTGGCGTTAGGTTTTACGCCGGCCTTCATCAGCGCGTTGATCATCGGCAAACCAAACGCGGCCGTTTTCCCCGTACCGGTCTGTGCAAGCCCCATGACATCGCGGCCATTCATGGCGTGCGGGATGGCTTGGGTTTGAATTGGGGTGGGATCAGTGATCCCTTGTTCTTTGAGAACATTTACAAGGCGGGGCGCAAGCCCCAGCATATCAAAATCCATTTGATGGATATCCTATCTGTACAGCGGACCAAATAGATCCGCACAAAAATATAGGCACGCAGCCGCATGCCGCAGTACCAAAGCAAGGTTGCGCCATATGCTGACAGCCTGAACCGCATCGTCCGGGCGCCGATTTGGCGCGGGACCCCTGCGTGATGTGGGAACCTGAAAGTTAACGATGCCTTGCGAATGACTATGCGTCTCGCTCTGCTCACGCGGCAGCTTGCATCAGTTGCAGTGCACATGCGCTTTCGCAGCGCGTCTGTCAAGGGAGTGGCGCAAAGTGTATCCTACACGGCACGAATATACGAAATTCACGTGCACCATCACTTCCCCTGTGCCCAACCGCAGCATATAGTGCGCGAAAGCATATTCTGTGGGGATAGATTGCGTGGCACATATTATTGTCGTCGGAAATGAAAAAGGCGGCGCGGGAAAATCCACCGTGTCGATGCATGTTGCGACGGCGCTCGCGCGTATGGGGCACCGGGTGGGGACGCTTGATCTTGACCTACGGCAAAAAACCCTTGGGCGCTATATCACAAACCGCAACCAATTCCTGAAGCAAAAGGGATTGGAATTGCCTTCGCCGGGCTATCACGATCTGCCAGAAATCGATCAAACAAGTCTGAAACCCGGTGAAAACGCGTTTGATCACCGGCTGTCGATGGCCGTGTCACAAATGGAAGCCGATAATGACTTTATTTTGATCGACTGTCCTGGGTCGCATACGCGGCTTAGCCAAGTCGCACATAGCCTCGCCGATACGCTGATTACCCCGCTTAATGACAGTTTCGTTGACTTTGATTTGCTGGCACATGTGGATAGCGACGGCGACGAAATTACCGGGCCGTCAGTCTATTCAGAAATGGTTTGGAACGCGCGGCAGTTGCGTGCGCAAGCCGGGCTCAAGCCGATTGACTGGGTGGTTGTGCGCAACCGGATGGGTGCCCAAGCCATGGTCAACAAAGAGAAAATGCAGCGCGCCATCACCAAATTGGCCAAACGCGTTGGGTTCCGCACGGCCCCCGGTTTCAACGAACGCGTGATTTTTCGCGAGCTATTCCCGCGTGGCCTGACCCTGTTGGATCTGCGTGATATTGGGGTCAAGGGGATGAACATCTCGAACGTGGCGGCCCGCCAAGAACTGCGCGAGTTGATCAAAGCGCTCGATTTGCCCGGCGTAACGCCTAACTTCTAAATTTCACAAAGAAACGCTTTTGTGATTTTCAAAGGAAACGCTTTCGTAATCAAGTTTTGCAACCTAAGTATTCTTATGAGTATTGGGAGAATTTGTTGTGCACAAAATCATTGAGTTGCAGCGCTATACGACGATCGTGATGGTCGCCGCCTTAACCATCATCACATTTTTTGTGGGATTTTGGGCACCTTGGCTGTTTTTCCTAAGCGCAATATTTGCAGTGTTGACCCTGATCGGGCTGCGCGACATGCGCCAAGATCACCATTCTATTCTGCGCAACTACCCTCTGTTGGGCCATTTGCGGTTTCTATTTGAACTCGTTCGCCCTGAAATTCGCCAGTATTTGATTGAAGGCGATCAAGAAGAGCAACCCTTTAGCCGCGAACAGCGTTCTCTTGTATATCAGCGCGCCAAAGGCGCCGAAGACAAACGTCCATTTGGGACCACTGAAAAAGTATACGAAGCTGGCTATTCGTGGCTGACCCATTCGGTGCAACCTGTGCACTTTACAGATACGGATTTTCGCGTAACGGTCGGCGGCCCCAACTGCAAACAACCCTATGACGCGTCCTTGTACAACATTTCCGCCATGAGCTTTGGATCGCTTTCGGCCAATGCGATTAAGGCATTGAATACAGGCGCCAAAATGGGCGGGTTTGCGCATGACACCGGCGAAGGCGGGATCAGCCGTTACCACCGCGAACCCGGTGGCGATCTGATCTATGAAATAGGGTCCGGCTATTTTGGCTGCCGCAATGATGATGGCACATTTAGCGCAGATAAATTTGCGAAACAGGCCAGCTCCGATCAGGTCAAAATGATCGAAATTAAGCTTAGCCAAGGTGCAAAACCCGGTCACGGCGGGATGCTGCCCGCGTCCAAGATCACCCCTGAAATCGCCGAGGCCCGCGATATTCCCATGGGCGTTGATTGCGTGTCGCCAGCCGCGCATAGCGCGTTTTCATCACCGCTTGAATTGATGGAGTTCATTGGCGTTTTACGCGAAAAATCCGGCGGCAAACCGGTCGGATTTAAGCTGTGCATCGGCCACCGCCGTGAATTCATGTGCATGGTTAAAGCCATGCTTGAGACCGGGATCATTCCAGATTTCATCGTCGTTGACGGCACCGAAGGCGGCACAGGTGCCGCCCCGCTTGAGTTCTCGAACCATGTCGGGATGCCAATGGTCGAAGGGCTGACGTTTGTGCACAACACCCTACGTGGTGCAGGTATCCGCGATCATGTTAAAATCGGCGCAGCAGGCAAGATCGTCAGCGCGTTTGACATCGCACGTGCCCTATCTCTGGGCGCCGATTGGTGCAATTCAGCGCGCGGTTACATGTTCGCGATTGGCTGTATTCAGGCGCAGGCCTGTCATACAAACCACTGCCCCGTTGGCGTCACAACCCAAGACCCGCTGCGGCAGCAAGCATTGAATGTTGATGACAAGGCGAAACGCGTCGCCCGTTTTCATGAAAACACACTGAAGGCACTGGGTGAAATGGCGGGTGCTGCTGGGCTAAGTAATCCTTGCGATTTTCTACCCTACCACTTCATGACGCGCCGTGGTGATGGCCAAATGACAGAAGCCAACGATGTCTACAAATACCTGCCAATCGGGTTCTTACTGGATGAGAACAGCAATGAAACTATTTACAAAGAACGCTGGGCGCGGGCCAGCGCAGATAGTTTCGCGCCACCCGAAGATCGCGTGTAGGACTATTTTTTAACGTCACCCTGTCGCGGCGGGGTTTGGCCTAGTGCGCGCATGAACAGACTGACACGCGGGGCTGCGCCTGTAACGCTGCGCGAACGGTTCCGCAGCACAGGCGTATTTTCAGAGGTGCCGCTGCTTTCGCGCAACACGATATATAGACCGCTTGCGATAATAATGCTGGCACCAACGCCCGTATAAACATCTGGCGTTTCATCAAAAAACAGCATGCCAAAAATCGTCGCCCAAATAATTTGGCTATATTGCATCGGCGCGATAATCGCCGCCTCGCCTGCGCGATAGGCCAAAATAACCAAGAAACTCGCGACCCAGGCGAACAAAGCGATCACGCCAAGCATACCAAGGTGTTCAATCGGCATCGGCTTATAGAAAAACGGTAAAGCACATCCCATCAACACAAAATTCGCAACCATCGGGTAAAGCATCATCACAATCGGGCGCTCATCTGACCCGATTTTACGCACGATAATCGAGGCCACCGCCCCTCCGACTGCCGAAACCAGTGCAGCGAGGTGCCCTAGCGTCAAATCCGTCTGACCAGGGCGCAAAACCACCATGACCCCGGCCAAACCGATTAAAACCGCTAACCAGCGGCGCAGACGGACTGTTTCACCAAGAACAGGGATCGCAAGCAAGGTGATTAATAGCGGGGTCGCAAACAAAATCGCGTAAACCTGCGCCAAAGGCAGCACCGAAAACGCATAGAATGCGCTGACCCCGGTGATTGTCGCCGCAGCTGTACGCAACGCGGTCCACCAAGGATGCAGTGGCAACAATGTTCCCGGCGTGGTGTCGCGCATCAACATCACAGTCGCCAGCGGGAAGCTGAGCAACACGCTAAAAAACACGATCTGAAATGGCGCATAGGTCGCGCCCAGCACCTTGATGATCACATCATGTGTCGCGAAGACCGCAAAGGCGATCAGCGCATAAATCGCGCCTTTGACATTAGGAGACATCACGGCCCTTTCCGGAATTTCTTGGCATAGACAAAAAGAAATTGCCCGCCCCTGTCAAGATCGGCCCATGTGGGCGTCAATCGACAAAGACGGGCAAAACCCTGCCCAAACCCACATGTGGTTGGGCTATGTCCCGTGCTTTACAGTGACGCGTCGAGCGCTTCCAAGATCACATCGCCCATTTGCGTGGTCGAAAGCGGCGTGCCGCCTTCTGGCCCCATCAGGTCGCCTGTGCGGGCACCATTTGCCAAGACGGTTTCAATCGCCGCCTCGAGACGATCCGCCTCTGCGCCCATGTCGAAAGAATAGCGCAGCGCCATGGCAAAAGACAAAATGCAGGCGATCGGGTTCGCTTTGCCTTGGCCCGTGATGTCAGGTGCCGACCCATGAACCGGTTCATACATCGCTTTTGGACGCCCGTTTGCCATTGGCACGCCCAAGGACGCGGATGGCAACATGCCTAGTGAGCCGGTCAACATAGCCGCGCAGTCTGACAAAATATCGCCAAACAGGTTGTCAGTATAGATCACGTCAAACTGCTTGGGCGCGCGCACCAGCTGCATCGCGCCGTTGTCAGCGTACATATGCGACAATTCAACTTCGGGGTAATCCGCATGTACTTCGGTCACGACATCGCGCCACAAAATACCCGATTCCATCACATTGGCTTTTTCCATCGAACACAAACGTTTATCGCGCTTCATCGCCAGCTCAAACGCTGCGCGTGCGCCGCGTTCAATCTCGGCTTCGGTATAGCGTTGGGTATTCACACCCACACGCAGGTTGTCTTCCATATGGATGCCGCGCGGTTCGCCAAAGTAAACGCCAGAAGTCAATTCGCGCACGATCATGATATCCAGACCCGAAACCAATTCAGGTTTCAGCGAAGAAAAATCTGCAAGCGCGTCAAAACACTGCGCAGGGCGCAGGTTCGCGAACAGGTCCATTTCTTTGCGCAGGCGCAGCAAGCCGCGTTCAGGCTTTACGCTGAAATCAAGATCGTCGTATTTCGGGCCGCCCACGGCACCTAAAAGAACGGCGTCAACTTCTTGCGCTTTGGCCATTGTGTCGTCGTGCAGCGGCACGCCGTGTTTGTCATAGGCCGCGCCGCCGACAAGGTCCTCGGAGACGTCAAATGCAACGCCGCGTTTGTCGCCAAACCAGCCGATGACGCGCTTCACCTCGTCCATAACTTCGGGGCCGATGCCGTCACCGGCGAGGATCAAAAGGGAGGGGTTTGCCATATGTCTGGTCCTTGGTTGCATAAGTTGCACGAGGCCTAGCCTGCCCATAGCAAATGTTCAAGATACCAAGGGCCGCAAGCCTTGTTCTAAGAGATCCCAAACGCGCCTTATCCGCGGGGTCTGACGCATCGCGGCATGGGCTGTTAGCCATATCGGCAACTTGGGCAGCGGAAATCCCACGTCTATCGCGGCAACCGCCGGATCCCGATCCCCGATGGCCGCCTGCGCAAATCCGATCCCGCATCCCGCCTTTACAAGCGCCCAATAGGTCGCGTGATCGTCACAGCGCGTTCTAAAGAAATGGCGCCCCACCTCGACCCCGGCTGCGCGAAACCCAGCAATGATCCTATCATCATGGTCATACCCTACGAACTGGTGATCAAGGAGATCATCCACGCTGCGCGGTTGCCCATGTGTTTGTATATAGGTCTTCGCGGCGAACATCCGCAGCTCTAAGTCACCCAGATGCTTGGTCACCAGATCAAGCTGCGTCGGCCGATACATGCGAATTGCGATGTCGGCCTCGCGGAAAAGCAGATTATGGCTGTCATCCGTTGGGGCGATCTCAATCTCGATTTCAGGCTCTTGCTGGCGAATGTGCGCGACAATTTTCGGAAAATGATCTTCGGCAACCGCGACACTTGCGGATATACGTACTGTTCCAGCTAAACGCGCCTGCTGTCCCGCCGCAGTAAGCCCAATCTGTTGCACCGCCGCACGCATGGCCCGCGCTGGCGCGACCAACTCGGCCCCGGTGCGCGTCAATGAAAATCCCCGCGGTTTACGGTGAAACAAATCCGCACCCAGCTGTGCCTCAAGGGTTTTGATCTGGCGGCCCAATGTCGGCTGACTCGCCCCCATTGTGCGCGCAGCTGCCGACAGACTCCCGGTTTCGGCAACTGCCAAAAACGCCTGCACAAGTGACCAGTCTAGATTTTCAATTGGCTTATCCATTCATTAATGAATACAACATAGAAAAAATTAAACAATTCAATTTCACAAATGAATGGATAGGTTCACGTCATCCAAATTAGGAGAGACAGATGACGCAGACCGTACTTATTCTTGGTGGCACCGGTAAAATCGGTCGCCACGCGACCAAAGCTTTCGAAAACGCGGGCTGGACTGTCCGCCAATATGACCGCAAAACTAACGATATGACCCGCGCGGCGATGGGCGCGGACGTCATCGTCAACGGGTTGAACCCACCAAATTACCACAATTGGGCAAAGATCATCCCTCAGATCACTGCGCAGGTCACCGTCGCAGCAAAAGCCAGCGGGGCAACGGTGATTGTTCCAGCCAATCTCTATAATTTTGGGAACAATCCGGGCACGATTGACGAAAACACACCGCACCGGCCGCATACACGCAAGGGCGAAATTCGGGTCGCGATGGAAAAAACCTATGCTGAATCTGGCGTGCAAACGATCCTGCTACGCGCCGGAAACTTCATCGACCCTGACGGTAATGGTGACATCATGAGCGTTGCGACCATGCGCAACATTCGCAAAGGTAAACTGACGTACATGGGACCACCCGCAACTTTGCAGGCCTATTGCTACGCACCTGATTGGGCCCGTGCGGCGGTAATGCTCGCCGAGCGGCGGCATCAGCTAGCACCCTTTGAAGATATCCCGTTTCCCGGACATGCCTTCACAAACAATCAATTAAAGGACGCGATCGAAACTCACACTGGCAGATCATTTAAACTAACGCCATTCCCGTGGTGGGCAATGCGCCTGTTGTCACCCTTCTGGGAACTGGCGCGCGAATTGGGGGAAATGCGTTATCTTTATGCCTTGCCCCATCAGGTGTCGGCGACAAAGTTCAACAGTATTTTGCCGGATTTCAAGGCCACGGATATTGCCACCGTTATGTATGCGGGCTTACCGCGCGATATCTACCCAGACGAGCCAATGAGGCCCCGCACCCAAGTTCCGGTCCAGCAGTGATGGGTCACCGGGCGCGGGCATAGCAACGCCTGCGTCCACAACCGTCCAATCTTGCGAGGGCAGCACATAACTGACCCGAAGCGCCCCCAATTCTGGCTGATCGGGCCAGTATGCAGTGGCTTTTTCGGGCAGAGGGTCTTGGAGTCGCGGGTCACCCAAGAATGCGGCCATCGCAGACCGCAACCCATCACCAGCCATCGGGTCAAGATTGGCGTTGCCCGCGATCACAAAGCTGTTTGGTGGCGGGCCATAGACCCCGTCTAAGACCAGCGACCATAGGCGCAGCTCGTCGCGATTACGCAGCCCATTGCGATCCTCAGGACCATCGAAGACCGGGGGTGTCGCCGAAAAGGCCAATACATCCACGGGACCGTCAGCCAAAATGACGGGCGCAATCCAATGGCTGGTCGAAGACAGCCGCTGAACCGCCGCAATTTCTGTAGACATGGGCGGCAAGGTAGCGCCGGGCATGTCGCGCCAAAGCAGCCCCGATAGGTCCGTCACCTCCCCAAGCGGAAACTGCGACAATATCGCGATTCCACCGTCGCCAGAAAACATCCCGTATCCTTGCGCGTCGCGCGCCTCGCCCAAACGATTGTTCCCATCAAGATCATGGCCAGTCGGCATTCCAGCGTTTGAGGGGCCCGCAAATTGATACGCATAGTCGGCCCCCAACAAGCCTGCAAAAGCCGCGAGCGCAAGACCGTCGCGGTCATAGTCAATATCCGTCAGCACAAGCACGTCAGGATCGATGTCAGTGATCACCAGCGCAATTTCCGCGATTTGCGGGGCTTCGCCTTTTTGGATGTCACGCAACAATAGACCAGGGCCTGCGCGGCTAAGCGGGGCTGCATATGTCGCGATGCGGAGCGTTTCGGCAAGGCTTGCCTGCGGCAAACCGATCAGGACTACCCCATATAATGCCCAGATAAGGCCGCCCGTTCTGATGCCGCCTGTCTTTGCATGCGGATCATTTGCGCGACACGGCTGAGCGCGACGCCGCGCATCAAAATACTTGCAGGCAAAAACGCCCATGCGGCAACCATCCAAAGCAGCGTATGCATTTCGTCCAAACGAACGGGCGTACCAAAACTCGCAAAGAGTTTGAGCACAGCCGGGACCAAGAATGGCAGCAAGAACCCTAATATAACGTTAACACGGCCATCGCGCTCCATCCGTTCAACAACGTCACCGCCTGCTGAATTGAAGGTCGGTAAGTTCACCCAAACATTAAATGGTCCTTCGCGGCGCGGCCATTGTTGTAACCTTAAAACGATCACAAACCAGATGATAGCAAAGGCCGAGATCATATAGCTGAGCCCTGCCCCGTCACGCACACGCGCCACCATCTGTGCCGAGGTATCTTCAGGCAGCATCAAAACCATGAGCCGCACAGGAGAATAAGGGAAATCAGCTGCAGCACCGATCCCAGCCCCCGCCTGCTGAAAAAGCTCTGTGATCCCCGAAGGGCTAACATACCCCCGAAAGACCATGGATAGGCACAGAACTGTTGCAAATAGGGTTGTAAAACGCACCCGATTAAATGGCGGCGCTTCGCGAAATTCAATGATGCTCGGGCTAGCCGAACTATATTCAACAATCGTAAAGATCGCCGCAAAAATAGCAAAAAGAACAACAATTTGAAGATTGTCCTGCGCGTCGCGCGGCAGTAGAAGCGCGGGCGTCATGACAAGTATCACGACCATAAAGGCACGTAAGATTGCACCTGGTAAGCGGGTAAACACGCTGATCAATCCCCTCATAGATCTAGCGATTAAGTCTCGCTACGTATTGTACGCAGATTGCATTTTATTATGCAACTTCAACATAGTATCCATCCGAAGCACCTGCGGATATATTTTAATACACCAGCCTCAACGGACGTTCACTTTTGAAGCCTCTGAAAACAACATTATCCACGAAGTGTCACGAAATTGAAGAATTTTGCAATAAAATTTATATATTGTCTCTAAAATAGAAAAAGGCCGCGATGTTTCGCGGCCTTTTTCAGAACATCTAGAAACGGGTCAAACCCACGGGCGTTCTGCAGCTGCTTTGACTTCAAAGCTGTCAATTGCGGCCACTTTTTCTAGCGACAACCCAATGTCATCAAGGCCGTTGAGCAGGCAGTGTTTCTTGAATGCATCAACTTCAAAGGTGAACACATCGCCGTCTGAAGACGTGATAGTTTGCGCTTCAAGATCAACTTCGATCCGCGCGTTTGAGCCTTTTTCAGCGTCTTTCATCAACACATCAACCTGCTCTTGCGGCAACGTGATCGGCAAGATGCCGTTTTTGAAGCAGTTATTATAGAAGATGTCCGCGAACGATGTTGAAATCACGCAGGTAATTCCGAAATCTGCAATCGCCCAAGGCGCGTGTTCGCGCGATGACCCGCAGCCAAAGTTATCGCCCGCAACCAGAATTTGTGCGTCGCGATACTGTGGCTTGTTCAGCACAAAATCAGCGATTTCCGAGCCGTCACGATCAAACCGCATTTCGTCAAACAGGTTCGCGCCAAGGCCCGAGCGTTTGATGGTTTTCAAGAACTGCTTTGGAATGATCATATCGGTGTCGATGTTAACCAATGGCAGTGGCGCGGCAATGCCGCTGAGTGTCGTAAACTTTTCCATATTTCCCTCATCCCAGTCTCGTAGAGACTTTGAGATACAATTTGTCTTTTGAGAAGCTTGAGACCCTTATGATCCAGATGCCTCAAACATAAAATTACCTTGCGGGGTCTTCTCAACCTCAACAAAACCACGCGAGAAAATAGCAGCTCCTGAACAAGTCGCCGTAAAACCGGTTAGCCCATTTTCTAATGGCGTCTCCCCATAAGAAGAAAGTTGTCGACTTGTACAAGCGCCCTTCACTTGGTTCTGTACCAGCGTGCTGGTGTAGCCTGCACCATTGTAACTGCCAGATAAGGTGCCATCATTCACTTGAAACCCAAAATAGTTCGCGTTTCTTAATGATATATCGCCCGGCGAACCACAAGATGCCAACGCGCATAGCGCGGCAATGCCGCTGAGTGTGGTGAATTTTTCCATTAGTTCATCTCCCGGATATCAGTCAGGTGGCCAGTGATTGCAGCGGCAGCAGCCATTGCGGGTGACATCAGGTGTGTGCGCCCTTGATAGCCTTGACGGCCTTCGAAGTTACGGTTTGATGTGGATGCGCAGCGTTCGCCCGGTGCCAATTGGTCGGGGTTCATCGCAAGGCACATGGAACAGCCCGCAAGCCGCCATTCAAAGCCCGCATCGATAAAGATTTGCGCGATGCCTTCTTCTTCGGCTTGGGCACGGACCAGACCAGAACCGGGCACGACCATTGCGCGCATCCCCTCTTTGATCTTTTTGCCTTTCAACACAGCGGCTGCGGCGCGAAAATCTTCGATCCGCCCGTTGGTGCAAGACCCAATAAACACGGTATCGATTTTGATATCGGACAGTTTTTGACCAACTTCTAGACCCATATAGTCGATTGAACGCTGCACAGCCCCGGCTTTGCCGCCTTCAAAGCTGCTTGGATCAGGAACCACACCCGTGATCGGCAGCACGTCTTCGGGTGATGTCCCCCATGTGACCAATGGCGCGATATCTTCGCCGCGGATGGTCAAGACTTTGTCGAAATGTGCGCCTTCATCAGTGTAGAGCGTTTTCCAATATTCCAACGCCGCATCCCAATCCGCACCTTTTGGCGCGTGTGGGCGGCCTTTACAGTAGGCATATGTAGTCTCGTCAGGGGCGATCAGGCCAGCGCGCGCGCCACCCTCGATAGCCATGTTACAGACAGTCATCCGGCCTTCCATTGACAGGCTTTGGATGGCTTCACCGCAATATTCAATCACGTAACCAGTTCCGCCAGCGGTGCCGGTTTGCCCGATCACAGCCATGGTGATGTCTTTGGCGGTCACACCGGGCGCAAGCTTACCAGTGATTTCAACCTTCATGTTTTTGGATTTTTTCTGGATCAGCGTTTGCGTGGCCAGAACATGTTCCACCTCGGACGTACCAATGCCGTGGGCCAAAGACCCGAACGCACCGTGCGTCGCCGTGTGGCTGTCGCCGCAAACAACGGTCATGCCGGGCAAGGTCCAGCCCTGTTCGGGGCCAACAATGTGCACAACGCCCTGACGGACATCGGACACAGGATAATAGTGCAGGCCAAATTCTTTGGCGTTTGTATCAAGTGCGGCGACCTGAATGCGGCTGTCTTCGGTCATTGTGGCCGCGTTCGCGCGGTCCAATGTCGTCGGCACGTTGTGATCAGGCACCGCGATCGTTTTTTCCGGCGCACGTACTGTGCGGCCAGCCATACGCAAACCTTCAAAGGCCTGTGGGCTGGTTACTTCGTGGACCAGGTGACGGTCGATATACAGCAAACATGTGCCGTCGTCAGCTTCGTGCGCGACATGCGCATCCCAGATTTTATCATAGAGCGTTTTGGGGGACATTGTCCTCTCCCGTATCAAATTTCAGATGTGGTCAGGCGTGCGGAATTGGCAAGGGAATTACCCCTTAGCTAGTATCGTGCAGCTCGCGCCGTAAAACCGCCAAGGCAGCCGGGCACGGTCATCCATGTCAAAAACCTGCGTCATGACGGTCAGATACACATGGGCGCGCCATCTCGCAAGGGTCAGGCGGTCAAAATCAGGCGATTGCGGCCATTGTCGCCTCTGCATCAAAGAGGTCAGCTTCTTGGGTTGAAGCAACCGAGACATTCGTCGCGTCAAGCTGATCGGTCGTCACACCTTTCAAAAATGCAACCGCACCTTCGAAATCACCGGGGACATCACCGGGTCCGGTATAAACGGCTTCGACCAGAACCCCATTCACCCCATCAATCGTGGTTTGCGTCATGGTCACATCGACGTCAGGCAATGTACCGCCCTCTGGCACATGATCCAATGTCAACGTGAGCGTATCCCGGCCCGGATCAAAATCTTCAATGGTCGCTTCGGTCAATTGATCATCGGTGACATTGGCCAGCACATAGAAATCATCGCCATCGCCCGCGCCCGCAGTCAACGAGGCTGAGCCAGTCACGAGAACCAAATCGTCTGACCCATCCTCACCGTCAGCCGTGCCATCGCCGCCCCAAATATAAATCGTATCATCACCGTCGCCGCCAGTAATCGTATCTGTCGCCTGCAACGCGGGGACAATCACGCCACCTTCGTCGCGAGAGTCATATCCGCCAAAAATTGTATCGTCGCCATCTTGGCCACCCAGACGGTCAGACCCGTATCCGCCGTCAATAAAGTCGTTACCGTCGCCACCAAACACGCGGTCTCCGCCAACTTGGCCATACAACTCGTCATTGCCGGGGCTACCAATGATCCAATCGCGTCCGTCACCACCGTAAACGACATCATCGCCCTCGCCCGGACGAATTTCGTCGTCACCGGCCCCGCCGTCAATTATATCATCGCCCGCCCATGTACGAATAATGTCGTCACCATCGGTGCCTGAAACTTCGTCATTTCCGCTTGTACCAGTGATTTCGCCGTCTGTTTCGTCATCTTCGTCGTCTTCAACCGACAACATGATCACGCCAAAGGTCGCCAGTAATACGGCCAAAGTAATATACATCAAAACGCCCTATAGATTGAATAACTTAATGCTTTGTTAACCTTACGCTTGTCACACGGCAAGCTTTAACATTGCCCAACTTGCCCGACCGCCCATGGCGTGCAAGACTAGCGCCAAATATGGTAGATTGGCATGGCAGGGCATAGCGACGGACCAGAAACAACGGACAGCCTTTCAGGGGATGCCCAGTTGGAGCAGGTTCTTACAATTGGAAACGATCTATTTGCCTATGTCAGCAAATTTGCGGATGGGTTTATCCGTCCGTGGAATATCTATCAGCTTGGGATCGCAATTGGGCTTTTTGTCTTGGCGCATGTGCTGCGCGCAGCGTTAGGGCCGCGGATTAGGGCGTGGATGGCCGCACGGGAAAACTGGCCGAAATGGCGCATTCGTATTCTAGTGGTCATCAACCAACGGCTGCGCGCGATCTTTTTTGTGACGTTGATCTGGCTCACG
This sequence comes from uncultured Paracoccaceae bacterium, assembly GCA_938002605.1. Lineage (GTDB taxonomy): Bacteria > Pseudomonadota > Alphaproteobacteria > Rhodobacterales > Rhodobacteraceae > Yoonia. The sequence goes on along the minus strand of CALLAF010000020.1, from coordinate 23,427 downwards.
ATATTTGTGATGCGCGAGACCACATGGAATAGCCGCAGTTACCTGCTTAGCATTATAGGCACGCTCGCATTTGCCTGGCTGGCCATCGCATTCGCAACCCGGCTGATCAAAAGCCCGCTTTTGCGAAAGACTGTCCGCTATGGCGCTTGGGCCTATGTCAGCCTGCGCATTTTGGGGCTGCTTGCGCCTACAGAGCGGTTGCTCGAACAGGCTGGTTTCACCATTGGCGACATGCGTTTTTCACTGCTCTTGCTTGTGCAATCGCTGGTCATTCTTGGTGTGCTCATCGGCCTCGCACGGTTTTTCACTGCAACAACGGCGAACCGTGTGCGGGCTAACTCTGACATTAGCCCGTCGATGCAGGTCCTTATTATAAAGGGGCTGCAAGTCGCCATTTACAGCGCTGCCTTCTACTTTGGTGTGCAGGCTATCGGGATCGATCTGACCGGGCTTGCGGTGCTATCAGGTGCGATTGGTGTGGGACTTGGGTTTGGCCTGCAAAAGGTTGTGTCAAACCTTGTGTCGGGCGTGATCATCTTGCTTGATAAATCGATCAAACCGGGTGACGTGATCAGCCTTGGCGAAACCTTTGGCTGGATCAACGCGTTGGGTGCGCGCTATGTGTCGGTCGTCACACGAGACGGCAAAGAATATCTGATCCCCAACGAAGACCTCATCACCGGACAAGTGGTGAACTGGTCACATTCCAACGATTTTGTGCGGCTCGATATCAATTTCGGCACCTCCTACACGGACAACCCGCACGAAGTCCGTAAGATCGCCATCGCAGCCGCACAAAGCGTTGACCGGGTGCTGACCTCGCGGCCCACCGTCTGCCATATCGTTGGGTTTGGCGACAGTTCAGTCGATTACATCCTACGTTTTTGGATCACCGACCCAACCGGCGGGCTGACCAATATCCGAGGCAACGTATTTCTGGCACTTTGGGACGCTTTCGCTGAAAACAACATCAGCATCCCGTTCCCGCAACGCGAAGTGAAAATACTCGACCCTGAGTAGTCGCGATCAATAATTAGTCTATTCAAGAATGATCGCGGCGAGTTCACGCCGACAACTGGTATCGGAAAAAATCCGCGTTGCTTGCATCAGTAAGATGGTGATCTGCTTGGGATCAGAGGATTCTTTGGGGACGCAAGAATACAATGAACATTATCAAAGCACTGATCTTTGTCGGTCTGTTGGCCGGCGGATATATTTTCCTTCAAACGAAGCAACCCGGCGACTTGGCCGCGTTTGTTGCATCCGCGAATGTTGAACCCCCTATCGACATCGACGCCGAAGCAGAAACCAGCGAAGCGGTCGTCGAAGTTGCCACTGAGAGTGAAGAAGAATTTGAACTAGCGCCGATTGACCAGCTTTATCTGAACGAGCTTGTGGCCAATGGGCAGCGCGAAGTCGCTTTTGAATTTGCGTTTGAAATGGGCGATGAGCTGACCGAAGCCGATTTTACCGCCACCCAAGGTGTTGGCGCCAATATCGGAGAAGGTAGACGGTTCAGCCGGTTCCCACGCGCTGATTTGAACGGACCCGGTGAATGGGCAACGCATTTCCCTGCCCGCGAAGGCGGTGCAAATTCAACGCAGTGCATTGGTTGCCACAACGCGCCATTGGCCAATGGCGCAGGGGGGATCGCGCTGAACGTTGTACTGGACCCGGCGCATACAGGCGATCCGTCGCAATACCTAGAGCGCAACACAACACCGCTCTTTGCACTGGCGATCCCGCAACGTTTGGCCGAAGAAATGAGCCTTGATCTTTACCTGCAGCGCGAGGCAGGACGGATGCAGGCCTGCGCACAGGGCAGCGCATCGGCGGTGCTGGTCACCAAGGGTGTCACTTTCGGGACGTTGGAATTCACGCGGACAACCGAAGCACCATGTTCTGTCTCCATCAATACCGCCGGCCTATCCGGGGTCGATGATGATCTTGTGGTCAAGCCCTTTGGCTGGAAAGGCAACGAAGCAACGCTGCGTAGTTTTACCCGTGGGGCGGCCCATAATGAAATGGGGCTACAAGGGGTTGAATTGGTTGGCGACGCTGATGGCGATTTCGATGGCGTCACGAATGAACTGAGCGTTGGCGATCTGACGGCGTTGACGATCTATATGGCCGCGCTGGAACGACCCACCAGCCTGATAGAGCTTGCCGATATCGGACAGATCGCATTGGCCGCGGATGATCGGGCAGCAATCATAGCAGGGCAGGAACATTTTGTTACGGTCGGCTGCAACAGCTGCCACACTCAGGAAATGGTCCTGAACGATCCGACTTTCCGTGAACCAAGCCAAACCCCCGGTTTCTACGACGTCATATTCCCAGATGGCTCGTATCCAGCGGATCGGGGGCTGCGTCCAGATGTTGTGATGTCATTCGACATGCTCTCAGACCCACCAAATAATCAGGTCACCCTGGCGTCAGGCGAAGCCTATCATCTGGGCGCGATCAAAAGCGACGCATCAGGGCGTGGTGTGGTGAATTGGTATACCGATTTGAAACGTCACGACATGGGCCCAGACCTTGCGGACCCATCTGCCCCTTTAGGGATCGGTGCCGAAATGTTCATGACACGCTCGCTTGCCAGCGTTGGCTCAACAGGGCCATGGTTGCACGATGGTCGTGCCACCACGTTGAACGACGCAATCTTGATGCATGGTGGAGAAGGCGCACAAAGCCGCGATGCCTACGCCGCACTCCCCGCTGAGAACCAAGAAGAGCTTATCGCATTCTTAGAAAACCTTGTGATCCACAGCACCTAAGAAGATCACTAAGCGTGCAGCATCTCAAAATGCAAAAAACGGCCCGACTTAAAATCAAAGTCGGGCCGTTTTGGGTTTCTTGATATCGAAAGGATTAGCTGAGGGAAGTCCCCTATCAGCTAGGCCTTGTTCATCCGGTTTTCGATCAGCTCATCAACCACTGACGGATCGGCTAGCGTCGAAATATCGCCCAAGGTCGCGTGATCGTTTTCGGCGATCTTGCGCAGGATGCGGCGCATGATTTTGCCGGATCGTGTTTTTGGCAGGCCAGGAGCCCATTGGATCAGGTCAGGCTTGGCGATTGGGCCAATCTCAGAACGCACCCAGACTTCCAGTTCTTTGCGCAGCGCATCTGTAGGTTCTTCGCCCGACATCAAGGTGACATAGGCATAGATCCCCTGCCCCTTTATCGCATGCGGATAGCCAACGACGGCCGCTTCGGCGACTTTGGAATGCGCGACAAGTGCGCTTTCGACTTCGGCAGTGCCCATCCGGTGGCCGGACACGTTGATCACGTCATCAACGCGGCCTGTGATCCAGTAATACCCATCTTCGTCGCGCTTACAGCCGTCACCGGTAAAGTAGTACCCTTTGTAGTCGCTGAAATAAGTCTTTTCAAACCGTTCATGATCGCCCCAAACGGTGCGCATTTGGGCAGGCCAGCTGTCTTTCATGCACAGCACGCCTTCGGCAGCGGTATCGTGGATTTCTTCGCCCGAAGTGGGTTCCAAAATCACGGGCTGGACGCCAAAAAATGGGGTTGTCGCTGATCCCGGTTTGGTCGCTGTCGCGCCCGGCAGCGGTGTCAACAGGTGACCGCCGGTTTCAGTCTGCCACCATGTGTCGACAATCGGCACGGAGCCTTTGCCAACAACATCATTGTACCAGTTCCAAGCTTCTGGGTTGATCGGCTCACCCACTGTGCCCAGCACCTTAAGATCAGACAGGTCATATTTTTCAACAAATTCTGTTCCTTGGCCCATCAATGCGCGGATCGCGGTGGGGGCGGTGTAGAATTGGTTGACCTTATGCTTTTCGCAAACCTGCCAGAAGCGGCCCGCGTCTGGGTAGGTTGGCACACCTTCAAACATGACTGTTGTCGCGCCATTGGCCAATGGCCCATAGACGATATAGCTGTGGCCCGTGACCCAGCCCACATCGGCCGTACACCAGAACACGTCACCATCATGGTAGTCGAATGTGTATTGCTGCGTCATTGACGCATAGACGAGATAGCCACCGGAGGAATGCACAACACCCTTTGGTTGCCCGGTTGATCCGGATGTGTAAAGGATGAACAGAGGATCCTCAGCGTTCATTTCAGTCGGCGGGCAATCTGCGCTGACCTTTTCTTCCATCTCGTGCAGCCAGTAGTCGCCTTCTGAACGCAAGGCAATCTGCTGCCCAGTACGTTTTACCACAAGACATTTCACAAGGTCATAGTCATGCAAGAGCGCTTGGTTGACGCTGTCTTTGAGGTTGGTCACACGACCACCACGCGGCGCGCCATCAGCTGTAATCACAACCTTCGCGTCACAGGCATTCACCCGTGCACCCAAAGCTTCGGCCGAGAAACCGGCGAATACGATTGAATGGATCGCCCCAATCCGCGCACAAGCCAGCATCGCATAGGCGGCTTCGGGGATCATTGGCAGGTAAAGCACAACGCGGTCGCCCTTAGTGACCCCCATTTCTTTGAGCACGTTTGCCATTTTGCAGGTGCGTTCGTGCAGTTCTTTATATGTGATGTGCAGTGCTTCATCGTCGAGGCTATCGGGCTCCCAGATGATCGCGGTTTGATCGCCCCGGGTTTCAAGATGGCGGTCGATACAGTTGGCTGCGACGTTCAGCGTGCCGTCTTCGAACCATTTGATGTCAATATTCCCCGGCTCAAAGCTGGTGTTCTTAACCTTTGTAAATGGCTTGATCCATTCCAAACGTTTGCCGTGTTCGGCCCAAAAACCTTCGGGGTCTGAAATTGATTGTGCGTACATCGCGTCATAGGTCGCCTTGTCTGCATGTGCATTGGCAGCCATTTGTGCTGACGGCGGATACATCTTGGATGTTTGATCGGTCATGGTATCTCCCCCCGAGTGACGTGTCTTTTGACTCAAGCCTAAGCCCGAGTCCCTCCGCCGCACATCATGATCACAATGGTAAGGAATCCAAGGCTTCTAGCCCTCCTGATAAGCAATTTGTCAATCTTGACACCCGCGAGGCGTGCGTTTTGTAATGTTTTTGACAAACCTCTTTGCAGGCGTGCATCGTTTTCCGAGCCTGACAATCTTAATCAGAAATTAACCACGACAAAGCAGGCTTGGCACAGGTAAAGGGTCGCGCATGCGTTTGTTGGTTACGCTCATATCTATCATCTTATGCGCCGCGCCGCTTGGTGCCGGACCTTGGGCGCGTGAAAAAGGTCAGGTGTTTTTTGCAAGCGGGGGAAGCTTAAGCCTCTCAGACGACCCGCAAGCACCGGTAAATTTCGATCCGACGTTCTATGGCGAATATGGGTTGAACGACACAGTCACCCTAGGCATCGATTATTACGCGACAGTGCTTGAGGGGACCCAATCCGCCATAGCCTTTGCCAGTTTTCCACTCGGACAACCCACAGGAAGCGATGTTTTCGGGGCCCAAATCGGATTGGGCGGGCGTATGGATGCATGGGGTGGCATTGAATATCTGACGCGCGGCGGTGTGTCGTGGGGGCGCGGGCTGGATAGCGGGTGGCTAACGGTTGACGCCAGCGCAACTTACGGCAGCTTTGATCAAGCATGGCGCGCAAAGGCGGACCTTACATGGGGTCACCATTTCAACGACCACTGGACAGTCATGGCACAATTACAAACCGGACAAGGTGTCAATGATGATACATATGCCAAAATCAACCCCGCAGTGATTTTCCACCTCAATGACCGCGCCTCAATCAGTGTAGGCGCTGTGCAATCGCTGACCGAGGATCAAGACCCGGCGATCAAAGTAGATATATGGACTACCGCTACAATCCCCCGATTTCGCGCAGCAGAGTAATGACCGCATCAACACCTTGCCCATTGCGCAAGCTTGCAAAAACAACAGGCAGATCGCCACGCATCTTGGCGGCATCGTGCGCCATGACATCAAGCGAAGCACCGACATGCGGTGCAAGATCGGTTTTGTTGATCACCAGAATATCAGAACGCGTAATCGCAGGGCCACCTTTACGCGGGATTTCTTCGCCTGCGGCCACATCAATCACATAGATCGTCACATCGGCCAATTCAGGGCTAAAGGTCGCAGATAGGTTATCGCCACCGCTTTCGATCAGGACCAATTCCAGATCAGCATGCCGCCCACGCATTACAGCAATAGCAGCAAGGTTGATCGACGCATCCTCGCGGATCGCGGTATGTGGGCAGCCACCGGTTTCGACGCCCATCACGCGATCGGCAGGCAGGATTTGCATGCGCATCAGGGCTTCAGCGTCTTCTTGGGTATAGATGTCATTGGTAATGACACCAAGGCTGACCTGATCTTTGAGCGCCTTAGCAAGCGCCGCTGTTAGCGTGGTTTTCCCGGCCCCGACAGGCCCTCCAATTCCAACGCGCAATGGTCCGTGCGGTGACATGATAGTGACTTTCTACTTAGGATCGAAAAATACGTGGGCTTTGGGTTTCGTGCTGCATCGAAGCGACATCAACAGCAAAGCTTGATGACCCAATCGCACCGAGATCAGAATGCGCGGCCTGCATGCCTATATCGCGACAGATCGGCGCAAGTGCGGCTAAAATGCGCTGCCCTTCGGTTTGGCCTAAGGGCATCAGACGTTGCGCGGCCTGCACCAGATTGCTCGCAAAGCATTGCAACCAGACTTGCGCTGTTTGCTCAGCAGGCACCCCCATGAGCCCAGCGGCGCGCCCAACCGCCACTGGATACGCCATATCCGGCAGGTCCAAATGCCAGACCGCACGCGTCGTTGCAGCAAATGCCGCCCCTTGCTGCATGGTTTCCATCCGGCGTTCTTGCGATGGAGCCAAAACCGCTGCAAGGGCTGCGACTTCGCCCACATCATCCGCCCCATGTGCCACGCAAAGCAAAATCGCGTCCGTGCGCCCGGCCCCATGAGTCAGCACATCAGCCAACCAGTCTTGCAAACCTTGCGCCCCTTCCACATCACCGCGTTGCACTGCACGCTCTAGCCCGTGCGACCATGCAAATGCACCAATTGGATAGGCGGGTGACAGCCATTGGGTCAGGGTTAATAGGTGATCAATGTGCATGAGAATGGCTGTGGTCATGGCCCATTGTGCGCCCATGCCCATATGCCCCGCCTTCGGGGGTAAAGGGCCCGTCAAAATCAGTTACAGTTGCGCCCAGCTGTTCCAACATCGCGCGCATTACCTTTTCACGCTGCACAACCAGCGCATCAGGCAAGATCGCACAGGGCGCATGGCGGTTGCCAATATGCCAGGCCAACCGCACCAAATCGCCCGTGACCCGCATCAGCGGTTCATCGGCCGCCGTGACACCGATTTCACGGCCGTCATCCAGCACAAAAACATGCCCCGCATCAACAGATGTCGTCTGGGCAAGGTCAACCAAAAACGGCTCCCCGCCCGTTGTCACCAACCGTTTGCGCCGCAAAAGCCGCGCATCATAGGTGAGCGAAACACTGTCGGCGACAGGCCCGTGTGCGTGACGATGTGTGTGGTGGGCAACCGCCTGCATGTTTATTTTCCAACCCTCGCAATACCGGTGACCTCATAGACATCCATCTCGTCCGTTTCGACATCCAAATAAGTGGCAAGATACCCGATGCCCAGCTCTGGCAGATAGTGTATTCCCTCTTCATAAGGATACCCATCGCCCGATGAAGCGAGCGTGCCCGCAATCATATCATAGGTACAATCGCCATATGTCCGCCGCTCAAGCGCTCCCCAGCGCGCGACCACCTTATCTTCATATGTACCCGCGCTGTCAGACACAGTCATACGCCCTAAAAAGACCCCGCCCGGTTCAGGGGCCGGCATCTCGTCGGGAAGGATGCTGAACACATAGTCTACCCGCGTATCTAGCGCAGGAACCCCATTGTCGATTTCGACAAATTCGAGCAAATAGACGCCCTGCCCCAGCAGCGCGCGCGACACATAGCCATCCGAATAGGTACTGGTTAACGCCACCTGATCCGCGGACAACATTTGATAGGTCTCTGACACGTCCGGACCCATTTGGAACGTGATCCCCGCCGCCAAATCCGCCGCGACCGGGCAATCCGCCCAAGCGGGCCCAGCCAATGCAGCAAGGCAAAATAGATGTTTCATCGTAACGCTCCCCTTTGGTTTTGCCAAAAGGTAGCGTATTTTTATTTGCGCGTCGTTAGTCGATACACAAAACGCGCCGCCGTCAGCGGGAAGCGCAGTGTTTCGCGCACGCCGACTTTGACCAATTCGGTCGCCATTTCGCGGTTCGTGATCATTGTATTGTCTGTCTGGAAAGCCATTTTGTGCCTCATTCAAAGCGATGGATTCCTCCCTAAGGCCCACAATAAAATGCTGCACCGCAGCAATCAAGCCCCCCATACGTAACGTCACGCCCATCAAAACAAGAAATATCGCTGCGCCATTGGCAATTCTTTGGCCGGTTCACAGGTAAGCAATTCACCATCAGCACGCACTTCGTAGGTTTCTGGGTTAACCTCCATATGCGGCATCGCATCGTTCAGCTTCAGATCGCGCTTGCCGATCCCACGCGTATTGGACACGGGCAGCGTTTGTTTCGCCAGCCCCAGCTTGCCACGCAACCCATCGTCTTGGGCCGCAGCACTGACAAAAGTTACAGCAGAATTTTCAACTGACCGCCCGTAGGCGCCAAACATCGGGCGCGTGTAAACGGGTTGCGGTGTCGGAATTGACGCGTTCGGATCGCCCATCTGCGCCGCAACAATCGTGCCACCCATCAAAATCATTTCAGGCTTCACCCCAAAGAACGCAGGGTTCCACAGGACTAAATCCGCGCGTTTACCAACCTCAATTGATCCGACATGCGCCGAAATCCCATGCGCGATTGCAGGGTTGATTGTATATTTCGCGATATAACGGCGCACACGCATATTGTCATTGTCACCGGTCTCTTCGGGCAGGCTACCGCGCTGTTTCTTCATCTTATCAGCGGTTTGCCATGTGCGGATCAGCACCTCACCGACGCGGCCCATCGCCTGACTGTCGGACGCAATGATCGAAAACGCGCCCATATCGTGCAGAATATCTTCGGCGGCGATCGTTTCGCGGCGGATACGGCTTTCGGCAAAGGCCACATCTTCGGGGATAGATTTATCAAGATGGTGGCAGACCATCAGCATGTCGAGATGCTCATCAACCGTATTGACTGTAAACGGCCGGGTCGGATTGGTGGATGAAGGCAGCACATGTTCTTCGCCACAAATTTTGATGATATCAGGCGCATGCCCACCACCGGCACCTTCGGTATGGAAAGCGTGGATCGTGCGGCCTTTCATGGCCCCCACAGTGTTTTCGACAAAGCCAGATTCATTCAGCGTATCTGTGTGGATCATCACCTGCACATCCATTGCATCGGCGACAGACAGGCAATTATCGATAGCTGCCGGAGTGGTCCCCCAATCCTCGTGCAGTTTCAAACAGGATGCGCCGCCCAACACTTGTTCTTCCAGTGCGGCAGGCAAAGACGCATTCCCTTTCCCCGCAAAGGCAAGGTTCATTGGAAACGTATCAGCCGATTGCATCATCCGCCCCAGATGCCAAGGCCCCGGCGTACAGGTCGTCGCCAACGTCCCATGTGCTGGGCCAGTACCCCCGCCGATCATGGTGGTCAGGCCGGAATGCAGTGCGTCTTCAATCTGTTGCGGACAGATAAAGTGGATATGGCTATCGATCCCGCCGGCGGTCAGAATGCGGCCCTCGCCTGCAATCGCCTCGGTTCCGGGGCCGACAATGATATCCACGCCCGGTTGGGTGTCGGGGTTGCCCGCCTTGCCGATGGCAACGATCACGCCGCCCTTTAAGCCGACGTCAGCTTTGATGATACCGGTCCAATCGACGATCAGCGCATTGGTGATAACCGTGTCAACGGCCCCTTCAGCGCGGGTCGCCTGCGATTGACCCATACCGTCGCGAATAACCTTACCGCCGCCGAATTTGACCTCTTCACCATAGTACAAGGCGTTGCCACCTGACCCGCCGGTCACAGCGGCACCTGCGGCTTCGGCGGTCAGGTCGCGTTCGACCTCGATAATCAAATCCGTATCGGCAAGCCGAACCTTGTCACCCACTGTGGGGCCAAACATAGCCGCATAGTCGCGGCGCGAAATTGTTGCCGGCATCTTAAAGATCCCCCATAACTTTTGCGTTAAACCCGAACACGCGGCGCGCGCCGGACATCGGGATCAGTGATACTTCGCGGCGTTGCCCCGGTTCAAACCGCACGGCGGTGCCCGCAGCGATATCCAAACGCAAGCCATGTGCGGCTGCGCGGTCAAAATCCAACGCAGGGTTGGTTTCTGCAAAATGAAAATGCGATCCAACCTGCACGGGACGGTCGCCTGTATTGGCCACTTCCATCACCACGGCTTCGGCGCCTGCATTTAATGTAATATCGCCCTCTGCGACGATCAATTCACCGGGTTTCATTGCGCTACCCCTCTCATCATCTTGCTATAAATACTCAAAAAATCAACGGATCGGGTCATGAACCGTCACCAGTTTTGTGCCATCTGGAAAGGTAGCTTCGACCTGCACTTCGTGGATCATTTCAGCGATACCATCCATGACCTGATCGCGGGTGATCACCTGCGCACCCGCCTGCATCATATCCGCAACGGAACGCCCATCGCGCGCGCCTTCGACAACGGCATCGGTGATCAGCGCAATCGCTTCGGGGTAGTTCAGCTTAACGCCACGCGCGAGACGCTTGCGCGCAACCTCGGCCGCCATGGCGATCAATAGTTTGTCTTTTTCACGCGGGGTCAGTTGCATCGTTCTATAGTCTCCAAACACGGGGGATCGGCGCGGTTGAAAGCGCCTCAACAACAGGAATTAGAATGCGGCGTAGGGCAAAGCCATCTTCGGCCAAAAGCCGCACCAAAAGCAAATCTTCAGCAATCAGACTTGCGCCACAGGTTTCGGGTAGGTCTAGTTTTTGCGCGCAGCTTTGCGCTTGCGGCCCCGCCAAGACAACCGTCGCCATTGCCCCGGCACTGCCTGCAATCGCGCGGCGTTGCAAATGGGTTTTAGCATCGCCAATCAATCGCAGCGCATCCGCAAAAACCAATTTATTATCACGCCAAATCCGCCACTGATCGGTAAAATGCAAGTTCCGCACATCTTCGCCCATTGCCGGGCGTCCAAAGATGACAGGTTCAACAATCAAAGCGGTGGCGTCTGCCGCAAGTCGCACATGCATCTGCCGGTCAAGCGCCGCGCTTTCGAACAGAATGGTTTCTTGGGGGATCCAATCGATGCGTCCCCCTGATCCGACATTCAAAGCGACCTTAGACTGCGCAATTTGACCGGGGTGGGCACGGTAGCCGCGTTCAGCGGCTTGCGATGACAAGGTGATATGTGCGCCCGCGTTTGCGGTCACGTCAAACTGCATCTGATCGCCACCTGTCAGACCGCCCGCCGTATTTAGGAACACAGCGTCCAGTGCATCGCCGCGCACACGCGGAAACAACGCCTTGAGCGATCCTTGCTGCCGTAAATCGGCGATCACCGTCTCCGCCCCTCGGCGTTTCGCAATCAATGCCAATGCGCCCATTGCGCGCGGGCCAGTTGGCACAGCAGTGGCAGCGTTTATCTGGGCGGCATAAGTGATGGGCGGGCCTCGGCGGTTGATCTTTCGCCGTTCAAACTGCCAAAAACCACGCGGTAGTTTCCAGCAAAACGCCACGAAAACGCACAAGTTTTGACGCGAAATCACCCGGTCGCCCAAAAATGCGGCATCTTGGCACCCCAAACGCAATAGGGGCGCAAAACTGCGCCCCCTGAAACCCTTTCCCATCATGTGATCAATACGGGTTGTCCATCCGCACCTGATAGCGCGCGCGCCCTTTCACGGCGGTGCCCCAATTCAGATGCACCGTGCGGTTATCAGCCCCCTGACCACCTTCGGCCCACGGCAATTCGTGAATACGTGTGCCCGCATTATTGGTGATTGCCCCGTCAGGCAGCACGCTATCCACATAAAGCGCATGACCTTCAAACGGCAGCGCCGCACCTGTTTCCATGACCCAGGTCAGGGCTTCGGTGGCTTGGTCATGTTCCAGCGTCACCGGGTTCGACACAGGTTCATGCACATTGTGAAAAGTGTTGCCTCGAAATTCGAGCCCGCGCGTCCGGCTATAATCCAAGTCCGCAAAGGTCGTATCAACCCGTTCGACCCGGTCAATTTGCCCATTTGATGAACGGAACACATTCCCGAGCACCGCGAATCCGTTAATGTAATGCCCTGGACCGTAAGGTTTTATCACAATGAAATTTGCCCAAGACGCCACATCGCTGGTCAGGAAAATATTGCCCGTTATCGTCAATCCACCAAAAGAAAACTGCACGCCAAGCGCTGGGTCACTACTGTGTTCATTGGTCCATTCGATGAAATTATTGTCGCAGTAGTTCCCGGTAAAAATGGTTTTCGGATTGGGCGAGGTAATAATCACCCCCCCCTTGCGTAGCCCCAAAATTTCATTATCGCCATGAAACCAATGGTTTCCTGTGATCAAACTGCCCGATCCTGAAAGCACACAAAAATTCTTGAACCGGTTGACCCGGTTATCGCGGATTTTGACATCGTTTGCATTGGCGTTGAACCCAATACTGACCCGTGATGCCACAGGCAGTGATTGCTCATCTGAAATAAACTGACAACGGTCAATCATCATCCCCTGACAGCCACGCCCCGGTGAGGTCAGCCCGCGATCCTTGGGTTTGTTCACAAAGCAATCGCGCAGGTGAAAGGTCAGCCCGACTGGGGCAAGCATAATCCCACTGGCGATTCCAGATCCTTGAAATTCGATATCATCCAAGACAAATTGGTTCAGCTTATCGTAGCCCGAAAAATCCAGCAGGTATTTGAACCGGGTGAAGGTGAAATTTTGACTGCCTTCGGCATCATATAACGGCGCGCTCAGCGTCAGGCTTTGCCCAGGCACATCGACGGCGCTCACATAGATTTCCCGCCCGACACCATTCCCCGTGACCAAAGAACCTACCGGGATATTGGCAATATCAACAACATTGGTCAGTTCCAATTCGTTCGCGGCGGCGTAGCTCGCGGTTGAGGTGAAAATTTCGGTGTCCCAAGCGGCACCTGACACAGGTTGGAACTGCCCATTGCGTACCACCCGCCGGGTCGCGTATTCCAGCCGCGTCGGGTCGCAGGCTTGCATATCGACGGGTTCGGTCAAAGCCACCCGGCGCCCACACAAATCAAGCGATTCATGGTCGGCAAAGTTGATCAACGCTTGATAGGCTTTCTTGAACGCGAGTTCTTCGTTCTGAAACGCATCCAGATAGGCATCGTAATTATAGCCACGTTGCATGATGAACCGGTAAGTCGGATCTTGAATGATCCGGCCCTCAAACTTCACATGGTTTTCCATTGTGACGTCGCTTTGCAGCAGATACTCCCCCGGCGGCACCATCACCGTGCGCCCATCTGCGGCAGCATCTGCGGCCTCAAACGCAGCGCTATCATCAGTGATACCGTCGCCCTTTGCGCCGTAATCCAGCACATCAACCAGCGCCAGCAGATCACGCGTGAACACCGCGCTCACGTCTTCGATTTGGAGGTCATCGACCCGCACAACCCCACCCGTTGGCCCGGTCAGATCAATGCCAAGATGCCCGTAGTCAGCCCCCGTCCACAGCATATCAACCCCGGTGCGATCACCCGTGCCAATGATCGCTGTAATTTCCACCACCTCGCCATATGTCGTCAACTGGACCTCGGGGCCATAGCTGGGCAGGCCCGCAGCAGCGACGCCCCCAGTCAACCCTGCCCAGCCAGATACGCGCACCCCTGGCAATGGGCCAGAAATCGCTTTGACCTTGGCCGTGACCCGCAGGTAGCACCCCGGCAAAACAGGCGTTTCAGTCATATAGCGCACGCGCGCAATCGGATCGACCTTAAGAACCTCAAGACAGCCCGCGAAATCGGCGTCTGCCGCCACAAACACGCCCGATCCACTGATTGCATAGGTGTCTGATCCGGGCGTGCCTTCGCCGCTAGACCAAACCCCAAGCCCCGCCGAGAACGGCAGCGGTTGAAATACAATTCCGTCTGTAATCGCTTTATTCATAGGAAAACCTTCTTTGACAGGGCGTGCAATTTGGTTCCGCGTCATGCGGCACCGCTGCCAAAGAGGTACGTGAAACTGCTAAAGCAGCCCTGACACCACCGTCACGGTGGGGGACGCAACGCAAAAAGGCCGGGCGTAAACCCGGCCTTCGAAAACCGCTGCATCAAGGTTTACGCGTTAAGCTGCGTTTCGATCAGCTTGATCGTTTCCTCAACGCCGTAAAGCGCGATAAACCCGCCAAAACGTGGCCCTTGTGACGCGCCAAGCAGCACCTCGTAAAGTGCTGTGAACCAGTTCCGTAGCGGGTCAAATTCATGCTCTTTGCCAACCGCAAATACCATTGTTTGCAAGGCTTCGGCGTCCAGTCCGCCATCCCAAACCTTAAGCCGTGCGACCATGTCTTCCATCGCGGCCCGTTCTTGATCGGTTGGGGCGCGGTAGACCTTGGTCGGTTTCACAAAGTCATTGTAATAGCTGACGGCAAAACCAGCGGCCTGATCCAGCTGCGGGTTGTTTTCTGCCGATGCCTCGGGGGCATAGCGCTGAATAAAGCCCCAAAGCGTTTCTTTGTCTTCGGCCCCAGAAACAGACGCAAGGTTCAGCAGCATCGCAAAGGGTACAACCATATCGGATGCAGGCACATCTTTTCCGTGGATGTGGAACACTGGATTGTTCAGCTTACCCTTGTCATCTTGACCGGCATAAGCGCGCAACTGTTGGTGATATTCATCCACCGCCTTAGGGATCACATCGAAATGCATCCGCTTGGCCGTTTTTGGCTTGAGATACATGAAATACGACAGGCTCTCGGTCGATGCATAGGTCAGCCATTCATCGATTGTCAGACCGTTGCCAGAAGTCTTTGAAATCTTATGGCCTTCGGAATCGAGGAACAATTCATAGGTAAAGTTCTCGGGCGGACGCCCGCCCAACGCACGGCAGATCCCGCCGTAGATCGCTGTATTGGTCGCGTGATCCTTGCCGTACATTTCAAAATCAACGCCAAGTGCTGCCCAACGCGCCCCGAAATCTGGTTTCCACTGCAATTTACAGTTTCCGCCCGTCACCGGCATCGTCACATCGGTACCGTCCACATCGGTGAACGTGATATTGCCGTCCTTGGTGACTTCTTTCATCGGGACATAAAGCACCTGCCCCGTGGTCGGGCTGATCGGCAAAAAGATCGAATAAGTCTGACGGCGTTCTTCGCGCAATGACTTGAGCATGATCGCCATCACGTCATCGTATTTTTCAGCGGCTTTCAGCAGGATCGCATCCATCTTGCCCGATTGGTAATATTCGGTCGAAGAAGCGAATTCATATTCAAACCCAAAGGTGTCCAAAAAGTTATTCAGACGCGCATTCATATGATCGCCAAAGCTGCCATGCGTCCCAAAGGGATCAGGCACCGCGGTCAGCGGCTTTTGCATAAATGGCTCAAGAGCAGCCGGATCAGGCACATTGCCCGGAATTTTGCGCATCCCGTCCATATCGTCCGAGAAACACAAGAGTTTCGTCGGGATGTCAGAAATCATCTCGAATGCGCGGCGGACCATCGTTGTGCGCCCGACCTCGCCGAATGTCCCAATATGCGGCAGACCTGACGGGCCATAACCCGTTTCAAATAGCACATAGCCCTTTTCGGGGTCCTTTTTTTCATACCGTTTGAGCACACGGCGCGCCTCTTCAAAGGGCCAAGCCTTGGATGTCATCGCCGCGTCGCGCATATTTGTCATAGTATTTCTCATGTCTAATCGGCACCCCCGTGGCACCTTTGTTTGCGCTCTCCCTATTGCGACAGGGGGGCTGCGTCAATAAATGGGTCACATAGATAAAGGAAACAGCATGAACGACGACGCCCCGATGACAGCCCAAGACGCGCTTGCCGCATTGATGATTGCGGTCTCTGCTTCGGATGAAAACATCCGCACGTCTGAATTGGTCAAAATCAGCAACGCGATTAACATGCTTCCTGTATTTGCGGGTTACGACCCTGAACGCCTGCCGCGCATGTCCAAAATGGTGTTTGACCTATTAGAGCCCGAAGACGGGCTTGAGGCTTTGTTTGGTCTAATCCGCGAAGCATTGCCCGAACGCCTGTTTGAAACAGCATATGCGCTGTCTTGTGATGTTGCCGCAGCAGATGGGATGATTGACGAACAAGAAGGCCGCATGCTGGAAGAAATTCGCGAAGAGCTGGATCTTGACCGCCTGCATGCCGCCGCCATTGAACGGGGCGCACGTGCGCGCCACCTGACGATCTAAACGCCGGTTGTCCAATAGCGCAAAAGTCGGTGGTGTAAATCACGGGCTTTGCGGTTCCAACGCCGCGCACCAGTGGGGCGTTCGCCACCTTCAAGCTTGCCGATTTCGCGGGCGGCCATATCAGACGCAAATATGATAAAAGCCATTTTGCGCCCATCCTTGGCACGCAAATAGCCAGCCAAGTTTGAAACGAAATTCAACGTACCTGTTTTTGCCTGCACAGCGCCTTGTAGTGCAGCAATTGTATCGCCCGCACTGTCGCGTACCGAAATATCTTTCATAATCGGATGCAAGGTTTGCGCGACATCAGGCGCGGTCAAAAATCGCGCCATATCCGCAGGTGTGATCCGCGCACTATCCCCAAGCCCCGAATGATCCGCAAACTGCGGAGTAATCCCGCTAGCGCGTCGCCCGGCCCAGCGCGCCATCCGTGCAGACGATGCCCGCAAGCCCCATTTTTGTCCTGTCTGCGCCGTTGTTGCGGCCAAACCTGCGGCCTCGGCTGTGATGTTTGTCGAATAGCGCATCATCGCGCGCATCATTTCGGTCAGGGGTTCGCTTTGGATTACGGCCACTTGGGTTGCGTTTTCGGGGATCGTTGCGATTTCCTTTGGCGTGCCCAGCCGAATACCGTGACTGCGCGCGAACGTCGCAAAGACTTCGCCTGCATAAAGCGCAGGGTGGCGCACGGGCAGCCAGCGCGAACCCGCATCATTCAACGCGGCGCGCGCAACCGTCCACTGATCAACCTGGCCAAGGTCGCGGTAGGTGAACACCGGGTCATCGCGATCCGCGATCCTTATCCGAGACGTCGTCACGGCTGGGCGATAATTATCGCTGCGCGCATCCATAAAGGTTGCATAATCGCCACCTTCGCGTTTCCATTCAAAATGCACCCGGTTGAAATTTAGATTCAGACCCGTGACCGTCGGGTTATACCCCAAATGATCAAGCTGGCTGTCATCGATTTCATCCAAATTTGTCAGGGCGTCATCCCAGACGCAAAAATCGCCGGTAACTTGTGTGATCCCTGCCGCACGTAAACGTTGCGCAAGATCTGCCAGCTGATCCGTGACAAGGTTCGGATCACCACCACCGGCTAAGATCAAATTACCATCTAATACCCCATCATTGATAGGGCCTTCCGCAAAAACAGAGGTCTCAAATTGATATTGCGCCCCAAGATGTTCTAACGCGTAAAGCGCGGTGAAAGCCTTGGCCACGCTTGCAGGTGGCTGAAGCATATCTGCGCCGTAAGATTCAATAATGGCGCCAGTCTGTGCATCTGCAAGCACCGCCCCAACATCGCCGCTAAGCCCAGACGTCGCGATAAGTGGCACAAGCATATTGTCTGAGAACGGGCGTGCGATGGGGCGGCGCGAGGTTATCGGCGCATCCGCCCAAGTCGCCGTCGCGCAGCTTGACGCGGCCCCCATTAGCATTGCACGGCGGGTTAAACGCATCACCACTCACCCCGCGCGCGGATCGCAGATGATGACGTATCTGACATCGGCACATTCACAAATGACCATGCAGGTGCGGGCAATCGCCCGATGATGTGGCTGGCGCGACTAGGCACTTTTGAATGGACGTAAACTTTTGCTGCTTTTGACAACCGCGCCGCGATACGGTCTCCGGGGCGCGCGATCACACCAACGGGCACATTTTCGATGATCCAACGCCAATCCTGCCAGCGGTGAAATTGCGCCAGGTTATCTGCGCCCATCAACCAAACGAATCGCACTCCGGGATAACGTTTGCGTAGCGCGTGCAAAGTTTGGGCCGTGTAACGGGTGCCAAGCTGGGATTCGATCCCGGTCACTTTGACGCGCGGATGCTGCATCAACGCGCGGCTGGCTTGAATCCGGTCACCCAGTGGCGCAGGCCCGTTTTCCTTGAGAGGATTGCCCGGGCTAACCAGCCACCACACATGATCTAGGCCAAACCGTTTCAGCGCGGCTTTGGTAATGTGTACATGCCCCGCATGCGGCGGATCAAAAGAGCCGCCCAGCAGCCCGATCACTTGCCCCGGTTTCGCGGTTGGAAATCCGTCCACAATACTTTCTCCGTCAAACCAAGGATCACGCGACACACACTATGCCAAAACCAGCATATTCGGTGGTTTTAGACCGATTATTCTGACAAGCAAAGCGCCATTGCCTGCATGAGGGAACCAACGACCATAAATTGAAGCGCGGTCGCTGCAATTATGTGCACATAACTGCGCTTGGATCATTTTCGGCGATCTACCGCACCTTTGGATTGCTCGGCCGAGGCTGCCCATAGGTTGATCTGCTCTTCGTCAGCATATTGATCAATGAGCGCCAATTCTTCGGGGGAGAAATCAAGGTTGGCTATAGCGCCGACGCAATCTTCAACTTGGGAAGGTTTGGATGCTCCGATCAGGGCTGTTGTGATACCGCCCCCGCGCAATACCCATGCAATCGCCATTTGCGCCAATGTTTGACCGCGATTTTCGGCAATTTCGTTCAGCTTGCGGATATTTTCAATGGCGCGGTCAGTCAGCATCGTTGGAAACAATGACTTTCCTTGGCTGGCGCGGCTGTCATCCGGAATGCCACCCAAATATTTTTTGGTCAGCATACCTTGGGCCAGCGGGGTAAATGCGATTGATCCCACACCCAAATCTTGCAACGTATCTTTCAGCCCGTCGCGTTCGACCCAGCGGTTCAGCATATTGTAAGACGGCTGATGGATCAGGCAGGGTGTGCCCAGATCGTTCAAAATCGCGACGGCTTCGCGAGTGCGTTCGGTATTATAAGACGAAATCCCCGCATAAAGCGCGCGACCCGATCGCACGATGTAATCCAGCGCGCCCATCGTTTCCTCGAGCGGCGTATCGGGATCAAAGCGGTGGGAATAAAAGATATCAACATAATCAAGCCCCATCCGTTTAAGCGACTGATCACATGATGACACCAGGTATTTGCGGCTTCCCCATTCGCCATAAGGGCCCGGCCACATCCCGTATCCGGCCTTTGAGCTAATGATCAGCTCATCGCGGTGGCCTTTAAAATCTTCGGCCAAGATCGACCCAAACGCATGTTCGGCTGAACCCGGTGGCGGACCATAATTGTTGGCCAAATCAAAATGGGTGATTCCATTGTCAAATGCAGTCCGGCAGATTGCTTGTTTGGTCTCATGCGGGGTGTCATGGCCGAAGTTGTGCCAAAGCCCAAGCGAGATAGCAGGCAGCTTCACACCAGAGTTTCCGCAGCGGCGATAGACCATTTTTTCATAACGGTTTTCGGCTGGTACATATGTCATCGGCTTCCCCCCAAATTCGATTTCGACGCAAGCGACCATGCGTCAAACCCGATGTCAACAGGGCAGTCAGGAATACCTGACCCCACAGCAACCTTAACGTGTGCTACAATTCCCTTGTCGCATCCTATTTTCAGCGACAGCAACTTTAATAAAAAAGGAGTGCTCTTATGGCACGTTTTGCAATCGACCTTGGTGAAATGCCAATGTCAAAAGAAGACCAACTTCAACTTCAGAATGAACTGCAATCGGTCGCGCTAAAACACGTTGCGCGGCTAGGGTATGACAAACCTTTTGCAGTCAAATTCCCGCGCGAATGGTGGGGGATTATTCTGCACCCCGACCTTGATCGCCTTGGCGATATCGAAGTCGAGATCGGAAAACGGCTGGGTGCGTTCTAATGGGCTGCCCTGAAAAGGGCGTTCCGGAACTCACCAGCACTGGGGCAGACCGCACCTGCCCCAGTGCGCGTTGCGAACCGGGCGCCACATTACTGGGCGTCAAAGGGGAAGACGGGCGGATCAACCATCTGCGCACGGCAATGCCAATTGATGCGCATTTCGTAGACACAGCGCGGCAAGCAGGCCCGCCCGAACAACGCATGCGGTTTGCATCGGGCTGTGCTACCACGGGATGCAGCCAATGGACCGGCAACAGATGTGGGGTGATTGATCGGGTATTGACGCATCTCGAAAGTATCGATCTGCCGATCCAAAACGGTCTTCCTTCATGTCCAATTCGCGCAACATGCCGTTGGTTTGATCAAACTGGCGCGGCGGCCTGCCATGCATGCACCTATGTAACGACCGACAACGCCTCGGCGTAGATATAACAGCCATCTGGCCTGTCACGATGCGGCGGGCCAGATGGCACCAACCCATAGATTGTGACGGGTACAATCGCGCGCTTTTCTTGGCATAAAAGCCGTGCAAAGGTGCAGCCATGACACAGCTTTTGACCCGCAACGGCACGCCCGTTTCCGATCTCACCTTTGGCACCATGCAATTTGGCGGCACCGCCGACGCTGACGCAAGCCGCGCGATGTTTGAAGCTGCCTCTACTGCGGGCGTGAACCATTTTGATACGGCTGTCGGCTATACGGGGGGCGCGTCGGAAACGCTGCTAGGCCCGATGATCAAAGCGGCCCGTGACGATCTGTTTATCGCCAGCAAGGTTGGCTATGTCGGCGGCGCTGGACGCAAAAACATACTTGAACAATTCGACCGTAGCCGTGCGCAATTGAACGAAGATGCTATCGATCTGTTGTACATGCACCGTTTTGATCCTGACACCCCGCTTGTGGACACGTTCAGTACCCTGGCAGAGCTGCAAGCCAAAGGGTTGATCCGCTATGTTGGCGTTTCGAATTATGCTGCATGGCAAGTGATGAAGGCCCAAAGCATCGCCCAAACGCTAGGCACTAAAATTGACGCGATCCAGCCGATGTATAGCCTTGTGAAACGGCAATCCGAGGTCGAGATTATCCCGGTCGCACAAGATCAAGACATAACGATCGTGCCTTATTCACCTCTTGGTGGGGGCCTGCTAACCGGAAAATACGCTGCAGGTGGCAATGGGCGTTTGACTGAGGATTCGCGTTATAAGGCCCGCTATAATCAGCCTTGGATGCATGACACTGCGCGCGAACTCTCTGCGCTTGCCGCAGATACGGACACCGATCCTGCGACCCTTGCGGTGGCGTGGGTCAAGACCCACCCTACGGCCCCGCGCCCGATCATTTCGGCCCGGTCCGTGACGCAACTCGCCCCATCATTAGCGGCGCAGGATTTTAACATGCCCCAAGCACTTTATGACCGAATTACCGCGCTGAGTATCACACCCGCCCCCGCGACCGACAGATTGGAAGAAGCATGATTGACTTTTTGATCATTGGCGGCGGCATCGCCGGCATTTCCGCTGCGGCGCGCCTGTCAGAACTGGGCAGCGTCACGGTTTTGGAGAGCGAAAGCGCGCTGGCCTATCATGCCTCGGGCCGCTCGGCTGCGCTGTTTGAACGCAACTACGGCAAGCCTGCGACCATCGCGCTAAACGCGGCCTCATATGATTTTCACAAAGACGCTGATGTTCTCAGCCCGCGTGGGTTGATGCTCCTTGGGTCCGCAAATGACCAAGCCGCATTTGACGCAGATTTCGCCCAGATGGGGCTTAAGCGCCTGACCATCGATGAAGCCGTCGCACATTTCCCGATTTTAGACCGGAATGTCGTTACCCAAGTGGGCTACGACGACCGCGCACAAGACATCGACACCGACAAACTGGTCCAGACGTTCGCGCGGGCCGCCCGCCAGAATGGCGCGAACATCGTTACCAAAGCCGCAGTCACCGCAATTACCCGCCACGGCAACGGCTGGGCCGTAACCACGGCATCCGAGACTTATGACGCAAAGACCATTATCAACGCCGCCGGTGGTTGGGTCGACGAAATCACTGTAATGGCCGGGATCACACCGCTTGGTTTCACGCCGCTGCGCCGATCAATGGCGCGCATCCCTGCGCCTGATGGCATGGACGTCAGCAGCTGGCCGATGGTGTTTGCCGCAGGCGAAACTTGGTATTCAAAGCCAGACGCAGGCGCGCTGATCGTGTCCCCGGCGGACGAAGACCTGGTGACCCCACATGATGTATACGCCGACGATATGGTGCTTGCCGAGGGGCTCGCGCGGTTCGAAGAGAACGTCACGATGTCCGTGACCCGATTACTTGCGTCTTGGGCCGGGATGCGGACATTTGCACCCGACCGGACATTGGTTTTAGGCCCCGATGTACGCGACCCCAGCTTTGTTTGGTGCGCCGGGCAAGGCGGCTACGGGATGCAATCATCCCCCGCAGCAAGCCAACTATTGGCCGATATCATTGCGGGCAGAACCTCCGAAATACCTGCCGAAGCCGTCGCGGCGCTCTCGCCTGCGCGCTTTTCCTGAAAGATACCAAATGACCGAACACCAAAACCCACAGGGGCAGCCAATTGGCGCCCCGGTCGCTGATTGGACCGGATGCCCAGCGATCCCAAGAACACCGATGCAGGGGCAGTTTTGCGATCTGGAGCCACTTGAGGCAGCGCATAGCGCTGATCTGTTTGCCGCGTTTGATGCGGATACAACTGGAACGCTTTGGACCTACATGCCTGTCGGCCCGTTTGCGACCGAAAATGACTATGCCACGTGGGTTGCGGCGGCGCAGCACAGCGCGGACCCGCTATTTTTCACGATCATCGCGAAAGACAGCGGAAAGCCCGTCGGCGTAGCCAGTTTCCTGCGCATCGATCCCGCAAATGGTGTGGTCGAGGTCGGTTTCATCACCTTTGCGCCAGCGCTGCAACGCACCCCTGCGGCGACCGAAGCCATGTATCTGATGATGAAACGCGCCTTCGATTTGGGCTATCGCCGCTATGAATGGAAATGCGATGCGCTCAATGCCCCGTCGCGCAATGCGGCTGCACGGCTTGGCTTTTCCTATGACGGGCTATTTCCCCAAGCTACGGTCTACAAAGGGCGCAACCGCGATACGGCGTGGTTTTCAGTGCTTGATCAGGACTGGGCGGGCGTTGACAAGGCGTTTCAAGATTGGCTGGCCCCATCCAATTTTGATGCAAACGGCCAACAAATCACAGCGTTGAAGGCGCGCAGTTAGCGCGCCTTCAGTTTTTTACCCATCAACGCGGATGGTGGCGTTTTTCGGATCATAAGGGCTGTCTTCGACGATCTCGGCAGGCCACAATTTATCAAACATTTTGACTTGTAGCTTGGTGCCGACAGCCGCCCCGCCAGG
>CALLAF010000019.1 GCA_938002605.1 uncultured Paracoccaceae bacterium | reverse complement strand
GGTAATCCCCCCGAAAAATGGTTGTGTTGAAAACTAGAATTTTCGCGGCAAGATAAGCCAAGGAGATTCACGATGAAGAAATCACGTTATTCAGAGGCACAGATTGTGTCGATCTTGAAGGAAGCCGAGAACGGGGTGCCTGTTTCGGATCTGTGCCGCACGCATGGTATGAGCAGCGCTGCATTTTACCAGTGGCGTTCAAAGTATGGCGGCATGGACGCGTCACTCATTTCTGAGATGAAGCAGCTGCAGGCTGAAAATGCGCGTTTGAAACGCATGTATGCAGATATCGCTATGCAAAATGAACTGGTGAAGGAAGCGCTGGCAAAAAAGTAATGAGGCCGTCTTTCCGACGAGAGATGGCCCAACAAGCAGTCGCAGCGCGTGGTGTCAGCGCTGCACTGGCATGTCGTGCATTCGCGATCAGTCAGCGGTGTTATCGGTATGTGCCGTTGTTAGCGGACGGGAATGAAGAAATTGAGGATTGGCTGGTGGCGTTGACTAAGGCACGTAAGAACTGGGGCTTTGGATTGTGCTACCTGTATTTGCGCAATGTGAAAGGGTTTGGATGGAACCATAAGCGTGTGCGCCGGATTTATTGCGAGCTGGAGCTGAACCTGCGGATCAAGCCCCGCAAACGCTTGAAGCGTGAGCGTCCTGACCCATTGTCCGTGCCGGATCAACCTAACCAAGTGTGGTCTATGGATTTTATGGCAGACCAGTTGTGGAACGGGAAATCGTTCAGAACATTGAACATCATCGACGATTTCAATCGCGAGGGATTGGCAATAGATGTGGACTTCTCGCTGCCAGCAGCGCGGGTTGTGCGCAGTCTAAACCAGGTTCTCCAGTGGCGCGGAAAGCCTGCGATGATACGTGTGGATAATGGCCCCGAATACGTCAGCGCCAAGCTGATTGAATGGGCCTCAAAGCATCATATCACCCTGTGCTACATCCAGCCCGGCAAGCCGCAACAAAACGCATATATCGAGCGCTACAATCGGACAGTGCGCAATGAATGGCTCGGGGTGAATATCTTTCACAGCATTCAGGAGGTGCAAGAATACGCGACACAATGGTTATGGACTTACAACAATGACCGCCCCAATATGGGCATCGGCGGCGTAACTCCCGCTATGAAACTGAACCAATACAAAATGGCCGCATAGTTCTAGTTTCAAACAGCCTCACAAATGGGGGGATTACCGGTCCAAGGATGGTTCGGCTTGGTCAGGCGATGCTCAATGCCATTTGCCTCGCAAATCATGTCGAACCGCATGGGCCGAGAATAGGCGGTGTTCCGGTTGCGGGGTTGCTCACAAAACTGGATGCCGTTGTCCGTCAGTATGGTGTAGATCTTATAGGGCACCGCTTCCAACACCGCCTCTAAAAACTCCCATGCCGTCTTGCGGTTTGCTTTGTCCACGAGCTGTGCGACGGCAAACTTGCTGATTCGATCAATGGCTACAAAGAGATACAGCTTGCCCTCATTGGTCCGAAGCTCCGCGATATCGATGTGGAAGTAGCCAATAGGATAGCGTTTGAACTTTTGGCGCTTGGGTTTGTCGCCCTCCATATCTGGCAACCGGGATATGCCATGTCGTTGCAAACAACGATGCAAAGAAGAGCGTGTCAGATGTGGGATCGTTGGCTGCAAGGCATAGAGGCAATCATCCAATGACAGAAGTGTATGACGCCGGAAAGCTACGACCATGGATTCCTCATCTGTGCTCAGAACCGTGGAACTGGGTTTAGTTGGCCCAGTCTTGCGATCTTCCAGCGTCTCGCGCTTGCGCCACTTGGCAACCGTTTTGACATTGATCCCAAGTTCCCGGCTCAACGCCGCGTTCGTAGCTTGCGATCGCTGTATTGCAGCTCTGACGGCGTGCGTGGTCGTGGCGCTCCCATGACGTACCTGTCCCATAATGCTTCCTTCAATTCCAAAGAATAGATCGCACCATCAAACCATGGGATCAAACACCTAAAGCTGTGAATTTTGCTTCGACGGATGAAGCGCATGCAGCGAAAGTCAACAATGCGAGCTGCACACGCAAAAAAACTTGTGAGCGTTGAATGTCTCCTGATGGGATGTTGCGACGCGGCATGCTGAGCCGCCGCCAACAACAGCTTTTGGCCGTCCGTTTCAACACGACCTGGACAAGTCAACCATGATACTGCGAAGCGGCTAACGGCATAAAGGAGCCCTTAACGGTTGCGATTTTCATTCCTTTGTATTCGCGGCATGCTTCCGCTCTAAGAACCCTCGATTGAAACATCCCAATTGGAAAGAAACATGGTTCGATCTACATTTGGTGGATACGCGGTCGGCCTTCCAACATCTCCGCTCGCTCTAACATCCGCACAGCATCACGCAGGCTCAAACGCCGCTTTGTGACAGCAGGTGCCCGAGCAATTGTCATGACGACAGCTTCTACAGCTGCGTCCGACAAGCCGATTTCGGCCCCTTTTTTCATGACAAACGCCTGCAATTGCTCGGTTTTCAAATCTGGAATCTCGATCACCTGGCAGCGGTTCCGTACGGGTTCTGGTACATTTTCGATAGTGTTCGATGTCAGCAACCATGAAATATGCGACATATCAAAACGCACCCTGAAATACGGGCAGTCCCATGCTTTTGCGGTAGCAGGTTCTAACAATGACAAAAGCGCGTCTGTAAAGGCATGTGTCGTGCCTTTCGTCGACGTCACCGATTTTGCTTTGCATACTTCATCAACGACGATCAATGGATTTGCCAATTTCTTTGACAACATGACATCCAAGGGGTGCCCCGCCTGAGCGGTGGACCAACCGCGCTCGACGCCAACGAGACTCATGCCGGCACCGCCTTTGCTCGCATCAACGTCAACATAAGGGAGGGAAAGCGCATCCGCCAATGATCGCGCCCAAACGCTCTTACCGATACCCGGAGGGCCATTTAAGATCACAGGACGGATCAGAATTGGTTCTCCCCTCTGCGCAGACCGACGCAGCGCGTGCCACACGTATTCTGTCGCGCGCGCCATCCAAGGCATCTCAGCGTGCAACTTAGCGGCGACCTCATCAGCCCAATCTTGGCTCTTCGCCATAATGATTTGCATACCAGGCAGAGAAGGCTCAAGGCGTTCAAACTCTGCGCGTTTGAGGTGCGAGACACCAGCTGCAGCAACACGGTTCTTAACGAGCTTGTTTGCCCGCGCCGTGATGCGACGCTTGTCATCATATGTAAGTTCGACACCTTCGGACAAAGCATCTCCAAAGGCATCGAAGTCTTGGTCGTCAAACTCCACCGATTTCTCATCGTCACCGATGAGATCCGCCGCGGACTTATTTTTGCGAAACTCTTTCAGAAAGGCGCTCAAATGTTCGATGATCACATTTGGATCAGTTTCTAAATCGGGGACGTCGATAATTTTAATGTTGTTCATGATAGGTTTCCAAATTCAGCGAGAAAGAATGGGAAACGGCAGCAGGCGAAATTGGCAAATCAGAAAAGTGCATATCTATGGTGCCGCTCCCAATGAGGGCGCAGATCAGGAAACAGATATGAGGCAGATATGGCGGTGCGTGTTCATGCCCTTAACAAACACCGCTTTGAGCCACGCCGTCAAGAGGTGGACTTGGCGGCTAGACGTCACAAAGAAAGCGCCAACTCTCTCAGATCGACGCTTTCGGTATTTAATGATTTCAACAGGTTATACGATAGTGGAAGAAATAGACCTGAAGAATGGAAGACTATTTAGTCAAAGTGGCTCTGAATTACCCGTCGTTTGAACAACAATAACCACAGCCGAACCTTAGCCACATTTGGAGTGCCCGCAGGACCCGCATGTCATGCAGCCTTCGACCATGCGCAGGTCATAGGCCCCGCAGGATGGGCAGGCTTTGCCCCGTGGATTGCCGTTTATGGCGATAATTTGGGCTTGAGGATCGCTTTTGAGCCCCATTCCCTCTCCCGCGAGGAAACCTATCGCGACCATGTGCTTTTCGATCACGCCGCCAATAGCCGCGAGGATAGACGGCACATATTTACCCTCCATCCACGCGCCGCCACGCGGGTCAAACACAGCCTTAAGCTCCTCAACTACAAATGTCACATCGCCACCGCGTCGAAACACGGCCGAGATCATCCGGGTAAGCGCAACCGTCCATGCAAAATGTTCCATGTTCTTGGAATTTATAAACACCTCAAACGGGCGGCGATGTCCTGCGATCACCAGATCGTTAATGGTGATGTAGATTGCGTGCTCGGATTCGGGCCACTTGATTTTATAAGTCGCCCCCTCCAGTTCATTCGGGCGATCCAGCGGTTCGGACATATAGATCACTTCTGACCCATCTTCACTATCGCGCATCTGATCGGGGCGCTCGGCTGGGGATGTTTCTTCGGACACGGACAGGACCGATCCAGTCACATCGTTAGGTCGGTAGGTTGTGCAGCCTTTGCAGCCTTGGTCCCAAGCTGCCATATAGACTTCTTTAAACGCATCAAAGCTGATGTCTTCGGGACAGTTAATTGTTTTCGAGATCGAGCTATCGATCCACTTTTGCGCGGCGGCCTGCATGCGGACGTGGTCCAACGGGGCCAGCGTTTGCGCATTCACGAAATAATCAGGTAGCGGCGCATCACCTTTTAAATCGCGCCACATCTGTACGGCGTAATCCACGACCTCTTCTTCGGTGCGTGACCCGTCCTTTTGCAAAACTTTGCGCGTGTACGCATAGGCAAAGACCGGTTCGATCCCTGATGACACATTGCCCGCATAAAGGCTGATCGTGCCAGTCGGCGCGATTGACGTCAAAAGTGCATTTCGTATGCCATTTTGACGGATAGACTCCACAACATCCGCATCCATATTCTGCATTGCGCCGCTCGCCAGATATTTATCGGCATCAAACAATGGGAACGCGCCCTTTTCCTTCGCCAAATCAACCGACGCCAGATAGGCGGCGCGTGCGATCGCTTGCATCCATTGGTCCGTCTGACGCGCCGCTTCCTCTGACCCATAGCGCAGACCAACCATCAGCAATGCGTCCGCAAGCCCTGTCACCCCCAACCCGATGCGGCGCTTCGCAGCGGCCTCTTGGGCTTGGGCCTCAAGCGGAAAACGCGATGTGTCGACGACGTTATCCATCATCCGCACGGCCGTCGCGACCAGATCCGCCATCGCATCAATATCAAGCGCAGCCCCTTCGCCAAACGGATCACTGACAAGCCGCGCCATGTTAATCGATCCCAGCAAACAGGCCCCGTAAGGCGGTAGTGGCTGTTCACCGCAAGGGTTCGTCGCGGCGATCGTTTCACAGTAGTTCAGGTTATTCATCTGGTTAATGCGGTCGATAAAGATCACGCCGGGTTCGGCGTAATCATAGGTGGATTGCATAATCGCATCCCACAGATCGCGCGCTTGCACGGTGCGGTAGACCTGACCGTCAAACACCAAATCCCACGTGCCGTCTGCTTTGACCGCAGCCATAAACGGGTCAGTGATCAGCACGGACATGTTGAACATACGCAGACGGGCGGCATCAGATTTTGCTGTGATGAAATCTTCAACATCTGGATGATCACAGCGCATCGTCGCCATCATTGCACCGCGCCGCGAGCCGGCCGACATAATCGTGCGGCACATCGCATCCCAGACATCCATGAACGACAATGGGCCAGAGGCATCGGCGGCCACGCCTTTCACACCCGCGCCCTTGGGGCGAATGGTACTAAAATCATAGCCTATACCACCGCCCTGCTGCATGGTCAGCGCGGCCTCTTTGAGCATGTCAAAAATCCCGCCCATATCATCAGGCACCGTCCCCATGACAAAACAGTTGAACAGGGTGACCGAGCGCGCCGTGCCCGCACCCGCTGTGATCCGCCCTGCCGGAAGGTATTTGAAATCGACAAGCGCGTCATAAAACTTCGCTTCCCACGCCTCAGGGTTCTTTTCGACCGCGGCCAAAGCCTTTGCAATCCGGCGCCAACTATCTTCGACCGTTTGATCTATTGGCGTCCCATCGGCCTGCTTAAACCGGTATTTCATATCCCAGATTTGTTCGGCAATTGGTGCGGCAAAGGCAGTCATGGGATGATCCTTGGTTGATTCTGAGAGCGGTCAGATAGGGGATAAAGCATAGGTGAGGGACACCCAAAAGCAAGATCACAAACCGACTTTCAGAATCCCCGAAACCCGCCTATAAAGTGATCATACCACAATATCTAGGCGCTGTCGGTGAAAAACTGGGTAAATATAGTAAAGCTATCGGTCGGGACAGAAGATGTCGCCGGGCTAGAGGCGTGGCAAAACACTGACCGCGCGCAGACTGCTGATGGCTACCCCCGCCATATCACCCGGATGTGGCCCAAACAAAGTGACGCAATCTTAAACGGTGGCTCAATCTATTGGGTGATCAAAGGTGTGATCCAATGCCGCCAGCCGATTTTACGCCTTGATGAGGTCATCGGCGAGGATGGCATAAGGCGCTGCGCGATTGTCTGCAAACCCGGGCTGATCCGCGTCGCGGCAACCCCGCGCCGCGCATTCCAAGGCTGGCGCTATTTGGCGGCTGAAGATGCACCCGCAGATTTGACCGCAGAGCAGCAAGCGGAAACAGCACTTCCGCCGGAGCTATCTAAAGCATTGGCTGACATTGGGGTACGCTAGGGGTTAAAGAGCTATTCAATAACGCCGACAGTTGAAAACCCGCATTGTTCAGCAATTTTGCCGTAAGACGCAGTGAACCCAGCCAGCGACAGGCCAGAAATTACGTCTCCACCGCGGGTAATCCACATTTGATCTGCGTGACGCATGGTTTGCAAAAGCCATAGGTTATCATCCGTATGCGCAGCTGCTTGAGCCTGCTGAATGCCGTCTTCGTCATAAAATGATTGCACAAAGCCTTCGGTCACGCCGTCCCGATCAAATTCAAACTGCACCCTTTGTCCGTCCTGCATCATAGTCGTATAGCCACGCGGCGCGGATTCGTACAAAATCGGGGCTGGATAGACGTAAGGCGGCAGCGCATCGCCATTCGAGACCGCAATGCGCAGCGCTGGAAATCCATCCCCGCCTGTCGATGCGGTACAAAATACGCGCAGATCCTCACCCGTTTCAACGCGCTCGACCCGGACGGTCCACGCGCCGTAGTCCCAATATTGCGTATCCGCGAATGCCGTCACTGGCAACAAAACGAGCGCGGCGAAGAGACCCTTCATATGCCCAAAACCATCTGAAGCGCCTTAAGCGTCTTGCGTTGCTCATCGGTCCAATCCATCCGTCGCCCACGAAACAGCGTCGCTTGTGAGGCATGGATCAGACCGTCATCCAAAATTTTTAGACCATTCGCACGCAGGGTTTCCCCGGTTGACGTGATATCGGCAATCGCTTCAGCGGTTTCATTCTTAACGGTGCCTTCTGTCGCGCCTTGGCTGTCGATCAGTTGATAGTCGGCAACGCCTTGTTCGCGCAGGAATTCGCGGACAAGCCGGTGATATTTCGTCGCGATCCGCATCCGAAACCCATGCTTGGCACGAAACGCGGCGGCAGCGGCATCCAGATCATCAAGCGTATCCACATCGACCCAAGCCTGCGGCACCGCGATAATCAAATCTGCCCCGCCAAAACCCATCAAGGCAAGCTCACCCACTTGGCTATCCCAATTGGCCAACTTTTCGCGCACCAAATCTGATCCGGTAACCCCAAGATGGATATTGCCTGCGGCCAGTTCACGCGGAATTTCACCCGCAGAAAGCAGCACCAATTCGATGCCTTCGATCCCAGAGACTTCGCCCGCATATTCGCGGTCCGATCCCGATTTGCGCAGGGTCACACCGCGGCTGCCGAACCAGTCGAACGTCTTTTCCATCAGCCGTCCTTTTGACGGCACACCCAGCTTTAACATCATTTGATTCCCAAAGCTAAATCAGGCCGGATCACGCCGCCCACGGCAGGCACAGCCCGTCCTTCACCCAAACGTGCAGTCAACGCATCATAGCGACCGCCCGTTGCAACTGGCGGCAAATCAGGGCGCGCGGTTGCGTAAAACCCGAAAACGAAACCATCGTAATATTCCAGCGAACTACGGCCATAGCTGCCTTCAAAATCGAGGTTATCGACATCTACGCCGCGCGCATCCAGTGCGCTGGCGCGCGCTTCCATCCGGGCAACAGCATGCGCAATCGCAGGCATATCCACGACAATATCGCGCAGATGGCTGAGAACATTTGGCATCGTCTCGCGCAGGTCCAGGATCGCATCGATCAACATGACCTCATCGGCTGAGATCGGCGGTTCTTGTGCATCGGCACGCAAGGCCGCAATCCGGGCTTCCACCTCAGACCGACGACGCATGCCAATATCGGGCCCGGCATCCGCGAACGGATCAGCCGCCGCAAGCAATGCGCTACGTTTCGCGGGCATATTGCCGCTGGCATAGCGTTTTAACAGCGACTTAAACCGATGTGGCCGCCAGATATGGCGCAGCAACGCCGCTTTGCGCGCATCGCTTGTCCGCAGCCCATGCACTGCCGCGGTAAGAATACCAATATCCCCCGTGGCCGCACGCACCGGCAGTCCTGCCAGCGCATCCGCGATCATGGCAAAGACCTCGGCATCCGTCGCCGCAGGGTTTTTGCCGTCAAAAACCTCATAGCCGACCTGCATATATTCATTCGCACGGGTTTCGTCGTTTTCTTGTTTACGAAACACTTTGCCCGCATAAGCATAGCGCGCGGGATCCGCATGGGATTGCATATGCATCTGCACAACAGGCACCGTGAAATCGGGGCGCAGCACCATTTCACCGCGCAGCGGATCAGAGGTCACATAGGCACGCGCGCGAATGTCTTCGCCGTAAAGATCAAGCAAGGTTTCCGCAGACTGCAGCACGTCAGCTTCGATCACTTGCACGCCTTGGGTCGCAAATAAATCACGCAGGCGATACGCCTCTGCTAGAATTTGAGGTGAATTTGGCATTAGCCCTGCCCGTCCAAAATTTCACGTAGCTTTGCGACCAGCTGATCGCGCGGCACTTCGTATTGGCTGGGGCGGTCTTTCCATTCTTCAAGGGTCGCATTCTTGGCAATTTCAGCGCCCAAGATCAAATCCTTGATCTGCACCTTGCCTGCGTCAAATTCATCGCCGCCCGCGATCACCGCAGCGGGTGAATTGCGTTTATCCGCGTATTTCAACTGGTTGCCGAAATTCTTCGGGTTGCCAAGGTAAACCTCGGCCCGGATACCCGCATTGCGCAATTCCGCGACCATGCCCTGATATTCGGCCATGCGCGCACGATCCATCACGGTTACAACGACCGGACCATCCATCGTTTTATCAAGCCGCCCCTTGGCATGCAGCGCCGCCAGCAGGCGGTCCACACCAATCGACACGCCGGTTGCAGGGACTTCCTGACCCGTGAAACGCTTCACCAGATCATCATAACGCCCACCACCCGCAACAGATCCAAAGTTGCGCGGACGCCCTTTGTCATCAAGCACTTCAAACGTCAGTTCAGCCTCAAACACAGGACCGGTATAATAGCCAAGGCCACGCACAACCGATGGATCAATCTCAATCCGGTCTGCATTATAGCCGCCCGCATCAAGCAGTTCCGCCATCATTTCCAGCTCTGCCACGCCATCGGCACCAACCTGAGACCCGGACACCAATTCGCGCAACCGGGCAACCGTTGCTGGCCCATTGGCGCGTTTTGCATCCATAAAGCCCATGACGATCTCGGCCTGCTCATCTCCAAGCCCGGCACCTTTGGTAAAGTCGCCGCTGCCATCTTTGCGCCCTTCACCAAGTAACGCGCGCACACCATCAACGCCAAGACGGTCCAGCTTATCAATCGCGCGCAGTACAATGCCGCGCTCGGCCTCTTTGTCGTCTCCCAACAGGCCCGCGACATCCATCACACCATTCAACACCTTGCGGTTATTGACGCGCACAACATAATCGCCACGCGGGATGCCCACGACCTCTAGGGTATCAGACAGCATCGCGCAGATTTCAGCATCGGCGGCCACCGATGAGGCGCCAACCGTATCCGCATCACATTGATAAAACTGGCGGAACCGGCCGGGGCCGGGTTTCTCATTGCGCCAGACCGGGCCCATCGCATAGCGGCGGTACGGGCTAGGCAGATCATTGCGATACTGTGCCGCGACACGTGCCAAAGGCGCTGTCAGATCATAGCGCAGCGCCAGCCAGTCTTTGTCCTCTTCCCACGCGAACACACCTTCATTCGGGCGATCAACATCAGGCAGAAATTTGCCCAAAGCCTCGACCGTTTCCACAGCCGATGTTTCCAGCGCGTCAAACCCGTAACGATGATAAACCCCGGCAATCTTGGTCAGCATCTCGGTGCGCTGCGCCACCTCTGCACCAAAATAGTCGCGAAAACCCTTTGGGGTCTGCGCCTTAGGACGGGGTTGTTTCTTGACTTTAGCCATTTCGGATTCTGCCTTCGCTGATCATGGACGCCGTTTAACGCGCCAAGGT
Organism: uncultured Paracoccaceae bacterium; assembly: GCA_938002605.1. Lineage (GTDB taxonomy): Bacteria > Pseudomonadota > Alphaproteobacteria > Rhodobacterales > Rhodobacteraceae > Yoonia. The sequence goes on along the minus strand of CALLAF010000019.1, from coordinate 23,342 downwards.
CACAGGAGCAATGCAATCACCCGATATCTTCATATTTGTCACGATATGTGGCTGGCCACTATGCAGCGCAGATGCAATCGGCTAGAGGAAGATCATGACCGATATCCAACATCTCGAAGAACAAATCGCGCATCTGACCCGCACCGTCGATGATCTGTCCGACATCGTCGCGCGGCAGGAAACCGCGCTCGCGCTTGCGACCCGGCGTCTTGCGATGTTGATGGAACGCGAAGCATCGCGCGAATTCGACGCAGGAGGCACCGTCCCGCTTGCCGATCAACGCCCACCGCATTGGTAGATAGACGCCCCCAAGTGTTCGCCGCTTTTATCAATAAGTATCTAAGTAGGTTTCGACCTCAGATCGAGATTGCCGCAATGAATTATCCGAAGCGCGCACAAAATCCAAATCTAGCAGTTCTGGAGCAGCTCGCTGAATGAGCATATCATTGATATGCAAACTCGTTCTCATATCTGGCGGAATTCGCATTAGTGCTGAAATAACAAGTCTGTCATTTCCAGGTGAAAGAAAAAAATGGTTTTCATAGCCGTTAAAACCGATACCAAGACTATAGGGCCGGTATTGTTCGACTCCCATTAAATCTATTGAACGCCGCCGGGCGCCGCGTTCGATAGTATTTAGCCACTCGTGATACCGTGCGCCGAAAAACCGTGCCCCTTGTGGGCCACCCATCAGCATCAACTTGACCGCAACATCTGTTGGCACAGGGCCATCGCGCTGCGCCGAAAACGCCCGATTTCCTATTCCACGCCAGAGCACGGCCTTTGATATATCCGTGACATGGCCACGCAAAACAACGTGGTCATCAGGGATCGCATGCGCCGCAGACATTTCTCTTTTCTGAATATTCGACATATTGAGAGTACCATCCCCCACCAATACACCCTGCCTCAACGCGGCTCTGCGCTTCTGAGCTTCCCATCCGAACGCAGGCAAAAAGTGTCGAATACGTTTGAGCACCCGCAAAGTTGTGTGATCAAAGCCCACGCGCGCGCACAGCTCTTTCGCTATTGCGTTGTCGCGCCCTGAGATCATATTTGTAATATGCGTGAAGACGAAGTCGATATTCGCCTTAGACGGTTTTGCAAAAGCCAAAAGCAAACGCGAATCCTGTCCACCAGATACCGGCAGTGCCGTAGGGAATTCTGTGCTAATGGCACTAATGATCTGAACGTGTCGTTTGTAGACATCCTCAACAGTCTGATGGACCTGAGAAAGCGTTGTGCACGTAAAATCAGCATCTTGAATGGGCCAGTGACGAAATTCCGTCCAGCGGTTTAGGTCTAAATATCTATTCGGCAACAATTGCCGTACACGCCGGTCCAAAGTGTATCCGAACGCAAAGCGCCCTTTTTCGCCGTGCGCTATGCTTTCCCAATCTGGAAAATCATCGCTTGGCTCAACTGGCCCAGAAACCGCGAGCGTTGCTACCGAAGCGACCACACCGCGCCGTCCCTCGTAGGCCGCCGATAACATCGCGGTCGGGTCGACATAAAACCTACATTCTCCTCCCTGAAAGATCATGAATGCGTAACGCCCTCCGCAGCCCGACAGAAAATTGGCAGCCGCTTCAAGGTCACAATGAATCTGCATGATATCTTGTAGACGTGCGTCGGTTATGACATGCCCATCCGGATCGACACCGATCCCCAGGAAAACAACTTCAAAGTCGGACATCACACATTGAGATACATTTAGTGCTTCGCCGACATACAGATACCGCCCCGCAAACCTGCGCAATACAAACTCGTTGTCGTCAACAATTGGATGGTCTGAAAGAATAAATTGGCGTCGGAAGACCGGACCAATTTCACGCGCAATCGCATACTCCGGCCGTTCAAACGCTAAAGGTATCCATTTCATGTTATGATCCAAACCTTAATTCCGTTTTCTTACGATACTTTGGTGCAATTGAGGGTCAATATTCCCACCAGTCACAACACAAAGTAAATTATCATAAGCATCCATGCTGCTAACTGCAGCGGCAAATCCGGCGCAAGCGCCAAGTTCAGCCACGATTCCAAATGTGTCATATAGACACCTGCACGCCGTGACCAATTCATCATAACTGACTTGGACAGGTAAAAGCCTCTCGCATCCCCGAATGATTTGCTTATTCAAATGACCAAGTGTTTTAATTGAAATACCTTCGGTTGACGGCTCGCCGATATAATCCGTCTGGATGAAATCTGCTTCAGATCGCAGAGCGAGTCGATCAATTCGAAAAAATGGTGCATATTCTGCCGCGACCACATCTATGTTTTTTCCTGAGCAAACTTCGATCGCGGCAGAAACACATCCCCCTCCCCCGACAGGAACACAAACAGCATCAACTTGGCATGCCATCTGCTCAAATGCCTCGGTAAATAACTCACGATTGCCGTCAATGATCAGTTGGTGGTCGTAACTTGGCAATAACAATTCACCGGATGTCTCTGCATAAGCCTTCGCGGCTAGCAACGCTTGTTCGTAACCCCCTCCAACAAAGCGAACATCTCCACCCGCTGCTTGTATTTTTTCGATTTTTTGAAGTGGTGTCGCTTTTGGTAAGAAAACAATTGCCCTAACACCACATGACATCGCGGCCATGCAGACGCCAATACCATGATTGCCACTTGACGCTGTCACAACGCGTTTCGCGCTTGGGTAATGTGACAAAAATTGTTTAGGTCCACGGATCTTGAAGGACCCCCCGTCTTGCTTGGTTTCATCCTTCACAAAAATGGTGCGTCCCAAGACCGAATACTCATATAGTGGTGTAATCAACGTGACCTAAACCTTGTTTCAATAATTCATATAACAGAACATCTGACATTTACATGTCACGCGTCTTCAACCTCGATCACCCCGTCAAGGCTGCGCAATGCGCCTTTGATTTGCGGATTCACTGGGAATTCATCGCCAAGGTCCAGCTCGACCTCGCCCGGTAGATCTGGGTGCATCAGGTTGAAATAGACCGGGCCGCGCCCTGCGCGCACATTATCTTTGGCGGCATTAGCAAGAATACTCGCGACCGAATTAATTGCATCTGGCGTATCAATGAACACGCGCAACGCGGCCCCACCGGCATCGGCGACGACATTATCAATTGGCGCGACAGAGCGTCCCAACAATTTCAATTGGTCGCTTTCCATTGTGGCTTCGCAGGACAAAACCACCTGGCTGCCGGTTTCCAAATAATCGCGCGCGGCTTCCAAAGTATCTGAAAACAGCGTCACCTCATATTGCCCGGTTGGATCAGAGAGTTGCGCAAAGGCAAAACGGTTGCCGCGTGCTGATTTACGTTCTTGGCGCCCCGACACCGTGCCCGCCATTTTCACCACACAGGCCCCACGTTCCGCCTTGGCGGCGACCTCGTCCAAGGTCAGCACACCTTTGCGTTTCAACGCACCCATATAATCATCAAGCGGGTGGCCGGACAGGTAGAACCCAATCGCCTTGAATTCTTCGGCCAGCCGTTCGGCGGGCAACCAATCATCCCCGCCCGCAAGCCGTGGTTCCGGCAGGTCATCACCGGCCTCACCGAACAACGACACTTGGTTTGATGATTTTTGATCATGGATCGCGGCGGAATAGCCTGATAGGGCATCAAGGCTTTGCATCACGCGGCGACGGTTGCGGTCAAGCACGTCAAACGCCCCTGCCCGCGCCAACATTTCCAATGGACGTTTACCAACCCGTTTCAAATCAACGCGGCGCGCAAAATCAAACAGGTTCACAAATGCAGCATCTGCGCGCCCATCAACGATCAGCTTCATCGCTTCAACGCCCACGTTTTTCAGCGCGCCCAACGCGTAGACCAATTTGCCTTCATGCACATCAAAGGTCGCTTGTGACCTGTTCACGCATGGCGGGGTGTACTCCAGCCCCAGACCTTTCTTAACCTCTTGGAAATAAACGCCCAATTTGTCGGTCAGATGAATATCACAGTTCATCACGCCAGCCATGAATTCGACCGGGTGGTTCGCCTTTAGCCAAGCCGTTTGATAAGACACCACCGCATAGGCCGCCGCATGCGATTTGTTGAACCCATAGTTCGCGAATTTCTCAAGAAGGTCAAAAACCTCTGACGCTTTTTTCTTATCAACGCCATTTTCCATCGCCCCTTTTTCGAATTTGGGGCGTTCTTTGGCCATTTCTTCGGCGATCTTTTTACCCATCGCACGGCGCAGCAAATCCGCACCACCAAGACTATATCCCGCCATAACCTGCGCGATTTGCATAACCTGTTCTTGGTAAACGATGATCCCTTGGGTTTCGGCAAGCAGGTGATCGATGGATTCATGTACCGATTCAATTTCGCGCTGGCCGTTTTTCACCTCGCAATAGGTCGGGATGTTTTCCATCGGACCGGGGCGGTACAGCGCCACCAACGCAACAATATCTTCGATACAGGTCGGTTTCATGCGCTTGAGCGCATCCATCATGCCGCTGGATTCCACCTGAAACACGGCGACCGTTTTCGCGCTGGCATATAACTTATATGACGCCTCATCATCCAACGGGATCGCCCCGATGTCATATTCAAACCCGGCAGGCGGCTGGTAAAGTTCGGTCCCGTCAGCGGCCACGTTCAACGGGCGCCCGGTCTTTTTGACCAGCTCAACCGCGTTTTGAATGACGGTCAGCGTTTTCAGCCCCAAAAAGTCGAATTTCACCAGCCCGGCTTGTTCGACCCATTTCATGTTGAATTGGGTGGCCGGCATATCAGATCTAGGGTCTTGGTACAGCGGGACCAATTCATCCAGCGGTCGGTCACCAATCACAACACCCGCCGCGTGGGTGGATGCATTGCGCAGCAAACCTTCGACCTGTTGTGCATAGGTCAGCAGGCGGTCCACGACCTCTTCGTTCTTGGCTTCTTCGCGCAGACGTGGTTCATCCGCGAGCGCCTTTTCGATGGAAACAGGTTTCACACCTTCGACAGGGATCATCTTGGAAAGGCGGTCCACCTGCCCATAGGACATCTGCAACACACGGCCCACGTCGCGCACGGCTGCCTTGGACAAAAGCGCACCAAAGGTGATGATCTGCCCGACCTTATCGCGCCCATATTTTTCCTGCACATAGCGAATAACTTCTTCGCGGCGATCCATGCAAAAATCGATATCGAAATCGGGCATGGACACACGTTCGGGGTTCAAAAACCGCTCAAACAGCAAGGAATACCGCAACGGATCAAGATCGGTAATCAGCAGCGCATAAGCCACCAGTGACCCCGCACCCGACCCCCGGCCCGGCCCCACCGGAATACCGTTATCCTTGGACCATTTGATAAAGTCCGCAACGATCAGAAAGTAACCGGGGAACCCCATGCCCTCAATAATGCTCAGCTCAAATTCAAGCCGTTTTTCATATTCTGCGACCTCTGCCGCATGGGGGATAATGGCAAGACGCGCCTTGAGCCCCTCTTGGGCCTGACGGCGCAATTCCGCAACCTCATCATCCGCAAATTTCGGCAGGATCGGGTCGCGTTTATAGGTCTTAAAGGCACAGCGCTTGGCAATCTCGACCGTATTCTCAATCGCTTCTGGCAGGTCCGCAAACAGCGTCACCATTTCTTGCGGCGATTTGAAATAGTGTTGCGGGGTCAGGCGGCGGCGCGGCTCTTGCTGATCCACATAGGCGCCGTCCGAAATGCACAAGAGCGCGTCATGGGCTTCAAACAAATCCGTTTTAGGGAAATACACATCATTGGTTGCAACCAACGGCAGGTTCTTAGCATAGGCCATTTCAACATGCCCACGCTCTGAAAGGCGCTCTGCCTCGGGCAATCCGCCATCAATTGGATGACGCTGGAGTTCAACATATAGCCGATCCGGATAGATCGCAGCCAAGCGGTCCATCAAAATCTCAGCCTTGGGGCGTTGCCCCTGACGCAGCAACCGGCCTACCGGGCCATCCGGACCACCGGACAAGCAAATCAGCCCCTCGTGATACTGTGCCAAATCATCCACGCTTACCTGCGGCAACTGCCCATCTGCATCCAGATATTCGCATGAATTGAGCTTCATCAGGTTCATGTAGCCTGCTTCAGTCTGGGCAAGCAGCACAATCGGCGCGGGGTCTTCGGGACGTTTGCCGGGATCAGGCGTTGTATATTGCAGATCAACCTGACAGCCGATAATCGGCTGGATGCCCGCCTTTGACGCGCCCTCAGAAAATTCAAGCGCGCAAAACATATTATTACGGTCGGTCACGGCAACAGCGGGCATATCCATTGCCGCCGCCATGCCGGGCAGTTTTTTTACCGGAATCGCCCCCTCAAGAAGGGAATATTCCGTATGAACGCGCAGGTGAATGAATCGAGGATCAGTTGTCATGCGCACAAACTATCTGATGGCGGGGCAGGTACAAGGTGGCAATGGACGCTAAGCGGGCGTTAGATGCCCTCCGACTCTGTTCGAAATCCATGGGGGGGATTGCGAATAGTCAGATGGCTGATAGGCTGTTCTTGTTTACGTCGAGAAACGGTTTGAGGATCGAACTAAATCAAATGGATGTGAAGTTTCCCAGTAAGCCAATAAAATACCCCGTCTTCATCATCGAAAACCTCCGGACTAATAAGTTTACTGGCTTTGACATCGTTTTTAGCTCGACGGGATTTTCGGTTTGGGGGAGGGTTCCAAATTCGAAGAAATTTGCAAACGGATACTTGTTTGACGCCAAAGGATCTATTTTTAAGTATTCAGGTTCAAGTGGTTGGCCTAGATTTAACCCTCGAACTTGCTTGATTTTAGATAGCTTGCTCGTTCCAGGAATCCTCTCGAAACTGCTAGAATACGTTGGGTATTTTGGACCTGCTTTGACATCCGAGGAGCATGTCGATGTAGAAGAATTCAAGCTTCGTATAATTGCGTCCATCGCAAAATATGGCTCGAACGACCTAACTCAACTCAAATCGCTCCTGTCACAAAAGACTAATTTTAACGAGGTTTTAGAGGCTGTGGATTGGTGGAGGTATCATGGGGGGAAACGGGATGAAGACGGGCATCCAGTGTAAAAGCGTTGACCACATCTTGATGTAGGTCTGGGCTCTGAGCGGACGTTCGACAATTCCCGCCAACGGTCCACCTCCCGCATTGACGCCAGTTCTCCAAACCGCGAATATGACATTCCGATGACAGAGCAACTTAATTCATTCTTCGCGGCCATGTCTGACCCGACCCGTCGGGCCGTGATTGAACGGCTGGCAAATGGCCCAGCGAGTGTCAGTGAACTCCACGCCCCACACGATATGGCTTTGCCAACATTCATGCGCCATCTGGGCGTTCTTGAAAAAGCAGGGATTGTGCGGTCGATCAAGAAGGGGCGCGTGCGTAGCTGTCACCTTGCCTATGAGCCCCTGATCGAGGCCCAAGGTTGGCTTGCATGGCAACGCCACCTTTGGGAATGCCGGCCTGAAACTGCGCCACGTTAGCGCAGATCAGACGATAAAATCGCCCAAAAATTGATCATTTAGTTAAATATTTCGCAACGTACGGCATGTTTATCCTTGCCAAGACGCCATTGCATCGCTTTGATGGGTTGGGTTCCTAACGCGTCTACGCCGCATCGACGCATTGGGGTGCATTGCATATTTGGTAAGGCGGCAGGTTTACACTATGGATGTCACGTTTCTTCTGAACGGGGAAACCGTGCAGGTTGATGCGGCACCGACGCAGACCCTGCTTGACTGGTTGCGTATAGAACGCGGATTAAACGGCACCAAAGAAGGCTGCAACGAAGGCGACTGCGGCGCCTGTTCGGTTCTGGTGCGCGACGCGGGCGGCGACAAAGCCTTGAACGCCTGCATTCTGTTCATGCCCCAACTGCATGGGAAATCCGTGCGCACCGTCGAAGGTATCAGTGGCCCTGATGGCCAGTTGCACCCGGTCCAAGACGCGATAATCAAACATCACGGATCGCAATGCGGCTTTTGCACCCCGGGGTTTATCGCCTCTATGGCCGCAGGACACGCCCAAGGCCGCACCGATCATGACGATGTGTTGGCGGGCAACCTGTGCCGCTGCACCGGTTACGCGCCGATCATTCGCGCAGCCCAAGAGGCCGAAACCCAGCCCATACCAACATGGCTCGACGACGACTTACCCGCTGTGCCCCCAGCCCCCTATGCGCCACAAAGCCTGAATGAACTGGCCACTTGGTACGCAGCCAACCCTGACGCGACCCTGATCGCGGGGGCCACAGATGTGGGGCTTTGGGTGACCAAGCAACTGCGTGATCTGCCAAATGTGGCTTTCTTGAACCGCTGCGCGGAACTGCGAGCGGTCGATATTGATGATAGCATCCGTATAGGCGCGGCCGTGACAATGACCGAGGTTCTGGCACTTGCGCGTGAGCACCACCCGCATTGGGCCGACATGATCCGCCGCTATGGGTCCGAACAGGTGCGCAATGCCGCGACGATTGGCGGCAATATCGCAAACGGTTCCCCCATCGGGGATAACCCGCCCGCGCTGATCGCGATGGGAGCAACACTGCACCTGCGTCATGGGGATACAACCCGCGACATGGCCATCGAAGACTTTTTTATCGCATACGGCAAACAAGACCGCGCGCCCGGCGAATTGGTGACAGGGGTTACGATCCCCAAATCCGCACCGGATCTGCGCTGCTACAAAATCTCAAAACGCTTTGACCAAGATATCTCGGCTGTTTGTGGCTGTTTCAATATCACAGTCACCGATGGCCTTGTGACAGGGGCGCGTATCGCCTTTGGCGGCATGGCAGGCACACCGCACCGCGCGGCCAATGTTGAAGCCGCGCTTATCGGGCAGCCCTGGACACAGGCCACGATCGACACGGCAGCAACTGCATTCGCCGCTGATTATACGCCAATGTCTGACATGCGGGCATCAGCCGCGTATCGCCTTGAGATCGCGCAAAACCTGTTGCGCCGATATTTCGCGGACAGCAATGGACAGGTCACCAATGTGTTGGAGGTGTCGCCATGAGCGTTGCAAAACCGCTTCCACATGACGCAGCCCAACTGCATGTCACAGGAACCGCCCGCTATATCGACGATATTCCTACGCCCGCAGGCGCGTTACATCTGGCCTTTGGCACGTCAGAGATCGCGTGCGGCAGCTATACGATGACGCTAGAAGCGGTGCGTGCAGCCCCCGGCGTTGTGGCGGTGCTGACGGCAGATGATCTGCCGTTTGAAAACGATGTTTCGCCGTCAATCCATGATGAACCGTTGCTAGCCACAGGCACGGTGCATTATTTGGGGCAACCGCTGTTTTTGGTTGTGGCTGACAGCCACCTGAACGCGCGCAAGGCTGCGCGCTTGGGCCAAGTCGATTACGCCGAAGACACCCCAATCCTGACAATCGCACAGGCACTTGCCGCTGATAGCCGATTTGAAGATGGCCCCGTTGTTTGGGCCAAAGGCGATGTGGATGCGGCACTAGCGGATGCGCCCCGCCAAGTATCCGGCACGTTGAATATGGGCGGGCAGGAACATTTCTACCTCGAAGGGCAAGCCGCCGTTGCAGTGCCGCAAGAGGGTGGCGATATGCTCGTGCATTCGTCAACCCAGCATCCGACCGAAATCCAGCATAAGGTCGCAAACGCGATTGGCCTGCCGATGCATGCTGTCCGGGTCGAAGTACGCCGCATGGGCGGTGGCTTTGGCGGGAAAGAAAGCCAAGGCAATGCGTTGGCCGTATCCTGTGCAGTCGCCGCGCGTGTCTTAGGCCGCCCTTGCAAAATGCGTTATGACCGCGACGATGATATGATGATCACCGGGAAACGGCATGATTTCCGGATCGACTATGTGGCCGGATACGACGACAACGGCAAGCTGACGGGCGTTGATTTCACGCAGATGACGCGCTGCGGATGGGCGCTCGACCTTTCGCTGCCCGTGGCCGATCGCGCCATGCTGCATGCGGATAACGCCTACCACCTGCCCACCGCGCGGATCACGTCGCACCGGCTCAAAACCAATACCCAATCCGCCACGGCCTACCGCGGGTTTGGCGGGCCGCAAGGCGTGTTCGGCATTGAACGCGTGATGGATCATATTGCCGATGATCTGGGGGTTGATCCGGTGGTGGTCCGGCAACGCAACTATTACGCGCCCATGTGCGCAGAGGTGGATCAAGATCCACCCTACGTACAAACGACCCCTTACCTCATGCCCGTCACTGATTTCATTTTGCATGACATGACGGACCATTTGCTGGATACCTCTGACTATGCCAATCGCCGCAAGGCAATCGCTGCGTGGAACTCCGCCAATCCCATCCTAAAAAAAGGGATCGCGATCAGCCCGGTGAAATTCGGGATTTCCTTTACGCTGTCGCACCTCAACCAAGCGGGCGCATTGGTGCATGTCTACCAAGATGGCTCTGTTCATTTGAACCACGGCGGTACAGAGATGGGCCAAGGGCTGTTTCAGAAGGTGGCGCAAGTCGCCGCCAGCCGGTTCGGGATCGACGTCAGCGCCGTGAAAATCACCGCCACCGACACGGCCAAAGTACCCAATACATCCGCAACGGCAGCATCGTCTGGGTCAGACCTGAACGGGATGGCTGTCGCCAATGCTTGTGACACAATCCGCGACCGGATCGCGGCTTGTTTGGCCGACCTCAACAACACGACGCCCGATCAGGTGCAATTTGCAAATGGGCAAGTCACCGTTGCGGGGCAAACACTGAGCTTTGCGCAGGCCGCTGGGCTGGCCTATTTCAACCGGGTGAGCCTTTCGGCGACAGGGTTTTACAAAACACCCGGCCTGAAATGGGACCGTGTCAAGGGTACGGGCAACCCGTTCTTTTACTTCGCCCAAGGTGCCGCAATCACCGAGGTCGTCATCGACACGCTGACGGGTGAAAACCGCATTCTGCGCACGGATATTTTGCACGACGCGGGGGCCTCGTTGAACCCCGCCCTAGATATTGGTCAGGTCGAAGGCGGCTATGTTCAAGGGGCCGGCTGGCTAACCACCGAGGAACTAGTCTGGGACGACCAAGGGCGGCTGCGCACCCATGCGCCATCTACCTATAAAATCCCGGCCTGTTCAGACCGACCTGACATTTTCGACGTGGCGCTCTGGGACGCACCGAACCCCGCGCAAACCATCTATCGGTCCAAAGCTGTGGGTGAGCCCCCGTTCATGCTGGGTATCTCTGCATTCCTTGCGCTGGCAGATGCAGTCCGCGCCTGCGGGCCAAACTTCGGTGACCTGCAAGCCCCGGCCACCGCCGAAGAAATCCTGCGCGCCGTCGGACGCACCCGCGCATGACAGACAGCATCCGCATCACAATCACAAAGACCGCCGGATCAGCCCCGCGCGATGCGGGCACGCAAATGATGGTCTGGGCGAACCACACCGCAGGGACGATTGGCGGCGGACGGCTTGAATTTGATGCAATCACACAGGCGCGCGAGATGCTCGAAAACGGAACCGTGCGACAGCAACAAACGATCCCGCTTGGGCCAAGCCTTGGGCAATGTTGCGGTGGGTCGGTGTCGCTATTGTGGGAGCAGGCTAAAGCTATGACCGCGCCACAAACCCGTCCCTTATGGATATACGGTGCGGGCCATGTTGGCCGGGCTATCGTCAATGTCATGGCACCACTGCCTGATTTCACCATCACATGGGTAGACACGTTCGCCAGCCGATTTCCGCAAACCGATGTCACCACATTGGTCGCAACCGACCCTGCCGACGCGGTCAAACATGCGCCTACCAATGCAGAGCATCTGATCCTCACCTATAGCCACGATATGGACCTCGCGCTGTGCCATACGATTCTATCACGTGACTTTCATAGTGTAGGGCTCATCGGATCAGCGACCAAATGGGCGCGCTTTCAATCACGGCTCGCGGCATTGGGACACACGCCCGCGCAGATCGCACGCATCGCGTGTCCAATTGGTGATCCGTCACTGGGCAAACACCCCGCCGCCCTTGCGCTTGGCGTCGCAACCGCGATGATCAGCGACCAGAAACACCGGACCAAGGACCGAATTGCATGACCCAGCCCCTGCTTGCCCTGTCCGGGCTGACCAAAGCCTATCCCGGCGTTGTCGCAAACAAAGACGTCTCGTTCAACATTCTGCCCGGCGAAGTCCACGCGCTTTTGGGCGAAAACGGCGCGGGCAAATCGACATTGGTCAAAACCATCTACGGGCTGGTCAAACCCGATAGCGGGACAATGTTGCTTAACGGGGCGCCCTTTACCCCGGCCGAACCACGCGCCGCCCGTGCATCTGGGGTCGCCATGGTGTTCCAACATTTTTCGCTGTTTGATGCGATGAATGTCGCTGAAAACATTGCGCTTGGCATGGAAAACCCGCCGCCCCAACGCGAAATCGCGGCACAGGTGCGCGCGGTATCGGATCAATATGGGCTACCTCTTGATCCGACGCGGATCGTGGGTGAACTTTCTGCGGGCGAACGCCAGCGGGTCGAGATTATCCGCTGCCTGCTGCAAGACCCCAAACTGCTGATCATGGACGAACCCACATCGGTTCTGACCCCGCAAGAGGTCGACATCCTGTTTAAAACTCTGCTCAAGCTGAGCGCCGAAGGCACGGCGATCCTTTATATCTCGCATAAGCTCGAGGAAATTCGCGCGCTTTGTGAAAATGCAACCGTGTTGCGATTGGGCGAAGTTGTCGGCACCTGCGATCCGCGCACGACCAGTGCCCGCGATATGGCAGAGCTGATGGTCGGCACCGCGCTACATGTGCCAGAACGCGCCGCGCGTCCGGCGGGTGACACTATTCTTGCTTTGAAGGGTCTTTCTGCTAAAGCCCCGCACCAATTTGGCACCGCGCTGCGTGACATTACAATCGACGTCCAAAAGGGCGAGGTTTTGGGCATTGGTGGTGTTGCAGGCAATGGCCAAGATGAATTGGTCGCGGCCCTTTCGGGCGAAATGCGCACCGAAGCCGGAATGGTCAATTTTGGTGGCGAAAGCATCAGCCACCTTGGCCCCAACCAGCGCCGCAAAATAGGGTTGCTTGCCGCCCCCGAAGAACGGATGGGCCATGCTGCCGCCCCCGATATGTCGCTGGTCGAGAATGCGGTGCTGACGGCAACCACCCGCAAAGAATTTGCCAATAAGGGATTTCTTAACTGGCGCAAAGCGCGCACATTTGCCGACGACGTGATCACCGCATTTGACGTGCGCACGCCCGGATCAAACAACGCCGCGCGGTCGTTATCCGGCGGAAACCTGCAAAAATTCGTGATTGGGCGCGAGATCATGCAAGACCCTGACGTGCTGGTCGTGAACCAGCCGACATGGGGCGTTGATGCCTCTGCCGCCGCCGCGATCCGGCAGGCGCTGCTTGATCTGGCCGCCAAAGGTGCCGCCGTGATTTGTATTTCGCAAGATTTGGACGAGCTGATGGAGATTTCAGACCGCTTTGCCGCGCTTAACGAGGGCCGCCTTTCAGACCCACGCCCAGCGCAGGGTCTGAGTGTCGAAGAAATCGGCCTCATGCTTGGTGGTGCGCATGATATGGAGGTGTCCCATGTTGATGCTTGAAAAACGCCCCCAACCGTCCAAAATCTGGACATTGGCCGCGCCGCTGCTGGCGGTGGTTCTAACGATGATCTGCGGCGGACTATTGTTTGCAGCACTGGGCAAGGCCCCGATTGAGACAATCCGCACGATCTTTTTTGATCCATTGTTTTCAGAATTCGCATGGTTTTACCGTCCACAACTGTTGATCAAAGGCGCGCCGCTTGCGCTGATTGCTATCGGGCTATCGTTTGGGTTTCGCGCCGGGATATGGAACATTGGTGCTGAGGGCCAGTATATCGTCGGCGCCATCTGCGGCGCGGCTGTTGGTCTCGCATTCTATCCTACAGAATCGTTTCTTATCTTTCCGTTGATGGTCATCGCAGGTGTGCTGGGCGGCACGTTGTGGGCGCTGATCCCTGGTATCCTCAAGGTCAAATTCGACACCAATGAAATTCTTGTGTCGCTTATGCTGGTCTATGTGGCCGAACAATTGCTGGCGTCTATGGCGCTGGGCGCGCTGCGTAACCCTGACGGCATGGGGTTTCCGGGGTCACGCAACCTTGCCAAATACGACAGCGCCAGCAGTTGGATTTCTGAAAATGCTGGAATGCACTGGGGCGTCGTTGCAGCCATGATCGCAGTGATTTTTGCCTATGTGACCCTGTCGCGCCACCAGTTTGGATTTAACGTGCGCCTCGCGGGGCAAAGCCCGCGTGCAGCCCGGTTTGCAGGCGTGAACCCAAAACTATTGGTGCTGGTCTGCATGGGTATTTCAGGCGGGCTTGCCGGGGCCGCTGGACTGTTCGAGGTCGCAGGCCCCGCTGGCCAAATCAGCATTGATTTCAACGTCGGCTACGGGTTCACCGCGATTATCGTGGCCTTCCTTGGCCGCCTGCACCCTATCGGTATCTTACTGGCCGCTGGCCTCATGGCGCTGACTTATATCGGCGGTGAGATCGCGCAGTCCAACCTCGGGCTTCCGGGCGCCGCGATCCAACTCATGCAAGGGATGCTGCTGTTCTTCTTGCTGATGGTGGATGTGCTCACAAATTACCGTCTGCGGTTTAGACAGGAAACAACAGTATGATGAAACGGTTTTTTCTGTGGACGCTAGCAACCTTTACCCTGATTGTGGCCAGCTCTTTCACGGCTTTGGGCAAACTTTTCGTCCTAATCCTATATTTGCCGATCGGCATCGGCGGAACCGAGGGAATGCAAATTTTTTGGTTCATCGCCGCTATGGTGGGTGTGCCTTGCTTTGGCTATGCAGCTTTACTGTTCTTTCCCAGCAAAGAAGGCCGATTGGCCGGACTATCCTCTCTTACAGGGCAGTGGGTCGGACTGTTGGGGGGCGCGGCAGCGGCGATGAACTTTCATCAAGGGTGGCAATGATGGATCTCTCAGCAATCAATCCTATCCTTCTGCTCGCCTCGCTTATGGTGGCGGCGACCCCGATCATCTTGGCCGCTGTTGGCGAACTTGTCGTTGAACGTGCCGGGGTTTTGAACCTTGGTGTTGAAGGCATGATGATCACCGGCGCTGTCTGCGGATTTATCATGGCGGTAAATAGCGGGTCGCCTTTGCTTGGGTTTATCGGGGCGGCCATCGGCGGCGCGGTTTTGTCACTGCTCTTTGGGTTCTTGACGCAGTTCTTGCTGGCGAACCAAGTGGCCACGGGCCTCGCGCTGACCCTATTCGGGTTAGGGCTATCCGCACTCATGGGCCAAAACTATATCGGGATCAAAGCACCCGAATTCCCAGATTGGCATATTCCATTGCTCGGCGACATTCCTGTGATCGGGCCGATCGTGTTTCAGCATGATCCGATGGTCTATGTTGGGCTGGCGATTGTCGTGGCCGTTTGGGCGTTCTTGAAATTCAGCCGCGCGGGGCTGATCCTGCGCGCGGTCGGTGAAAACCACGAAGCGGCGCACGCGCTTGGCTATCACGTTGTGCGGGTTCGGATGCTGGCGATTATGTTTGGCGGGGCCTGTGCGGGGCTTGGCGGGGCGTATCTAAGCCTCGTGCGCGTACCGCAATGGACCGAAGGCATGACCGCAGGTGCAGGCTGGATCGCGCTGGCGATTGTGGTCTTTGCCAGCTGGAAACCGATGCGACTTTTGCTCGGCGCCTATTTATTTGGCGGCGTGACTGTTCTACAGCTAAACTTGCAAGCAGCAGGGATGGCGATCCCTGTCGAATATCTTTCCATGTCGCCCTATCTGGCAACCATCGCGGTTCTGGTTATTATGCGGTCTGGACGTGCGCCAGGTTCACTGGGCCAATCATTTCACGCCTCACGTTGAGGCACACCACCAAGGGGAAATCTATGACGATGAAATCTATTCTGGCAGGGGCAACGCTTGCCGCGAGCCTTTCAACGACAGCTTTTGCTGACGATCCAACCAAGGTTGGGTTTATCTATGTTGGGCCAGTCGGCGACGGCGGCTGGACATATGAACATAACGAAGGCCGCTTGGCCGTCGAAGAGCACTTTGGCGACGCGGTTGAAACCGTGTATGTTGAAAACGTGCCAGAAGGCGCCGACGCAGAGCGCGTGATGCAGCAGATGGCACTTGGCGGTGCGGACCTGATCTTTACCACCTCATTTGGTTACATGGACCCAACCATCAACGTAGCGGAAAAATTCCCTGACGTGATGTTTGAGCACGCGACAGGCTATAAGCAAGCCGACAACGTGTCTGTCTATTCTGCTCGCTTCTACGAAGGCCGCGCTGTTCAAGGCCACATTGCGGGTCAAATGACTGAAAGCAACGTGATCGGCTATATCGGGTCTTTCCCAATTCCCGAAGTTATCCGTGGTATCAACGCGGCATACATCCACGCCAAAGAAGTAAACCCAGACGTCGAGTTCAAAATCGTTTGGGCCTACACATGGTTTGACCCTGCAAAAGAGGCCGAAGCCGCAAACGTTCTGATCGAACAAGGCGCGGACGTGATCTTGCAGCACACCGATTCAACCGCACCACAAGCCGCAGCTCAGGCCGCAGGTAACGTTGTGACATTTGGTCAGGCGTCAGACATGGCCGAATTTGGTCCATTCCCACGTGTATCATCCATCATCGACAACTGGGCACCCTATTATATCGCCCGCACACAAGCTGTGATCGATGGCACATGGGAAAGCACGAACACTTGGGACGGCATCGGCGCTGGCATGGTTGGCATCGGCGAAATCACTGAAGCGGTGCCTGCAGACGTGAAAGCATCCGCAGAAGCTCTGCGTGATAGCCTTGCATCTGGCGAATACCACGCCTTCTCTGGCCCGCTGAACAAACAAGACGGTTCAGCATGGTTGGCTGACGGCGAAACAGCAGACGATGGCACGTTGGCTGGCATGAGCTTCTATGTTGAAGGTCTGACCGGCGATATCCCGCAATAATTCTCGATAAGACTGCTATTGAAAAGGCCTCACCCTCAGGTGGGGCCTTTTTGGCATTTACATTACCTATAGCACATATTGGGATATGATTCTTCGCGTAAAAAGACATCGACGACCCGTCTACGATTGTATCGGGTCGCCTTATTTACCCCCGATCACGCTTCCACCATACCACTTGCGGACACATTCATGACATAGTCTCAATCTCAGGGCGTATTGCAAACTATTTTTACTGTTGTGCTGAGAAAAGCACACTAAAAGAGTAAACTATTACAAACCAGCATTGAGCGACAAAATACTGAAAGTAGTTTTCTATTTAAATCAACACCTTAAAACGAGAGAATTTAAATTTAATCACCCTGTTCCAGTTAGGCTGCCTGTAGAACTACGCGGCCAAAGACTAAAACGATTACGAATCCATTTGATTATACGGTAAAATAACAACCAAAAATTGCAATTTGAATTAGGGCAGTCAGCTTATACAAAAGTATAGGTTGCCCTTAGTGACCTTTCGGCGGAAATATGCCCATAGATTTTTACAATTTGAACAACGAGTTACGGAGAACAATCATGGGCCTCAGCGTCTTTAAATCTTACCAAAATCTAGTCTCTGCGACGGCACTTTCAGCAGCTCTTATCACTCCGGCCGCGACGATGGCTGGCGAAGTTTCGCTGAAGTCTGCTGACGGCACTGTTAACCTTGTAGGTGAGTTCGTCTCTTTCACAGATAACAACTACGTCATCCGCACTGCACTTGGCGAACTACGTATCGCAGCATCACGCGTAAGCTGTGAAGGTGCCGACTGTCCAACATTTGGTGTTGCTGACGCGGACATAAACATCTCTGGCTCTGATACGATTGGTCTTGGTGTGATGCCGCTGCTACTTTCTGGTTACGGCGCGCACCTGAACGCTGATGCGACGCAAACGGGTACCGGAACAGACGGCCAGTTCATCACTGAGTTGGTCGGTGACGAAGGTTTTGGTGATCCGTTGGGATCTTACCTTGTAACATCCACTGGTTCTAGCGATGCGTTTAGAACTTTGCTGGACCGCTCAGCACAGGTCGGCATGGCTTCCCGCCGTATTACACCCGATGAGGCACGCGCCCTTCGTGCCGACGGTGCAGGCAATATGGTCAGCATCGATAGCGAACACATCATTGCGGTCGATAGCCTTGTCGTTATCACACACCCAGACAACCCTGTGAAAACGGTCACGATGGAGCAACTGCGCGGTATTTATAGCGGTGCGATTTCAAACTGGTCCGAATTGGGTGGCGAAGACGCTGTTATCACATTGGTTGATCGCCCGTCTGATTCTGGTACCCGCTCAGTATTTATGAACGGTGTATACGGCGACCAAGCCCCAGCGCCTTTGTCCGACACTATCGTTGTTCCCGGCAACAACGAAATGGCTGCACAGGTCAACGCAGATGAAACAGCCATCGGCTTTGTTGGTTACGCGTTCCAACGTGGTGCAAGCGCGCTGACATTGGTGAACGATTGCGGGATCACAATGACACCCGACGCGTTCTCAGCACGCACACAAGAATACGCGCTACAGCGTCTGTTGTACCTCTACACACGTGACGACACTGCGGACGAAGCAACAATGGACTTCATCCACTACGCTGAATCCGAAGCTGCAGACGAAGTTATCGCAAAGGCCGGGTTCATCGACCTTGGGATCGACCGCCGCGAACAATCGCTTGATAGTGGCCGTGCGCGTAAACTGCTTGACCCAAGCGTTGATGCCTACGAAGGCGGAGTGATGCGCGAAATGCTGTCGCAGATGGTTGACTACGATCGCCTGTCAACAACATTCCGTTTCCGCACTGGGTCACAAAACCTGGATGAGCGCGGCATCTTGAACCTCGAGCGTTTGACAGATTACTTGGAAACGCAGCCTGAAGGTACCAAAGTTCTGTTCGTCGGCTTCACAGATGATGTGGGCGCATTCGACAGCAACCGGACTTTGTCGCAATCGCGTGCGGAACAAGTACGTGCCGAGTTGCAAAACATCGCGGGCGACCGTTTGGCTGGCATCGAAATGGACACAGCGGGCTACGGTGAAGTTTCACCATCCGCTTGCAACAACTCTGAAAACGAACGCCAGATCAACCGCCGCGTTGAAGTATGGATCGAAGCCGCTAACGGCTAAACGATCGGGCGGGCGCACCCCAGCGCCCGCCACCTCTTACCTCCCCTATTCTCTCTGTTAATTCCCGATCAGTGCAAGCAATGCTCGCACTGCATTGATGCCGCGCCTCTTGGATGTTTACGGCAACCGGAATGCAAATCTTCAAACACGACTGCCAGACGCAGCCTGTGGCGTGCAAATTTGGCGACGCATAGGAGTTTACGATGACACCTTTTAAAACCACAAAACTGATGGGCACAGCTTGCATTGCGTTGATGACGCTGGGTGCAACGGCCCCACAAGCACAATCGCTTGACCCCGCACTCTATGATGGCGGCAAGGCCCGCGTGAACCGCGCCTTTGCACTCCGCGGCATGACCGAAGCCGTCGCCTCTGCAAGCTGCCGGTATGACGGTGAATACGACTTGGAAACAGCGCGTTTCGATCTTCAGCACGTCCACGATTATTTTGACTCGATCCTGCATGGGTTAGAGCATGGCGACCGCGCGCTAGGGATGCCCGGCGAAGAAACCACACCACGGATTTTGCAAGCGATCGCCAAGACCCACGAACTTTGGGATCCAATGGAAGCGGCTTCGCTTCACATGCTTGAAGGAACCGCGACAGACGAAGAAGTCGCGATCATCACCGAAGGGTATCACGCCCTGTTTGAACAAACCGACATCATGGCCGCCGACATTTCCGGCGAATACACCAACCCGCAAGAATTGCTGCAAAGCGATGCAACTGTGCTGAACTTTGCGGGCCGCCAACGGATGCTTGCACATCGGATGACACGGGCAACTTGTGAACTTGCACATGGGGTCCACCTCGAAGACGCGCGGCGTGAATTGGCAGAAACAGTCGACATGTTCGACCTGACTTTGAACGCATTGCGCGACGGGCTCCCTGCGGCTGGGATCAGCCCACCGCCGAATGAAATGGTCCAAGCGGAACTCGATAAAGCGCACGCCGCATGGCAAGAAAACCGCCGAATTTACGACGAAATTCTTGGCGAAGTACACCCCGCAACAGCCGAAGACGTCGCCGCATCAAACGCGCTGACCAACGAACTCGTGCTCGAGATGAACAATGTCATCACGCTTTACCTGATCGCCGCTCCGGGCAAGAAAGGCACCTTCCGGGTCCCTCTCGAGGCATATGTTGACGCGGAATTGCGCACATGGGCCGCAGACCAGCGCGTGATCGATGCGGTCAAAGCACAAAACGTGGCAAACGCTGGCATGGCCGAAGACGCGGTAATCGCACTTGACCAACAATGGCGGGCAGAAGCCTCTGGCGATGGCGGCCCACTGATGACAGCGGCATTAGACAACGATGTGTCCCATTGGTTGCTTGCCCACCAAGAAGAAACCGCTGGGTTCGTGACCGAAGTGTTCATCATGGACTACCTCGGCTTGAACGTCGCACAAAGCGTGGCAACCTCTGACTTCTGGCAGGGCGACGAAGCCAAACACCAGCAGACCTACGGCGTTGGGCCGGACGCGCTGCACATCAGCGACATCGAATTTGATGACAGCACAGGCTTCTACCAAGCCCAAGCATCACTGACCGTCGTTGACCCAGACACCGGCGAAGCCATCGGCGCAATGACATTCGGGATCAATGTCCAAAGCCTGATGTAAACCGCGAAACACCACTCACGAACCAAGGCGCGCGCAGCAATGCACGCGCCTTTTTTTGTGCTAGTACGCAACACCCCATTGACGGACACCACCCAAGCAGAAACAACCTATGCGAATATCGCGTGAAAGGTTGCCCAGATGAAACTCACTATCCCCGAACCCAAGATTGAACTCTACAAAGACGGCTTCGATAAACACGACAAACTTGCCCGCAAACCAATGGCAGCAAAGCTGTCCAATTTGGTTGAAAGCATCGACGACCCGCTGGTCATCGCCCTTGATGGCGGCTGGGGCAGCGGCAAATCCGTGTTTTTGAAATGCTGGCTCGGCGAACATGAGAAAGTCTATTCAGACAAGACAACCACGCTCTACTTCGATGCCTTCGAGCATGACTATCTGGATGATCCGCTGATTGCACTGACAGGGGCGCTGGCTGAGCGGTTGAAAAAGCCGGGTCGAACACCCGCAGCATTGAAGAAGTTTACGACTGCGGCCTACAAATTTGCCCCGATGACAGCCCGCGTTGGCCTTGCAGCAATAACCGCTGGCGGAACCGAGATCGCGGGCGCCGTAGGGGATGCTCTCATTAATCAATCTGCCGAGAACGTTGAAAAGGCCGCCGAAGCCTATTGGAAGCGTGAAGATGGGCGGCGCGGCGCGATGGCGCAATTTCGCGAGGCGTTGACCGACCTGA
This sequence comes from uncultured Paracoccaceae bacterium, assembly GCA_938002605.1. Taxonomy (GTDB): domain Bacteria; phylum Pseudomonadota; class Alphaproteobacteria; order Rhodobacterales; family Rhodobacteraceae; genus Yoonia. Next base: position 1,948 of record CALLAF010000019.1, on the reverse strand, counting down.
CAAAGCCAGACGAAAATGACGCGCCAACACAAAAACTGGTCATCGTCATCGACGAACTCGACCGCTGCCGCCCCGACTACGCGCTGCAAATGCTCGAAGTCATCAAACATTTCTTCGCCACCCCCGGCGTCCACTTTGTGCTGGGCACCAAACATGCAAGAACTCGCAAACAGCGTGCGCGCGCGGTACGGGGCCGGAATAGATGCGGAACGGTATCTGCACAAGTTTGTGCAAATCAGGATGCCGATGAAGCCCGCAAATAAGAATAGACCAACTAACAAGGACGCAGTTGACCACTTCAGCAAAGTCGCTGGAAAGCTGGAAATAGACAACGATATTTGGAGCATTTTTAATCAATACTTACAATGTATACGTCCGCCCCAAGATATCACACTCCGAGATATTGAACGACTATCCGGCCTAATACTTACCACGCCAGCATACTACTTCGATGACAGCGACGAATACCTGATTTTCGCGGGTCTCCTGGTTATGCAGCTTGTTAAACCGAATTGGATCAACGATGCTCGCGAAGGTCATCTGAATTATGATCAAGTCCAAAACCTTTTCGGAAGAGGCTGCAAAATCGCCAATGATCCATTCGCTGAAAAGGTGTCTTGGTGTTGGCAGGCTTGCCTTGATCCCAGCCGGGTCTCAGCGAAAGGTAGAGCTGCACTCGGCGAAAAGTTCTTTAACGAAACTAGCCCTACTCTTATCAGCAACATCATCGTCCAATCCCTCGACGCTTTCGAACTCCCGAACTAACCCCTCCCCTTGCCTACGCCGCGCGCACCTTTTAAGTGGGATGCAAGCTTTATCAAAAGGAACCGCCGAGCATGGCCAGCAATCAATTTGTCTATTTCATGGACGGCGTGTCCAAAACCTATCCCGGTGGGAAAAAGGTCTTTGAAAACATCCGTCTGAACTTCCTCCCCGGCGTAAAAATCGGCGTGGTCGGGGTGAACGGCACCGGTAAATCGACCCTGATGCGGATCATGGCGGGCCAAGACAAGGATTTCGCAGGCGAAGCATGGGCAGCCGAAGGCGCGCGCGTGGGCTACCTGCCGCAGGAACCTGAACTCGACCCCAACCTGACCGTGCGTGAAAACGTCATGCTGGGCGTGGCCGACAAAAAGGCGATCCTTGACCGCTACAACGAAGTTGCGATGAACTATTCCGAAGAAACCGCCGATGAAATGGCGCAGCTTCAAGACCAGATCGACGCGCAAAACCTTTGGGACCTCGACGCGCAAATCGACATCTCGATGGAGGCGCTGCGCTGCCCCCCTGATGATGCGAATGTCACCACGCTTTCGGGCGGTGAAAAACGCCGCGTGGCCCTGTGCAAGCTGCTGCTTGACGCGCCCGATATGCTGCTGTTTGACGAACCTACCAACCACTTGGACGCGGAAACCATCGCTTGGCTGCAACAGCACCTGATTGATTACAAAGGCACAATCCTGATCGTCACCCACGACCGGTATTTCCTTGACGCGATCACCGGCTGGATTTTGGAGCTCGACCGTGGCTCTGGCATCCCGCACGAAGGCAACTATTCCAGCTGGCTCGAAGCCAAAGCCAACCGGATGGAACGCGAAGCCAAAGACGATAAATCCAAGCAACGCACGCTTGCGCGCGAATTGGAATGGATGCGTCAGGGCGCCAAGGCCCGCCAAGCGAAATCCAAGGCGCGGATCGCGTCCTATAACGAGATGGCCAACCAATCTGAAAAAGAAAAAGTCGGCCGCGCCCAGATCATTATCCCCAACGGTCCCCGTTTGGGCAACAAGGTGATCGAGGTTGAAAACCTGAAAAAAGCGATGGGTGACAAGCTGCTGGTTGAAGACCTGTCATTCGATCTACCACCGGGCGGCATTGTCGGCGTGATCGGCCCCAACGGCGCGGGTAAATCCACGCTCTTTGGGATGCTCACCGGGCAAATCGAACC